>OZ250151.1:3182500-3798717 GCA_965237725.1 Candidatus Spongiihabitans sp.
TAGAGCGCACCCCTGATAAGGGTGAGGTCGGAAGTTCAAATCTTCCCAGACCCACCATTTGTCCAGCTTCTTCGTTGCTGAATTGCTCACTTACTTTAGTAAGCATCGCCATCCAGCGCCTCGAATCTGAACAAATGGTTCCCATTTCGCGTTTTCGTTGGCTTAGCTGTTAAACGAGGAGCGATACGCAGGATTTTTTGGCTTGAGCAAGGCGCGCGACGAGTGAACGAAGAAACGTACATCAGTACGTGACTGAGTAAGCGAGGAAGTGCAACGCAGCACAAGGCAAAAAAGACAAGTATCGGGGCTATAGCTCAGCTGGGAGAGCGCCTGCCTTGCACGCAGGAG
This sequence comes from Candidatus Spongiihabitans sp., assembly GCA_965237725.1. Classification (GTDB taxonomy): domain Bacteria; phylum Pseudomonadota; class Gammaproteobacteria; order Arenicellales; family Poriferihabitantaceae. The sequence continues at coordinate 3,182,849 of OZ250151.1, forward strand.
GTCAGCGGTTCGATCCCGCTTAGCTCCACCACTTTTCTGCTTGGATGACTCTATAGGGTAATGAATCAAACAGTTTTCAAATGAGAACGATTTGATTCATTACTTGCGGTTCGACACAAGATTTTCGTCGGACCTGGATCTTTTACAATTAGGGTAGTCAAAGGCGCGCGCAAGCGCGAATTTGTGTAATGTAAGTTATCACATTACGAAAACGTATTCGTTTGATTGTTTTTACAAAATCGAGTGGATACCGAAAACTGGGGTTTACCCCTTTTTTCAATACGGCAAATTCCGTAAGCGCGGGTACCAAAATATTTAATTATATTTTAAGTTTAATTTTTAAATTTAAATTGCATTTTTATGTTGCAATAACTCTTCGAGAGTTCAAGCTAAATGTAACTTCAAGAAGTTACCAAGATGGACAATTCATCGTTTATCGAAGGTCTAGACGCAGGATTTTTGTTCGAATGCAAGGTGTCCGACGAGCGAGCGAATGAGCATACATTTGTATGTGATTGAGCGAGCGAGGAAGGACAACGCAGCAGTCGGACAAAAAGACAAGTCTAGAGGCTTTTTGGGGTTATATGATCAAGCACAAAAGCGCACACGGTGGATGCCTAGGCGATAAGAGGCGATGAAGGACGTGGTAGTCTGCGATAAGCCCTGGTAAGCTGACAAACTAGCTTTGACCCAGGGATTTCCGAATGGGGAAACCCACCCGCTTGCGGGTATCTTGCACTGAATACATAGGTGTAAGAAGCGAACCCGGGGAACTGAAACATCTAAGTACCCGGAGGAAAAGAAATCAACCGATATTCCCTTAGTAGCGGCGAGCGAAAGGGGATCAGCCCTTAAGCTTTATAAGTTCTAGTAAAACAGTCTGGAAAGTCTGGCCATAGAAGGTGATAGCCCTGTATGCGAAAGGGCTTATAAAGTGAAATCGAGTAGGGCGGAGCACGAGAAACTCTGTCTGAACATGGGGGGACCATCCTCCAAGGCTAAATACTACTTATCGACCGATAGTGAACTAGTACCGTGAGGGAAAGGCGAAAAGAACCCCTGTTAGGGGAGTGAAATAGAACCTGAAACCGTGTGTGTACAAGCAGTGGAAGTCTGTCTTCGGACGGACGACTGCGTACCTTTTGTATAATGGGTCAGCGACTTACATTTTGTAGCAAGGTTAACCTTATGGGGGAGCCGTAGAGAAATCGAGTCTTAATAGGGCGTTTAGTTGCAAGGTGTAGACCCGAAACCGGGCGATCTAGCCATGGCCAGGTTGAAGGTCGGGTAAAACCGACTGGAGGACCGAACCAACTAATGTTGAAAAATTAGTGGATGAGCTGTGGCTAGGAGTGAAAGGCTAAACAAGCCCGGAGATAGCTGGTTCTCCCCGAAAACTATTTAGGTAGTGCCTCGTGTCTCACTCTTGGGGGTAGAGCACTGTCATGGCTAGGGCCGCATCTCGCGGTACCAACCCATAGCAAACTCCGAATACCAAGAAGTGCAATCACGGGAGACAGACGGCGGGAGCTAAGTTTCGTCGTCGAGAGGGAAACAGCCCAGACCGCCAGTTAAGGTCCCTAAACACATCTCAGTGGGAAACGATGTGGAAAGGCTCAGACAGCCAGGAGGTTGGCTTAGAAGCAGCCATCCTTTAAAGATAGCGTAATAGCTCACTGGTCGAGTCGGTCCGCGCGGAAGATATACCGGGGCTCAAGATGTGTACCGAAACTGCGGATGCAGTACTCAATTTATTGGGTGCTAGCATGGTAGGGGAGCGTTCTGTAAGTCTGTGAAGGTGAACTGTAAGGTTTACTGGAGATATCAGAAGTGAGAATGCTGACATAAGTAGCGATAATGCGGGTGAAAAGCCCGCACGCCGAAAACCCAAGGTTTCCTGCGCAACGTTCATCGGCGCAGGGTGAGTCGGCCCCTAAGGCGAGGCAGAAATGCGTAGTCGATGGGAATCAGGTTAATATTCCTGAACCGAATATAACTGCGATGGGGTGACGGAGAAGGCTAGGTTAGCCGGCTGTTGGATATGCCGGTTTAAGCGTGTAGATTTGGACTTCAGGAAAATCCGGGTCCTTTAAGATCAAGACGTGATGACGAGCTCTTTTTAAAGAGTGAAGTAATTAATGCCATGCTTCCAAGAAAAACCTCTAAGCTTCAGGTTATATTTGACCGTACCCCAAACCGACACAGGTGGGTGGGGTGAGAATCCTAAGGCGCTTGAGAGAACTCTGGTGAAGGAACTCGGCAAAATGACACCGTAACTTCGGGAGAAGGTGTGCCTCTATTAGGTGAAGGTCCTTGCGACCTGAGCCGAGAGAGGTTGCAATAAAGAGGTGGCTGCGACTGTTTACTAAAAACATAGCACTCTGCAAACACGCAAGTGGACGTATAGGGTGTGACGCCTGCCCGGTGCCGGAAGGTTAATTGATGGGGTTAGCACTTGTGCGAAGCTCTTGATCGAAGCCCCGGTGAACGGCGGCCGTAACTATAACGGTCCTAAGGTTACGTAACGCTAGCCTTAGTAAAACTGAACCATATGCGGGAAACTCCTCCAAAACTGATCAGTACTCGTTTAATTTCTGAGAATCACGAAAAAGAATAGGTTTCTTTGGGTTGATAATCAAACATGAAATTAGACAGTAAAAATCTGACAGACATGGGGACAATCCGCAGGAAAGATCTGGCAGAAGCCTGTCAGAAATCCTCAGAGACTTTATGTTCGGGAGTATGATATGAGATTAGAAGCACAGTGGATCGTCGGTTTTGTTGATGGAGAAGGTTGTTTTCACATCAGCATTAACAAAAACGACACAATGACTTTAGGTTATCAGGTGTTACCTGAATTTACCGTAGTCCAGCATGAGAAAGACGTCAAAGTATTACATGCTTTGAAAACGTTTTTTGGATGCGGGGTTGTAAGGGTAAATAGAAAGGATAAGACATCAACCAGGATGGCCTATCGAGTCAGAGATGTTGGACATCTACTGGATATAATTTCACCATTTTTTATGAAGCATCAAATGAAAACGTCGAAAGGCGTTGAGTTTAAAAAGTTCCGCAAGGTGCTTTTAATGATGCAGAAAGAAGCTCATTTGACTGAAGCGGGTCTGGAAGAAATTCGGGGCATCGCCAATCAAATGAACAGAAAATCTCTTCAAAATAAAAAAGGGTAAATACTTAAGATAAAGTCCGACCTTTCTAGAAATAGTTAGGAGTGATCGAGCGAAATTCCTTGTCGGGTAAGTTCCGACCTGCACGAATGGCGTAACGATGGCCACACTGTCTCCACCAGGGACTCAGCGAAATTGAACTTGCTGTGAAGATGCAGTATACCCGCGGCTAGACGGAAAGACCCCGTGAACCTTTACTACAGCTTTACACTGGACTTTGAATAAGTATGTGCAGGATAGGTGGAAGGCTTTGAAGCGGAGACGCCAGTCTCTGTGGAGCCACCCTTGAGATACCACCCTTGCTTGTTCGAGGCCCTAACCGAGGTCCATAATCTGGATCCGGGACCGTGTATGGTGGGTAGTTTGACTGGGGCGGTCTCCTCCCAAAGAGTAACGGAGGAGCGCGAAGGTACTCTAAGTACGGTCGGAAATCGTACGGTTAGTGTAAAGGCATAAGAGTGCTTGACTGCGAGACAGACACGTCGAGCAGGAACGAAAGTTGGTCTTAGTGATCCGGTGGTTCTGTATGGAAGGGCCATCGCTCAACGGATAAAAGGTACTCCGGGGATAACAGGCTGATACCGCCCAAGAGTTCACATCGACGGCGGTGTTTGGCACCTCGATGTCGGCTCATCACATCCTGGGGCTGTAGCCGGTCCCAAGGGTATGGCTGTTCGCCATTTAAAGTGGTACGCGAGCTGGGTTTAGAACGTCGTGAGACAGTTTGGTCCCTATCTGCCGTGGGCGCCGGAGACTTGAGAGGAGCTGCTTCTAGTACGAGAGGACCGAAGTGGACGTACCCCTGGTGTTCCAGTTATCATGCCAATGGTATTGCTGGGTAGCTATGTACGGAAGGGATAACCGCTGAAAGCATCTAAGCGGGAAGCCCCCCTCAAGATTAGGTCTCCCTGGGACTTCGAGTCCCCTAAAGGGTCGTTGAAGACTACAACGTTGATAGGCTGGGTGTGGAAGTGCAGTAATGCATGAAGCTAACCAGTACTAATTGCCCGTGAGGCTTGATCATATAACACCCAAGAGGCCTGACCTCGAAGGATTATTTGCACCAAGCAATTTAGATGAAAATGCGCCAATGACTACCCTGATTTGTATTTTAGAGAATTCTCTAGAATACGATTTTATATAAAACAGTGATTACTGTAATTTGACAAACATAGCTTGTCTATTCTGGGCCCCGGATCGGGGTCCGGGGCAAACTTGTCAAATCAGTAAAACTGTTTTGACCAATTTTGAAGATTGTGTCGCGATACCGCTGGATTGAGATAACTTAATCTGGGTCCCCGATCAAGCCGGGGACAAACTGGTATTAAGCGCGACGCGCTTCATACCAGTTTGTCTGGTGACAATAGCAAGCGGGAACCACCTGATCCCATCTCGAACTCAGAAGTGAAAACGCTTAGCGCCGATGATAGTATGGGGTCTCCCCATGTGAAAGTAGGACATTGCCAGGCAATTAAATAACAAACCCCGCCACCGTGCGGGGTTTTTTATTTAACCGGTTGGATATGTCACTAACTTGAACATGGAATGTGAAAAAATCGCTGGGAGCGATTTTTCGCGAGCGAAGCGAGTCCGCAGGACGCGTATCAAGGATGATACGCGCAAAGTAGGACGTCGCTCTCGCACATCCATGTGCTCCGCGACATAACGCCGTCCTGGCGAAAAAAGCCAGGCAATTAAATAACAAACCCCGCCACCGTGCGGGGTTTTTTGTTTAACCGGTTGGATATGTCACTAACTTGAACATGGAATGTGAAAAAATCGCTGGGAGCGATTTTTCGCGAGCGAAGCGAGTCCGCAGGGATGCGTATCCAGCGGACACGCACAAAGCGACATTATGTGTCGTCCTGAACGAGCGCAGCGAGGAAGGATCTGGACGTCACTCTCGCACGTCCATGTGCTTCGCGACATAACGCCGTCCTGACGCAAATTGCCAGGCAATAAAACAACAAACCCCGTGCCATGACATTGATCTGGGCGGGGTTTTTTATTTAGTGGAGATTATCTATTCAGGTCTTCGATAGGGTTGGTTGGGCGCCCCATTTGAAATTACAAATTGCCATAACTGCAAATCTCGGGCGCGAAATGCACCAGCGCAAACATGTAAATAATATTTCCACATGCGATAAAAACGATCAGAATAGTTTGGTTTTAATTCTGGCCAGGCTTGATCGAAATTTTTAAACCAGGCCATCAAGGTCTTATCGTAGTCCGATCCAAAATTGTGCACATCCTCAATGACCATCAAAGATTCCAGGGCTGATGAAATTTGTTTTAGTGATGGTATTTCACCATTTGGGAATATGTATTTTGCGGTCCATGGATCTACGCCAGGCCGGGAGTGATTTTTCCCAATGGTGTGTAATAAGAATCGTGCATTTTTCTTCAAACAGCGTTTTGCGGTTTCCATATAAGTTCGATAGTTTTTATGACCCACATGCTCAAACATGCCTAAAGATACAATGGCGTCAAATTTGCCGTCAACATCCCGATAATCCTGAAGTCGAATTTCCACTGGCAAGCCCTTGCAACGCTCCTGGGCAAGTTTAACCTGCTCTTTTGATACTGTTACACCAACAACCTTTGTGCCATAATTTTCTGCGGCGAATTTTGCAAAACTTCCCCAACCGCATCCGATGTCCAATATCTCCATGCCTGCTTTAAGGTCCAGTTTTCGGCATACCAGATCCAGTTTTTGTTCCTGGGCATCATCGAGATTATCTGCATTTGCCCAGTAACCGCAGGTGTATACCATGCGTTGATCGAGCATGGCGACATAAAGATCGTTGCCGATGTCATAGTGTTGTTTTCCAACCTGAAATGCTCGGGAGTGGCGTTGTAAATTAAAAAATTTAGATTGCGCCCAGATTGCAAAATGACTTAAAAATTTATGATTATGGGCAACCGGACTTCGAAGAATGAGGTTGATGGTTTGATCAATGTTTTTGGCATCCCACCAACCGTCCATGTAAGATTCACCGAGACCCAGTGATCCATTAATCATGACTCGGAAAAAAAAGGAGGGATCGGAAACTTGTATATCCCAGGGGTTCGGGCCATCAATGGAAACGCCGGACTCTGCCAGCATACGCTCTACGCGTTGTTGTGCAAATCCTCGATTGTTATTTTCAAAATGTTGAGTCGCTGATTCAGACATTTTTCTAATCGCTTTTTGTGGCGCAATTGATTTATCTCACGGTGATATATTGCCCGATACATCTATAAAGTGCAATTGTTCAGGTTGTTTTTGACGAAATTACATCATTAATACGGTCTATGGGGAACCATTCGGTGATCTGCATAAGTGGGTCCTCGCCGACGATGATCTGATAAATTCGATAGACAAATGGATAATTCGACTCTATGCCCAGATGATTTGCCGCGATTTTGTTGGATTTCATCCCGCAATCCACAATTTTGCGATGGTTATCCGTATTTTCGCAATTAAGTATGGTTCCGATTGGGATTTCATCGTCGATAAGCATGGATTGAGCTTTGGGACTCAATAATCCATGGAGAATTATCGATTCTGCGTATAACCAGTCCACTGACGTTGTCTTTCCTCGAAGGGTGATGCAACGATGTAAACAGGGTTGGTTATCCGCTGCTACTTCGAAGTCAGGGTGTTTGCACAGTTCGTCGGTTGTTTGCTTTTTGAGCCCCAGTTTTATGGGCTCTCGTACCAGAGCTTCGAGTAATTCGGTAACCGTCCCATCCGTAACCAGCAACAATCTTGCTGAGACAGGCAGATTAAAATAAACAATCCCTTTTGATCCTAATATCGATTCAATATTTTCACGCATTGGGCCGAACCAGAATTAATGCGCTTCTTTCCAGTTTTTGCCATGGCCAATATCCACCACAAGGGGGACGTCCAGTGAGGCTACACGACACATCAAATCCGAGGCGATTTTCGACATCTGATCAAGGTTGGATTTTTCAACTTCAAATACCAGCTCATCGTGTACCTGCATAATGATCTTACTGCTTGACTGATTGTCCATAATCCATTGATCAATGGCAATCATGGCCAGTTTAATCAAATCTGCAGCAGTGCCTTGCATGGGCGCATTAATTGCGGTGCGTTCTGCGTATTGCCGAACCGCCGCATTTTTGGCGTTGATGTCGGGCAAATTCAGCCGTCGACCAAACAGGGTTTCAACATAGCCTGATTCCCTTGCGCTTTCTTTTGTTGTTTCCATATATTCTTTAACCCCGGGATAACGATCAAAATAAATTTCAATATAACTTCGCGCTTCTTTTTGTTCGATTTTGAGCTGGCGTGCCAGACCGAATGCTGACATGCCATAAATCAATCCAAAATTAATCGCTTTTGCGCGCCGACGTTGTTCGGAATCAACTTTTTCTGGTTCTGTGCCAAATACTTCTGCAGCTGTGGCGCTGTGAACATCCAGGCCATTTTTAAACGCGTTAACCAGGCCGGCATCTTTTGACAAATGAGCCATGATCCGCAATTCGATCTGGGAATAGTCGGCGGCAATGAGTACATTACCTTTTTCCGGAACAAAGGCTTCACGAATTTTTCGACCGTTTTCGGATCGGATAGGGATATTTTGTAGATTCGGATCAGCTGATGACAGCCGACCGGTAGATGCAACCGCCTGATGATAAGAAGTATGGACTCGACCAGTTTTCGGGTTGATCATTTCCGGCAGCTTGTCGGTATAAGTGCTTTTCAGCTTTGCCAGCCCTCTGTGATCCAGTATCAGTTGAGGCAGTACATACTCGAGCGCTAATTCCTGCAACACATTCTCAGCCGTTGATGGTTGCCCCTTGGGGGTTTTTCGTAATACCGGAATGCCCTGTTTTTCATACAGAATTTCCTGAATTTGTTTAGGCGAAGCGATATTAAACGGCTCTCCGGCAGCGGAATATGCTTTCTTCTCCAGTTTAGTGAGCTGCTTTTCGATATCTGCACTCTGAATTCGCAACTGATCACCATCGATTTTTACCCCATTGGTTTCTGTGCGTACCAATGCCTTCATTACCGGCATTTCAATTTCATTGAACAATTTCAATAACGTCTTGTGTTTTTTAATTCGGGCAACAGGGCATGATGAAGTTGCAAGGTTATGTCAGCATCTTCGGCGGCATATGGGGTGGCGATCTCAAGGGCAACCTGATCGAAGGTCAGCTGATTTTTACCCTTACCGGCAACCTCGGAAAATTTGATTGTTTCCTTGCCAAGATGTTTCCTTGCCAATGAATCCATATCATGGCGGGCATTCCCTGCATCCAGCACGTAAGAGATCAACATAGTGTCATGAGTAACCCCCTGGAGATGAATGTCATAGTTCTGCAATACTTCGATATCATATTTTAAATTTTGCCCGGTCTTTGCCTGCTTGGGATCTTCGAGTAATGATCGAAGTTTTTCCAGGGTCGGTTTTAACGGCAACTGCGGAGGCACTCCGGCATAACTGTGGCCAAGGGGTAAATACGCCGCCTCGCCGGCTTTAACCGAAAATGACATTCCAACAAGATCAGCCTGGTGGGCATCCAGGGAAGTTGTTTCTGTGTCAATGGCCAAGATTTTGGATTTTTTTAGTTTTTGTATCCATTTATCAAGGGCTTTTACATCCAGTATAGTTTCATATTTGCTTTCATCCGACACCACATTGTCCTCTTCGATGGACTGATCGGAATCTTCATCAGCGCCACCCTGAGCTTTATCGATTTCTTTCAGCCAGGATCGAAATTCCAGGTCGGTATAAAAATCCCGCAGCAAATCATAATCGGGCGTTCCCATTGTCAGCTCTTCCGGTGACTGATCCAATTCAACATCACATTTGATCGTTGTGAGTTGTTTTGAAAGGGCGAGCTGGTCTAGATTATCGCGAAGGTATTCGCCGACCTTGCCCGTAATGTTGTCAGCATTTTTTACAATGTCATCCAAAGTGCCATATTCGTCAAACCACTTAACCGCAGTTTTTGGTCCGACTTTTGGAACGCCCGGGATGTTGTCAGAAGAATCACCGATTAATGCCAGATACTCGATAATGCGCTCAGGTAGAACACCAAATTTTTCCTTTACGCCTAGAGGATCCAGGCGCACGTTCTTCATGGTATCCACCATCTCAACTTTGTCATTGACCAGCTGGGTTAAATCTTTGTCACTGCTTACGATCATGGTGCGAAAACCGCTGGCAGTTGCCTGGATGGAAAGGGTTCCGATGACATCATCGGCTTCAACCCCGGAAATCGATATTAAAGGCAAACCCATTGCCGGAATAATCTTGAGCACATATTGCAATTGCTCGCGCAAATCATCTGGCATGGGCGGGCGATTGGCCTTGTATTCCTTATATAGGTCATGTCTGAAGGTTTTGCCTTTGGCATCCATAATGAAAGCAATGTGCGTAGGTTGGCATTCTTTTAACAGGCTTCGCATCATATTTACCACACCAAATATTGCCTGTACCGTCCGCCCATCAGATGTGGTTAACGGATCACGACCCATGGCATGATAGGCACGAAACAAAAACGACGCACCATCTACGAGGATAATTTCTTTATCAGGAGACATTGGAATTCATTATATTGGCAAGAGTTATCGCCTTATTATGTCATTATTCATTTGTGTTGTATTGCCATAAGCACATTAAGATTGTGTTACAAATTCCGAACAACCATCATAGGTTCCATTGGTTCGTGATAGTATTATCCTGGTTGTTGAAACTATAATGATAATCGAGTTGTCATATGCGTGTCCCTGATAATTCAGGCTGACAACAAATTCAGACATTCAACGAGGCTGCAAATATGAATATGATTAAAATAGGGGTTGCAGGCGTCATTACTCTAGCCCTAATGGGGTCTTTCGCTCATTCACAGGAAAAAGCTTCAGATGGGGGTCTACTTATCCCGGACGATTTAACTTATACAAAAAACGGTAATCTGGAAATCGAAGAATTGCGAATTGGAAACAGACTGGACCGGCTAACGGTAAGGCATGAAAAAGGTTTGACTGAGATTTACCAAGTTCAGAATAACGATTCTATTTGGGCTTCAGATGAGACTGAATTAGGCGATGTACAAAATGTGAGGCAGTGGAAGCTCGGTACTTGGTAAAATTTTTAGAACACCGTTTTCTGGTATTTTGGCTGGTTGTCGTATCCTTAATCGGATTTGGGCTGCCGATAAATGCACTGTCCCATGACCATGGTAACGTCCGGATTTATAAATTAAACAAAAAAGGCCAGGCCCTTAAACAGCGCTGGGCGAAGGACACTGAAATTGAGGGTTGTCATAGTTCAAAAAAACAAAAAGAAGCATTTAGATTTGCTCAAGCGGGTTATGCCTATTGCACAATCTATGCTGAACAAGACTGCGAGTCTGGCAGTGAAATTGGTGCTAAATGGGGAAAGAAAAAGTATCGAAGTGCCGATTTTGATATCGATGAACCCCAAATCAAACTATTGAAAGGTGACAGCTGGATGATTTCCGAAGAGGAAAATACGCTGATTCGGTCCTGGTTCTGCAGTTATGAGTGATAAACGGGTTAGCGGATTTTAGTTCGAAAGCTTAAGTGGAATAGAGACCGTTACCATCACACCGTGCTTGTCGGATCGATTTTTGGCCGATGCCTGCCCCTGATGGTATTCCGCGATTAACCTGACAACAAATAATCCCAGTCCGAGGTGGGAATATTTAGCATTAGGTTTGCCGTGGGAAACCATGGGATCAAATAACCGATCGCTAATTTTCGCCGACAGCTTGGGGCCTTCATTAAGCACAGAAATTTCTGCAGTTTCGTCTTTTCTAGAAATTCTGACAATTATTGGATGATTCGGCAGGCTGAATTGCAACGCATTGTCAATGAGTTTGTCCAGCATCTGCGCCAGATGATCGGGGCTACATTCAATCTTTAAATTTTGAGACCGTATTTGCAGCAAAAATTCCTGATCCGGATGACTGCTTCGATAACCATCAACAAATTCTGAAACCAGACCAGGTAAGTTGACGGTTTCTTTTATCTCACCGCGCAAAGCCTCTTCAAGATTAGCGGCCTCGGTTAAATTTGTCAGAATTATTTTTAATCGATTAACGCCGTTCCTGGCGCGCTGCATATGCTTGTTCTGGTCGATTTCGGGTATTTCCGTCTCGAGGATTTCAAGGGATGAACTGACCACATTTAAAGGATTATTTAGTTCATGGGCCAGAGTATCCGGCATACCTTCCAGATATCGGGTGTAACCGGATAAGCGTGTCAACATGTTGGTAATGCTGCGACCGAGATTGCCGAGCTCATCTGACGGGTAGATTCGACTCGGAATTCGCTCCTCCAATACCCGACCTTCGGAGGTAATCGCTTGTTCCGTTGTATTGTACAGTCGCCTTACTCGCACCGTCAGACGCCATGCAAAAATAAACAGGGTTATCAACATAAAAAAGAATACCAGCGTTGTTACCAGAGTCATGCTCCGCAACAACTGATACTGCAATGCCAGAATGGCATGGCTGCTTTGTTCGACGATGACCGCGCCAAGAATTTCTTCACCGGATTTTATGGGATAACCTGCGACAACAATTTGCGCTTTTTGATTTACCGATGGCCTCTCTTCAACCCGGGGTGTGCCCTTTAGAATAGTGGTAAATATTTTGTCGGGCCGGTGGGTCACTTCCGGAGAAACGTCGGTAAACTGAGTTGACGGTCTTCGCAAAAAGGAATCCACATAGTTTTGTAATCTCCTGATTTGCTTAGCTATCCAGGTATCGCTTTCGTCACTCAGCTCTTCCTTGGGAGGAGGGTTCGACAACCCGCCCACAACGGCACGGACTCGCTGCAACTTATCCAAAATCCAGATTCTGGATTGGGGCCGGTCAAGACCGTTTAAAATTTTTGTTAACTCTGGAGACGTAATCAGTATTTGCCCAGGCTCCTCGCCAGAAATTTGTGGAGATGTAGAAAGAATAGAATCGACTTCCTTGGTTTCTTCGTCATCTACATCCACGGCAAAAAATCCAAGTTTTGAACGATAACCAATAACATCTCTGGGAATTCTCAGTTCAATGATGTATCCCCAGTCTGTTTCTGCCAGCTCCGCAGTAAAGTCCGTTACATCGTCACCTTCCAGGGGTAGTTTCCATTGTTCATCTACGAGAAATATACTCATACGACCAGGTTCTGCGGCGACAAGGATGTAATGTTGCAGTTCTCCACTGGGCGGTTGGACCAGCATTCTGATCTGGTCACTGGTATCCAGGGATCGCCGTTCCAGATCTCTGTAAATCAGTTTGTCATCATCTATCTCAAACAAGGCATAAAAATATTGCTCGTAGTAGCCGATGATGCTCTTTAGAGAATAAGAATCCGGGTTGTAGTCAGCGGTGCAAATATATAAATCGTCTCCGGTATAGTAATTTGCATGTTGTATTACCGAATTCCAGTCAGCAGTGTCTCCATCGAGCTGTATCAGGCTATCCAGTTCGTGGGCGAATAAATCATTATCATCACCCAATACCTCGGGCACACCGGTTTCCGGATTAAATAACTCTGATCGATCATTAAGAACCGTGGCCACGCCGTTGGCGGTTAATAATAGTGCATTCATTTGCCCCTGAACCAGGAACCGTTTCATTTCCAGCACATAGTAATAGCCCAGCCAGGGAATGATCAGCAAGGATAATACGATCCATAACAGCTTGGCGCGGATACTAAGGGTGCGAAGGGTTGTTAGCATTTTATTCGAACTTATCGAATGTCAACTAAGCTATTATTCCGGTTGCCAGCGATATCCCACACCAAAAACAGTTTGAATCATGGAAAAAGAATCATCGACCTCTTTGAATTTTTTGCGTATTCGTCGCACGTATCCATTGATAGTATTTTTTTCCACATAGCTTTGTCGCGTCGTCTGCATTAGGGTTTCATAGGATTTTACATGTCCCGGATTGCGCGCCAATGCTTCGATCAACCAGAATTCAGTAAGCGTCAAACTTAAGACATGGCCTCGCCAACTTATGGACATGGTGTTTTGATCGACTTCCAGATCACCCAGCACCATGGCAGACGGGTTCTTGGATTCGCTGTGTACTGATGATGCAATCCTGAATAGAGACGAAACCCGAACAGCCAGAAATTGTAAGTTAACCGGCTTGGTGATGTAGTCCCATGCATCGAGCCTCAATCCTGATACTCTATCGATATCGCTGTCTCTAGCGGTAAGAAAAATTATCGGCATTTTGGGGCTTTTATGACGCAATTCCCGACATAAATCGAATCCACCATCAATTTCGTTCTCGAGCATGATGTCTAAAATAGCCAGGTCGGGTAATTTTTTCTGGAATCCGTTTAGCGCTTCATCCTTATTTGCATAGGTTTGGATGGTGTAACCCTGTTTTTGCAGTGCGTCTGAAAAATTTTCCCGCTGATCCGCATCGTCTTCAACAATTGCGATGATTCTAGACATATTTATATCTCAATGTATTTATAAGGTGAGCAGTATAACGGATTGAATTATCAAGTAAAATTTTGTGGTTTTGGACTGATTTCTACCATAACTTTACCACTAATTGTGCTGTTTGATGCCATACCAACAAGGTGTAATCATGACTTAATTAATACCAAATTTTGCGGTATTAAAACCGGTAATTTACGACGTAAATAGTGACACTGCCTGGGAGAAGGTTACAATGAAACAGTCAACAGACACAAGTCAGAAAGTCTTCATTCCAATAACGGATGAAATGCTTTACGACCACCCTGAACTGATAACAGCGCCACTACGACCTTATCAAATTGACAACCCCTGTTTTCACTGGATGGCAACCATAGAATCTCCTGAATTTAATACCGAATCCCATGGTCAGGAGAAAAAACCATCGCGAGTCGTAAAGCGATTTGATCATTCCATGACACTAGACGTACTGGAACAATTGCTGGGTAGAGCGGTTCCCCAAAACTGATAAGTAAAAATTTTGCTTAAACCGGTTCGAGATTTGCGTAAGCGCAGATAAGCCATTTCGGACCGACGTCTATAAAGTTGACCTGAACCCGGGCGTGAGCGCCCTGGCCTTCGAGGTTAACGATCATTCCTTCGCCAAATTTTTTGTGTCGCACCTGACGTCCGGGTTTTAGCCCATTCATGCCAGACTGTTCCGATGCGCTGGCCGTGGCCATGCTGTAGACGGGTCGACTCAGTTTTGCAGATCGAATCTCTTCGATAAACTGTTGTGGTATTTCAGTTAAGAAGCGTGATGCCTGGGTGTAGTTTTCCCGACCATACAATCGACGAATTTCCGCATAACAAATATAAAGTTGTTGCATCGCTCGGGTCATGCCCACATAACATAATCTTCTTTCTTCTTCTAACCGGCCGTCTTCTTCCAGCGATCGTTGATGGGGAAACAGGCCTTCTTCCATGCCACATAAAAACACCAACGGAAATTCCAGGCCTTTGGCTGAATGTAAGCTCATTAATTGTACGCAGTCTTCCCATTCTTCAGCTTGTCCCTCTCCCGCCTCTAATGCTGCATGGGCGAGGAATAAAGATAGCTCATCCATTTCCTCGTCTTCGTCCGGGGCGAAGTTTCGTGCCGCGTTAACCAGTTCTTCGAGGTTTTCAACCTTTCCCTGGGCGCGTTCGCCTTTATCTTTTTTGTAGTGATCCAGTAATCCGCTGCGCTTGAGAACGTGATCCGTTGTATCAGCCAATTCCAGTTCAGCGGTATCGGCAGCCAGTTGATTGATTAAGTCCTGGAAATGACTTAGTGCAGACAAGGCCCTGGGCGGCAATCCACGCTCAGCGATAACCTCAGTGGACGCATGCCACATGGAAATTTGTTTCAAACGGGTTCTTTCGCGGATCAGCTCCAGGGTTTTATTACCAATTCCCCGGGTAGGTAAATTAACAATACGGTCAAACGCGGGATCTGAATCACGATTCGAAATCAATCGCAAATAGGCCAGGGCGTCTTTGATTTCCGCGCGTTCGAAGAATCGTAATCCACCATAAACACGGTATGGCATGCCAACGGACAAGAGCTGTTCTTCGAACACTCGGGACTGGGCGTTGGATCGATAAAGAATAGCCGTCTCATCTCGGCGACTTCCATTGTCGACCCACATTTGTATTTGTTCAACTACAAAACGTGCTTCGTCGATTTCATTGTTGGCGGCATACAGACGGATCGGTGATCCTTCGGATTCGTCTGTCCAAAGCTCTTTTCCAAGTCTCCCGGAATTATTTTCAATTACCGCATTGGCGGCATTGAGGATATTACCGGTAGATCTGTAGTTTTGCTCCAGACGAAAGACTGTGGCATTTTCAAAATCTTTTTCAAAGCTCAAAACATTTTCAACTCGGGCACCACGCCAGCCATATATCGACTGATCATCATCCCCTACGGCAAACAGGTTTTTATGTTTTGCGGATAACATTTTGATCCATTGATACTGGATTGTATTGGTATCCTGAAACTCATCCACCAGCACATGCTGGAATCGATTTTGATAAGTTTCGCGACAGGTTTGATTGTTACGAAATAATTCCAGGGTTCGAAGTAAAATTTCGGCAAAATCCACCAGACCAAATCGACGACAAAATTCTTCATAGGTGACATAGACCCGGTACAGGGTTTGTTGTTGACTGTCATTACCCGAAGGTAATTGTTCTGGACGACGTGCTTCTTCTTTATGATTATTAATCATCCATTGCATTTGTCGCGGTGGCCAATAGGCTTCGTCCAGATCCAGCTCCCGCAAAACCCGACGAATTAAGCGGTACTGATCGTCGCTGTCCAGTATTTCAAAACTTTCGGGCAGGCCGGCCTCCTCATAATGCATCCTCAGCAGGCGGTGACAAATGCCGTGAAACGTACCCATCCACATGCCAGCAAACGGGATTTGCATTAATTCTTCGATTCGACCGCGCATTTCCCTGGACGCTTTGTTGGTGAACGTCACCGCGAGGATGGAAAGTGGGGATATATTGTGCGCCTGGATCAGATAAGCGATTCGATGGGTCAGAACCCGGGTTTTCCCGCTACCAGCGCCCGCCAGCACCAAAAGCGGCCCCGGCGGTGCGGCCACTGCGTCCCTTTGGGCGTCATTTAACGGGTCAAAAATATGCGAAACATCCATGGGCGGATTGTACTCGGGATGTCCCCGGCCTTAAAGAAATTTTGATGAAATCCCGCGAACCGAACGTGGCCTAGTAAATCGATGCTATCTGGCTCTATTGTTCCATCGAAAGGGCGGAGTATTGTCCAACTTAAGCTGTTATATTATGAAAAATTTATCCAATTGTTGCGGTGAAAAATTATGAATAGAGCATTAAGCGAAGTTGAAAGTACCGATGTAGTCAGCAGTGATCGATCCCATGTTTGGCATCATATCGTTCAGCATAAACCCATGCAAACTACGGATCCAATGGTTATTGTGGAAGGCAAGGGACTAAGACTGACGGATATCAATGGTAAAGAATTTCTCGATGCCGTATCTGGTGGCGTATGGACGGTTAACGTTGGCTATGGTCGCGAAAGCATCGCCAAGGCGGTTTATGATCAATTATTGAAAATGAATTACTTCGCAAATTCGGCAGGCAATATTCCTGGCGCGCAATTTGCAGAAAAACTGATTGATAAAATGCCTGGACTGAGCCGGGTTTACTATTCAAATTCCGGATCGGAAGCCAACGAGAAAGGTTTTAAGCTGGTTCGTCAGCTGGCGGCTATGAAAAATGATGGCAAGAAACATAAAATTATCTATCGGGATCGCGATTATCACGGCACCACCATCACCGCATTAAGTGCTACGGGTCAGATTCAACGCAAAGATCAGTACGGTCCATTTACACCTGGATTTGTGGAAATTCCCCATTGCATGGCTTATCGGGCCGAAAATGGCGATGATCCGGATTACGGTGTACAAGCGGCAAAGGAACTGGAGCGGGTCATTCTTGAACAGGGTCCGGATACTGTGGGTTCGGTAATTCTGGAACCCATTACGGCAGGCGGTGGGGTAATCACACCTCCCGAAGGGTATTTTGAAACTGTTCAGGAGATTTGCACCAAATACGGTGTGTTAATTCATATTGACGAAGTTGTGTGCGGCATGGGTCGAACCGGCAAATGGTTTGGCTACCAACACTATGGTGTCAAGCCTGATATTGTCACCATGGCCAAAGGGGTTGCCAGTGGTTATGCGGCAATATCCTGTACCGTAACCACCGAAGATCTGTTCAATGAATTTCTCGCAGAGCCCAGCGAAAAACTACAGTACTTCCGTGATATCTCAACTTTTGGTGGCTGTGCTGGTGGTCCTGCCGCAGCCCTCGAAAACATGCGCATTATCGAACAGGAAAATCTGCTCGATAACGTTAACAAGATGGGCGACTATCTCATGGATAAATTACATGAGCTCAAGGATAAGTATCCAGTCATTGGTGATGTACGCGGAAAAGGTTTATTTGTTGGCGCCGAGATGGTCAAGGATCGTAAAACCCGGGAACCTGTTGATGAAGCGGTTACTGCAGGGGTTGTTGGCGATTGTCTGCAGCAGGGTGTGATGATTGGTCGTACCAATCGCAGTTTTGCTGAACACAATAACACCCTTTGTCTGAGTCCGGCATTAATTTGCACCAAAGACGATATCGATGAAATCATATCTGCAATGGACAATTCTCTTGGCAAGATTGAGCTTTAAACGCGCTATTTGATAATTCCAAGGTTGTAGAACTCTGTCCCCGGACTTTAAAAAACAGACGTCATCCCGGAACCCTGAAAGGGTATCCGGGATCCATACATGGGGCTGCATTCCCAGCAAAACCTGATCTCATACAATCCCGTAGATGGATTCCGGATAGGTCTCCGACCTTCCGGAATGACGGAGTAGGATAGCATGCGGGTCCACTCCCCCCTGATCAGAGCTTGTGCCCAGCTTGACTGGGTATCAGGGGCAGGCTATGGCGGTCACGCGCAGGAGCGGCGATTACCGTTCTATTGATCATCATTGCCAAATCAGTTTTTCCATGCCCAAATTGCGGCGAAGTTCGCTGATCAGGATTTTTCTTTGAACAGGATTGTAGGAAAATGCGTCAGAGTCTCCCGCCATAGAATCTTCCAACATTCTTAACAATGCCTGATCCAGGAACACAAAATCTTCGATGACATTTAAACTTACATTAGCATCCTCCACTGAATCCTGATCTGCACTTAAATCTGATTGCCAAGTGATCTCGATGTCCTGCAGCCGAGCGCCGGTAGAAAATCGCAGCGAAGTTTCAGTTTGATAATTTTGCAATTCCGTTGCAATCGTGTTTTTGTTTCCCGTAGTGTGGAATTTAGGTTGTCTAAATGCCGCACGCCAGGTCAAAGGATAGTCGGGCAGAACCAGATCCCGGATAACAGAATGGGTTATCTTGTTTCGATTAACGGTTAGCTCAAGCTCAATAGATAATTCCCCGATTTGAGATTGCTCAGAACATTCGATATTCAATTTAGTTACGTCGTCGACCAGATCATTTTTCTTTAATTTGCATTTATAGTTTAGTGACTGTTGTTTTAGGGATTCGGTTTTCGCCATTGTCAAGAGCCGTTGATCCAGTCGTTGAATGTCTGCCAGTGTCAGAAATCCAGAAAGGCGTTCCACCAGGCCTTTTACGAAACGTCTATCAGGTTTATCCCAGTAAGCCTGGGGCGGTCGTGGAGACAAAGGATCAGTTTTTGGATCATCCTGATCGGATTCAAACGGATTGTGGTCGGGTATGTCAGCGCTGGGTATTAGTAGACCATTGGGCCATTGGTTTTTCCAGTTGAGTGAAATGGTTTCGATTAATTCATTGTAAAACGTTTGGCTGTCATCGAAGTCCAGCTCACCGCTCAGTTTGTACTGAAGTAATGCCCGAAAAAGCGCCGCCCGGCAATGCTGCGATGCCTGAGTTGTGGGCGAGTCTTCTCCGCAACCGCTTTGCCAAAGTAACTGTGCAGTAGAAAGGTAGTTAGCATAGTCCGTTGCTATATCGATGACGTGGACATCATTGCTAAATGCATCGGACATCCGACCATAGCGCTCGGGTTGGGCATTGGCGATTGCACCGGCAACTTTGGGATTGAAATTGGATTCGGCCCAGGGGGTAGTTGCAAAGATCGGCCCACCGTTTTGATGACAGCTCATACATAAGGATCGACTGGCATACTCTATTTTTGGTGTCAGTCCTGGGCCATAATCATTAACAACCTGAAACTCAAATCGACCCATGTCGTTGTTATAGCTAATCACTTCGAGTTGATTGGCTTTCTCCTGATAAGCAATAAACAGTCTATTCTTAAGAACGTATCCGGCATGAGTGCTTGCTGAATTTGATTCGCCATTAATCACAATAAGCTGCCGCGGAAAACGGAAATAATCGGGCTCGGCCGCTGCTCGCTGCAAGGACCTGCCAATAGGAATCAGCGCCTTTGCAATGACATTTTGTTTGGTGCGATTGGTTGCCAGGTTTTGAAGATGATCGATCAGGCTTTCAAATGGATAGGGTATGCGCTTACCGTCAATTGCATTTTCTTCAAAACCAAACAATCTCCCAAACAGAGATTTGCCAGCAACTGGAAAATCTGCGCCAGGATCATCGGAATGGGTCACCCATGTGGCTTCGGGCGCGTAATTGGTATCGTCCATAGCTAATCCTGCTACAGGGACAAGAAGTAGCGCGAAGATGAGTATGACTCGATTGGCTAATGCATAGGGCACAGCATAAATTATAACCAACACTGGATTTCAATACCCTAATCATCTGATCAACTTAAACAATTGTTGACACACCGTAAATAATCTAAACAGTGATGTTTCATCCCAAATCTGTTCAGCTGTTAGGGCTGAGCATTGGTCTCAAGACCTGCAATACGTATCCTTTACTTTAGAACGCGTTTCTGATTAGTATTGTTGTATGAAAAAGACAACCGAATTAAACGAAGCTGATCGAATTCGCCCCGTTATTGACTGGATTCTCGAGCAAGCGCTAACGGAATTTGCAATAGAGGAATTTATTGCTGAAACCGCAGAAAAAATGCTGGAGTCGGGCTATGCACTTCATCGCCTTCACATTACGGCCAGAATCTTGCATCCCATTTATTCAGGAGTGTCATTTACCTGGACCCAGGACAAGCCAATTGAAACCGATAACTATCGCAGGGATGATATGCAAAGTGATAACTGGTTAAAAAGCCCGTTACGTTATCTGCTTGAAAATGATCTCAACGAGTACCACATCAAAATTCATGCTGGAGAGGGAATCGCTGAGTATCCAATTATCCAAAATTTGGCGAATGAAAGTGCGACAGATTATTTTGCTTACCTCAGTCGCTTTGGCAAAAAGGATACAGCGATAGAGCGTAAGGACGGGTTAATTGTCACTTGGGCTTGCAACGGTGATGGTGGCTGGAGTGACCAGGAACTGGTTGATCTTCGCCGGCTCCAGTCCAGGCTGGCAGTGGCGGTTCGTCTGGCATTGAGTAAATCTCTGGCAGAGAACATAACTTGTGCCTACCTTGGCAAAGATGCCGGCATGCGGGTTTTGTCGGGCCAAATCCAGCGCGGAGATGGTGAGGACATAGATGCCGTTGTCTGGTTTTCCGATCTTCGATCTTCGACTCGATTGGCAGAAACCTTAGGCAAAAAAGAATATATAAAATTATTAAATCAATTTTTCGAATGCACTGCAGGGGCAGTAACAGAAACCGAAGGAGAAATATTAGGGTATATTGGGGATTCGGTTTTAGCTATTTTCCCTTGTGCGCAATTTGGTGGACCAGCCGAGGCAAGCCGACAAGCCCTGGGGGCGGGACGATTGGCGTCTTCCCAAATTAGAGATTTAAATCGATATCGCGCTAGCCGCGATGAAGAAACCATTGGTTTTGGTATTGGGTTACATTATGGAACCGTGACCTATGGCAATATTGGTATCCCCGAACGCTTGAGTTTTTCTGTGATTGGTAGTACTGCCAATGAGGCTGCGAGAATCACAGATCAATGTCGCGATCTTGGTGAAGAGATTGTCGTCTCTGAACGATTTAGTAATCTAGTTGATGGTGATTGGCGCAATCTCGGAGAATTTCAGTTGCGTAATGTCAATTACCCCATGACGTTATTTGCGCCAGAAAATTTACAGTGAGCCTGTATTACTCAGTCCCAGTTAATCGGATAAGCCGCATAGGTCACCAGGGCATCTTTTGACTCATAAACCAGTTCTGTTCCAGCTGGAAGCCAGATGCTGTCCAGGGCGTTGAGCTGGTGAACTTCTCCATTGGCGTGGAGTTTCAGTTCTCCTGATATAACGGTCAGCACTTCATCATAGGTTATGGTCCACGGAATATAAGCGTCGCTGAAACGGCAAATTCCCGTACCGAGGAGGGTCCCATCCGACAAGCTGCTAATCTCAGCAAGTTCAGCCATATGCCCATATTCGAATCTTGGGACAAATTTAAGGTCATTGAATCGTGCTGCGCGCAATGGCGTTTTATGTAAATTGGCTGAAGTCATAATTTGAGTTTTCTATCGGGATTGTCTGGACCATCTGTTAGCTATTGAATCTAAATTTTGATAATGAGTATACATATCGTTGTGCTTTTTGCGTTATTATCTTTTCTGAGTTTCTTTTTATCCCTGGCGTATACAAGACTAAAAATAAAATTCGAGCAATATCATGAATAGCGTAACCACGTGTATACGAAACTGCGAACTTCTGTCCAGCCTTTCAGATAGTGAGATTGCGGAAATTTCCAATCATTTGGTATTTCGTAAGATAAAGAAAAATACAATTATATTGTCGGCTGAGGACATGACTGACTCAGTTTATATAGTAGATACTGGAAGAGTAAGTGTTTTCAGAGAAAATGATGAAGGTCGCCAGATAACGCTAAATTCTCTGAGCCCAGGGGATATTTTTGGTCATCTGGCAGCATTGGCCGAAACCCCCAGATCCGCCAGCATACAAGCGTTAGAAGCGACCCGTGTGCTTGTAATCCCAAAAAAGGAATTTCTAAATTTGCTTGGCCGTAATCCAGAAATTGCCATCAATATTTCGAAGCAATTTGCGCAAATGGTCAGTATTATGTCGAGCCATATGGCAGAAATTGCATTGCTGGATGTCTATGGCCGCATTGTAAGTTTTTTTGAACGGTCTTCGATTGTCAATCAAGATGGTAAGAAAGAGATTGAAGCCATCACCCACCAGGAACTTGCGAATCATGTTGGTGCTTCAAGAGAAATGGTAAGCCGCATCATCAGTGGTTTGAAAAAAGGAAAATACATTTCCACGTCACTAGAAAACCGAACTATCGTAATCGAGCGGTCACTGCCTTTAGGCTGGTAGTCCTAACATCTGAAAGCCCGCTCTCAATTCTGTTGGCACTTGAATTAAAGCACAATTCCATCCTCGTAAATTGACATTCCCCTGATCGCCGAAACATCCGTTTTGGTTCTGTTATTCGTAATATTTATTTGCGAATAATTTATTACATCCCAATCTGATTCATTAGATCCCCAGATATACGGGGCAGGCTCAGCCCATGCCCTGACCAACACGACCTAACATCAAAACTTTGTGAACTGCGTCACAAGATTTTGGTGATTCACGGTACTGAGATAAATCCTTTGAATGACTAATGTTGCAGCCTCAGAGCGAAACATCTTTAGTGTTTTCGCGATGAATTAGAAAGGCGGGTTTATACAACAAATGTGCTCGCCTCGTGAGGTTCTAACAAAAAACCAGGTGCTCGAGGTGTATTATGAAAATAAAAGTTAATAAGGTTTTATCGATGATTTTAGTTATTGCAGCAATGTATTCCCAGGCTGCATTGAGTAATTATCCGGCCACTTTTAAAACTGAAAAAGAGAGTATTTCTACAATTAATCAGTTTTTAGTCCGGATTAAAGATAAACACAGTGAATTCGCCCACGAAGTAAATAAACAAAATTCAACTATTTACAAAGAAAAATCTTACCCTTCTTTGGTAATCCAGTCCCAGGGTATTCACAAAGGAACAAAGTATTTCCAAAAGCTGACTTACATCGAGACTCACAAAGACCTTTGGAAGCTTGTTTATATTGAGGGCGAAAAATGTGTAAAGGGGCAGGTCTTTCGAGATGGAGAGCAAGTGACGAAATGGGGGTGCAAAGAAAATTTTCTTCCAGTAAGCAGCGCATTTTTCGATAAATATTTAATTGACCATGAGAAAGTTGATCTGGATACGCTTTCCAAATCCTGGGGAAAGTCTGTTTCTTTGAATAATTACAGCGCCATTAAAATTTCTGCTAACCAGGAGAAACGGATATTGAGTCTCGGTGATATGAAAACGTTGATGGAAAACAAAGGCGCCCAGTGGAGCGTCGTAAAGACAACGGGCACTCACTATACAAACAAAAAGTTCCCGGCTTTAAAGGTAACGGTATTAGGGGCTTTTGATGATCGGGATCCGCAATTGAAATTACATCACTCGTTCCTGTACGCCTCGGAAGATGGGTTTTTGAGACTTAAAGAGATTGAAGGGAAAAATTGTCGCTACGTTGTACGGCTTCAAAAGGAAATTTGCGAAGACATCTTTAGACCAACGTCTGTTACACCATTTCCAATGGTTTTATCCAATAGTATGGAACTGACCCATAGTAGCAAGAATAATCAGGTTCGCGCATCAGAATCCCAAAATATTCGATTCAACTGCGGAAATGTCGGTGAAATTTTCGTGTTGGCGTTGAGAATTCATTTTGAGAAAAGTGCATTCATGGCAAACGACACCGAGTTGGCTCTTGATGCTTTATATCGACTTCCAGAATCCCTGGATTCAACAGGGATTTTATTCGATGATTCGGAAAAATTTGACCACTCCGAATTGGTCAAAAGTTTGTTTCCATCAGATAAAAGTTTGGTGGAGTTGTTGAATAATATTCATGCTAATGATGTTAATAGCCGTAACTGCAATAAGCTCATCCCCCTTGTTGATGGCCTCAATCGGTCGTTGTTAGACAAGCGTAACGACATGAGTCAGTTATTCAAATTGATGGTATCAGAAAATTATAGCGAATCAGAAATTCAACGAAAAATAACCGAATTCACGCCATGGCAAAAATCGATTTGGGGTTTTATGCGTGCTCGAATAGACAAGGAATTGAGTAGCGTATTTCCTGAAATAGCGTTAGATGTAGCCGCAGGAGACTTACAAAATTATTTCTACTCCGTATTGAATAGAATGTCAGATCGAGAAGAGGTCATTACATCCGCATTTGTTAAACTGGACGCTTACTCTTCATTGCTTGATGAGCCTTTAATCGTCGGAATTGATGCCATGCTTGGCGGAAAGATTAGAAAGCGCTATTTTGGTCTTTCCATATATTCGGGATATAACGGTCACTATATTCGATCAGCGCATAAAGAGACTCAGGACCGATTTGGAATTCGAATAGGCGATCGACTGCTTTCGATCAACGGAATAGATGCTTCATACATTACCGCTGAAGAGATTGATAGCATACTTATCCAGACAGGCAAAGAAATTGATTTGGTTTTGGAACGTGATTCTCGGGTTGTACATACTCAAGTTCGATCCTCAGAATTAGATATCTTCAAGTTGGCATATGCCATGGATGTACTTCAATCCAGTGATGACAAAAATTACTTGAAAATAAAAATTGATTCTTTCAATACTGGGCTGGCCGATAGTATTCACCAGGATATCAAGGTCTTTACCAGGACTAATCAAGTCGACGGATATGTGCTCGATCTTCAGTCAAATCCAGGCGGGAATGTTGATGAGGCTCTTGCCATAGCTAGTTTTTTTGCAAAAGAAACCATACTTTCATTCTACAGGACCGGCCATCGAACGCTCAAAACCGCAAAACCGTTATGGTCGGATTCAAAGTATTTTATCTCTGAAACAGCACCTGTTGTAGTGATAATCAATTCTGATACCAAGAGCTCGGCAGAAATTTTATCCAGCACATTAAAATCTATAAACCGGGCGGTTATTGTCGGCTCACAAAGCTTTGGTAAACATGTGGCGCAATCCTACGTGCCTGTGAGCCTGTCTAATAAACGAAATCTTGGCATGTTGGTAACCTCTACAGAATACTTTGACCCACAGGGCCTAAGCATCAATGGTGTTGGGGTTGAACCCGACGTAACTCTATTTTCCGCTAATAGCCATAGTTTTGAGGATGGTAATAGCAAGGGTGTGAATTATGCAGTACCAATAGATCTACAAAGGAAGCCCTATACTGATTTCATATCCAGTGGTAATTTGGATTTGATTAAGAGCACGGTGGAAATAGATCAAGGGTCATTAGAATCTGTAGTAATGGCGATACTGAAAAAATCTATGGTTCTTTAAACCATTATCACGCAACTAGCTATTACCCGGTATGGTGTTAGTTTATTGGATCTTCTACGGGCGATGTGTGGCTAGATAACTCATACTCTGACCTCGATCTTCGACACCGATCTTCCGCTATTGAGCGATATTGCATGGGTAACTCATCGAAACAATCCTAAAAAAAAACATAGTTACGATTTACTTTTTTTCCTTTAGGAATTATGTTTACACTCACTGTAATTCGAACATAAATACATGAACTCTGTCCATTCCACATTCGAAACCCGGCCCTTATGCGGCGGCCTCGGGTGCGAAATTCACGGATTAGATATTTCTGATCCGGCCAACGACAGCGCCTTCGATGCGCTGCGCCTGGCATTGGATGAGTGGGGCGTTTTGATCTTGCGTGATCAACCGCCTAATCCAGAAGATATGGTGCGGTGGAGCGGCTTCTTTGGTCCCCTCGAATATCATTCTGAATCCAACTACCTTCTGGAAGGTTATCCGGAGATTGTGATTGTCGGTAATCTTGAAATTGATGGTGTCATGCGCTCATTATTTCTTAACAGTCGCGAAGATTGGCATTTTGACTATGCATGGGCACAGCAGCCTTCGGTCGGTGCGCTTTTTTATGCCGTTGAAGTACCCCCTGAAGGCGGTGACACATTGTTCGCTGACACCCGAACAGCATGGGAGGCTCTAGATGACAATCGAAAGGAACAACTGGAAGATCTAAACGCTATCCATGATTATCGGATCTTGGATCAAGTACTACGGGGCATGGACCCAACCCGACCCGCACTGACAAAAGAAAAACTCGAGCAATGGCCCCCAGCGTCCCACCCCATTGTGCAGTTACAAAAATCTACGGGCCGAAAACATCTTCGATTCGCAGCAGAAGTGCTCTCCCATGTAGAAGGGATGTCGATCAGTGAGAGTAAAAAACTGATTGCGGAGCTACACGCTCATGTCACCCAACCCCGATTTGTTTATCGCCACAAATGGCAAGTGGGCGATCTGGTGATTTTTGACAACCGTCTAGTGCTGCACACCGCAACCGTATTTGATGCAAATCGCTATCGTCGAGTAATGTACCGAACTACAATTATGGCCTAATTCAATTTTTGAATGGTTAAGCGCGGACAGACCACAATTATTCGTGTGCATGGTGTTTGTCATAGATGAATTGTGGCACTACCATAAATTACCATTTCATATGATAGCGACAGCAGGGCGTTATTGCAGGCAGCTGTCTGGATTAGTGATGTCTACCTTAAAATAATCTAGCGGCAGCAATCTCGCCTCGGTAAGAATAAGGATTTCATCGTCGTTGTATTGATTCACAAACTCAAAAACGGTTTCACCCTGTGTATTGACCTCAAGGACTCGGCCCTGGTGTGGAGAGGTGAGAAATATATTTCTATTGCCAAGGAGTTGATGAGTGCCTTTGGCTTTACTATAGATGTTGTCAGAAGCCCCGTCGTAAATGACTCTTGTCTCAAAACTTCCGGGATCGATCCGAAGTATTCGGCTAAACCGAATATGATTGCCATCATACTTTTTCTGGTGATCGGATTTTTGGCTGCTTTCCCGAGCGTTGTTGTCATAGGTGGTTATACCACCATCGGGTTGCCAATCCGGGTCGTGAGCCAGTCGGGAAATACCGGATCGCCACCATTTGATTTTCAAACTGTCCGGGTCAAGCACATAGAAAAGATTGATAGAGCGTAAATGGATTACCAGATCACCTGGGTCGAAAGCAGCAAATGCATCAGCTAATTCCTTTTTCAGGGGCTCCACATCATTGGCGTGATAAGGGCTCGCGAGTGTTTTACCTGTACTGACTAACCGCCGGGTGGTAAAAATTGAAATGTCTGGGTTGGCTCTGCTAATTTCTGATAACGATATTTGTCTCAATATCTTACCGGTGTCGATATCAATTTCGTGCAGCGTCTCAGCACGAAATGCCCAAATTGTATTCTGGTCATAATCGAGAGATACTGCATGATCAAAATCTCCCAGTTGGGACCAGATAAATTTGCCACAAAGTCCAATCCTATATATACCATTGCCGCCATGACCGCCATTAATGATCAGGGAGCCATCTGGTAACACTTCTAATCCCAGGGAGAGACTGCGGCTTTCTGGCCTGAACTGCATGGTAGTGCCGTTTGCGGTATTTTGTTGTTCAACCAAATTAGACAGTGCATCCTGGTCCACAATCCAACGGTGAACAATCTCATTGTTCTGGTCTAGTAGGATAGTGGCGTGCAACGAATCAGCATAGTCAAAAATGCCGTAGATTAATTTGTAACCAGAACTCTCAAGTCCCGAGCTGAATATCTGGGGCTGGCTGCGTCTTGAATTTAAGCCCTTAATCTCTAATGGAATGTAAGTTCTTTCTAGATTAGTGGCGTATTTAAAGATATGGCGCGATGGCCTAATGTTCAAATCATTGGCAATTTTTCCGATAGTTCGTGTAGATTCCTCAATGTCTCCCCGTATAAACGCAGCGATATCTCGTTCAATTGCTGAGACATAACGCCATGGAAACACCTTGTATTTAAACATAGCCAATCCCCAGCCGAACCCGAGAATGAAAATTAAAAACCAAACTAGAAACCTTCTTACCATGGGGGCATATTTTTTAATGGAAACTGGGAAGCTAACACAAAGTTAGATATCGGAGTATTAATTGTCGATTAGGCGCCTTATGAGGAGTTGTGGAATTCCGTAGTGGGGAGGTCAGTTTTGACCCCTCCAGCACCTTATATTAAGGACCTTGTATTATGTAGATCAGCGAATTCAGGCTTGACTAACAAGCCTTGAGCATTTACGGTATTTTGGACAAGAATAATGAAGGGAAAATTGTTAGCTGTTTATAAATGTGTTTTGTTTGTACATGGGCAAAATACAATTAGCCGTAATAGAAAACGTTGTATAACTTGAGGAATTAAAAATGAAAATTAAACTTTTAGTGAGTACATATCTACTTTTTTCACTATCTATAATTGTACCAATCGAATCATCATACGCCTTAGAATGCCTGCTCGACACCAACTTTGACGGCAATGCCGACACAAACGTTGATACCATTGCGTTTTCTAATTCGGGTGGCGGGACGGTTTCCATTGCATGTGGAGGCGGAGCGAGAACTTCTTCGACGGGTACTGCAATTGGTACTAGTGCATTTGCCGATGCGGTAAATAGTATTGCTATCGGCCGTGACGGCAATGTAAGTGCGGGAGCAGAAAATGGTATAGCCATGGGCCGCCTTGCTATAGCAGACGATGTCAACACGATCGCGATGGGGGCCAGTAGTTTTAGCGCCAGCCCTGGGAGCTTATCCTTTGGGGTCTCAGCAAGGGCCAGAGGAACCGGAGCCATAGCCCTCGGCATTGGGGCGGATGTTGGTACTGGACTCGGCGGAACTATGGTGACCGCTGCTCGCTCAATTGCTATCGGTCTCGATTCGTTTGCTGGTGGTCTCAATTCCATTGCTATTGGTCCAGATTCCTCTTCGCCGCAAACATCACCAATAGGCGGCGGAAATATTTCTATGGGTCGTTTTGCTATTGCATCTGCAGTTGGCGCGATTTCCCTGGGAAATGAAAGTGGTGCGTCTGGAATAAGAAGCGTCTCTCTCGGATTCAGCGCAGGCGCAATTAGTGAATCGTCTATAGCTATCGGCGCCCACTCAGATGCAGGATCCGTAGCATCAAGAATTGGGACACCTGGCGCTATTGCAATCGGTAGTGATACTAACTCAGACCAAAGTGGCGCCCAGGCATTGGCAATCCATTCAATTGCCCTGGGCTCAGAAGCTCAAGTTGACGCCGCAGCTGATGGTGGAATTGCCATTGGTGGTGATGTTGATGGTGATGGTGTTGGTGCGCAATCCACAGCGCCTAATGCCCTGGCATTTGGCGCGGACGTAGTTGCCAATACCGCTGATACCGCATTTTTTGGAACAGCAGTTCGTATAACTCGAGATGATAGCGCTAACTTGCATGTCGAGAATACGAGCGCACTCTCAGCAACCCGGAATTTAATTAGTTTGAAGAATTCGGGTAACACCAGAATTCTATTCGAGAATACTAATGCAGCAACTGAATGGGCGATATTTAATGCCGGTAACAGCTTTCGAATTTCCAGATTGGGTACGGGTTCCGCTGAATTGAGATTGAACAGCAATGGAACGCTCAAACTGACGGGTAACTCTCAGGCGGTCAATCACATAAATACGTCTTCACGTACCCTAAAAACTGGTTTTAGTCCGATAAATAATCGAGAAATTCTGGATAAAGTAACTCAACTACCGATATCCACCTGGCGCTACAAAACTCAATTGGAAGATCAGCATATTGGGCCCATGGCAGAAGATTTTCAGGATATATTCAATCTGGGTGATGGAGAACATATTTCTACCGTGGATACTGCTGGAATCACCTTAGCTGCCGTACAGGGACTTAAGCAAATTAGCGATGAACGCGATCAATCGATTTCAATGCTTGAAAGCGCTAATGCACAACTAAAGCAACAGAATACACAATTAAGTTCGGAGCTGAATCAATTGAAACAGATGGTTAACACGTTGATCGCTTTAAACCCACAACTTAAAACCAACTAGATCCAGATTAAAAATCACATCCATACCCAATATGGCCTGTCTAATATGAGACAGGCTATATTTTTTTTAA
This sequence comes from Candidatus Spongiihabitans sp., assembly GCA_965237725.1. Classification (GTDB taxonomy): domain Bacteria; phylum Pseudomonadota; class Gammaproteobacteria; order Arenicellales; family Poriferihabitantaceae. The sequence continues at coordinate 3,213,075 of OZ250151.1, forward strand.
ATACTACGATCTCTCCAGCGTCCGCTTTCTTGTCGCGTAATTAATATCCTCTTCTACACCCCCGGCAGGAATCCTGAAACTGGGCTAAAAATGCGATGGCATCGTTTATTCTGCTTTCTCAATCTTTAGCCCGTAGAATTATATTAACTCAGCAGTGCTTGAGTTTTCTGTACTGTTCAAAAATATAATAAGGGTCTAATATCCATAGCCTGTAAACTACTTGATCACGCCCAGAAATCTCATTGACTACCACCGCAACAAAATCTGCCATTCCTGAATCTTTAGCCCAAACTGATTGGCTGCTTAATCTCTCTCCTCGTCCAGATGCCAGGTTGAGATTGATTTGTGCCCATCACGCAGGGGGTTCGGCCCAGTATTTTGAGTCCTGGGTGGAATGCCTGGATCCAGATTGTGAGCTGATTGCGGTAAATCTTCCGGGGCGGGGTGCGCGTCGAGGCGAATCTCCAATACGAAATCTTGGTCAGGTCGTTCAGCCACTTGTAGACGCGTTGATTGCATATACCGATCGTCCCTATGCCATGTTTGGAGACAGTATTGGCGCGCTGTTGTCTTTTGAAGTTATTCGAGAATTACGTAGGCGTAGCGCGCCATTGCCGTTGCGATTATTTGCCTCGGGTATGGTTGCGCCACACATCACTTGGTGGAATCCGGATTCCCTATTGCATAAACTCCCCGACGATAAACTTTTCCAGGGCTTGGTGCGTGATGCGGGCATGCTGGACGAAGAGACCTTGGCCAACGAAGAGCTCCAGAAAATCATGACGCCGGTTTTGCGTGCTGACCTGGAAATAGCGGAAACCTATCCTTATGTTGACCAACCAACCTTTGGTTTGCCGATTACCGCCATACGCGGTGATCAGGATATTTTGCTCACGCCGGAACAACTCGAAGGCTGGTCCCAACATACCAACCAGGGTTTCGAACATTTGACCTTCCCAGGGGCGCATTTTTACTCCCGTGACAATCGGCATGAATTACTCAATCTGATTAACGAGCGGTTGAAAGATGATTTGGAAAATTATCCGATGTCGATACTAAAAGGGGAATCAGTGGATGTCCCGCAACGTTGTCTGCATGAATTGTTCAGTGAACAGGCGCAACGGACACCGGATGCTATTGCCCTGGCTCAATGGGACAAGCAATACACATATACTGAGCTGGATACTGTGACGGACCATCTGGCGCGCTGGCTAATTAATCAAGGCGTGAAGCCTGGTGATTTGGTCGGCATATTAATGTCCCGTTGCGTTGATCATGTAGTGGCATTGATCGCTATCAATAAAGCAGGTGCGGCGTTTATGCCTTTGGAAACCAGTTACCCGCAAGATATGCTGCAGCAATTCGCTGATGCATCGGGGGCTAAAATATTCTTAAGTCAGTCAGATATCATAGACAACTTGTCAGAGAATATACGTCAGAAACATCAATGGGTCGCCCTGGACAGTGACTGGCACAAACAGCTCATTGATGGAAATATTCGCGCAAACACCAAACCATTACCCGCTATTGACCCTGGTGATATGGCTTTCCTTTCCATGTCCTCTGGAACCAGTGGTGCGCCTAAGGGGATTTGCCAGTCTCATCGGGCTTGCGTCAATGCCTTTTGGCATCGATATCTGAAAGCACCTTATGACGATAATGAACAGGAAGCTTGTCATGTCTATTTTATCTGGTATGTCTGGCTGCCGTTGCTACAGGGCGGCACTGCGTGGATGGTGCCAGCGGATGTGATCTACGACCCAGCCCGGCTGGCCGGTTTTATTCGCGAGCATGGTATTGCGCGCAGTACGATTTCACCGTCGCTCCTGGAACGCGTCCTGCGAGCACCGAATCTCGACTTAACTAAAGACCTGGCCACCTTGAAAAATATCACCATCATTGGCGAGGTCGTTCCGTCATCACTGGTGGTTGAATTTTTAAATCTGTTTCCAGATTGTACATTTACCCATTCCTATGGATGCGCAGAAACTCATGACGCGGTTTCCATCGCATTCACAACTGTAAATCCATGCCCAAGCGATGAGCGAGTTGCAATTATAGGGATGCCCCAGGTTAATCAATATCTGTATGTACTTGATAGCCATGGTCAACCGCTACCCCGTGGCGTACCAGGAGAGGTGTTTGTTGGTGGAGACAGTATTTCCCTGGGCTATTTTAACGACCCACAAAATACAGCCGCACGATTTGTGCCCGATCCTGTGCTAGATAACGGTGAGCGGCTTTTTAAGACCGGGGATCGAGGGCGTGTGACACAAGATGGTCAGTTGCAAATATTTGGCCGGCTGGATTCCATGGTCAAACTTCGGGGTTACAGCGTCATGCTCGGTGTGGTCGAAGGCGCATTGCTCGAACACCCGAGTATCACCAATGCTGTGGTGGTAGTCGCCATGGATGAAACATCAGGTCGACCCGATCACCTCAACGCTTATGTGGTCGTCACATCTGGCAGTATCGATGATAACTGGGCTTCGGATTTGCGTGAATTTCTGGTATCACGATTGCCGCATTATGCGATGCCCGCCCATGTTGTGCCTCTGGATATGTTACCCGTTGATGCGCGCTCAAATTCAAAAGTTGATCGTCAGGCATTGCCCCCAGCAGGCCCCGCCCATCGACTGCTTACAAGAGAAACCGTGCCACCGCGCAATTCGCGGGATCAGGCCATCGCAGAACTATGGTGCAGGGTGCTTGACCTGGAGTCCGTGGGCATTCACGATAACTTCTTTGCCCTGGGCGGACACTCGTTACTTGCTGCCGAGTTGAGTGGGAAACTCAATCAAGCCCTGGAAACAGACCTCCATGTGGCCACAATCCTGGAGTATCCAACCATTGCCCAGATATCTGACCTGCTTGCAGGTTATGAACCACCAATTTAGGAAAAAGTGATCGTTTAATTTGATGGTTACATTCGGTTAGCTCGCTGGGTATTGGCTCGAAACAATTGTGGATCGCTCAAAAAATACGGACTATCAGAATCCATGGATAAATACTTCCTTATTTCGGTAAATTATTCTCATATTTAATTTTTTTAATTGATGCTTCGATATCATTTTGTAAATCTTCCGGAGTAATTTTTGTCAAGTACTTTTTATATTTATAAAGAATTGCTGTGAATATGAATTGACTGCTAAGCGCATGAAAAAATTGATTTAGAAAGACTTCATTCTGAGTTATTTGAACTAATTTTTTTCTTCTTATCGGCGCAGTCATAAAAGAATAGGTTCCAAAGAGTCGTAACCCCAAATAAATGTAAGACCTTGCAAATGCGGGAGTCCCGTCTTTCCTCATGATATTCAGCATTTCAAGGTCACACTCTTTCCTGCCGGTATAATTTCTTTCGGGGTGAAAAGAATATCCCCAGTCATGTACTACCGCTGCTCTAGTATAGGATCCTGTTTTTTGTCCAAAGGGTATTGATGCAAAATCGGTAAGGAATGGAATATATATGACTCGAAGATCAGGTGCTTTTGGCAAGTTATCAAGTAACTCATTAAATACACTATTCTGTTCCGGTTTATACGCCACGTTTTGAATGAGCGCAAAATAATCGTGCGGTTCTTTTAAGTTACCAAACGACATAACACTCGATGAATCGTAGACGGATTCACCGAACAATTTGAGGTTTTTGAGCGATTTTGATGTTCTGAATATTTCTGATACAGGCAATACGGGGATAGGGGATGCATCTACAGCCTTTCCAGCTTCATTGATGAAAGTATCAGGCTTTAGTAATTTATCGATCTGCTTTTCTCTATCATAAAATGGGATAAAAACTACTATTGCTGAAAAAGAAAATAGGACAACCAATATAAAAACAGTTGTGGATAAGAATGTAACTGGAAAAGAATTGACGTATCCATACACCAAAAATAACCCTAAAAATAACAAGATAATTTTTAGAGACAAAATTATTTCAATGAAAAACAGGTAGAGATTTTCTAAAAAATTAAATGGCTTGAGGTTTTCTATGTCATATATTTTCATGTAATGGAAAAACTGGATTTCCTAAGCCTTGATTAATGATTAGTTCTGCATTAATTGCCGTGCCACCCAGAGCTGGATGTGATGGGAACCGTGTTCACTCAATTCGGTGTGTTCTGCATCCACCATCAATCGCCCCTGGTCAAAACCACGATTCTGCAATCCACGCTGCAGGCCTTCACAAACCGCAACGTCCTCGGGTTGGGTGTGCTCAGCGCGAAACCGAAACAGTTCCTGCTGTTGTTCTGTGGGCTCAGCGGTGGGCAGGAACCAGTCTTCGATAAACTCACAATGGTTGGCATCAATGGGGTGCCACAATGATGTCATGATGTATCCGCCGGCCACAATCTGAATGCCGAGATTGGGTAGCAGTGTCCAGCTTGCCTGCTCTGGGTTTTCTGAACCCGTTGCTATTCCATCACGTAGCATCATGCGTTGACGCTGGTAGAGTGGGTTTAACTCTATACGGAAGGTGCTGAAATCGATGAACTTGGTTGCCAGCGGTTTATGTACAACATAGCAGTGGTAACACTCGGACCAGTTCTCTGCTGCCACCTTCCAGTTGCATTTCATTATGGCGCGCTCGCGGTGCGCATGGACCAGATTGTCACATCCGGGGGCGAATTCGCGGATTTCTGCCTCCAGCCCCGACGCCTGTTGCGCAAGCGGCGCGGCATCGGCTTCCAGATTTATGAAGATCAGTCCGCCGAGAATTTCAACACCCACGGTTCGCAGCGGATAGTTCTCTCGATTAAAATTTTTGACCGCGTTGCCATTTGGGGCGGCAACCAGATTTCCGTTCAGGTCGTAGGTCCAGGCATGATAGGGGCAGGTGATTTTGGAAGTACATCCACTGTTTTTTAGTAGTTCGTGGCCGCGGTGTCGGCAAACATTATAAAACCCGCGAATAACCTCATCCTTGCCACGAATAACAACAATGCTATGTGCAAACACATCGGTGACAAAGTAATCTCCCGTGTTTGGAATATCCGTCGAGTGTCCGGCGAACAACCAGTTACGAAAGAATATACGTTCCTTTTCCTGTTCGAATATTAAAGGATCGGTGAAGAATGTGGCAGGTAGAGAGGCTGAGTCTTCTGCGGTTTCGGAAAAACCACTTTCAAACGGATTGGGAAGTTTTGCAGGTAATGTCATCGCCCAATAGTCTTTGCTGAATAAAAAAGATAACATACACCAACTTTTTCATTTACGCTATGTTCTTGAATCGATATCTTGGAAAATAAATGAATACAAAATCACCCGCTCCCGGCCCCCTTGAAGGTATTCGAATTCTCGACATGACCTGGATGTTGGCTGGCCCGTATTGCACCATGTTGCTGGCGGATATGGGTGCAGATGTAATCAAGGTTGAAAATCCATTGGGCGATCCGGTGCGTGCCATCGGTCCGCATTTTGATGATGATGAAGCGCGACATTTTGGCGGCTATTTCCAGAGTGTCAATCGGGGCAAGCGGAGTATCGTTCTCGATTTAAAAACCGAGAAAGATCGGGAAACTTTGTTTGGTCTGGCGCGCCAAAGTGATGCCGTAGTTGAGAATTTTCGTGTCGGTGTGATGGAACGCCTTGGAGTGGGTTATGAGCGTTTGCGTGAGGAGAATCCAGCCCTGGTGTATCTCTCTATTCGTGGTTTCGGCGATCCACGAACAGTTGAAACCCTGTTAAATGACCACCCTGCGATGGACTACATTGCCCAGGCTATGGGCGGGTTGATGAGTATTACTGGGATTGAAGGCAGCCCGATGAAAACCGGGGCAGGGGTTGGTGATTTGTTTCCAGGGGCTCTGGGTGCATTAGGCGTGGTTAGCGCCATACTTTCGGCGAAAACAACGGGCAAGGGACAGTATGTAGATGTGGCAATGTATGATGCCATCGTCTCATTGTGTGAACGAATCGTTTATCAGTATGGTTATACTGGGGAAGCGCCGGTTTCCAGTGGCAACCGCCATCCGTTGTGGTCCCTGTACAACACGTTCGAAACCAATGATGGTTTTGTTTGCATTTCCGCAGTGTTCGATCATGAATGGGTACGACTGGCAGATGCCATGGAGCGTAAAGATTTAGCTGAAGACGAGCGCTTCAAAACTACCGACGCACGCCTGGAAAACGATGATGCTGCAAACGAAATTGTAGGTGCGTGGGTAGCAGAAAAAAGCCGAAGTGAAGTGATGGAGCTGCTGGGCGGCATCGTACCTGCTTCGCCTATTCAAACTGCCAAGGATTTGTTCGGCGATTCCCATTTACAGCTGCGTGATATGCTGGTGGAAGTGGAGCATCCCGGATCCGCTCAAACAGGGGTGATCGCGGGATTACCAATCAAGTTTCTCGGTACGCCATCTAAAGTGCGTTGCCGTGCACCAATGCTCGGGGAGCATTCCGATGCCATACGTGCCGAACTATTGAATGATGCCTGATCTTAAGAAACTGTCGGGTGCGGCCTCGATTATTGGCGTGGGTTCCACGGATTATCGGGCATTGAAGCAGGCCGATTTGCCCTTACCACCTCTAGAACTTGCAGCTCAGGCTGTACGCCTGGCGATCTCCGATGCCGGTTGTACCCTGAACGATGTTGACGGTCTGATGACCATGAATTTTCCCACTGATGCATTATCGCTGCACTTGTCAATGCAGGAACTACGGTTTACCAACGACTATGCGGCGGGTGGGCGTTGGGTCGTGCCGGCGTTGCAATATGCCAGTCAGTCCGTCGCCAGCGGTGTGGCTGAGATCATCGTAGTCGTATTAGCCCTGTCTCGAATTGCAAGTTATGCTGATTCAGCGGCCCCAGGGGGTAATGCCGCATTCGAAGCGATGCATGCCATGGGCGGGCCCGCTGCCCACTCAGCACTGATGGCTCGTCGCTATGCCCACGAATTTGGCCATTGTGGTGATGCGCTGTGCGAAATCGCCATGTCAAATCGAGCCAATGCCATGCTGAATCCTGGGGCGGTATTTCAGCAACCGATGTCTAAGCAAGATTATCTTGGTGCGCGTTGGATCGCGGAACCACTGCGTCTTTTTGATTACTGCATGGTCAATGATGGCGCGGTTGCGTTGGTCATTACGCATTCCGACGATGATCATGCTCGCGGTATAAAATTGGGCGGTTTTGCATCGAGCTCAAGACAAGGTCCCCACTACAGCGCAGGGGATTTTTATTATGCACAAGCTCGAGCGGCGGCAAGGGAAATGTTTGCCATGGCGGATTTGACTCCAGCGGATATCGACCTGTTGCAAATTTATGATAACTACACGCCTTCGGTTCTTTTCGGTCTGGAAGGTTTTGGTTTTACCGATCGTGGCGAAGCTGTGGATTTTGTAACGGGCGGGCACATCCGACGTGATGGTTCGCTGCCTCTGAACACCAGTGGCGGTCATACTTCAGAAGCTTATATGCAGGGCATGAACCTGGTGGCTGAAGCTGTCACCCAGCTCAGAGGGGAAGCGGGTGAACGTCAGGTGAAAGATGTGGCTACCGCCTGTTATCTGTGTGTCACGCCGATGTCCGGAGGATGTGTATTATGGAAGTAAGCCATTGGCCTGAATATTTACCACCCTATGAGTCGTGGGCGGATCCTTTCTGGCAAGGGCTATCGAGTGGTAAGTTACTTTTACCTCACTGTCTTCGCTGTGACAAATTTGACTATCCGCCTCTGAACCCGCGATGCCCCGACTGCGTCGAATCGATTAGCTGGACAGAGGCTTCAGATTCCGCCGTCTTGTGGTCATGGATCACATTCCATCGGGCCTACTTCGAGGATTATCCATTGAATCCACCGTATACCGTACTGATGATGGAACTTAGGCTGGGCATTCGGATGCTCGCATCCCTGTCTCCTGAAATTAACCCGAAAGATCTCAGCTGTGGCATGACAATGACTTTTTCACCCATGGAAATCCAATCCGGCATTTTTATCCCGGCGTTTCTGCCCGGGTGAATAACGCACCCAGTCCGAGCAACAATTGTGAAACAGCTTGCAGAATGTAAATGGTCAAACAATTAGGTGAATGGATCGGAGATGGGCGCTCCTTTAGTATACTGCTGCCAAGCTGGAAAATTAATGTGACAAATAAACAATGCTGAGCTATTCCCTGATTGAACGACGACTACGAATCTATAGTGGCGTGCTGCTGGCTATCTATGTTTGCCAGCATTTGCTCAATCATGGGCTCGGATTGATTTCGTTATCCGCCATGGAATCCATGCGATCGGTGGTTACCCCTTTTTGGCGCAGCCCTGTTGGTGCGATTTGGATTTACGGTTCGCTGTTACTGCATTTTCTACTGGCATTGTGGTCGCTGCTTCGGAGGACCACGCTACGGATGCCCGCCTGGGAGGCATCCCAGATCATACTGGGGATATCAATCATTCCATTGATGGCGGGCCATATTGCGGGAACCTGGGGTGGGCGGGTGATACTGCAGATAGATATCGACTACGAACACGTTATCAAAGCCATCAGCTCGAATTCATGGTGGACAACCCGTCAGTTCTTTCTGGTTCTCATTACCTGGTTTCACGTCGGTGTTGGGCTACATTTCTGGTTGCGGCTAAAGAAATGGTATCGCCCGGCGTTGCCTGTGACCTACGTGCTGATAGTGTTGATCCCGCTGTTCGCGCTGCTTGGGGCTTCTCGAATTGCTTTAGAGCTGGAAGCGCAGGCAACCTCGAGCAGTTACTCAAGTCAGTCGAGTTATTCTCAAGGGAATACTAACAGTTATTCCAACTCTGCTAGTAGTTATGGAAATCAATCGGATTCGACCACGGCAGGTTCAAGATATTCATATGGTGCAACTAATAGCGACAAGACCATAGTTTGGACTATCGACGACCTGCGTTATGCCATTCTCGGTGGGTTTTACATATTATTGGTATTGACTCTTTTGTTGCGTTGGTTACGGATTCTTTGGCAGCGGCGAAGTGGCCAAGTCAACATTCATCATCCCAGTGGCAAAATTATCAAAGCCAAAAGTGGCCAAACCCTGCTTGAGGCCATTCGTGCCCATGGCATTCCTCATGCCTCGGTTTGCGGCGGGCGAGGGCGATGCACGACTTGTCGCGTCAGAATTGGGCAGGGGCTGGAGGGTTGTGCCGCTGCGGAAAGTGTCGAACAAGCGGCGTTGAAGCGTATCAATGCAGAGCCGAATATGCGTTTGGCTTGCCAAACCCGGGTAATCTGTGATCTCAGCATCACACCCCTGGTAGAGCCTGACGCGGGGATCGATGCAGCGCACAAGCCAGGTTCGGTTCAGGGCAGCGAACAACAGGTGGTTACCATGTTTGTGGATTTGCGGGGATCGACTCGCATGGGGGAAAAACATCTGCCCTATGATGTGTTGTTTATACTCAATCGATTTTTTTCGGAAATGACCGCAGCGTTGCATGATACCCACGGACATTACTCGAACTTTACCGGCGACGGCTTGATGGCGATGTATGGTTTGGAGCGTGGACTCGAACAGGGTTGTAAGGACGCAATGCAAGGAGCTTATGCCATGCAGGCGCGGCTCGACAAAATGAATCAACATTTTGCCAATGAACTCGAAGAGCCACTACGGATTGGTATTGGGATCAATTGTGGTGATGCTATTGTTGGTAACATGGGCCCGCCAAGCTCACCCAACTACAGTGCAATTGGAGATAGTGTTAATACTGCAGCTCGACTCGAGGCGCTGTCAAAGGAATATCAATGTGTCCTGGTGGTGGCGAAGGAAGTGGTTCGACTCGCCAAGGCAGACGCAAGTGGCTGGCCGATACATTCGGTGGTTGTACGTGGTAAGACCGAGCCACTTAATGTCTATGCCGTTGGGCTACCGATATAACAGAAAAAACGTGCTGGAGGGATTGAACTTTAAGCAATAAGTTTTGACGATAGATGGCGTTAAATTCTGATATTCACGGGCGAGTACCTCCATGTAACACCTGTGACTTGGGTTTACACCATCCAGGTATCGTACTCTTCCGCCAACGATTGCATTAGAGCTGAATCTTTGAATTGCAATTCACTCATTCCTGCCATTGTCTCAAGATATTTTTCAAAACCACCGGGGCTAAAGACGGTAATAAGCCGGGCGCCTTGTTCGCTTATAACTTCATGAGTAACGTTTGGGGGAATATTAATTGTCATTCCGTCTGATGCAACAACTGTGTCACTTTCGAACTTGAAGGTCACGTGACCTTCCAGAAGATAGAATATTTCAGTCATTTTTTTGTGATAGTGACGCGCAAGATGAAAACCGGGTTTAAGCGTATCTTCTACCATGGTGAGGCGTCCATCAGTATGGTTGCAGGTCGATTTTACGCAAATATGATCATTTGCCCAATCATAGCTTTGGCCGCCGCCGGATTCGATTATTTGTTGTTTCGTCGCCGTCATTACTTTGCCCTCAGTTGATGGAGTGCTCCCGCCCAATCCTCAATGTGATAAGACTGGCTGATTTTTCCATTGGTTAACGTATGTATATCGATTGTCATAATGTCAAAGCTTCCGCCGCCCGGATCTACGCCAAAGAAAACGTCGTTGGGTGTGCCCATTACCCGACTTCGCACGATGTATGTATCACCATCCTGATGAACTTGCTGAATGTTCCAACTCAAATTTGGAATTAGTTGGCCGTAGGCTCGCACCCCTTTGACAAAGGTCTCTCGGTCTTTATTCTTACCGCTGTAGTTTCCGATGCTGCGCCAGTCGTCCGCTAATAAATTAGCGGCGTCTTGCTCCAGATTCGGATTTTTTACATTCAGAAGTTTGTCATAGAAATCTCTTACCGTTGCCTCTTCACTGGCAGCACCAGTCGAGGGTAAAGAAAACAATAAGGCACACAGAGCTATAGAAAATAATCTTCGAGTTTGTTGCATTGTAATATCTCGCTCGTATTCGTTTATGGAATGTTAATTGTGTTTGATATCGATAAACAAATAAACTAGGATAGACAGAATTGTTAATACTATTAATTAGTATGATTGATTACCTTCGAAATTTGGCCATACTCGTTGCAGTGCTAGAGAACGGTTCGTTTAAGCGCGGCGCAGATGCCCTTGGGCTTTCTCCACAAGTCGTCAGCCACCATATTGCCAATTTAGAGAAAGATCTCGATACCGCGCTTATCTATCGCAGCACGAGACAGATAAGCGCGACCCAGGAAGGGGAGGCGTTGTTTAAGTCCGCTAAAGCCATGTTGCAGGAAGCCGAACAGGGCATTTTCAAAGTTACTAAACAGAGAAATGTGGTTAAAGGCGGATTGAAAATAACGGTACCGACGTTTTTTAAGGATACCCAATATCTTGATGTACTAATCGAATTCATAAGGGAAAATCCTCAAGTAGATTTATCAGTCAGTTTTTCTGATTTACGCACAAACATCATACGCGATGGATTTGACCTGGCAATCAGAGTGGGGGATATGGAGGATTCAGGGCTCAAATCCAAGAAACTGTTTAACATCCAAAGAAATATTGTAGGTACAAAGAAATATATTGATGGGCTGCACAAACCGAAAAAACCAGCAGACCTTGAAAACATGAACTGGATTACGTTGAATTCGACCAGCCCCTATCGCGAGCTATTTTCAAATGATGGGACGGCCCATAAAATCAGGACGAGGGGGAATATTTCAGCAGATAATATCGAAGCGGTATTGCGATTCGTCCAGGCCGACTTAGGTATCGCCAGTATTCCGCGATACTTGACCGAGGATGAAATCAATTCAGGTCGATTTATTAGCTTGTTACCAAAGTATAAAATTCCGTCACTAAACGGCTATGCAGTCTGGCCAGCAAATGTAAAAAAACAAAGCGTAGTGATGTATCTGGTCGATTATTTTTCTTCAAAGCTTTGAAGAAAAAATTCTAGAAGGGCGGTTAAGAAAAAATTGGTGCTCTAGCACCTTTTTGCGTGAATCTGATATTTTCCAACTTAGGCCGTTGTGCTTTAGTAAAATTACTGCTCGAAAGTGGCAAAGTTAGCGTGTGCGACTACTTTCCAATCACCATCAATCTGACGAAACACAGTCAAGCGCGGCGCGCGGCGACTAATTTGATTGCCATCAATCTTTTCGTTAATGATCAAAAAGTATCGAACCACCATCACACCATCCTGATGAGTAACGTGCAGCTCCTCGTGGGAAAAATCAGGTTTGAACGATAGGGTGCTGACGCCGACGTCAATGTATTCATCGCGGTTATAGCCAACGCCATTGGTGCGCATGATCTGGTATTCTGGGGCAAGCAAGGGCGCGACTGCCTGAGGCCCTGTTATCACTGCTTCGGTAAATTCAACCAACAGGCCACGCGCAGTTTCCATCATATCTGCGGCTGTAGCAGGTTTGCTGATAGACAAACTAACCACGATGGACAGGCAAACCAACATTAATCTCATGGTAAATTCCTAGTGTTTCAGTTGCTCTAGTATACCTGTATCCCTTAACGCATAAAATTAGAAACTGGGAAATGAACAAAATGCTCATCGTATTTCAATAGGTGAAAATTTATCTATGATGAAATTCAAATTACTTTTGTCCCGCTCCTGGCCAGCTGCTTTGTAATCACCAGCTGTTCCCATCAACCCAGTCTCTCCGATTCCTATTCCGATGCGGAGGTTCTAAGACCGTTGTTGAACAGCGAGCGGATTGAGCTGAAATTTGGTAGTTATGGTATCGAGGTGCTCAAGAATGGTGAAACGCTAAGAGTATCGAATTTATTCAGTACCTAAGGACGGCGTACAAACAACGCATACACTTGCTGTAGTGGCGTACCCGCAAATTACTGACCCGCTGTTTTCTAAAGAACACCAGGATATTGTCAGTGGACAATCTATTGGCGCAGTGTTCAAGGGAAACGGCTGGTCCATAGACAAACAACATACGTATATTGGAGAAATAGAAAATTTACCAGAGACCTCCCCGCTATATTCACTTATGGGCAATATTGCACCCACAAGTTTAGCGATCCATATCTATTCGCTGTTTGTAAGCAAAAATGGGAATGAGGTTCGCTACGCCTGGATTGCCGAAATTCAGCACCCAGCGTATTTAACTTTAATGGATCTGAAAGTAATTTATGACCAGGAGTATGCGCAGTTGCGGAACAAAACCAGTGACGTTTTAGCAATATTGGATCTTGTCCAGGACGAGATAAATAAATTATAGCAACATGTAAAATTAATCTGTCCGCAAATTCCAAACTTCTCCGTTAAAAATTTGACAAAGACGTAGACTTGGGCAGAATGTAATTTTGATCTGGGAAATACTGCGAATTTCCAAGACTTTTACTAAATAATCAGGCAGTAATGGTGTTAATTGGTGCGCAGGCCTCAATATATTTCATCTACGTATCTGGACAAAGCGTTATTTCTATTCTTCCGTCCTCACCTTCTATTCCTAGACCGCCATTGGCACTACCAGGACCAGATTCCGGACCACCAGGACCCCCTGAGCCACCCGACCCACCGGGCTCGCCATTTCCCCCGCCACCCACGCCCCCTGGTCCACCAGTACCCGCTTCTGCATCGCCATTACTTGGGCCACCACCACCACCATTAGCTCCGCCCATCCCATCCCCACCCTGAGCGGGTTCGTCACCCTTAGCACCGCCGCCGCCGCCGCCGCCGTGGCCACCAACACCGCGTACTTCCCCACTGGGAATACTTGGTACAAAGATTACCGTTGTACCACCACCACCGCCGCCACCACCACCGGAATTTGTGAGATCGTCTCCCACAGTCCCGGGCATGCCATCGTCACCAAAACCTTCACCACTTCCCCCTTCCCCGGGTAGCGCTGCAGAAATATCGCTGCCATCTTGACCACCTGCACCACCAAGGCCGCGTACACCAACAGTAAAAGTCAACATCTGGCCGGGAGTAACAACTACCGCATTATTTGTACTGTTACCACCGTTTTCTCCGGCGCCACCTGCGCCTCCAACCAGGCCTTCGCCTGCGCCTCCAGCACCACCTCCACCGCCACCTGCTCCAAAGGCTGAGATTGATAACAGGTTAACCTCTTCTGGAACTTGAAACTGAATTCCATTGTCGATTGGTGTTAATGTTATTAGCGGACCACCGCCGAGACATGGGGATGTTTGAGCATGGGAAGGCAGAATCGTGGTCTCCACCACGGGTTTTACCCAGGCTTTGGGAATTGTAATCGATGAAGTTACGGCACCGCCCCCAACCAGAATAGACTTGAGAAGTTTTCGTCGATTGGTATTGGACTTCGGTTGCAGGTTTACATTGTACGCAGACATAAATTCCCCCTATGAAAATAAAAACCAAGCTGTCTAGCTTGAACTACATGTATACGAATTTCAAGTGGTGTAATTCACCACTAGCTTTCTCGGTGCATGATTAACCGGAAATTTTGAGAGCACAATACACACTACATAATGATCGATCTGACAGGATGGTTCAAAACCCCATAGAATGAATTCTGGAATTCTGGAATTCTGGGGACACCCATTAGCCAACCTGTGTCAATAGTTCGATCTTGTTCCTGCTACCAGAAATAGCATAGCGCCTATTGATCACCATCGATTCAATCATTGTCGCACCCGTTATGTCTTAAGTCTTTAGTGTCGGATCAAAACGATCCGCACCAGTCACCCATCTGGATCAAGGCAAAACACGTCTACTGTGTTTATGCCCTTAGTAGTTATCTACCCCACACAATCTTCGGTTCCAAACCGCGTCCAGTCATTTTGTCACAATCTGTGGTTCAGCACGTGCTGTCCAGTCCCATCATAGCTCACGGTTTGGGCGAAACGTAAAATCGATGGTCGACCGAGATATCCAATCACAATAGGTGGTTATACCACTCCCCAGCCTGGTTTACCCCGGCCAACCAAATCTAACGACCAAACATCAGCTGTGCCTCATACGGGACTTGATGTTTGAGCATCATCCAGGTGGCTCTGGCCAACTTTCGGGCCACGGCTCGAATCGCGATGATGCCGTTTGTCTTTGCCATCTTACGGTCATAGAATCGTTTCGCTTGCTTGTCATAACGCACCATAAAATGGGCGGCTTCGGAGAAAGCCCAGGACAGATACTTATTGCCCGCCTTGGCATTGCCTGTCCCTTTCTTTTTGCCATTACTGAGCCGTGTGGCATCCACACAACGACAGTACGAGGCAAAATTCCCTGCACTGGCAAAACGACTGATATCGCCGACCTCCAGCATAATCGTCAATCCCAATATGGGTCCAACACCCACAATGGTTTGTAATAGTTTAAATTCGTCTGACAACCTGACCGCGTCCAGTGCACTGCCTTCAAGCGCCTTGACTTGTTGCTGCAGGGTACGCAATACCACAAGCTCTGATTCAATGCCTTGACGGATATAACCTTCAACGCTGTCAGGAACATAATCCCTTCGACGTATTGTATGACAACTCACCCGTACGCCCGTCGAACGCCACACCTGATTTTGTATGCTGACTTGCGTGCTACTCGCCAGGCGTACCAAATAGGCCCTGCGCCGTAACAGATCTCTTATCGAACGCATGGCCTTGGGGTAGATATACCCTGTCGGCAATATGCCTAAGCGCATCAAGTGCGCCAACCAATAGGCATCGTGCTTATCATCGCTATACTTCAATCCATCATATTGGGTCACCGCAACGGTATTCACCAGCATTACGTTCAATCCAACCGCCTGTAATCCATCAACCAGCCAGTACCAATTAAAGGTCGACTCGACGGCAATGCCGTGGAGCAACTCTTTGTAACGCTCTAAAGCGCGGAGCGTCAGGGTAAGATCATTAGCTAAGCGCTTCTCGTAAACCCGATTATCCTCATCGTCAATCACCACGACAACGTGGTTATTTGAATGTAAATCTATACCGCAGTAATATGCCATGTCAGTCTCCTCAATTTAAAGTGAGCGGTCAGTTTAACAACTGACCGCGAGGAGGCTGGCTAGAGGATTATCACAATACGCTTTAAATTCAGTTGTGGGAGAGGTTCACTGTGCCCCCTGAATTTTTTATGTTTTCTTCGCCACAATGAACGTTGCCTTTCCTTTCCCGACCTGCCACAGGTGATCAATTTCAAATTCGGCATCATGTAAACTTTGCTCGAGCTCTTTTGCGGTGAAGAAATCAAGATAAGGGGGCATCTTTCCGAGTAGTCTTCCAAGGGGAACAATCGGTTTCAAAAATCTGAATGAATCACCAAGACACATGGTGCTGGTGATAAACACGCCACCAGGTTTGAGTAGGTCATGCACTTTGTGAATGACCCGATCTTTATCTTCAAGTAGATGCAGTATGCTGAGGCCCAAAATTGCGTCAAAGGATTTGTCTGCTGCAGTGAAATCCTCAATCCCAGAAACGTTAAAGCTGACATTTTCAACATTAGCTTGTTGTTGATTTCTGCGGGCAATTTCGATCATTCTAGATGAGCAATCTATTGCCTGTACATGTCCAACATGAGGCGCATGTAGGATTGCCGTCCCACCTGTGCCACAACCGAATTCAAGCACGTCCATATTAGATGTTAGGTACTCACGGGTGATATCAAGTTTCTTCTGGTACGTCGTCTGGTCTGTTATAGGACGCTTCGAATACTTGTCTGCGATTTTGTCCCAAAATTTATCTGTTGTTTTCATTGGTTACTCCGGAATTTTCTGCATGAACTGGTTTCCTGCCCATACAGGCTATACTCAATTGTCGAAAAGCGCCCTTAGTCCCAGATGATAGGCAGTGTACGCCTTCGAGGCTACTTTCACGTAACCAGAATTCCGCCTGGGCGGGTGAGACAAGGTGCGTTCGCCATTTGAGTTGAATATATCGACCGAGCAATGATCGTTTGCTTAGGCATACCATGACGAGCCCTCCAGGCTTGGTCACACGTACCATTTCAGCCAGCGCAGTATGGGGTGTGGAAAAGTGTTCGAGAAGGTGTGCCGACATGGTGAGATCAAAGACACCGTCACTATAGGGTAATTGTCGCGCATCCCCTTGTCTCAACGAGATATCAAGCCCTGATCCAGACAATCGAGTGTGCGCTTGCGCCAGCATGCACGGTGAAATATCTATGGCATCAAACACCAGGGGATGCTGAGTAGAACGCGCGAGGGCGAGTGAGAGTTCACCGGTACCAATGCCACTATCGAGCACTCTGAGCGGTGACGGATCGGAGTTAGACATCGAGTTATCAACCAGTGTGCGCAAAAGGTTTTCGTAAGAATCGGGATAATCGAGTCTTGCCAACATTTGATTCCATCGCCCGGCATATTGATTGTAACCATTAACCAGCTCAGCATTGCTCAATGCTCGTCGGCGCAGGGAAAAATGCCACGATCCCAGCCAACGCGAGGCGATTGGAATGGTCTCATCATTTAGATCAGAGAATTCGGATAAGTGAGTATTGCATGAAGCGGTCATTTTTAGTTCCTGTTTACTTGTTTTGTTTTGGCGTAATTTCATCTCATTAAGATGATGGAATTGGAAAGTGGCGAGAGTATATTTATGCAAATATTTAATGTAAATTACCGATATCCGCATTAGATATATACATATATGTATGGTTATGTCACCTACCTCATTTGATTGGAACCAGGCACGGGCCTTCCTGGCAACGGCAGAAGGGGGTTCGTTATCCGCTGCGGCCCGTATGCTGGGGCTAACGCAACCCACATTAAGCCGACAGGTTGCTGCACTGGAAGAAGAATTGGGTGTTGCCCTTTTTGAGCGAGTGGGCCGTTCACTTCTACTGACAGAATCCGGTGTGGAGTTACTCGATCACGTCAGAGCAATGGGTGATGCCGCGGGTCAGGTATCCCTCGCCGCCTCTGGTCGTTCCCAGCTTATCGAAGGTCAAGTTTGCATCACCGCTACCGAGGGCATGTCGATTTATCATTTGCCTGCTGTGATCAAAGAATTGAAGGCGTTGGCACCAGAGATCGAAATAGAAATTCTTTCGTCTAACGCTATTAGTGATTTACGTCGCCGTGAAGCTGACATCGCCATACGCCATGTGCGCCCAGATCAGCCCGAGTTAATCACGCGACTGGTATGCGAAACTAAGGCACATATGTATGCGTCCATAGAGTATCTCGATAAAATTGGCCGCCCGAAAGAATTGGATGACTTAAGGAATGCGGCGTTTATCGGATTTGAAAATAGTGATCGTATGATTCCCTACCTTAATAACATCGGTCTATTCCTTGATCGCAGTAACTTCAAACTCAGCTCAAACAGCGGCCTCGTCGGTGTTGAATTACTGAAACTAGGTCTCGGTATCGGTATCATGGCGCGCGATCAGGCAGAGATTACCCCGGGTATCGAGGTTGTATTACCTGAATTGCTAGCTATCGATATACCGGTGTGGCTGACAACCCATCGAGAGCTTCATTTAAGTCGCCGCATCCGTTTGGTGTATGACCTGTTAGCGGAATCCCTTCAGAAAAGATTCGCGCCGATTCAGAGTTAATAGTGTAGCGCTCTTTTCCTGTAATGGGAGCTTATGACGACTGATTGCTTTGAAGGCGGATTGTAATTTTTTGCAGTTCAACAGAAAGCGGGAAAAACAAACTTCCGCGTTTTAATTCCATTATAGCCTCTTCAGTTCTGTCACTTGCATGAAGATATAATCCCCAGTTAACAATCTGCCTGGCTGAAAATGGCCAGCGGGATTGTTTTTTCATCATATCCTCAATCAGTCCTTGTTCCGTTTTTGGTGCTGCCAGTCGCATCATGTTGTGAATGAATTGTAAGTCAGGGTAACGTTGATAAATTTTTTTCAGATGAGGCCATGCTCTTTCTTTGCCGCCAAATATAAATAGCCCGTATAATGATTCAGCAGCTTGGGAGACTTCAAATTGCCTACGCCACCAGGGAAGGGTAAAAGCGATGTCAATGTTTTTTGAAATTTGTTGTCCAATCTGATTGATACGCTGGGTGTTCAATTCGTATTGGTTGATCAGTTTTTGGTTTTTCTGATTATTCCTCAACCATATGCTCATCATTGAATCGAAGTGAATTGCTACCCACTCGGGATCATCCATTAGTTTGGCGTACGACTTAACCGGAACACCAAATATTGAAATAAACAGTACATTTATTTTTCGTTGCTCCATTAACTGTTCCCATTCGTCGCCAAATCGCATTGCAGGTCTGTATTCTGTTGACCAGAAATCAGCTGGAAATGCCTCGGGCCTGTTATCGACATAGCCTTTTTCAGGCCAGATTTGATATCCCACCAGGCTCCCAATTGTAAAATCTGAAAAAACCGGGCCTTCCAGGCCATGGTTTTGCACCAGGTTACGTATTTTTTGATATCGTTCAAAATTATCCAATCCCATAGGGGTAGGCCCCAGCGGCGTTGGGAACACGCGGGAATAAGAACCCTCTACCACAGAAAAGATAACCACAGCGTTTAATAATAAAGCAAACAATATTGCTGCCATGCCAAAACTATTTATTGCCGGTTTATCGTCTTTTCTATTTAATTTAATATTGACATTGGAAGCCCAGGCTTCTACTACAACGGGTATAGACAATAAACCCAGCAATGGAACGCTACGAATCCACAGCCATGATGCAATCAATGCGGTTATCGCAATTATGGAATTGGCCAATCGGGGCCAGGGTGCGCCATCGCGACCCACTGGTATCCATAGTTTGTAAAGTGCAATAACGACAACAACGGATACAATTGGCAGTACCATCATCGCCGGATTTATAACTTTTCCCCACCAATAGAGAACCGAGCGTAAGTCAAATGTTTGGATTTCGTGGTTATCAAATATGAGTAATGGGTATAGAAGACCATCAATTCCATTCGGATTTATGCAACATGCGGCCAAAGCCAGTACAAACCAGGTTAGCTCTTTTTTCCAGACATTGGTATTTTGTGATATGTTTTCGAGCATCAAAGCACCCAACATACCAATTCCAAATATGAAATAAATATGTGAGTTGGCCCAATAAGATATTGTTGCGATGCAAAGCCAGCGAGCCCAGATTTTCCCCTCTCTGATTTTTTCAAATAGCCAAAGAAATACGCCAATGCACAAAAACGTAAACATTTCTGGACGGATATGACTTCGGTTGCCTAACAATATTGCGGCAGCAATTCCAATAATCCACCAAACTGCAATATTATTGCGTGGGGATAATGCCATCATGGCGAATCCCAAAGTAACGACGCCAATGAACGCCTTTGTAATAATCAAACCGCTATAACCCAGCCAATCATGCACTATGTGAAGCTGAACTTCCGATAACCAGTGATGGTTGATAAACGGAAAGTCACCATGGGTGTAGGTTAAATAATTAGTTTTAGGTATTAATCCGGAGTCGAGAATAATTTGGCCTAATAACAAGTGCCTCCCTAGATCTTCAGTGAAACCAATTCCCGGGTTTAGGCCAAGTAAAAATAATAAAATCAGGCAGCCAAGAATTGCGATGCCAATTAAAATATTATTTTTGATAATCAATTTATAAACCAGTTGATGTTATTGTTAATTTTAATTCCCTCCAAACTGATTACCATCTGGAAAAGTACGGTGGTGGGTGATAATAATTAGATTTCCAGGATTGTAAAATTGTAACACGCCCAGCATGTGGTAATTGGTTGGCAGATTTTATCTACAATCCAATTTTCTTTGAGTTACTGCGTGTTTAAACGGCACTGACAAGTTAACTGATGTACTTGGGTAAGGACAACATATTGAGCTGTGTTAAACTGCAATTACGGCGTCAAGTCCCACAACGACTGAAAATTAAGACGAAAGCCACATCTAATTCACCACTTTTTTCTCAAAATTTAGTTAACTTGTCAATATCATGAAAAGACTTACAAATAGGAAGACTAGTACAATAACCAGAGGACAGTTTGCATTTTCGTGGGAACTATCTCACTCATCGAAATCATGAAACCACTTGTTTGCACGGCAAAGTCGTTTCTATCAGCATTGTGTTTAGTTTTTATAGTAACGGGGTGCTCTTCCCTTTCACTGCGCCCACTGGAAAGTGCCCCGGTCGTCGATCCTGATGCGACGGCAGAGACAAAAGCGCTTTTTTTAAAGTTATTCCTGATTTCTTCACGAAATACCATGTTTGGGCATCAGGACGATCTTGCTTATGGGGTACGATGGCGTAACGTCCCGGGTCGATCCGATGTGCGTGAAGCCGGCGGATCTTATCCGGCAGTCTATGGCTGGGATGTCGGGCACCTTGAAAGGGGTGGCATCAACAATCTGGATGGTGTGAATTTCGATAACATGCGTCAATGGATTATGGAAGGGTATCGACGTGGCGGGGTGATTACAATTAGCTGGCATATGGACAATCCAGTAACGGGTGACTGGTTTTATGATAGTACTACGCCTGCAGTTTCAGAAATTCTTCCTGGTGGTACGAGGCATATGCAATACAGAGGTTGGCTCGATGAATTTGCTGATTTTGCACTGAGCCTGACAGTGTCAGGGACGGCGTGGAATCCTGCAGCACATTTAGTACCCGTGATATTCAGGCCCTTCCATGAGCATAACCATTGTGCGTTTTGGTGGGGAAGGTGTGTGACATCGGAAGCCGAATATATCGCGCTTTGGCGATTTACCGTTGAATATTTGAAAGATGTTAGGGGTGTGCACAATTTGTTATACGCATTTTCCACCGATGCGAGGGGGATGACCAGGGATAATCCGGACGGAACGTTTAATACCCCATCGGGAAGCCGAACGCGCAGTTTTAAAGAGCAGTATTTTTATGCCTATCCCGGGGATGAATACGTCGATGTATTCGGCCTGGACAATTACGTGGATACGGGCACATCACGTAAAGCTGCATTTAAACAAATGCTCACACTACTGATTGAAACTGCGAGAGAGCGTGACGACATTAAATTACCTGCTCTTACAGAAACTGGCGTAGACGGTGTTCCCAATCCAAACTGGTGGACTGAAATCCTGCTACACGCAGTAAATACAGGGGGTCGTCCCAGGGTAGCCTGGGCACTGGTTTGGAGAAATGCAGCTCGCGACCACTTCTTTGGGCCCTACCTGGGGCATCCCAGCGCTATTGATTTCCGCCGATTTCGCGATAGTCCGATGATTTTGTTCGAGGACGATTTACCATACAGTCTGTATACATGGCCGCCTGAATAGAAAGAGGGCTTGTCTATGAATTCCAGGACTCAGGGTTTTTGATACATATATTGCCCTTGGGATGGTACTGGCAAGTTAACTTGCATGCTTGGGCAAGAACGACATAATGCCCTACGCCATATCGAAAAAGCGGCAGTGAAAACCCACATCGGCTGAGATTAACGGAAACGGAAGATAGGAGTCAGAGTGATAATTATTGGCTAAGGTGTAGAGGAAATTTAAACTGGAGGAGCGAATTAAACAACAATCGCTCTTATCTTAACCGTCTGTGAAAAAGGGGTAGAACCCGCACCTTTTAGCGCAGGCGTTACTCGACAATCACTACTTCGATGTTAACGCTTTACTGATCTATTTTTGAATCCGGCCTGGTAATCAACCGCATAACGAAGCCGCCAAACCAGACACCTGCCCCGAGAACAAACAAAAGCAGAGGGCCGAGGTAAAGTGTTGTGAATCGTCGAATCTTTGCGCGCTCAGGTTCTTGCGCATCGTAAATTACCGGAATCGAATCACCAGGGGCATCAGCATTGCCTTGTGAGCCAATATCGGAGATAAAGATAAATTCTTTACCGTCTTCCGTAACAAAAGCAACAATCGTCGCTTTGGACGGAATATCGTGATCAAAAATTCTTCTGCTAGGCGAAAGCTCCATATCTTCCAACCCAAGCACTGTACCCTCGGTCGATTCCCCAGTAATCCAAAGAACCGTGTTAGTGATAATTAAATAGGAAGCTATAGCAAAAATAGCATAACTCAACCAAACTATGCCAGTCGCTGCGAAAGCCTTAAGATTTATTCCGCTCAATTAATAATATCCATTCGGGAGTTCGAAGTACGCCTTCGAATTGTTACACAGTCCTTTAAGTAAAGCACACCCTTAACCAGTTGGGTTTTACCTCGGAAAATGGGGGCAGACCACAATCAATCTCAAGATCGCTAACTGTCTTTGAATTAATGGTGGCTACGCCTAGATTCGCGAAGTGCCCTGTGGGTGAACTTAAGGATCTCATCATTATGAGAGAGTGGCTTTATTTTTAATTCATTTAAAATCAATTGGTTACGTGTTTTAGATCCCGCTAAGTGTGACAGAATGTGACTACAATGGACGGTGCGTGACTGGAGTGAGTCAGGTTTTGGTCACAGTAGAGATTTGCAATAGATTACGTTAACGGATTATTTTTACTTCATATTTGGAGAATCAGATGTAATTGTGGTAATAGTTTTTGTGGAATTATCCAATCCCAAGAACAATATTTAGCTTAACCGGTACCTGTGTGGTTAGATTGTTGTATCTTCTATTTATGATAGGTGTATAAAATACAAGCTACTAAATTAGACAGATATCTAAAATAACTGTATAGTAACGATTATGAAACGATATTTGAGAAAACCAATCTCGGAAGATTTGCGGACGAAAATGGTATTTGTCGGGGGTCCCAGACAGGTTGGAAAAACGACTCTCGCATTAGATATTGCCCCGAAAAATCATCACTATTTGAACTGGGACATTCTAGTAGATAGGGAATTTATTCTGAGACACAACTTTCCTTTGGAAAAATTTGTAATCTACGACGAAATTCATAAATTCAGTCAATGGAGAAACTATATCAAGGGGTTTTACGATATAAATAAATTGGAGAAAAAAATACTTGTGACTGGAAGCGCGCGGCTCGATTACTACAGGCATTCGGGGGATTCGCTTCAGGGGCGCTACCATTATTACAGACTACATCCATTAACTGTAAAAGAGATTGGAATTAACAAACAAAAGGATTTTGAAGATTTGCTGATATTAGGTGGATTTCCCGAGCCATTTCTTTCCGGTTCGAAGCGTCAGGCACAACGATGGTCGCGGGAATATAGAAGCAGAGTGATAAATGAAGATATCCCTTCTCTCGAGCTTTCTCAAAATCTATCGATGATGGAGATGCTCCTATTACGTCTACCGGATTTGGTCGGTAGCCCACTTTCTATCAATGCGCTTCGAGAAGACCTAAACCTGGCGCATAAAACGGTTTCAAAGTGGTTGAATATATTTGAACGAATGTATTTGATTTATAGATTACCGCCTTATGGTTCCAATAAACTCAGGGCAGTAAAAAAAGAACAAAAGCACTATCATTATAATTGGGCAGAAGTTCAGGACGAAGCAGCGAGGTTTGAGAATCTGATTGCCGGTCATTTATTAAAATGGATCCATTATCAGCAAGACTATGAAGGAAAAGGCATCGAGTTAAATTATTTTCGTGATGTGGATCGCCGTGAAATAGACTTTGTAATCATTGAAAAAAACAAACCCATATTTGCAATTGAATGCAAGCTGAAAAGTAAAAACCCGTCTCGCCACCTGAAATACTTTAAATCAAAATATCCTGAAGTAGCAGCTATTCAAGTCCATATGCATGGTGAAGATGAATACATATCGAAAGATGGAATTGAAATGCTGGGTTGGAAAAAGTTATTAAATCAATTTCTATAGCTAAAATTGAGATGGGTAAACAGGGGACGTAGCACAGTTTAAGTAGTTTTTCTATTATTATGAATAATTTGCTAAACTTCTATAATCAATTTTTAGATCAGGGAGATCAACATGCCAAGGAGAGCGCGTATTACGCTTGCAGGCGTTCCGCATCACCTCATTCAACGCGGTAATAACAAACAAGCCTGCTTTTATTCTAGAGAAGACTACGAAATCTACCTGGGAAATCGGGGTCAGAGTAGAAATGTTTTGCTAATACTAAATGGTGGCTACGCCTAGATTCGAACTAGAGACCCCATCATTATGAGAGAGTGGCTCTATTTTTAACTCATTTAAAATCAATTAGTTACGTGTGCTCGATCCCGCTAAGAGTGACAGAATGTGACTACAATGGACGGTGCGTGACTGGAGTGAGTCACATTTTAGTCACAGTGAGAATTTTCGATAGATTACACTGACCAGTAATTTTGGTTCAGAATTTCCAATCCCAATAGCATAAGGAAAGACGCCTTAATTGGGTTATACTATTGTAAAACAGAGAATTATGTTATATTATTGTATAACTTTTCGAGTAGAGTAGGTTATACCATGACAGCAATTTCCGTTAGACAATCTGGTGGTGCTAATATCGTTAGTATTCCCAAAGCGATTGTAACAACATTGGGGTTAAAGGTCGGATCGAAGCTGGACTTGTCGATCAAAGATAATGCGATTGTGCTCACTCCGATTACCGATGAATCCACACTGGAAGAACTGTTGGCCGGGAGCCCCAAAGAATGTTTTGCCATAACCGATGAAGATCGTGTGTGGATTGATGCTACCCCGGTCGGGAAAGAAGCTTAGTGTATATCCCTGATCAAGGCGATATTGTCTTTTTTAGTTTCGATCCGAGTGCTGGAAAAGAAATCATGAAACGTCGGCCAGCGTTTGTCATCTCAAGACGAATATTTAATGAGCACACGGGTTTTTCTGTGGTGGCCCCAATTACAAGCACCGTGCGAAATATCCGCATGGAAGTGGTGTTGACAGACGAGATGACTACGGAGGGTTCTGTCATGATACATCAGATGAAATCGCTCGACTTTGAGGATCGACAAGCTGAACATATCGAAACTGCACCACGGGTGATTACACAAAAGGTTCTTGAATTGGCCAGGGCGATAATCTCTTGAGTCGTATGATAATCTGGTTTTACTTAGGATCTCGTTGTCAGAGCACTAATATTAAACATTAATGCTCTGACACGTATTTTCTTAAAGTAAAATTATGGACACCCACAAATTGAAGTAATAGACACAAGCACAAATTTTGTATCTCGTTGATTTTATTGAAACAGCAATGTGTCAAACTTTAGCTATACCTGTAATTTATTAATATTTATAGTGTTTTAGATGGAGCTCTCTCCTCCTAAGCGAAAGGTCACAGGTTCGACTCAGGTTCGACTCCTGTCGAGGGCACCATTTACAAGTTGTGCATTGTGAGACCTGACACTAGACCTGGAAGTTCGATTGAGAAGATTTTGAATCGATGAGTCCGACCAATTCAAATATCAGGAAATCGCAAAAGTAACCAGCGCCAGTCGGACAGAAACAATCGAATCTGACCCTTGTTGGTCTAAAAGGACTGTTACCCGCAATTCCTTTTTAAAGTATATTCGTATTCTGGTTTTCTTCGATAGTTTCTATGGCAATACCAAGATGGGTGGGAAAATGTATGCAGCCCGGTGTTGAGGGGTTTTTTAGATGCTGGCCACAAAAAACACCGTCCAAAGAACAATTAGAGAACTGTAAAATTATCTCCCATCGCGGTGAGCATGATAATCGGCGGGTATTCGAAAATACCCTGGCCGCCTTTGATAAGACCATGGATCACGGTATCTGGGGAATCGAACTGGATGTTCAATGGACAAAGGATTGCCACCCTGTGGTGTTTCATGACAACGACTGCCAGAGAGTTTTTGGGTCTCCATCGAGGATTGGAGAATTAACGCTACGCGAATTGGGAAAACAATTTCCCCTTATTCCCAACCTGAAAAATGTAATACAACGCTATGGGAAACAACTTCACTTAATGGTTGAATTAAAAAAGGTGAGCCATCCTGATCTGGAAACGCAAAATAACATTCTGGAAAAATATTTTACGGGACTGACTGCAGCGCACGACTATCATCTTATTACCCTAAATGCAGATGTGTTTGAAGCTATAAATTTTGCTCCCAGGTCGGCTCGATTGCTGGTTGCTCAAACCAATGTCCTAAGAATGAGTGATATTTCTCTTGCTGAAAATTATGGTGGAATTACCGGGCACTTTTATCTATTGAACAAGTCGCTTATGGCAAAGCATCAGCATCAGAACCAAAAAATCGGTACCGGGTTTCCGTCTTCAAAAAACTGCCTGTTCCGGGAAATCAACCGCAATGTGGAGTGGGTGTTTTCTAATAACGCCCTGAAACTTCAGGCAATCTGCAATCAACTGTTGGAAAAAAGCTAGATCATTTTTTCTATTTTTTGTTACGTTGTTGTCAACCTTTTTGAGTTCCATTCGTTATTAACGATATGTTTAACTCAAAAAGGCTTCTATCATGAAAAAGTATGCAATCCTTGCGGTTTTGTTGTTAGCGCCCGTTCTATCTGCCTGCGCGGTACATGCCAATCCCGGGCACGCTAAAATAATCTGGACCGGCCATGTTGGCATTCACAATCACGGCCATCACCGTCATAAGCACCGTAAATTCTGGATAAAAGGACACTATAATCATAACCGGCGCTGGATTCCGGGACACTGGAAGGTGATAAAAATACATTGACCGACCTGTTTGTGAGTTAGGCTGTTGGATAGCTAGCTAATGAATTTATAAACCAAAGGCAACTAAATAAGACAGTATAAAATCTGTGCACCCCAAGTTTGACCAATTTCTTGCCGATGTGCAGCTCAAGGCATTTCACACTGCGCGTTATTCTCTGGGAGATCGGGAACTCGCTATGGACATTGTTCAGGACACTATGGAGCGAATGATAAAAAATTATTCGGATAAACCCGAGCAAGAATGGCCGGGATTGTTTTACAGCATACTAAGTAATCGGATTCGAGATGAAATCAGGAAATCGAAATTTAAAAATTTGTTTGTTCAATTTTCATCACATTTTAATCAGTCCAATGAAGCCGATGTTGAGGAAACTAATTTTCAAGATTATCCAGATAGCAGATCAGCAACCCCTGAAAAACTACTTGAATGTTCCCAATTGATGCAAAAGATAAAATCAGCACTACTACAATTACCCGAGCGCCAACGACAGGTATTTATGTTGCGGGAACAGATGCAATACACGGTGTCGGAATGTGCTGAAATACTGGGATGTACCGATGGCACAATTAAGCAGCACCATTATCGGGCAATGAGAAAACTGCAGGATAAACTACGCGAGATTTTACTATGAATCAGAGTAAGCATATTAGTGATGATCAATTAGCGAAGTTGCGCGCGGGATTGATTAATAACGACCATGAGGATTACCAGCTAATTGAGGATCACCTTAAGATCTGCAACGAATGCAGTGATCGCGTTATGCAGCTGGAAAGAATTAGCGATACAGCATTGCCCCAACTTGATGACGCCTGGCTCAAGGTGCAGCTTGATCAACGACGAAGGGATGCTTACGAAAATGCCAGGAATCGGCCCGGTTGGTTTAAAACCTATGGAAGGGGTGTTGTTGCACTGGGTGTTATTTTGGCGATTGGGCAATCAGCTATTGTATTCAATCAGAAATCTAGCGTTGATAGTCAAATTGAAAGTCTTGTGGATGGAGACATTCAGGATGAAGAAGAATTGTTTACCGCCATGGAATTCTATATTTGGTTGTCAGAGCAAGATCTGGACGATAAGGGATGAGAAAGTTAATCGTCTCTGTTTTTCTGTGCCTTTGCCTGGTTGGTCAGTTTTGGTCTGGGGCCAGGGCTCAGGATTCGGATTCGACTATTGCCGTGTCAGATATTGCGCAATACGTACCAAAATGGAAAGACCTTGATCAGGATCAACAAAAAATTCTCCAAAGTTTTAAGAGTCGATTCGATAACTTTGCTCCCCGTAAGCGTTTAAGGCTGATTGCCGGTGCCGATAGATTTAAAGACCTGAGCCCAGCCCAACGAAAACAACTTCGAAAGAATATTAAAATATTTAGGCAGTTGCCAAAAGCGCAAAAGAAAATAGTTTGTCGTCAATATCATAAACAGCACGGCAGCATGCCTCATTTTTGCAAGCGATTGTTGGGGTCTTAATACTAAAGGGGCGGTAGGTACTGACAAGTTAACTTAAGTTTGGCGACAATTTCTGGATAAAAACTCAAATATCTACAAAAGATTCCGATTCCCATCGGAAATCATCCAATATCCAATATGCAGTATGGCTCTATTATCGATTCAACCTGAGTCATCGAGATATAGAAGATCTACTCGCTAATCGAGGAATTAATGTCACATACGAGGCGATTCGATTGTGGTGTAACCGATTTGGTCCGAAGTATGCTGCCAGGTTAAAGAGAAAACATCAGGGATATGGCGATACATTTTTCATTGACGAGGTTTTCGTCAAGATAGATGGTAAACAACACTAACTCTGGCGGGCAGTTGACCAGGACGGAGGGTACTGACAACTTAACTACGGTCAGTAGATAATCAAGGGATGAATATATACAAACGTCATAGATTTCCCTGTGAAATCATAAGTTACACAGTCTGGTTGTACTACCGATTCAATCTCAGTCATCGTGATATAGAAGATTTGCTCGCTGAGCGAGGAATAATTGCCAGTTATGAATCAATCCGCCGATGGTGCATCAAATTTGGGTCGAAGTATGCCACGCGATTGAAGCGCAAGCACCACGGTTACGGTGATACCTTCTTCATTGACGAAGTGATTGTGAAGATCGAGGGTAAGCAACATTATTTGTGGCGAGCGGTTGATCAAGACGGTGAGGTCGTGGATGTGTTTCTCCAAAGTCGCAGAGATGGGAATGCTGCCAATCGGTTCTTTAAGCGACTATTAAAAACACATCGTAGCGAACCAAGGAAAATCGTGACAGATAAATTGAGAAGCTATGGTGTTGCACACCGAGAACTCATTCCAGACACTATTCATGATACAGCAAGGTACGCCAACAATCGGGCAGAACTATCGCATCAACCAACCCGAATGAGAGAACGAGGGATGCGACGATTTAAATCGGCACGCCAGGCTCAACGGTTCTTGAGTGCCCACGCAGCTGTGTTCAACCTATTCAATCTTGGCCGCAATTTAGTTTCTGCTGAGCACTATCGATTCCTTAGGCGAGATGCGTTTAACCGATGGTCAGAGGCAGCAGCCTGATATTCGACGATAGATTAATCGAGCCCGCAGAAGTTAAGTTGTCAGTACCAATTGGGGAATTGATTATGTTTTGGTTATTAGTCGACAATTAAGAGTGATATCTCAATGTTGCTAACAATTTATCGATACCCTCATCTCGTGATTCCCTCATGTCTATCCACATTATCGGACTTAAAAATATTGGTAATTTTGGTACTGAATTGGCGCTAGGTAGAATAATAGGAATTACTGGACATTTTCGATTCATAAATTCAGATAAGAATGCACGAATCTCGAACTCATGCCACGGACCAATTCCGTTTGAACCAACAAACACCGCTGCTGCCTTTATTTCTTCAATCTGCTGCTCTAATGCTGGTTGCCAAAGCATCCCAGCTGGTATTTGCTCTTCATCAAACCATGTCTTGATACCCAATGATTTCAAGTTATTTACAATTTCACGAACCTCTGGCTTGTCATCACCATTGTGACAGATAAACAGATCAAAGCTTGTTTCAGATTGTTTATTTTCCAAAAAATGCGGAGAATTAAAATTAGTTATATCTTCTCCCAGCCTTGAAGCTTGTGAAACCAAATCTAGCAATCCGTCAATATCATTTGACATTTCATCTGAAATCCCAACGGCACTAGATTTTGCTCGGCATTCTGCACAAAGATAAGCAGATCGCATACCAGAATCAATACCCGTTTTGATCCGCCAGAAATCTTTTAGGCAACCTGTGTTTTCCCTATGCGTTTTTCCTATATTTAAAAGGTCAGTAATAAGGGAGCCCGCAAAATAAACCAGCCCGTTAGAAATCGGCAAATCTGTCAGGCGATTCCAATCGTTAAACGCGACAATCACCTGATTCTTAAAACCCTCAAAAAAATAATTGTTATCGTAACCAATCGCCGTGCATAAAATTGCTAAATCAAAATTTTGGGTTTCCTCGACTAATTTGGAATCTAACTTTTTGTATGTAGCGGGATGACTTATCTGTTTGTCTTCCAATCGAAAAGTCGATTGACCACTAAAAAATTTAATAGTATTACAAACGAAATTTAATTTCTCGACTAATGCGTTCGTCTGCAATCCTAAAGAATTATCGGTGTAAATTACGATTCTCATTTGTGGAATTTAATTTTCCGTAAACATTTTTTGATTATTTGGAACGGCCGTATTATATACAGGAGTCATATCTGAATTAACTAATTATTACCTCCGAAAGCTGTCAACCTAAATTCACAACATTCAGATTCGATTTTAAGCAATTGATTTAATTCCATATTCGCAAGCACGTTTGGTGTTGTATCGTTCACTTGTACCTAAGATTTGGCCATTCGTTGCTTTCAGGTGAAACCGAGGTTTGCCACCACGATCTTAGAATAGTTCAAATTTTGCTGCCGTTACTGTTATACATTGTGGTTAAGTAGGCACTAAGACAAGTTAACTCCTGTTGGTGCACAATAAATGTTACTGACAAGTTAACTTGTCAGTAACATCTGGGTGACTGTGACAACACACACGCATTCCAAAACCGCTATATTTCGAGTTTGGGAAATTTCCACCTCTGTCAGTGCAATTGGTATATTTGGGATCATCGACCCAGGAACCGCCTCGCAGAACGCGTTTTTCGTGAACAGAATCAGGGTATATAGTACGATCGGGATCATCGTAATCATTGCGGCACCACTCATACACCGTACCTACCATATCAAAAATTCCCGAATTGGTTGCGCCCATGGGATAGACTCCGACAACAGTTGGGCGATACAACTCACTTGCGGCGGTATTTGCTCTCCAGGGTTCAGTTGAGGGGTCCCAATTAAATCCCCAAGGATAAGTGTTTTTACTATCACCTCCAGTCGCGGCCAATTGCCATTCAAATTCGGTAGGGAGTTGAATGTCCAAATCCAATCGAATTTTTAGCCAATAGCAAAATGCTGAAGCATCGTACCAGCTAATTCTGTCGGCAGGATAGTTGCCAAACTTTTCTCTGGGTTTTGGGGGTGCGTAGTCCGGCGGAAATTTTGTTGGAGATCCTGATGGAAGATTCCAAGAATCGTTTAAGTAACAATTTGAAATGAATGATTCAAACTGTGTGATTGTGACGGGATACTGTGCGATCCAAAATGTTTCAATTCTTCGGGTAATCGATTCCTTAATTTCCGATTTCGGGTCAGTCGGATCAGTCCGGACATATATCGAGACATTACCTCCTTCGACTTTGCACCAGCTTATATCCGGAGAGCCATCTGATTTCAATCCAACCCCTGGTCGTGAATCTCCAAATAATGCGAGACGTCGCCCCAAACTAGAGCGAGCTTCGTGACCAAGAGGTAACTGCCATGTCGAGCCGAATCGGCCACTGCCTGAAATCCCGTCCTCTGTTTCGGCAAACGATGCTAAGTCAATAATTTCATCTAGGTCGGTCGGCCCCATGAAGGCACGCACGATATCCGGATTTCTTGCACCTTCCATAGAAACGCCACTATTCCTCACTTCATGCATTGCATCTAAAATTCTTTCTTCTGGCCATCTCAAGCTCTCAGCCTGATTTTCATTGTTCCAATGTATCGCGGCGTTTTCGATTTGCGTTCGAATCATCAAAGCACGCCGATCTTGGTTCAACCACAATCGAAGTTTGTTCCAAACACGGAATACTGCTTCGTGCGCAATACATAGTGTTGGTTCGCCTTCTTCAAAATTAGAAATTAGAATGCGTTGTGCTACTAGGCTTTCCAACACAGCCTTGCAGGAAATAGGCATTTGCGACCATAGTGCGGTTCGTCTTGTAATCTGTCCCTCTTCACCAACTTTAGCAAGATTGAAAAAGGCTCGGCGTAAATCCAACATTTTTGGATCGCCCGCAGATAAGTCACTATAACTGGCATGAAAAAGTACACTTTCGGCAACGTGTTTTATTGCCGCTGAAACACCTGAATACGTTATTTTAGTGCCATCATCCAATTCCAGGCTCACGGCAGGAAATTGTTCGTGATAGTCTTGCAGTGTGAGTTCAGTTTCTGTGCGTCGGTTTTTATATAATTTCTCTAATGTGAAAGCAAGTAGCGGGAGAGCATCTTCGTACCTGGTATCTTCTATTAATGTTTGAGTTAGCCCACTGGCAATTTTTACACCGAAGCATTTTGCAGGCTCTTCGATTAGTTCGGCGAACCGAGATTTAGGCATAGGGTCCAGCGTTAATTTTTCATACCGACTTGCTGAACCTGGAAACAATTGGAATTCGTTAAGAAAGTCAGAGCGCATTGTGGAAAGGACTATAGTATGACTATCTTCGCGTGAAACCGTTTCCAATAGTAATGTTAGAGCCGGGCAATCGACATTAATTGAATCTGGTGCGTTGGCAGTTCTAAAAGATTCCTCGAGTTGATCAATTACAACCACAACGAAACCTTCAGGCAATTGATGTGCTATCAAGATTTCACGCCCAAGGTTGCTTAAAAATTTTACTGCTTGTTCTAGTTCATACTTGGAGTGTGGTGCAAAATTGAGGTGCGAAAAAAGATGATCTAACTCCATTGTTTTACCGATATTCTTGAGTTCTAGAACTAAAGACATAGCCAAGCCTTCGAGACTTTTTGCGCCCGAAAATGGTGACAGGATTACATAGGGCGAATTTAATTCTGCGGTCCGATTTTTCCGCCTCAGCCGTGGCAGTACGCCCGCGCGAACTAAAGATGATTTTCCTGATCCTGAGGCGCCCAAAATTAAGATGAATCCTTTAGCGTTTTTTCGTCTTTTACGATTTAGAATATCTAATACTTCAATAATTTCTTTGTCTCGCCCAAAAAATACAGCAGCATCTTCCTCCGTGAACGACTCCAGGCCTGGGTAAGGTTTTATAGGTAGCAAGTGCTCATTTTTGATTCCGATTTGCTCTAGTCCGCGAAATATCCGCCGGCGTACTTCCTTCTCATCTAAATGGTTTATGTCAATGAACTGAGTATCACAAAGAAATTCGGGAACCTTCTCATGCTTTCTCTCTTCGGGTTCGTGGGCATCTCGTTTCGCGTTAGGCGGCTCAAGATTTGCAAGTAGTATGATTGGTTTTCCGTGCTCGCGAGCAATCATGGTCTCAGCTATACACCAAGGTGATTTCAACCAGTTCCGGCTACAAAGTGCAACGATCGCGCGGCTTTTACGTATGTTTTTCCAGAGTGTCTGCTCCCAATTAGCGCCAGCGGGTATGCCGTTATCTGGGTGTTCACTTAGAAAAATGTCGTGGTAACCTTCTTCCTGCAGCACTTGATGCAATTCGCGTGCCCATGCTGTGTCAACGGATCTGTAGCTAATAAAAATCATTTGCGTAGTCAGATAATTGGAATGTTAGAAAGAAACAACATACTACGCTCAATATTATCTATAAACACATATCAAAGCCAGAAAACAAGATGTTGGAACGGTGCTGGAAATTCTAATTTATCTTTCGCTTTTTGTGGCGAAGCACAATTAATGGTACTGACAAGTTAACACCTGTTGGTGCAAAATAAATGGATGAATAAATCAACGAACTTATACAAACGTCACCGATTTCCAAGGGATATTATCCAATATGCAGTCTGGCTGTATTATCGATTTAATCTGAGTCATCGAGATATCGAAGATTTACTCGCACAAAGGGGAATCGACATCAGCTACGAATCTGTCCGATTGTGGTGTAACAAGTTTGGACTCGATTATATCAAACGATTAAAACGTCGGCATCAATGGTTCGGTGATACTTTCTACATAGACGAAGTATTCGTGAAGATTCAAGGCAAACAACATTATCTGTGGCGAGCCGTTGACCAGGATGGTGAAGTAATAAACGTGTTTTTACAGAAACGTAGGGATGGCGCGGCAGCCAAGCGTTTTTTCAGGCGTCTCCTGATCCAACACCAGGCGGAACTCAGGAAGATTGTGACGGACAAATTAAGAAGTTATGGCGTGGCACATCGAGAATTGATTCCGGAAACGATTCACGACACGTCACAGTACGCTAATAATCGTGCCGAACTTTCGCATCAACCGACCCGGATACGAGAGCGGGGTATGCGAAAGTTCAAATCGATGCTTCAGGCCCAACGTTTCTTAAGTGTTCATGCTGTGGTTCAGAATCTGTTTAATCTGGGACGTCATTTAGTATCCGCGAAGATCTATCGATATTTCAGGTTGCGTGCCTTTGCGTCCTGGAATCATGCTGTGTCGTAAAAGTTTAATATTGAAAGGTATTAAATTAACTTGAATAGTTAACTTGTCAATACCGTCTGCTGGCTATTATCGAATTCTCAGACGAAGTGCATTTTCGTCTTGGAATCATGCGGCGGCGGTTTAGTAGATGTATCGTGTTTGATTCGTCTTGCTTTGAAAATTAACTTGTCAATACCCCAATAATGTATTAGAACTTGGACCAGTGCCTCGATCTTCATAAGTTCTTAGAAACGAAGTCTCAATAGATGATTGAAGATTTGGTCGGCCACCGGTAAATATTCCGTACCTCATTGCCACCAATGCGCTCCAGTTTAGTCAATAGACGAGCGCTATTATAAACACTTACGCGGAGCTGAAAAGTCAAGTGGAACAAATATACATCTCCTCAACTTATAAAGATCTGATCGATCATAGACAGGCTGCATCCAGAGCAATTAAGAAGGTAAAAAACTGTGTTCCATTTGGTATGGAGGCATATGTAAGTCACAGCGAACGCCCTGTGCACAAATGCCTAGCTGACGTTCGTTCTTCTCAGGCGTTTATTCTGATAGTTGCAAAAAGATACGGTTTCATTCCAAAAGATGAAGCAGGCGTGAGCCAAGGCAAAAGCATCACACATCTAGAATTTGAAGAAGCTTGTCGAGCTCGTATTCCACGCTTGGTATTTCTGTTAAGTGACCGTGTCAAGGATTGGCCACAATTCAGTGATAATAATCCAAAAAAGACTATGCAATTTCGCAAGGATCTGTCAAATCAACTTATTCTCTCTGAATTTGAAGATATAAGTTCTCTAGAAAACCTTATTGAAAAATCACTCAGCGGTTTGCTAAAGGAGGGCGAAACTTTCGAAAGGCTAGGTATCTGTGAGAATGTTCTACGTCATCTAAGGGCAGATTGGGAAAAACTCTCTTACCTTTCCTTGATAGTAGATAATCTTCGGGAGAATACTTCAAATAATGGAGGCAACTTAATACACCCAGACAAAATCAAACTAACGGATATCTATGTCAGGCAACGCTATAGGAAAGCAAGAGTAGTGCGTAATACGTTAGTTAAAAGTAAGAAATTTCAAGATAATTTCGAAAGTTCTAAGGTGCAAGCAACGAAAATACTGGAAGAACATAGAGCTATTGTCTTCCATGGATATGCAGGAACGGGGAAAACAACTTTAGTAAAACATTACGCCATATCACTCGCTAAAGAATGGTTAGAGCACGGAAAATCAATAGCTTTCCCTCTATTTCTTTCTGCTAGAACATTAGCAAGAAGGTCTACCGTAAACTTTGAAGTTAAAGTAATCAATGAATTGGAATATTACGTTGAACACTATGGTGGGTTATCAACAGCGTTCAAAGTCCCAGAAACATTTTTAGAGAAACCACCTCCATTTTCTGGTTGTTGGCTGCTTATTATCGATGGGCTTGATGAAATTGAGACGGAAACTCAGAGAGACGCCTTAATTGCATCAATAGTCACATACACCCAAAGGCACCGTGATGTTCGAGTAATTCTAACCTCAAGGCCATTGGCAATATTTGACAGACCGGAATTTCAGAACTTTGAACATTTCGTTCTGTTGCCATTTTCTCCAGACCAGATTATGAACTACGCTGAAAATTGGTACAAAACTCTAGTAAGGGTAAATGCAATAAACAATTTGGACTCAAAGATGGAAACCAAACAGTTCGTGCGTGCAATCGAGGCTTCAAAGATCCAATCAATAATTCACAGCCCCGTAATACTTGCTTTTGTGTTGGCGATTTACACATTTGAGGAAAAGGATGAATCCACTCCATCGTGCGTCCTTCCGCAAGGGAGAGTGGAACTATATCAGCGATTTATAGATTTGATGTCTAATTCCGCACTTCGTTCTAAAAGAAACTTGATGATTGAACAGCTAATGACGGAGTTATTGGGCGATTCAGAGAAAGTAAGAAACTCAGCACACGCGTTGGTCATGAACAGACGAGAGATCCTAGAAAAAATTGCTTTAGTATCACAGGAAGATAGTGACGAAAACTTAGTTGATATTGCTCTAACTTTTTCAATTGAGAAAAAGTGGGTTGATGATTTTGGGGATGCGACCGAGTATCAGAGTATTCTGAGGAATATTATTCGGAAGTCTCTATGTGCTTCAGGATTGGCAATCGAGCAAGGCAACAAAATTGCTTTTCCCCATAATACGATACGAGAATTTCTTGCGGCCAAAGCACTCTCGCGACAGATAGAACCTAGTGGCGAGGCCACATGGGATCTCGTTCGTCGTTGGGGAGACACACGTTGGCGCGAAATAGTTTTAATGCTGGTCTCTATGTGGAGTTTAGAAGACAAAAATCGCAATGCTTTAGGGAAGATGCTTCAGGAAATATCGCTTTCAGGGGGCCGGGGTGCCTTCTTCGCAGCTCTTACTCTAGCTGAAGGAATTCAGCTAGAACCGGTGGACGAAGATGTTTTGATTGATGAAATTGTCAACTATTCGAAACAGTGGAACCCGTGCTTAAACGTTGTGTCAGAATTCCAGCGTCCCAATCCTACCGATGTGCTTATGACTCTTGCGATCCGTCCAGGATTTATAAAAAGAATCGCCTCGATCCTCGCGGAGGGGGGATCAGGATGCCCAATAGCAAGAGAGGTCCTGTTTAATTTTGCAAGTGAGCTTCGAGACCCGGATGCACTACGACTTCTTGGCAACGAAAGTAATGATATTTCAGTCGCTTGTTATGCCTATGAAGCTCTAGCCTATAGTGGATACAAAAAAGATGCTTTGTGTGCACTTCGGCGTATACGAAAAAACCATGGAGAACAAAGCGATCTGTCACCTGTATACAGTACTCTCACTAATATTGGTCACGTTTCCGATCTAAAGATCATAGCTCTAGATCCTGAAGCTAATTCAAGTACTCGTTTGTTCGCATGTCTTAAGCTTTGGGAGAGAACAGAAAAACAATGCTTCGCAGCGCTTGGAGCACAACTTGTTCCTCGCGCAATTGAAGACAATATAACATATAGTGAAGACAATCTAGCTAAAGCAATATCTTTGCTGTTGGATCTAGATAGAATAAAGGGTTTATTGATAAAGCGATCTACGAAGATAACTAATAAAATTCTTCTATGTAAGGCTCATATCGAAAGTGGGGAGCATCAAACAGCCTCCAGAGTTTTAAAGAACATAGTTAATAATCGGCGTGTAAAAATTGAAGATCGTTTGCGTAGCCTACGACTCCTTCAGGGTATTGGAGAGTCAAAATATTGTGAGGCAAAGTTGAGACAACTTTCTGTTTCGGCCAAGGAAGATACTGACGATCAAGTCACTTGGGCTTTTTCGCTGGGTGAGCTAGGAGAGTTTGGGATTTTGAAGTCCGTTGCCAAAAATACAGAACTCGCGGTTACCTACCGCTGCAGGGCAGCGGAAGCGATAGCTGCTCTAGGGCAGGTCGAGTTTGCAGAAAAACAAATTAGAGAAATTGCAATGGAGAAAAACGAACTGCAAAGATGTGGCAGGGCTCTGATAGAAATTGGTGAAGTTGAGGATGGTGTGGCAATGCTTTGCTCAGGATTCAAAGGTGGTTTCCAAATGTCCGGTGGTGATTCAACAATGATGCCTTTGATTGAGCTAGGAAGATCCGACGAGATCGCCACGTTTGTTCGGAGTCCTGATATTACTTTTAGTGGTCAAACTTCGGTGATACGAGCTCTCAAAGAAATTTGCGACCGAAGAGCTCTCTTGGATATTGGAATCGATACTAGTTTACATCCATTTATAAATCTTTATGCGTACCGGACAGTTATGGAAATGGGTCTTGAGCAAGATGCTCTGCTCGGTTTTAAAAAGATCGCAAAAATATATGAAAGTGATGGTAAAAACTACGACGGTCAGCAATTATATGTTGAATTGACAAGGAACCTTGCTAACCGGGGTTTGATAGCTCCAGACATACTTGTAACTCTTGTTGAAAATGATCACCAACACTATCTATCTAATGAGGACTTAAGTGACGTACTTTACATGGTCCTAAATGATGCAAGATCTAGACCCGAAGAAATAGCCTTTGCTTTAGAAAAGATAGCATATAGCGACTTAAAAAAGATAGATCCATCTTGGCAAACATCCATTCTAACAGATGATTTATCTACTGGGCTTTTGCTCGACGTAGCAGGTTATGCTGCAGAAGCTGGTGCAATAACCATGGCCAAGGATTTAGCAGAACGTGGGGTAAAAAAATTACTTGATCGAGCGTTTCAGGGACTAAAGAAAGAGCAAAATAAATATTATTTATTCCGAGTTTCGAGTGAATCACAAGAATTGGCGAATGATCAAGTGCTCGACTATTTAATGAGAGGCATCGGAACGGTGCTTAAAGTAGGCAGTATTTCCATTGGAGTGGAAGCTTTAATAAAAATAATAAAGCGCGACCCGAAAAATATCTCACGAAGTCACGAGATCGTGGAGGCAATCCTAAGTCGGGAATACTTTACAGAAAACGATACGGACTCTCTAAAACTATTGTTCAACGTTAAAAAAATACCGACAGAAATAATGTTTGCATGCGCTGTGACCTTACTGCCAATCTGTGGTTCGTACTTTGAAAGTATTTTTCGAAATAGAATTATTCTAAACTCGATAGTGGAATGGGATCATCTTCCTGTGGTGATAGAAAAGGTTCCAGTAGATCACTTGTCAGAAAAGCACCTGTCCCTTCTCTGCAAATTGTTTAGGGAGCCAAAGATCTCCCCTGAACTAAGAAAAGAGTTGTTTTCTTGTATATACCGTGCTGATCATTCCTACGAAGAATCTTTAGTTAAGATGACGAATAGTGTATGCAACACTGTATCTGAAAGCAACGCAACTATTATTAATGCTTTTCTCTCAATTGGAGAACATCGCCGGGCTGAGTCGTATTTTCAAGCACTTATTTCTGATAGAGGTATCAGCGGAAGGTTAAAGGTAGATTTCTATCATAATCTTTCGTGGGAAGGTAGCGAATGGGTAATGTTAGACCAGCGCAAGAAAGTATGGCTTCAAAACCTTTCAAGATCTAATTTGGAGAAAATCGGCTATTTTGAAGAAAGAACTTAAAGGTGTCTCCAAAACCCTGGTGCCTTCGTTTCAATCTCCGAGCGTATTTAGGGCCGAATATGTTACATCATAAACAGACTGATTCGTAATTGACGACGACTCCCCTCTTGGCTAGCGGATCTTCGATATCTCGATGACTTAGACTAAGTCGATAATAGAGTCAGACGGCATATCGGATGATGTCGGGTGGGAATCTATGACGTTTGTACAATTTTACTGATTTGTTCATCCTTAAATTGTGCATCACCCGTGGTTAATTTGTCAGTACCGCACCATCTATTGTTTCTGACGGGATAACTAAAAGGTAACTGAACTGAAAATTCGTACCCAAAGTTTCTGATCACTTGGAAAAACTTAGCGCATACTTCTTCTAAATCATTCTCCTAGATCGAACTCGGGTGGAAAGTGATGATCTTCAACTTGTAAGTTCGCGGCTTTAGTGCCGAGTTTGGATAATACTGGTATATTCTTCGAACAATCCATCGCTTTAAGTTTTTTAATATTCTTCTTGGTCATCTGCATCCCTAGGTTTTCTTCTATCCAATTTCGCTCGAGCTGAACGTTGTACCGTAAGTACTGCAGTATAGGGCGTTCTGCAATTAGATCCAGTTTTAGGTCCTTCATGGCTGCATCAATATGTCGAGCAGTTGGGCTATCTGACAGCCACTGCAACATGGCCTCGATTGATTCGGCACAGTCATCCATTAGAGAACGGAGCGACCTAATAGCGTGGGGGCCGGCGAACCAGCTCTTGTTGGCTCCCGGTTGCGCGGAGCCAGTACCCACGGATACTAAAAACAGTTTATCAGGGTCCAAAGGCCAGCCGGCTCCGAAACCCTTGACCGTCGCAAGCTGGAGCGCTAGAAGCGCTGGATTGTTGTGGGGGCTCACGCCGCCATCCACAAACTCTCCGCGCGGGTTTTCCCCTTCAGGTGAGATTTCGATGAACTCGGGAGCGAAGTAACTCGGAGCAGCCGTGCTTGCACGAACAACTGTCCGCAACAGGTAGTCTTCGTTTGAGAAGAAAGAATCGCCGGGTCCAGCGGTAAAGAACTGATTCCATGGATTGTTTGACATCGGCCACGTACTGCCTGTGTCTAGGCGTTTAGCAACGACAACAAGGCCGGTCTGCAGTGCTAGAGAGCCCATGGTGTTGTTATAGAAGGTCTCCTTCAAGTGCTTTTTCAATCGCTTGGCGCTGTATTGAGCACGGAGCAATCCCCAGCGAAAGAAGGAGCTGTCGAACACAGAGCCTGTCAGACTTTCGTATAGCTCCCGAACTTCTTTGACTAACATACCTTTGGCTAGGCATGCTGCGATGATTGATCCCGTCGACGTTCCAGCGATCAGATCGAAGTAGTGACTCAAGCGAAAGTCTTGTGATCTGCCGTGGCGATGTCGAAGCAATTCCTCGATGTGCTCCAGGAAACC
Organism: Candidatus Spongiihabitans sp.; assembly: GCA_965237725.1. Classification (GTDB taxonomy): domain Bacteria; phylum Pseudomonadota; class Gammaproteobacteria; order Arenicellales; family Poriferihabitantaceae. Next base: position 3,254,749 of record OZ250151.1, read on the forward strand.
TAGTGTGAGAATACCACGCACTCCCCCTCCATCGAGTGTAAGGATGCGTTTCGGTGTTCCATCGTTGGCCCAGTGTTCATCTCGTGATCTTATCCGGTAGCTGTGTGTTCGTTTAGGTACTTCGACGTAGGTACGTTTAAACTCGATATCATCGATCAGATAGGTCTCACCGCCTGGTGCTTTTACGATCCACGCGTCGTAAGCATGAGCTTGCGACCGCTTTACCTCAACATGTCCGTCCTGCAACAATGTATCAATCTCGAAGGGCGAGCCCGGCTGGTAGGCACGAATCGTCTCTTTCTTCCGATAGCGGTTGGGGCGTAAAGACGGGGATGGTTTGTAGGTTTTGGAGAAGACTTCCGCATCACACCCATAGATGTCTGCTGTGGCATCGCCTTCTTCGGTTAGAGGTACAATCACCCAAGCATTGTGTCGGACTTCCTGTTCACCCCAACTTTTACGAAAACAAATCGGATCATTGGACTGAAACGCAAGTATTTCCACTCGCTTTCGATATGTCCGAGCCCTAGTGTCGTCGAACTTGATTCTTTGTGGCATGGTATCAGACAAACAATAAGTCTTCGCACACCTTTAGTACGTCGCGCTCAAATCTCTTTTGCATATTTAAGTCTAACATTAATTGTGAACGACTGGGAAAGAGCCGGTCTTGAATTTGAACCGGACGTTAAAGTTATTCCGTCTATATTCCCCCTAAGCCGATCCCAAATACAACAAAGCTTTGAGACACAAAACTAGTTTTTGAGTTAAATTTTTTCTATCAACAACCGGTGGATTATGAGTACGAAGGAGTAAATTCAACTTATTATTTATCAACTGTATTCCGTCAAAAGATGTGAAGCCAAAATGATGTAAATATTAAGAGAGACTTCTGTTAATTTAACACTATTAAAAGAGGTCTTGAAATGAGTCATTATAGTTCAGAGAAAGTAGTAAAAGCGATTCACCGTAAAACCCGACGCAAGTATTCAGCAGAAGAAAAGATACGTATTGTGCTGGAAGGCCTTCGAGGCGAAGAAAGCATTGCAGAACTGTGTCGTCGTGAAGGACTAAATCAGAATGTGTATTATCGTTGGAGCAAGGAATTCCTGGAAGCGGGAAAGCAACGGTTATCGGGTAATACCAAAAGAGAAGCCACATCGGATGAAGTGGTTGAACTACGCAAGGAAAATAATCAGCTCAAGCATGTGTTAGCCGATACGGTACTAAAGAGCACGGTGCTTAAAAAAAGTGTGCTTGGCTCGGGCTCGACCTGGGACGACGAATGAGTCTGTCGGCTTCTGAGAAGACTGAAGTGATTCGAATAGTTGAAGAGTCTGAGTTATCCATTCGAAGGACACTTGCCGAGCTGGGCATTAGTCGCAGCAGTTTCTACCGCTGGTATCAACGCTATCAGGAAGGTGGGCCGGATGCCCTTCAAAGCCGTTCTCGTTCACCCCGGCGATTCTGGAACAAGCTGCCTGAATCGGTGAAAGAACAGTGCCTTGAGATTGCGTTGCAATACCCGGAGTAATCACCCAGAGAGCTGGCCTGGCACATCACCGATGAGCATGCGTACTTCATCTCGGAATCCAGCGTTTACAGGGTTTTGAAGCAGTATGATCTGATTACCTCACCAGCGTATATTCTGTTATCGGCCAGCGATTCGTTTCATACTCCGACCAAGCGCATCAACGAACTTTGGCAAACTGATTTTACGTACTTTAAGGTTATCGGTTGGGGTTGGTATTACTTGTCCACGGTATTGGATGACTATTCGCGCTATATCATCAACTGGAAGCTCACCACGTCCATGGGCGCCAGTGATGTCAAAGACACTCTGGATCAGGCGATTGATGAAACCGGTGTCACGAATATCCCAGTCAGACATCGACCGCGGTTATTGAGTAATAACGGTCAGTGTTATTTGTCGAAGGAGCTTAAAACCTATTTGGGTGAACACCAGATGCGCCATACCTGGGGTGCGCCGTATCATCCCATGACCCAGGGCAAGATCGAATGCTATCATCGTTCCATGAAGAATGTGGTGAAGCTTGAACACTATTATTTCCCTTGGGAACTGGAGCGGGCTATCGAGGCGTTTGTTCAATTCTACAATCACGAGCGGTATCATGATTCACTCGATAATGTGACGCCGGCAGACATGTACACTGGTCGGTATCATGAAATCATCGGCCGAAGGGCCCAAATCAAACAGCAAACATTGCAGCACAGGAGGGTTGAAAGCCTAAACAGTGTGCCTGACACTAACCAGGCGATATAATCAAAATGTCTCTCTTAATTTATACACACGACTGTTCCTTATCATTTGAAGACTTACAAGCGCCAAGCGCATGGCGAGTGGGTTGCATCCAGCCCCATGGCTCATCATAGGGAAGATGGTCATCAAGGTTTACCGAACGTCGCAATTGTTCAAATGCATGCTCGTATTGCCCTTTACGGTTTTGGTTTCATGTCTTTTGACGGGATACAGTTTGAACTGTCTCTTAATTCAATCAACTAAAAGTCCAAGTTAATCTGGCGACGTACAGGAAACTATGGTAACTTGTGCTTGGGATAACTGTAATCAAGCCATAACCGGCTGGTGGCGTTGCTGTCCGTCTGTTCATTGATGCCATATACGCAACTAAGAGGATATTCATCGACATGGCACTTTATGCTTTTGATGGCACTGGAAACGAAGCAGCTGATGGTATCGAGCATTTCAGCAACGTGCTGGATTTCTTCAACGCCTACAAACAACTGGAGAACAACCCTGACCCCAATGAACCCGGTAGCCTGTATCTGAAGGGGATAGGCACGCGCGCCCACACTCAAATTGGAGAAAAATTTTCGATGGCATTCGGCATCGGTGGACACAAGAGGGTTAAGCAAGCGTTAGAACGTCTTGAGGTGAATTTCGAAGATGGAGACATTGATATCGACATCGTTGGCTTCAGCCGAGGCGCTGCGCTGGCGGTGTCTTTCGCCAATGAAATTAATAAGAAATTTGATGGCCTCCAGATACGCTATCTCGGTGTTTGGGACATTGTAGGTCAGTTCGGTTTGCCTGGTAAAAACATAAATGCGGGGCACGACCTCAGTATGCCGAAGAACGTAGATCACGTCTACCACGCGATGGCCCTTGACGAAACACGTGCACTGTTCCCGCTGACCCGCCTTTCTGAAAAAGGTTATCAGAAGAACGGTCCGATCGAATTGTGGTTTCGGGGTGTCCACTCAGATGTTGGTGGCGGCAATGCCAACCATGGGTTAAACTGGATAACGTTGAATTGGATGTTCAAGAATGCTCTTCGTCACCAATTGCCGATACGAGAGGAGTCGATCGATGCGAACCTAAAACACAAGGATACGCCGCGCCAGATCGACGATCACGAGCTGGACCTGAAATTGCAACGGGAGATACACCCCAAAGATCGGTTGCACATAAGTGTCGAACTGACACCGGGAACTAAAGAACGGCCGCATAACAACCCGACCACGGAGTTGAAGCGAGTCGGCGACGACGGATCGGGGGACTAGCGATCTCGCCATCCTGAAGTGCAAGTGCATCCGCCCGTTAAACTTCAAGGCTCGTCTCTTAGGTAACATTTATCCCACGTTCAGCTAATAAACCTTCAATATCCCGATGACTGAGATTGAATCGATAATAGAGTCATACTGCGTACGGAATGATTACCGATGGAAATCGATATTGTTTGTAAATATTTGATTTATTCATCCAGCAATTGTCGCCGAATGCCAATTAACTTGCCAGTATCTTTCTCTGAGTTTATCTAGAGTCTGGTTTGTCATCTATTCCTTTTAAGTTAATAGCTCTACAATTTAATCAATCAATGCTCATGGACGGATAAAACATTTGTTGTAGACAATATGCATATTGGTGATAATTTTTCTGTATTGATCGCAACTATTTAGTTGTTCCTATATTTGAAATTTCGACTAATTCACAATCAATCAAAGGATTATTTGTGATTCGAAAACTGAAAGATTAACCATTGGGATAGAAATATAATTTCAGTGTCGATTTCACGGAACTTCAGAATTTGTCCGATTCGAAATTTGAATTTCAGTGTATTTTTATTTGGCATGTAGTGCTGTTTTTCGTCGACGGGATAGAGGACGGTATATCAAATTCATCAACGGATCAGACCAACCATTTAGACTTGAGAAATCTGACTCATAAGATTGATGATGAAGCCAATGAATTTCAGGGCGCAAAATTATTCGAAAGCGTTGCAGTAATCTAATCCATCTCGGAATATTATCAAAATCAAACAATTTTCTAATTTCTAATTTTTGCTCTACTTTCGGTAATTTTTTTATATCAGCTAGGGATCTACTAAAATCCGATGCAGTTCTCAGATTACCCATGTGAGAGTATGTATGGACCTGATGAAATGCCATCATCCATATACTTGCCATGAGCAATGTCATTAGTATAAAAAAGTTTATTGGTGATGATTCGATGAGCACCATAAGAGTAATTGTTAGTAACAAAATGGGCAGCGACGCGTAGGCACCCTTTGTGAAATTATTCCAAATATCCGAAGAATGTAAAATTGGGCGATCATGATGTTGTCTAAATTCCACAGATATTGGACCCAGTATCGGTGTGTCATCTGACCACACATAATCAAATGTGAAGTGTGCTACTCCAGAGATAAGATCTGTGATAAAGGCACTTATTATAATTGCGGAAAGAAAGGCCAGTGCTGATGCATGCTCATGATGTAACAGTGCTGCAACGCATACTAATTGAGCTACTCCGCATCCGACAATGACAAATTTTGAAACTCTTGGCAATTTTACTGCTGACATTTGTAAGATTCTCTCTATAAAATTCGAATTACTTAATTGGCCGTTATTTTCTAGAGATATATAGTTCTATACCTGCTTTAACGACAACCACACCGTCTTCGTTGTGTACTACTACTTGCACAATTAGCTGATCATTAGAAAACCTGTCGGCGGGAATTTCGCAAGTTGCTGTCAATGTGCCACTAGCTTTATGTAAATACTCAACTTTCATGCCTTTGGGAATCCATCGAAGGTTTTTGGGAATTGTTACTTCCGCAGTCAGGCCAACCGCCATCTCGCATAAATTACATACAGCGATAGCATGAGTCGTTCCAATGTGATTTTTTACAGACCAACGTTGCTTCATCTGCACAACAACCTTGCCTACTTGCAATTCCGTAATTAGTGCGGGTATTGAAAAAAAATAAGGAGCATTAAAGCAAATGAGCTTAGTAAATATCCATCTTCCGCCGGGTACGGAGTTTAGCTTTTTAAACAATCTTGGTATTTGAATCATGTAATCTAGATTGAAGAACTTTGTATCCAATCTTTACAAATTGAACAATCTGAGAATGTGGTAAATACCACAACTTCTGGCTCACCCGTTTGCTTACTTACTTGTGTCTGAATGGCGATGACCTGCGCAATATCTAACGATATTGACAAGTTAAATGGCAGTACCCAAAAGGTTATAAATAAGGTTGGCGGCGAAATTCTAATTTAATTTATCTCAAAGTAGTAATCTAAAATGTGGGAAAATCCACACTGGGTCACGGATAAAAACGATATACTCAAAAGATCCAATTAATTTTCAGAGAATTCTAATATAGCATTATATGCATTTGACGGCACGTGAAACGCCGATGAAGACGAAGGCGGAAAAGATACTAACGTTGTGAACTTTAAGGAGCTTTATTCGGGGCAGGATGTGGAATATATCGAGGGGGTAGTAACAAGTTAACTTCTTGAAACAAGAAATTTCGCGCATTTATCCCTCTTTTAAAACACGGCACATTTCCAAGATGCGAAGGCACGCATTCTAAAAAATCGATAGGTAGCAGCAGATACTAAATGGTGCCTCAGATAAAATAAGTTATAAACCGCAGCACGCGCATCTAATAAACGTTGCACCTGATTGTAAGTCTTCAAATGATATGGAACAGTCGTGTGTATAAATTAAGAGAGACATTTTGATTATATCGCCTGGTTAGTGTCAGGCACACTGTTTAGGTTTTCAACCCTCCTGTGCTGCAATGCTTTCTTCGCCTCGAAGGCCTTCCAGCACAATACGTATCTTTTCTTCTGCTGAATACTTGCGTCGGGTTTTACGGTGAATCGCTTTTACTACTTTCTCTGAACTATAATGACTCATTTCAAGACCTCTTTTAATAGTGTTAAATTAACAGAAGTCTCTCTTAATATTTACATCATTTTGGCTTCACATCTTTTGACGGGATACAAATTGTTGTTCGAGATTTACTGGGTCATAGTACGATTAATATGACCGAGCGATACGCGCATTTAGCGCCAGTAAATGTTCGTAAAGCTCTTGATGTACTGAGTTCGTCACATTTTAGTCACACTGAACAAAATGAAGCTGTACAGGTGAGCCATAAGTTGTTGATTTAATGGTGGCTACGGGTAGATTCGAACTACCGACCCCATCATTATGAGTGATGTGCTCTAACCAACTGAGCTACGTAGCCAACTATTTGTCGCGGGGTTGCGGAGGGTACCTGAATCTAATTATCCATGCAATAGTTGGGGAAAATCCCCGTTAAAGTTCGATTTCTAAGTTGCATTAACCAGACTTTGGGTGTTTTCTTGCTCCCTTCAATTTCTTGCTGTAATCTGGGCCTATTATGTTGCCACAATCGATTCCTGATCCTTTGAATGACTTTCACCACGCCTTAAAGTCGTGGTTTTATGATCAGTTCGAGCAACCCACCCAGCCCCAGCTCGATGCCTGGCAGGCCATAGAAAATGGCCATCATGCTTTGATTGCGGCGCCCACGGGATCGGGTAAAACCCTGGCGGCATTTCTCGGCGCCATCAATGGCCTGGTGAAACAATCTGAAGTCGGGGAGCTGGCTCAGGAAGTCAGCGTTGTCTATGTGTCCCCCTTAAAAGCGCTTTCCAATGACATCGAAAGAAACCTCCAGGATCCATTGTTGGGAGTTCAGAAGTATCTAAATTCTGATCAGATTAAGGCGGCGGTGCGTACTGGCGATACGCCCCAGTACGAAAGAACAAAAATGATCAAAAATCCGCCGCATATTCTGGTGACTACGCCTGAGTCTTTATACATTTTACTGACCTCAGAATCCGGGCGAAATATGTTATCAACGGCTAAAACCGTGATCATCGATGAAATCCATGCGCTGATATCATCAAAACGTGGTGCCCATCTGGCGCTGTCCATGGAACGATTGCAAAGGCTATGCAATGCGCGGATAAATCGCATTGGTCTTTCAGCAACTCAGGAGCCTATGGAATTGGTTTCACGTTTCCTCCTTGGCAGCGATCAAAAAAGCCATTGCCAGATCATCGACAGTGGTCATCAGCGAAATCGCGATTTACAAATTTGCATGCCCCAGTCCAATCTGGAGGCGGTTATGGCGGGGGAGGTCTGGGGTGAAGTTTATGGGTCTCTGGAAAATCTGATTAATGCCCATCAAACGACATTGATTTTTGTCAATACCCGACGATTGGCGGAGCGACTGGCAAAGGCCCTTGCGGAACGATTGGGAGATGAAGCCGTCACCTCTCATCATGGCAGTCTGGCTAAAGAACATCGTTTCTCTGCGGAACAGCGGTTGAAAACCGGGCAACTCAAAGCCCTGGTTACAACGGCCTCTTTAGAACTGGGTATCGATATCGGCGAAATCGATCTGGTCTGCCAGATTGGTTCCCCGCGGGCGGTGAGTGTATTTTTACAGCGAGTAGGGCGGTCCGGGCATAGCCTGGGTAAAACTCCGAAGGGCAGATTGTTTCCATTGTCCCGAGATGATCTGGTGGAGTGTGTGGCATTACTCGATGCGGTTGCACAAGGTGAGCTCGACCAACTGGGAATTTATCCTAAACCCCTGGACGTGCTGGCTCAGCAAATTGTTGCTGAAGTCTCTGCGGGGGAAATTTTAATTGATGATCTCTATCAACAATTTAGCGCAGCCAGCCCTTATAGAAATTTAAGCCGGGAAGAATTTAATGATGTGGTGAGAATGCTGGCTGATGGATTTAGTACTCGGCGAGGTCGACGATCCGCCCACATTCACCTGGATGCGGTAAATGGCAAGATCAGACCGAGAAAAGGTGCGCGCTTGACGGCGATTACCAACGGCGGCACCATTCCCGACCAATTTGATTATGATGTCATTCTTCAACCCGAAAGTCTGAAGATAGGCACCTTGAATGAAGATTTTTCATTCGAATCATTGCCTGGAGATATTTTCCAACTCGGCAATACCTCGTACCAGATTTTGAAAGTTGAGCTTGGCAAGGTATTTGTCCGTGATGCCAAAGGCCAACCGCCGAATATTCCATTCTGGTTTGGCGAAGCTCCGGGACGAACCCATGCTATGAGTATTGCTGTTTCCCGATTGCGAAAAAATATCGAATTGTGGTTAAGCGACGGGATGAGTGCCACGCGGGAGAAGGTGATTGCCCATTACAACATCGGATCCGTTGCGGCCGAGCAGCTGGTGGATTACCTTGGCGCGGCCTGTGCAGCTCTGGGTGCATTACCCACCCACGATACGGTTATTTTTGAACGATTTTTTGATGAAGCCGGCGACCAGCATCTGGTTGTCCATTCTGCATTCGGTTCCCGGGTCAATCGGGCCTGGGGTTTGGCATTGCGCAAACGATTTTGCCGAAAGTTTAATTTTGAACTTCAGGCGGCGGCCCTCGAAGATACCATCGTATTGTCCCTGGGCAGCACTCATAGTTTTCCACTGGAAGAACCAGCGAGCTATTTGGATTCAAAAAGCGTAGAAGATGTGTTGACCCAGGCGCTGCTGGATGCACCCATGTTTCCTACCCATTGGCGCTGGAATGCCACCATTGCCCTGGCCATAAGACGATTTACCAGCGGTTCAAAAACGCCACCCCAGTTTCAGCGCAGCAATGCAGAAGATCTGATTGCCGTGGTGTTTCCCGACCAAATTGCCTGCGCCGAGAATATTGCAGGAAAGCGCGAAATTCCAGATCATCCATTGGTGAAACAGACGCTTTACGATTGTTTGAATGATTTAATGGATGTGAGATCTCTGGAAAAAATTCTTGATGGATTGAAAGCGGGTGACATTCGTCTGATCTGCAAAGATCTTACCGCGCCGTCACCTTTATCAGAAGAAGTGTTGACTGCAAAGCCCTATGCCTTTTTGGATGATGCGCCAGCAGAAGAGCGCCGTACCGCATTGGTCCGAACACGGCAGTTTCTAAATCCTGAAGATGCCATATCACTCGGGCGATTGAATGGGGATGTCATTGACGAGGTTCGCAAGGAAGCTTGGCCTGATGTCTCGAATTATGACGAATGCCACGATGGCTTGATGATTCTCGGCGGTGTATCAACGGCGGAAGTAATTGATCACAACTGGTCGGACTGGCTGCAGCAACTTGCAAGGGAAGGACGGGCATGTGAAATTACCTTCGGGATTCAAACTTATTGGGTTGCCGCCGAGCGATTGAATTTATGGTTAACCATTCATCCGCAGCTTGAACGCAACCCCGAAATTGAACCCGCGGGATATTTGGTGGTTGAAAATCAAAATGTGGCCATTCTCGAATTATTGCGCATGCGATTACAAGGGTTAGGACCGGTAATTGAACAATCGCTAGTAGAATTTTTGCAACTCGATAGCCAATCGGTCAACCATGGGTTGATGGCATTGGAGCAGGAAGGTTCTGTGATGCGGGGTCAATTTGATTCGAATGGTGATGCAGGCGTTTTGGGTTTGGATGAAGAAGCGGTGCAGTGGTGTGAGCGGGGGCTGCTTGCACGGATTCATCGCCGTACATTGAACAACTTGCGCAAACAGATTCAACCGGCTTCAATTAACGGCTTTATGCGATTTTTATTTCAATGGCAGGGGCTGGATGCTGAAAATCAAGCAGACACCAATGACCCAGAGTCATTGGCCACGGTGTTACAACAGCTGGAAGGTCTGGATGTTTCCGCTGGAGCCTGGGAAGAATCGGTATTGCCGTCGCGAATCAATGGTTATATGACTTATTGGCTGGATATACTCTGTTCAAGCGGACGTATAACCTGGTCGCGATTAAATGTTTCAAATCCTGGCAATGGCAGTGTGAAACAAAGTAATAAACAATCACCCATCGCCCTGGTATCACGCTCCGGGCTTAAACATTGGCAGCAATTCAGTAAACAAACCACCGAGCAGGATCAGTTATCCAAAAATGGCCAACGAATTTATGAATTACTGGACCGAAATGGTGCGCAGTTTTTTGATGATCTGGTTGGAGTAGGGGGATGGGTGGCAACCGAGGTTGAGCAGGGGCTTTCTGAGCTAGTGAGCTTTGGGTTGGTGACCAGTGACAATTATGCGGGGTTACGCGGGTTGACTCGTAGTGGTCCTGAGGTGCGGTCAAAATATCATCGGCGGGCCAGGTCGAAAAGATCGGCGATGGATAATGCAGGAAGGTGGTCATTGATACGTGTTCAAGTCAATCAGGACGAGTCCAGGAATTTTGATCAATGGGATTCTGTAGAATATATCGCGGGTGTATTGCTACGGCGGTATGGCGTTGTATTTCGGGGGCTTCTGGAATTTGAAAACAGCGTACCCAGTTGGCGGGAGTTGCACTATGTTTATCGGCGCATGGAGGCACGAGGTGAGGTGCGTGGTGGCCGGTTTGTTAGCGGATTATCAGGCGAGCAATTCGCTTTGCCCGAGGCAGTGGGATTGTTAAAAAGTGCAGATCGAGAAAAGCAGCAAATGTTAGTTTCGATTAGTGCCGCAGATCCATTAAACTTAACGGGTTCCATATTGCCCGGAGATCGTGTTCCGGCGGTGAGGAAAAATCGGTTATTGTTTAAAAATGGTAAGCTTATCGCCACCTTGATTGCAGGAGAAATAAGCTGGCTGGGCATCCTGGACAGCCATGATCAATGGGAAGCTCAAAAAAAATTAATTGCGTCACCCACATCTCCACCGGGGCGTTATCGACACAGAGGAATATCGACATTTCATTGATCAAAGATTGCGCTTCCCATTGGGTATTGTTTATTGAAGCATGATAATATTTTGAACCGGGCGGTGTTTTGACCTGCCATCAGTTTTAAAAATCTAAGGAACCTCTGATTAAAACATGAACAGTCAATTTGAGTTCAAACCCAATATATCACGTGGCAATTTCTGCGTTGCAAAACTTCGCAATAGCCGTGCTATTGTGTGCGTTTTGCGCCTTGAACTTGATCATTTTTAATTACAACTTGATCTGCCCAGTTTTAATCAGAGGCTTCCTAGCAAATTGGGGGATTTGATATGTGGTTATTTCTAGTTGTAACTTTCGTGCTTGTATCAATAAATAAAATTGTTTAATTCGCGCTAATGGGCTACTTATTTTTTCAGATATGGATATGGCTGTTATTAGCCGCAACTATGGGACTGGTAATTGGGTGGTTGATATTTCGAAAGTCTGCCCCAATGGATTCAGCTCCAATGGAAATTCGGGATATCGCAGATCAAGATCAAGTTCGATCTGAATCAGAAGAGCTGGATGAGTTGAACGATGATTTGAGTGAAGAGGCAAGCGTACACGAACCTGAAACTACGACATCTCAGCTTGAGACTGAATCATTATTCGAGAAAATTAACCCCGCTAAATTTACCCCGGTGGACTCGTTAAAGGATTCATTTGATGATGAGTTTGACTCGCTAAGTGTCGGTGCGAATGAAACGGCGGTTCTCCAAAACCAGATTGAGAAATACAGGGAAATTAACGGAATGCTTCAATCGAAAATCGAACTGGCGAACAAGTCGAAATTCGCAAACGAGAAAATCGCACATAAATTAGATGCTGAACTGGAAGACTATAAGGATAAACTGACTGAAATGGAAAATGCGCTTGAGTCTGAAAATCAAAGTAGGGCTGAAAGTCAGTTTCAAAAGCTTTCATCGGAATCAGAACTGGAAGAATACAGGAAGAAAATTATTGAATTGGAATCAGAGGTAGGGCTTGCGAATAAGCACAGTGAGCATATCGATACCCAGAATCAGTTTGCGACGGAAGAGGCGGACAAATACCGAACGAAAATTTTTGACCTGGAATCAGCTTTAGAACTCGAAAGCGAGGAAAATCAAAAGTATCAATCTCTCCACCAGTCTTCTGTAAATCAGTTGGAAGAAGTTAACCAGAAAATTGTCGAGCTGGAGTCGGCCATTGAAGAAGCCGATGAGCGAGAACAAGACTACGAGTCAATTAATCAAATTTCCATGGAGCAGCTGGAAAATTATCAGGGAAAACTAGCAGAGTTGGAATCTGAAGTAGAAGCTGCAAAGGAACGTGAATATAAATCTAATTTCTTACACGAATCAGATGATCAAAAACCAGAAACTCTGGACGCCCCACAGGGGAATGCGGATGATTTAACCAGGATAAAAGGGGTTGGGCCGGTGCTGCAAAGGAAATTAAACAATATTGGATTTTTTCACTTTTGGCAAATTGCAAATTTGACCGAAGAAAATATAAAATGGGTAGATAAGTTTCTCGACTATCCAGGGCGAGTCGAGCGTGGAAACTGGTTGGAGCAGGCCAGCAAGCTAATGGATCAAGGAAAATAGGAATTCAAACAGTTCGCTACTCGGATCATTCTTCGCGGATCAGCCAAAATAATTTTGCGCATAGAATAAATTGTCCTATGACATAATCTTTTTGATTAATCCGATTATAATCATCAATGCGCCACCGCCTATTCCACCGCTGACTATATCGCTGGCTATACCATCCAGTATCCCAGAACCTAGTATTGCAATAAGTTGGCCGCCCAATGCGCCGCCAACGATTCCAGCCAGACTATTGCCAACAGCGCCAAGACTAAACGTTTTTAAAAGGGCACCCGCGATGTTTCCTCCGACTGCACCACTTATTAACTGTATTATTAAAGGTAGTAGCGTTTCCATAAATTCACCTCTGATTTATTGATTGCATGCATATTATAGAGGGTTGTGAAATCAAATAGGCATGCATTATTTCCCTGATCCCTGGAATATTTTACCCATATTGAGCGTTATAAAGCTAAATCTGGATTCTTTCCTTTCCTTCGCCAAGGCTCAGGACGACGCACTACGTTCAGGACGACGCGCCAAGCTCAGAACGACGGCGACTGGTTGTTATATCTCGCCGTCATCCTGTGGAGGCACGACGAAGGATCTACGGGACGGGAAGGGTGGATCAACAGGAGGGGTTGATTAAATGGCTTTCTTCCAGGAAAATTCTACTGGGAGCAGAATTTCGCGTAACCCCAACGGGGTGAGTATCAGGGATGATACGAACAAAATTCTGCCGGGAACAGAATTTCGCGTAGCCCCAACGGGGTGAGTATCAGGGATGATACGAACAAATTCGAAGCACTTATCCCCCCGTCATCCCGGAAAATTCTGCCGGGAGCAGAATATCGCGTAGCCCCGACGGGGTGAGTATCAGGGATGATACGAACAATTTCGCAGAAATATCCGGGATCCAGAGGGTGTATTTCTAGAGCCTGAATAATTTATTCAGTATAAAAACAACCAACAGGGGTGGATTCCGGATAGACCTTCGGTCTTCCGGAATGACGGCGCGGGGAAATATAATTCACTTGGCACTTGATGTTTTCATACCGCCTCCACGCTATCATCATTCCGAAAAATACTGCTGGGAGCAGAATTTCGCGTAGCCCCAACGGGGTGAGTATCAGGGATGACACGAACAAAATTCTGCCGGGAGCAGAATTTCGCGTAGCCCCAACGGGGTGAGTATCAGGGATGATACGAACAAATGTGAAACGATTACCCAGATACTAAATCCCCTGCGTCATCCCGGAAATCGTGAAACGATTATCCGGGATCCATGTTTGATCTCGAGTTTCAGTTTGAGCGAGAATTTTCGCAATTTCATGCATGGATTCCGGATATTCCTGCGGAATTCGGGCAATGACGAGGGTGAGGGCCAGGGCCAGGCCTTTGTAATTCTTGGGGCTCTGATTAAAACTGGGTAGATCAAGTTGCCATTAAAATGGCACTAGGCAATATGATCAAGATCAAGGCGCGAAATGCACGCCCTAGTCAAATAAGCCTGGGCACGGCTATTGCGAAGTTTTGCAACGCAGAAATTGCCGCGCGATAACTTGGGTTTGAACTCAAATTGACTGTTTATGTTTTAATCAGAGCTTCTCTAAGTTTTAGTTAGTAGTGGGAAGCGGCTACAGGGTATTAATACCGCTTTTCAGGTAATCCCAGACGTACTCGGTATAACTCCAGCGTATTTGAATATCATATCCAGGGGTATCACTGAATTTATGTAACAAAATACCGGCGTGGCCAAATCGGGTTTGAGTACAACTGCCTTTAGGAAATTTGTCTGGATGCAAGTCTAAGGGGCAGGCCTTTGTTATCAGTCGGGTTGATTCAGGACCGCTCAGTCTGAGTATGGTGTAATAATCGCTTACATCTACTATCGCGCTGTGAAGCTCCGACAATGCTGATTTTAATGATGCAATCTTGTTTTGAGTTTCGGCGAGTTCACAATAGACAATCCATTCGTTGGGTCCCAACCAGAAAATCTGATGGGTTTTATCTTGAATACAGGTATTCGATTCAACGGGCAGTTTCAGACCAAAAACAGATTCAACATTTTTGATTAATTGTCGATTTTGCGGATTTCCTCTGAGGATAATTTTACCGCACCACGGCAACTCTTCCAGGCTGATTGGGCCATCGATGTTTGCGCGATTATAGGCCGGAGATATTATTTTGATTTCAGCCATTGATTCGTTCTCCCTGTTTATCAAAAAACATCGGATCGGTCACAGTGACCTTGTGGCTGGTTCCATTCATTAATGAGACGTTCAGCGTCTGGCCTTTTCGGTTTAACCCATCCCTGATTAATGCGAATGCTATGGAGCGCCCAACATTCGGACTCATGTAACTTGAACTTACATGACCAAGCATCTCCATAGGTGGTTTTGGTTTAACTGCTTTTACAACGTGAGCGCCTTCGGGCAGAACAAACTTGGGGTTTTCGGTAAGCAGACCCACTAATTGTTTTCTGCCTCGTTTAACCGTATCGGTTCGGATAAATGAACGCTTGCCCAAAAAGTCGTCCTTTTTCTTCGATACAATCCAGTCCATATCAAGATCCATTGGCGTCATTGTGCCGTCGGTATCTTGTCCGGCAATGATAAATCCCTTTTCCGCACGCAGCACGTGCATCGCTTCGGTGCCATAAGGGCAGATATCATATTCTTCACCAGCCCTGACCAAAGCTTCCCAAACCGCCAGACCGTAGCGTGCCGGAACGTTAATTTCAAATGCGAGTTCGCCAGTAAAACTGATTCGATAAATTCTCGCGGGAATACCAGCAACTTCTGCCTCCCGCATAGACATAAATGGAAATGATTCACTATCAAGGGGAATGTTAGTAAGGGTTTCCAGAACCTTGCGCGCATGGGGTCCATTCAATGAAGCCACAGCCCATTGTTCCGTAACGCTGGTTGCATAGACTTCCATATCTGGCCATTCGGTTTGCAGCCACTCTTCGATCCAGCTCATTACCCTGGCAGCGCCCCCAGAGGTTGTGGTCATATGATAGTGGTTTTCACCCACGCAGGTGGTGACACCGTCGTCGAATACCATGCCATGTTCATTGAGCATTAATCCGTAACGGCACTTGCCGATCGCCAGCTGACTCCATGCATTGGTGTACAGTATATTCAACAATCGGGCGGTATCTTTTCCCTGGAGGTCGATTTTCCCCAGAGTAGATGCATCCAGCAGGCCGCAGCTGTTTCGTACAGCCAGACATTCGCGTTGAACCGCGGCATGCATGTCTTCACCTACCTTGGGAAAATAAAAAGGGCGCTTCCAGTCACCGACGTCTTCAAACACCGCGGAATTTTTTTCATGCCACGAATGCATGGCGGTTTTCCGCTTTTGAAGAAACAGATCCCGTCGATCAAGACCCACGATTGAGCCGAAAGTTAATGGCGTATAAGGCGGCCGGAAAGTTGTGGTCCCGACCTGGGGAATTGTTTGGCCTCGTAACACCGACATCGCAGTCAGGGCGTTGAGGTTTGAAGTCTTGCCCTGGTCGGTGCCCATGCCGGTTGTTGTGTATCGCTTTAAATGTTCTACAGATTCAAAACCTTCTCGAGCCGCCAGTTCAATATCAGCAATAGTTGAGTCGTTGTGTAGCTCATGGAAATGTTTTTTCTTACCCTTGCCGATGGGATGATCGCAGGGCAGGATCCATAGCGGGCGCAATGGTTCCTCTTTAATAATTTTTGCGGTGGTATCCGGTGCCAGAGCGTCGACACTCAGACCGGCTGCATCGGCCGCAGCGCAGCCGGCTTCAAATCCTTCGAGTAAACAGTCATTCAACTGATACGAGGCTCTGCATGCGCCGGCCACAACACAACGGTTGTCGGTGGTGGACTGGCCTGGGACAAAACAATGTTTGTCGTCAAGGTATTTCAGCTTGCCCTGGGCGTGGCTAAAAAGATGCACCGTGGGTGTCCAGCCACCGGACACGCCGATGACATCACAGTTAATCTTAGTTATGGTTCCACTCACACTGATTCCATCCTCGCTCAACGACATGACCTCAACCGCTTTAATCCGGCCCTTGCCATAATCAACACCAGTGATTGCGCTGTTTTTGGTAACGTTGATGCCGATGCTTTCCATTTTAGAAATCAGGACGTCTCCCGGATTTCCACGTACGTCCACGATTTCTACTTCAGCGCCGGAATTTTTTGCTTCCAGGGCTATCTGGTATGCACTGTCATTATTGGTAAGAAGCACGATGCGATTTCCAGGCAGCACGCCATAACGGTTGATATAGCTGCGGATAGCGCTGGTCAGCATTACGCCGGGGCGGTCACTGTCAGCAAAAACCAGAGGTCTTTCTATGGCCCCGGTACAAAGCACCACCTGTTTAGCCCGAATCTTCCACAATCTTTCCTTGGGAGATTGCCCGGTATTTCCGGGGCCAAGATGTTCACTGACCCGTTGGTTAGCAACCAGGAAATTATAATTATAGTATCCGGTCACAGTGGTTCTTCGAAGCAGTGTGACTTCTGGCATCTTCTCCAATTCAGCAACCCGCTGCTCTATCCAGGCATCCATTGCAATCTCGGTGCCATCCAGTTCAACGGATCCGGAATCACTCAATAGCGAGCCACCAAATTCATTTTTTTCATCAACCAACATGACTCTGGCGCCAGCCCGACCCGCAGCATAAGCAGCCTGAATTCCGGCGGGTCCGCCACCGACGACCAGGACATCACAATGTGCATAGGTTTTGTCATAGTAGTCGGGATCTTTTTCCAGCGGGGATTTCCCGAGACCTGCGGACTTGCGAATAAACTTTTCATAGGTCATCCATAGTGATGCAGGCCACATGAAAGTTTTGTAGTAAAACCCCGCAGGTAACAATCTCGATAATTTGGAATTGATTGCGCCCAGATCAAAATTCACCGACGGCCAGCAATTTTGTGAGCTCGCATGCAGGCCTTGGTATAGTTCGACTTCTGTAGCTCGGCGATTGGGTTCGGTGTTTGCGCCCGTCTCAAGTTGAACCAGTGCATTGGGTTCTTCAGATCCGGCGGAGTAAATTCCCCGAGGGCGATGATATTTAAAGCTTCGTCCGACCAGATGAACATTGTTGGCTAATAATGCAGAAGCCAGGGTGTCACCAGGATGGCCTTCATAGGCCTTATCGTCGTACCAGAAACGAATTGTTTTTTCACGATCGATTCGACCACCGCTTTCCAGCCGGTTTTTTTGTTGGCTCATGAGTTCTCACCTTTGTTGTCCTGGCCGTTATTATTCTTGCTTTTATGAGTATCGACTCCAGATTCGTCTTTAATTTCCGGTCTGGGCTCACCTGGTTTATAGGTTTCATAAATATGATCGGTCACTGTATTGCGCGCTGCATTGAACCATTGCCGGCAGCCGTGGGTGTGTACCCAGCGTTCAAAATGAATGCCCTTGGCATTGGTTCTGAAAAAAACATAGTCTCCCCATTCTTGGTCAGACAAATTTTCCGGACTTTTGGGCCGTACAATATGGGCTTCTCCATGACAGCTGAATTCGGTCTGATCTCGCTTCCCACACCACGGGCAGTCTATTATTAACATCAGTGCGCCACCGCCGCGGCTGCACCTTCATCGATCAGGGCGCCGGTATTAAATCGGTTAATGGAAAATGGCTCGGCAATAGGGTGCATCTCGCCCCGGGCAATGGAATGGGCAAATACATTTCCTGAGCCTGGTGTCGCCTTGAATCCACCGGTGCCCCAACCACAGTTAAAGTACAAATCATTTACCGGGGTTTTTGAAATAAGGGGTGAGCGATCGATGGTGACATCGACAATGCCACCCCATTGTCGCATCATCTTCATCCGTGAAAATATGGGATACAGTTCAATTACCGGTCCGACGGTTTCTTCGATGACGTCGAATCCACCCCGTTGGGAATATGAATTATAAGTATCTGAGCCGGCGCCAATGACCAGTTCCCCTTTATCAGACTGGCTGATATACGCATGGATGCTTCCGGACATGACCACGCAATCCAGTATAGGTTTGATGGGTTCGGATACCAGTGCCTGGAGTGGAAAGGATTCGATGGGCAATCTGAATCCCGCCATTTCTGCAAGCACACTGCAATGGCCAGCGACAACGCAGCCGACTTTTTTGGCACCGATAAATCCGCGACTTGTTTCTACCCCCTGGATGGTATTATTTTCGATTTTGAATCCGGTTACTTCACAGTTCTGGATTATGTCTACGCCCATGGCATCCGCAGCTCGGGCATAACCCCAGGCAACGGCGTCATGGCGCGCCGTACCACCGCGTTTTTGCAGCAATGCACCGAGCACAGGATAGCGGCAATTCAGGTTCATAAACGGTACCATTTCTTTCACCTGTTTGGGGTTGAGAAACTCTGAATCGATACCATTGAGATGTATCGCATTACCCCTTCGTCCAATTTCCTGCATGTCATGGACATTGTGTGCTAGATGCAACAAACCGCGCTGAGAAAACATGACGTTGTAATTTAAATCCTTGCTCAACCCTTCCCAGAGTTTCATCGCGTGCTCATAAATACCAGCGGATTCATCCCATAAATAATTGGAGCGAACGATAGTGGTGTTGCGACCGGTGTTACCACCGCCGAGCCAGCCTTTTTCGATCACGGCTACATTGGTTATGCCGCATTCTTTGGCGAGATAGTAAGCCGTGGCCAGGCCATGACCGCCGCCACCCACGATGACGACGTCGTATTCCTTTTTTGGATCCGGGCTTCGCCAGGCGCGCTGCCAATTCTGATGATAACTCAGGGCATTGCGGATCAGGCTAAAAATGGAATAACGCTTCATTGGGTATCAAAATTGGAGTTAAAAAACAGGTGGCAGAGTTTATTTAGATTATATCAGTGCTGTTTGCCTGTTAGCGACAGGGTTGTGGTTACTATTGTGGCCTGGTTGAAATCAGAATTCCACGCCCTGGGCAGCCATAATTCCGGCATCAAATGCATGTTTGATTTTAGTCATTTCGGTAACTGTGTCCGCCGCATCGATCACCGGCTGGGGCGCATCCCGCCCGGTGAGTAAAAGATGCAACCATTTTGGTTTCTGGTGGGAAATAAATCCTGCAATTTCTTCTCCTGGAATCCAGCCATAGCTGCTGCAATAATTGATCTCATCCAGTAACACCAGATCATATTCTTCTGACAAAATCTTTTGTTTGCTGAACTCCCATATTTCACGGCTTGTTTTAATATCTTGTTCGGGGTTTTTTGTATCCCATGTGAATCCGTCACCCATGACATGCCATTCAATATTATCAAATTTTTCAGCGGCGAGTTGTTCGCCGGTTTTCCATTTACCCTTGATAAATTGAATCACACAAACTTTCAGATCCCAGCCAGCAGCGCGAAATACAACACCAAACGCACTGGATGATTTGCCTTTACCGCTACCGGTATGCACCAGTGTTATGCCCGTCCGACGGTCTCTTGTTTTCATTGTAAATAATTCTTTCAGTGGTATTATTTTCAGATTATGCCTCTATCCACCAAGGACACAAATTCGCCATCGCCGATTATCAGGTGATCCAGCAATTTTACATCGATTAGTTGC
Organism: Candidatus Spongiihabitans sp.; assembly: GCA_965237725.1. Lineage (GTDB taxonomy): Bacteria > Pseudomonadota > Gammaproteobacteria > Arenicellales > Poriferihabitantaceae. The sequence continues at coordinate 3,274,936 of OZ250151.1, forward strand.
AAAGCTTCCTGAAGTTTCAGGGTAATGGCGGTATCACTTGAACTGGGTTCAGCCACTCCCGAAGGGTGATTATGTGCAATGATAACCGCAGCCGCATTGTGACGCAGTACGCTTTTCACAACCTCCCTCGGATGTACTGTGGCACCATTAATAGTGCCAAAGAACAATTCTTCATATTCTATTACCTTGTGCCGGCTGTCCAGATAAATAATTGCAAATACTTCTTTGTTTCTGTCGCGCAGTTGATGGGTGAGGTAATCGCTAACCTGTTTGGGGCTCGACAGGGCGTCTTTATGTTTTAAGGTCTCCCCTAGATATCGTTTGCCCAGTTCCAACGCAGCCTGGATCAGGGCATATTTTGCCGGCCCAAATCCGGACACCATACAAATTTCTTCCATTTCGGTATTGAGAGTTTTTCGCAGGCCACCAAACCGGACAATCAGTTCCCGACTCACGTCTACTGCAGATTTTCCTTGAACCCCCGTGCGTATAAAGATTGCCAGCAATTCAGCATCAGATAATGAATGTGCGCCCTGATTCAGCAGTTTTTCACGAGGCCGTTCTGCTTCTGGCCATTCCTTTATCGCCATATGTGATCTCCATGATTTAAGTTAAACTCTACACTATGGTAAACCCAAAAACAAACCGTAAAAATAAACGTATTCTGGTCGGTATAACCGGCGGAATTGCAGCCTATAAATCCCCCGATCTGGTTCGGCGGCTGAAAGAGCGGGGCGCGGATGTGCGGGTTGTGATGACCGACGCGGCCCAGGCGTTTATTACGCCGTTGACGTTGCAGGCGGTCAGTGGACATCCGGTTTACCAGCATCTGCTCGATACCGATGCTGAATCGGGCATGGGGCATATTGAATTGGCACGCTGGGCGGAATTGATTGTGGTTGCACCGGCCACTGCAAATTTCATCGCCAGGGCTGCAAATGGTGAGGCAGACGATTTGCTTTCAACATTAATTCTGGCGTCATCTGCAGAACTGGCTATTGCGCCGGCGATGAATCAACAAATGTGGCAAAACCCGGCCACAGGAAACAATCTCAAAATTCTTGCAAAGCGGGACGTCACTATTATTGGCCCCGGAGAAGGGGATCAGGCCTGCGGTGATGTGGGCCCTGGACGGATGACCGAGCCCGAAGAAATTGCCCAGCAGTTATTGGGTGACGGTACACCCCAGTTGCTCAAAAATAAAAAAGTGGTGGTTACTGCGGGACCAACCTGGGAGGCCATCGATCCGGTTCGCGGGATTACTAATCACAGTTCGGGAAAAATGGGTTTCGCCATTGCTGAGGCTGCCCAGGATTTTGGTGGCCAGGTTGTGGTGGTAAGCGGCCCCGTTCATCTGGAACTGCCTCAGGGAATCACACGGGTTGATGTGCGATCAGCCAATGAGATGCATGATCAGGTATTGCGCCAAATAAAGGATAGCAATATTTTCATTGGTGTTGCGGCGGTGGCGGATTACCGTCCGGTTGACGTGGCGGATCAGAAAATCAAGAAAGACAATGATGAGATGTTAATCAAACTAGTAAAAAATCCGGATATCCTGGCCGCTGTGGGCGCCATTAAAAATGGACCCTTTACTGTGGGTTTTGCCGCAGAAACCGAAAACCTGATTGACAATGCCCGGAAAAAACTAAAAGCCAAACAGGTGGATATGATCGTAGCGAACAATGTATCCGGCGAGCAATCTGCGTTTGGCAATGATACTAATGCGGTAACCCTTATTCATAAGACGGGTGAAATTGAACTCAAAAGGGTTGATAAGTACTTGCTGGCTGTGCAGATACTCGAAAAGGTAACTGAGTTAATGCCAGACACAAATTGAAGTTGCACATAAGAATTGCCTATAGATTCTATTTATTTTTATAAAAAATAAAAATGAACAAAAAAATTGATGTAAAAATTCTTGATCCCCGAATCACAACCGAGTTTGGATTGCCGGAATATGCTACTCCGGGCTCTGCTGGTCTGGATTTGCGGGCCTGCGTCGATCAAGCTCTTGAACTGGCGCCGGGACAAACCGAGTTAATTCCAACGGGAATTGCCATTCATATCGAAGATCCCGACCTGGCTGCGGTATTGATACCCCGTTCCGGCATGGGTCATAAACACGGCATCGTATTGGGCAATCTCACAGGCCTGATCGATTCTGACTATCAGGGGCAATTATTTGTGTCCTGCTGGAATCGGAGTAGCAGTGGGTTTATGATAAGCCCTGGGGACCGTATCGCCCAGATGGTGATTATTCCTGTGGTTCAGGCGCAGTTTAATGTTGTCGAATCTTTTGAAGCCTCAGACAGGGCAGAAGGCGGATTTGGATCTACCGGCGGAAGTTAAATCCATTCTCATAAATTATATTTGCGCCAGATGACTTTGTCATCGCGTTAACTCTTCCAGGTTATGCAAAAATCCAGATCCAGAGTTTATGGCCTGACTTTATCTGTCTTGCTTTTTGGTCTATTGATTTGTCTGGCCTTCGCTACTCAGGTAACACCACTCCTGCCCGAATTTACTACCCCTCATTTTTTCGCCAGTGTTTTATTCTTCGACCGGTTTTACGTCGATTTTCTGGTCACATTATTGCTGGGTGTAATTTTGATCAATGGTTCACTGATATTTCGAATCATCGCCTATGTCTGGATTGCAATCATTTTTACAGGCTATTTGTTCCAGCTGATGTCGGTGTATATCGGCGGTGAATTTGTGCATTTTCTGGCAGTGGACAATGTCAACCACATTACCTTGCTGCTGGATCTGAAATCGATTTCTGCGATGAGCGCCGTAGCGATATTCTTTGTGGCAATGACTGTGTCTATCGAAATGCGTTGTAGGGCCAAAATTGGTACAGGGGGATTACTGGTTTATTGTGGGGTGATTGTTTTTGTAACTGTAGCGCTGCATCAACATAACCAATGGGTTCCAGCCGATATTCTTGAACTACGCGATGGCTACTATGCTAGCAAAGACAATCGGATTGTGCACAAGTCGCCCATAGAATCTTTATACAAAGTTTTGTTCAGGAAAAGAGATGATGCGTTAAAACCCTTGAACAGCCAAAGCATTGCCAGGGCCAGAAGCTATGGTATATCGATTAATCCCGACCAGCGTTTTCCGTTAATTAAACCGCAAATTTATTCCGAGCCATTGTTATTTGAAACCATTGATAACACCAGGGATAAGCCCAATGTCATCATATTTTTCTCTGAAGGGTTATCGGCGAGAACCTTGAATGTATACAACGAGTTTGAACCCGATTTAACTCCGAACATGGTTGCATTTTCCAGGCATGCCATGGTGGTGAAAAACTACTATAACCACACCTATGCAACTTATCGCGGCTTGCTCGGACAACTGTGCTCGATCTTTCCCACTCATGGTGGTCTCGGTGGCTGGCACACCCATTTTGAAGATGTAAAACGAATTAACTATTTCTGTCTTAGTGATTTATTCAACTCTGTAGGCTATGAAACCTTGTTTCTCGATACTCATCGCGCAGATAAAGGTTATGTTGATGAGATGATGAAGCAGATTCGATTTGATCAGGTGATGACCGCAGAAACCGTGGTTGAAAAATATATCCATGATCAGCCACTACGGGATGATGCCTTGTCGGACAATCAGCTTATTGACGGATTGATTGGCATACTAAAAGACAAAGAGCAATTACAGGATACGGATTCAAATCCATTTTTTCTCGGTTTGTATAACCTGGAAACCCATGCCTGGCAAAAAATTGCCGCGGATGGCAAAAAGTATCCAGCTAAAGATAACTACGTTCTCGATTCTATTCATAATTATGATTATGCTTTCGGCCGATTCTGGGATTATTTCAAAGATTCGAGTTACTTTGATAACACCGTTGTTGTGCTAACCGCCGACCATGCCCATTACGCTGATCGGGACTTTGTGGACATTGCCAGCAAGGAGGCGGAGTACAAGCCCTACTTTGTGGACTCCATTCCATTGATCATCTATGACCCCAATAAAAACCTGCCAGCAGAATATGATGCCCGATACGCCAGCTCCATCGACTTTGCCCCATCCATAGCACACTGGTTTGGATTGTCCAATGGGAAAAACCCATTTGTTGGCAACTCCATATTTGATCAGTCAAGGGAAAGCGCCGGTAAAGGCATCGCTTCTGCGGACATCGAGCACTACCTGATCAATGAAAATGGTGTGGAAATGAACAACCCGGATGGTGTGAATTCACCACAAATGCAATTCACTGAATATCTGATTAAAAATATACGACAACTGGAACAACACGACCGGATTTGGCCCCAGCAGTAAGTGTTTGTTAGTTGGTGACTATTTCTCGCTCAGGTAAATTACCAGCGAAATTAGATGCTACCAGCTATTTCTCAACTCACGCAGTTTTACAAATACCGCTTGTGGGTTGGGATTATCTTCAAGGTCTGGAAACCTGGATTTCAGCTGGGCAATAATTTCAGGATTCTGCAGCCGAAAAAAAGCATTGATTTCTTTTTCCTGGGCCATTGTGGTGACCAGGGCGTCGCCAGGGTCCTGATCCGCAGTGCTTTCGAGCAATGACTTCGCAGCAGTGTTGGTGGGCTCGCGATCCAGGGAGAATTCCAGATTATTGTGCAGATAATCATGACCGGGATAAATCAGGGTGTCGTCGGTCAGGGTTATCAGTTGATTGATAAAGGTCTGATAGAGTTCTTTTGGATGGCCGCCGTTATGGCAGTTACCTGCACCGGCATTGAACAGGGTATCGCCGCAAAATAGGGCAGGGGTATCCGTCCTGGATAATAAACACACATGACTCATGGTATGGCCCGGCGTATCCAGCGCTTCGAGTTCAACAGTGATACCGACTTTAACCACGTCACCCGCAGACAATCCCCGGCTCATTTCCGGTATGGCATCGCCGGCACCATGATGAGCTAGAACTGTGGCACCGGTTGCCGCTATCACGCTCTGGTTTCCGCCGGTGTGATCATGGTGTTCATGGGTATTCACAATCTGAGTGATTGTCCAGCCCATTTGTTTTGCATAGTTCAGGCATTTTTTGTGATCCAGAGGATCGATGGCTAATGCCTCACCGGTTTCGGGGCAGGCAATGAGATAGTTAAAATTACGATAGGCATTGCCGGTCCAGATTTGTTCTACGATCATAGTCTTAATCCTGGGTTGTTTCGCTATTTATAGCGGATGTACAAGGTTGCGTCCAGTGTGGTCTAATCTTTGTCATGACTAATCCGGAAAATAATTTAAATTTAAGCCAGCTTGGCAGTGAATCTGAGATAGCGGCATCTCCAGATGAAGCAGTGCTGGAAAAAGTGCCCAATACTGACAAAGGGACAAACTATCTGGTTCGATTCACAGCGCCGGAATTCACCTCCCTTTGTCCGGTTACCGGCCAGCCCGACTTCGCCCACCTAGTCATCGACTACGTACCCGATGACTGGCTGGTGGAAAGTAAATCCCTGAAACTGTTTTTATTCAGTTTTCGAAACCACGGTGGTTTTCACGAAACCTGTACCGTGGGCATTGGCAAGCGACTGATTGATGAAATCGAGCCAGCCTGGTTGCGCATTGGTGGCTACTGGTATCCTCGTGGTGGTATACCCATTGATGTCTTTTTTCAACAGGGCGAACTACCCCAAGGGGTTTGGGTGCCGGATCAGGGTGTGCCGGGTTACCGCGGCAGGGGATAGTTGTATTAATTTATCGTATTAGGAATCAGTCAGGAAATTTGGAAATTACGTTCTAGTTTTAACGCATGTGTTGCGTCCATCGGTTGAATTCGCAACTCGAATCGGTCATGTTTCCGTTTGGACGATGGCTAAAAATGGACGGCTGCAATATACTCACAGCAGACAGTAAGTCGCGTAGTAGAATGCCCTTGTTACATCTTTGGGATCAAACTTATCCGTAGAGGCATATAGAAATGAAAAAAAGGTTCCCATTTTTTGCTGCATTTATGTTTTTAGCTATACAAATTTTTTCTAGCTCTAGTCTTGCAGGTGGACCGCATGTAAACGCTAGTGATGTGAAGTGGAGATCAACTTACACCTATTATACTCCAGAGTTTGCTAAAGCATTTAGATTTAAAACTCTAGTAGGTAAGGAATCTGCACCGGTTAGAGGTAAGAATGTCTATTTTGGTGAGGCAGAGTTGGCGCCTGGGGCTATATATGTTGGACACAAACACAAATCGCCAGAAATATATTATGTTATCAGTGGTGAAGCAGAATGGACTGTTGACGGCGAAACATTCAGAGCCACACCCGGAACAGCTATTTACGCCAAGCCTGATGCTGTTCATCGAATGGTTAATGTGGGTGACGGAATATTAAAAACTGTTTGGATGTGGTGGGGAAAGCCTCGAGTAACCAACCAACCAAGTATAAGAGTAGAGCCTAATGAGGATCAGCCATCGGGTGCAATATTCCCGGAATAATTAAGTTTCTTCCCTACATTGTGTTGTCAAAAACCATCATAAAACAAGTGATAAATTTGGCGATCAAACGGCAGCTCTGAGCAATTAGCTGACCCTCACTAACATCTTTTGAGCGTCAGCTTTCTCCTAAGCGGTCACTCGTTATGCAAATCTAAGGGGCTGTTATATACGGTGAGTTCAATCGGTCAACGCAACACTTTATCCTTAAGAAAAGAGATGGAGTGTAAAAATGAAACAACGAACGAGAATTTATTATACAGCTAAACAGAAGGCTGTCATGTGGGATCGGTGGAAGAAAGGCGATTCTCTACACGATATAGCCAGAGTGTTTGATCGAGGCCATTCAGCTATTCAAAGAATCCTCCGTGAGACCGGGGGTATTCGTCCCAGAGAACGGAAGCGTTCCCGTTTGTCTCTAACGCTATCAGAGAGAGAAGTCATCTCCAGAGGGTTGGCAATGCAATTGTCATTAAGAACAATCGCGTCCCAAATGTGTCGATCTCCTTCAACGATCAGTCGGGAAATCAAGCGTAATGACGGTTATGATTGTTACCGAGCCAGCACGGCTGAGGAAGCGGCGTGGCAACGGGCTTTACGTCCCAAGAAATGTAAGCTGGTGGGCCGAGCAGACCTGGTGCGGAAAATAGCCCGTAAGCTACAACGTCAATGGTCTCCTGAGCAAATAGCCGGGTGGCTGAAACGACAACACCCGAACGATGAGAGCGACTACGTGTCACACGAAACGATTTACAAGAGTTTGTTCATACAGGCTAGAGGGGTACTGAAGAAAGAGCTGCTGGCGTGTCTGAGAAGTCAGCGCGTCATGCGTCGTTCCCGCCATGCGAGTCTGAAAAGAAAAGGGTTGGGTACCATTGTTGATGCCGTATCGATCCGGGAGCGTCCTGCATCCGTTGAAGATCGAGCGGTTCCGGGCCATTGGGAAGGCGATCTGATTGCGGGTTCGAATAACACCCACATCGCAACGCTAGTCGAACGACATTCTCGTTATGTGATGCTGGCTAAAATCAAGAACCGGTGTACCGACACGGTGATCCAGGCGTTAATCAAACAGTCACGAAAGCTCCCTAGCGAACTGTATAAATCATTGACCTGGGATCGGGGCTCGGAACTAGCCGACCATAAAAGTTTTACGTTAGCGACCGATATACAAGTTTACTTCTGCGATCCACACAGCCCCTGGCAACGCGGTTCTAATGAAAATACCAATCGACTATTGAGACAGTACTTTCCAAAGGGAACGGACTTGTCTACTCACTCACAAGCGCAACTAAATAAAGTTGCAAGACGACTCAACGAGAGACCGAGAAAAACGTTAGAATACGAATCACCCGCTGAGCGGTTTAACGCATGTGTTGCGTCGATCGGTTGAATTCGCAACTCACTGCTGTCATTCAGGTGACTTGAGGGTAAACAGATACTAAGCCCAAAGGAGACATTCTTCACTTGGATAGAACGCGACTTTTGAGACATGACCATTGCTACAAACACAACAATCGAGCAAATCAAAGCCGTTGCAGTAATTTCTTCATCAAGGAAAAGCCAAGACCATAAGAGTGCAACTAAGGGTAGGAGTAAGTTAATCTGACCTATCCGTGAGACGCCACCGGCGGCTAGTCCACGGTACCAAAATACTGACGCTAGAAACATGCTGACTATTCCTACATACGCCATACCAACCCAACTGCTAAACGGAACGCTGTCTGTCTCGAGATCATTAGCAGACCACAAAAGGATCGCTAGCGCGCAAGGTGCTAGGAAAATCATTGACCAACATAATGCCACTGTGCCGCCCAATTCTATGGAGACGCGACCGCCCTCGACGTAGGCATATCCAACACTTAAAAGTGCTAGCAGTAACCAGAAATCTGCCCACACCAGGTGGCCTCCTCCTGCATCTAAAGCGTAATAGAAAACACCGAAAAATCCGACTGCACATGCTGCCCAGAAAATTGATTTTGGCCGATCACCTAAGCGCAGGTAAGCAATGACGGCAGTTGCAGCTGGCGCCAACCCAACTGCCACCGCTCCGTGTACCGCTGGCACGCTCTCTAGTGCCAACGCAACAAAAAAAGGGAAACCAACAGCCAACCCCATACCCATCCAGAGTATTGGAGAAATCAACCTTCGATCAGGGAGTTTAAACTTGCCTATATACACCAAAGTAATAATCGCTAAGATTCCTGCAATAACAATTCGGCCGCTGGTTATAGTCGTGGGCGAGAAGCCAACGACGGCCGCTCGAGTTGCCACTAGCGTTCCGCTGAAGCCCAGCATCCCGATCAAACCAAAAGCCACGCCCGCTGTTAAATTAGATTTGTTTAGCGTCATAATTAGTTAGTGTGGTTGCTTATGCAATACGATTCCAGCCATGACTAGTACAATCCCAAATACGTCTTGAACCGTTGGAATTTGCGACAACACAATAATCGCTATGACAGTAGCGGTTGCCGGTAACAAAGCCAGGAATAGCGCATAGGTAGCACGTGGTAGTCGAGACATGGCCAGCTGATCGCTAATATATGGGATAACTGAAGAGCAAATACCGACACCAATTCCTGCTAATACCAGCTCGAAAGTACCAAATGCTTGCATTGCTTGTGCAAATCCAATCGGCATTAAGATTATGAGTGCTATAAACATTGCCGCCCCGAGACGGTCCACTCCACCACTGGCACCACCTTCTGCGGCCTTGTGCCCTAAAATGATATAAACGACAAATAGCGCAGCATTGAGTGCCGACCAGAACAACCCGACTGAGTCGGTTACCCATTTCACGTCGATAAGAATAAACACGCCTACTATAGCTAATAAGAGTGCTGCAAAGTTACTCTTTGTTCGGAGTCCATAGAGTGCAACACCAATGGTACCTATGAACTCCATGGCCGCTACGAGGCTCATTGGGAGGCGATCAAGGGCAAGGTAGAATGAAGTATTCATAATCGCCAAACAAATACCCAGGCCAAGCAGCAACAGTCGTGTTTTGCCATCTGCTTTACGGAACGTTACCCATGGCTTAGTGATTGGTGCAAAGATTAATGCAGCCGATGCAATACGAAACCATGCAATACCAAGGACGCCAACCGCTGGGAAAAGGAGGACAGCAAAAGAAGGCCCGAGGTAATGAAATACCGCACTAACACCGAACCAAGCTTGTGGTGGAACAGTGTTCGCGGCCCTGTTAAATATCAGATTGTTTGATGCCATAATGTATAGATACAAAGCACCTAATTATGCAGGCATTAAATTGATACTTGCATATCATTACGATGATATATTTCAATACTAACAATTGACTCAAAGGATAAAATCATGAAACGCCTTCGATATGAAAATGGAAAAATAGACACAATAGATGGAAAATTACTTGGAGCACTTTCAGAAAATTCTCGTGTCAGCACCGCTAACCTCGCCCGGCTTGTAGGGTTATCACCACCGAGTGTTTCAGAAAGGATTAAGAGGATGGAAGAGTCGGGCGTTATCGAGGGTTACACAATCAAGATAAATCCAGCAGGGCTAGGGCTACCACTTACAGTATGGCTTCGAATTAGACCTTTACCTGGTCAACTTAAAAAGGTAGTCGAGATACTTCGCTCGTTAAATGAGATCGTAGAGTGTGATCGCATTACTGGTGAAGATTGTTTCATTGCTCGAGCACATGTGAAATCGGTATTAGAAATGGAACAACTTATCGACGAGATTATTCCTTATGCGACGACAAATACCTCAATCGCTCAATCCTCGCCTGTTGTGAGACGACTACCGAAAATATGCCCACATGGTTGATATAGCTACGAGTTCTATTTGAAGATTGCTGAATTCTTAAATGGTTCGGTATAGACCGAAATGTAGTGGTAACGATTAAGCGGAATCGTTTAATTGTCCGCTTTGCGGAAAATACTTAGGATCGTCGACAACTGTCGATTGGCTGTTCTGGGCAGAGGCTGTGTAAAAACGAGGTATGAATTATAATTAGCTATTCCCCCACGGCTAAGATAAATGAAACGATTTGTTGAAGGCGAACCCCGAACACAAAGCGCCTTATTTCCAGAACGCATAGAAGATTACATCGACGAAGATAATCCAGTCAGAGCGATAGAAGCGTTTGTTGATGTGCTGGATTTAGAAAAATTAGGGTTTCAAGGAATGAACCCGAAGGAAACAGGCCGACCGGCCTATCATCCGGCTACGATGCTCAAGTTATATATCTATGGCTATCTCAATCGGATTCAATCCACGCGTCGATTAGAACGGGAATCGGGTCGTAATATTGAGTTGATGTGGTTGCTGGGTCGATTGCGGCCAGACTTCAAGACCATTGCAAATTTCCGTCGCAGCAATGGTAAAGCGATTCGTAAAGTCTGTACTGAATTTGTTGGGCTATGTCGCAAACTGGATCTATTTAGCCAGGCATTGGTTGCTATTGATGGTAGTAAGTTCAAAGCGTCAAACAATCGGGATAAGAACTTTACGCCAGCGAAGATAAAACGCAGAGTTGAAGAGATAGAAAAAAGTATTGCCCGATATTTCTCTCGATTGGATCGAGTAGACAACGAAGAACCGAGTGCCGACCAACAAACTGAAAGGCTACAAGATAAGATCACTTCGCTTAAAGCAGAGGTAAAACGACTCAAGGCGCTCGAACCTGAGGTGTTATCAGCACCGAACAAGCAGATATCGATGACGGACCCTGATTCACGCTCCATGCGCTCAAGAGGCACAGGGGTTGTAGGCTATAACGTCCAGACAGCTGTGGATAGCCAACACCATTTGATTGTGGCGCATGACGTTATAAACCAGAACAATGATCGTGATTGTTTAACGGCCATGGGGACCCAAGCTCGCACTGAGATGGGAGTTGAAGCGCTTAGTGTGGTTGTGGATCGGGGTTACTATAAAAGCCAGGAGATCAAAGCAAGTGAAGAGGCTGGATTAAGGGTTTTCATTCCTAAACCGCGCACTTCGAATAACCGGGCACGGGGGCTGTATGATAGAAGTGCCTTTCGTTACAACCCACAAGAAGATGTCTATCGTTGCCCCGCTGGAGACACATTGATCTGGCGTATGACGACACAGGAAAAAGGCCAGAACCTACATCGTTACTGGAGTTCGAATTGCCAGAGTTGCCACTTGAAATCAAAATGCACAACAAGTAAACAACGACGGGTAACACGTTGGGAGCATGAAGCGATATTAGAACGGGTTGAGCAACGTCTTGCCCGGGACCCTGGAAAAATGCGAATACGGTGTCAAACAGTGGAGCATCCGTTTGGCACCATCAAATCCTGGATGGGAGCCACGCACTTTGAAATGCGGACATTAAAGCACGTCAAAACAGAAATGAGTTTACATGTACTGGCTTATAATATGAAGCGAGTCATGAATATCATAGGTGTTGAGTCACTCATAGAGGCCATTCGGGCTCTGTTGTATTTCATTTTTCGCTTATTTAGATCACGATATGCCGTTCGCGGACTTTCTTAAACAAACATTAAACGACGTTAGTAAAGTTTTACAAAAGTACGAACTAAATTCCAATATGCCGATCTTGAAAATTTAAATTATCGAGTTTTTACACAGCCTGGGCAATAAGCCGACCTTCGCAAATATCTTTTGGACGTCAGCTTTGCTTAGAATTGTCAGGTCAAGTCAAGAACTTTTAAAAATTATTGGTGGAGAAAATTACCTATCCAACGCATAATCGTCGGCGAATGGGTTTCGTTTTCTGCAAGGGAATGCAAAGTTGACTGATATACCTCCGGCCCAATTAATTCTTTTCGAAAGTCAGCACGAAACGCACAAAATTCTTTATTGAATTCTGGATGACCCTGGATACCTAACATTTTATCTCCCGCGACCATCATGCTATTGGGGCAGAAATCATTTTCTGCGATAACTTTAAAAGCAGGGGGAACATCTACCACCTGGTCCTGGTGAATCACAATCAAATTGTAAAGGTTGCCATTTAAGTCATTGGTGCCATTCATCCAGTCTCGTTTTTCGGTGATCTTCGCGGTGTGGATGCCGAATCCCCAGCCCACTTCGGCTTTTTCGGTTTTTCCACCCAGGGTATGGGCAAGTAACTGATGACCGAAACAAATGCCGACAATTTTTATGTTCTGGTTCCAGCATTTTTGAATGAATTCCTGGAGCACACCAATCCACGGTAAATCGTCATAGACACTGTATCGGGACCCTGAAATGATATAGCCGTCAAAATCACCAGGCTCGGGCAAGGCCGCTCCTTCATGACAACGAAAAGCGGTGAGGTTGATGTTTTTTGCCTCGGGATCCAGGGCGTTCTGGAACATGGCCGAATAAGTGCCATATTGGTTCCTGGCGTCTAAATCGACGTCATCACACAACAACAATCCAACATTTAACGGTTTATTTTCGGTCATGTGCGGTTAGATGAAAATTTGAGTATTTGGTTGCAAAGAAATATTGAATAAGCCGATCATAAACCAGATATTAAACTTGTTAAATAGCTGCGCTAACAGTACCATTCCTGATTCGAAAAACTATTATTATTGGATTCAATCATGCTGAAAGGCAGTCTGGTCGCGTTGGTAACCCCCATGGAAGAGGATGGGGGAATTGATTATGGGACTCTACAGAGACTGGTGGATTTTCATGTGGAAAACAAGACCGACGGCATTATATCCGTTGGTACCAGTGGCGAATCCGCCACAATGGACATCGATCAGCAAATTGAAGTCATCGGCAAGACCGTGGAATTTTCTGGCGGTCGTATTCCGGTAATTGCCGGAACCGGGGGTAATTCCACTACCGAAGCTATTGAATTAACCAGTCGGGCTGCCGAGTTTGATATCCATTCCTGCCTCCTGGTAGTGCCTTACTATAACAAGCCGACCCAGCATGGCCTGTATCTGCACTTCAAACTGATTGCTGAAACCGTGGATATACCCCAGATTCTTTATAACGTACCCGGTCGTACCTCATTGGACATGGTCAATGACACCATCGTAGATCTCTCCAAAATACCCAATATTGTGGGTGTAAAAGAAGCTTCGGGTGATGTCTCCCGGGTTTCAGATCTGATCAACCGCTGCGGCGAAGCATTTTCACTTTATTCCGGTGACGATGGCACGACTCTGGCGTTTATTGCTGAAGGCGGCCATGGCTGTATTTCGGTGACTGCCAATGTTGCGCCAAAATTGATGCACGACATGTGTACCGCAGCTTTGAGTGGTGACATGGATCTGGCCAAAACTTTAAACGATCAACTGGATCCATTGCATACCGCATTGTTTCTGGAATCCAATCCAATGCCGGCAAAATGGGCGGTTTCAGAAATGGGATTTGGAACTAAAGGTATTCGATTACCGTTGACCGTATTTTCTGAAAAATTTCATGAGCAGTTACGCACTGCCATGTCCGGTGCCGGTGTTATTTGAACCCATAAAAACCTGAAGCCAAAACGCTATTCAATTTAAAATTAAGGCCGTTCTGCAAATTTTTATTGCATGTTAGTCATTCCCGGATCGTCTGCGATATCTGATTTCCGCAAGATTAAGGCCCTTGAGCAGCTGCAAAAATCCGTTCCTGATTGCGTCGAAATTGAAGCGCATTTTCTGTTCATTGCTGATCTTGCCGAACCATTAACCCAAAAACAGATGGGTGTGGTTGCCAGTTTGTTGAACCTTGCGGCAATTGCCCCAGTACCCGCCCTTGTCAATGAAAACCGCTGTGTGGAGCGAATTGTAGTTCCGCGGATTGGCACAATTTCTCCCTGGGCGACCAAGGCGACGGATATTTTTCATCACTGCGGCCTTGATCAGGTGAAGCGCATTGAACGAGTTGTACGATGGAAAATCGGATTTGATGGATCGTCGAAAAACGCGAGTGGATTTGAAGAACGGTTATTGGCAGGGGTAGTATTTGATCCGATGACCGAATCCATTCTCGATGATGTTGATAAAACGAATGCGTTGTTCCACACCGCATCGCCGGCACCCCTGGTCAGTATTGATATATTAAATGGCGGTCTGGATGAATTGAAGCGCGCAAACCAGCAGTTTGGATTTGCTTTGAGTGATGAAGAGCAGGTCTATCTGGTTGATCGGTTCAGGGAACTGGAGAGAAATCCCACCGATGTTGAATTGATGATGTTTGCACAGGTGAATTCCGAGCATTGCCGGCATAAAATTTTTAATGCCGATTGGGATATCGATGGGGTTTCCCAGGATCAATCCTTGTTTTCGATGATTCGTCATACCCACAAACAAAACGGAAGGGGAACCCTGTCCGCATATAGCGATAATGCGGCGGCGCTGGAAGGTTCGCCTGGGACTCGCTTCGCACCCAATGCAAATAGTCGCCGATTTGAAACCGTTTCAGAACCAATACATTTCACAGCCAAAGTGGAAACCCATAACCATCCAACGGCAATTTCACCCTTTGCCGGCGCATCCACCGGTTCTGGTGGCGAGATTCGCGATGAAGGCGCCACTGGGCGTGGGGGAAAACCAAAAGCGGGTCTGGTAGGCTATTCGGTATCCCATCTGCGAATACCGGGAGCAACTCATTCATGGGAGTTGCCGGAAAATAAACCCGAGCGAATAGCCAGCCCGTTGCAAATCATGCTGGAAGGACCTATTGGCGCGGCTGCATTTAATAACGAATTTGGTCGGCCCAATATTGCAGGGTATTTCAGGAGCTTCGAACAAGTTGGCGAAAACCAGGAGATGCGATTTGGTTATCACAAACCGATCATGCTAGCCGGTGGGCTCGGAAATATTCGTCCCGATCATGTCGAAAAAAATACCATCAACGATGCCACACCCATTGTTGTGCTCGGCGGGCCGACCATGTTGATTGGGCTGGGCGGCGGCGCCGCTTCCAGCGTGGCTTCCGGGGCTAGTTCAGAATCCCTGGATTTTGCATCGGTGCAGCGCGGTAATCCGGAAATGCAACGCCGCTGTCAGGAGGTCATCGATGCCTGTTGCGCCATGGGGAAAGCCAACCCTATTGTCTCTATTCATGATGTTGGCGCTGGTGGAATTTGTAATGCCTTACCTGAGCTGGTAAATGACAGCGAGTCCGGCGGTCAATTTGAACTGCGAAATGTATTGAATGATGAGCCTGGTATGTCGCCCATGCAAATCTGGTGCAATGAATCTCAGGAGCGTTATGTGCTGGCGATTAATCCGAACCAATTCGACGAGTTTGTGGCTATTTGCAAACGCGAACGATGCCTATTTGCTCAGGTTGGTGTGGCCACAAAACAGCGACAACTGGTCTTGCACGATGAATTTTTTGCTGAGAATGATACGGAAATTCCTGATCCTATCGATCTGCCCATGTCGGTGCTGTTTGGCTTGCCACCAAAAATGCATCGCAAAGCGACTACAGTAAAAAAATCATCTCCTCAACATGATTTTTCTGGGCTAGATTTAGCCAAGTCAATCGAACTTGTGCTCGGACATCCTACTGTTGGAGACAAAACATTTCTGGTTACCATTGGTGATCGCAGCGTCACCGGTTTAATCGCACGGGATCAAATGGTCGGACCCTGGCAAGTACCTGTAGCAGATGTAGCAGTGACTTCATCGGGCTATACCGGTGTGACCGGAGAAGCCTTTGCCATAGGCGAGCGAACCCCGCTTGCTATTCTCGATGGACCTGCAAGTGGCAGAATGGCCATCGGTGAAGTGATTACCAATATTGCTGCTGCGAAGATTGAAAACATCAGTGATATTAAATTGTCCGCCAACTGGATGGTGGCCGCAGGGGAAGATGGCCAGGATGCCGATTTATATGCCACAGTAAAATCTATTGGTCTGGATATTTGCCCCGACCTCGGTATTTCCATTCCGGTTGGTAAAGATTCCATGTCCATGAAAACGGTTTGGCAACAGGACAATCAGCAGCATAAGGTGGTATCGCCACTTTCCCTCGTAGTCAGTGGATTTTCCAAGGTATCAAACGTGCGCAAAACCCTGACCCCAGTGATGGACCGAAAAAACCAGAATACTGAAGTTTGGTTGCTCGACCTGGGCGCAGGAAAAAACCGCTTGGGTGGGAGTATTTTGAGCGAAGTCATCAGCCAAAAGGGCGGAGACCCGCCGGATCTTGATGATACCGAAAGGATTAAACATTTTTTTGAGTTTATTCAAAAACTCAATCAGGAAAACTTAATTTTGTCATATCATGATCGATCCGACGGCGGATTGATGGCGACGTTGTGCGAAATGGCTTTTGCTTCGCGCAGTGGGCTGGCCATTGAGCTAAATTCACTCGCTGAAGACGTTTTGGCTGTACTATTTAATGAGGAACTAGGCGCGGTGATTCAGATTGATACTGATAATCGACAAGGGGTGTTGGAGCTGGCGAGGTCGATGAAACTCGAGTCGCTTATTCATCATCTTGGACGTCCGGTAAAATCTGATGAAATCGAAATCAAATTTGGCGGAGAAATCGTATTTAGTAAACCACGCCAAGAAATTCATCAAATCTGGTCACAAACAACCTGGCAGATGCAGCGGCTACGCGATAATCCGGATTGTGCCGATCAGGAATACACCAGAATTCTGGACCTGGATGATCCCGGTCTGTTCTGCAATTTGAGTTTTACCCACAGCGATGATGACGCCATGGATCACATAGCCGGGTTTAATATTGGCAAAGGAGTGCAGCCAAAAATCGCAATTCTCCGGGAGCAAGGTGTTAATGGTCAGCTTGAAATGGCGGCTGCATTTCACGCCGCAGGATTTGATGCCATGGATGTCACTATGTCAGATTTGGCAAATGGTACAACCCTGGATGCTTTCAAAGGTTTCGCGGCATGCGGCGGCTTTTCTTTTGGTGATGTACTGGGCGCCGGAGAGGGCTGGGGAAAATCAATTTTATTCAATCAAAAATTAAAAGACCTATTTGAGCAGTTCTTTAACCGCCCCGATACATTTTCTCTCGGTGTATGCAATGGATGCCAGATGATGTCGTCGATCAAGGAAATTATTCCTGGTGCTGAGCACTGGCCCCGGTTTTTACGCAATAATTCTGAACAGTATGAAGCGCGATATGTCATGGTTGAAGTATGTTCGGAAAAGTCAATTCTGTTTGATGACATGATGGGGTCCAAAATACCGGTATCGGTGGCCCATGGTGAAGGACGCGTCAGTTTCGAGTCTTTGGATAGTGAAAGTTATATCGATAAAAATGAACTATCCGTGTTGAGATTTATTGATAATTATGCCAATCCGGCAACCACCTATCCGTATAACCCAAATGGCTCTACAAACAGTCTCACGGGCTTCACAAATCACGACGGTCGCTCTACAATCATGATGCCTCATCCAGAAAGAGTGTTCCGAACCCAATCAAGTTCATGGCATCCATCACATTGGGGCGAGTATAGTCCGTGGATTAAAATTTTTCAAAATGCCCGAAAATGGGTGGAGTAAAACGATATGGCAAAGTCAAAATTTTCCAGTAGTAATTTCTTTATCAGATTAGTTGTGGCCATCGTGCTGGTATTTGCCTCATTCAATCCAGTTCAGCCCTATTCCTATTTTTACTGGGCCATCAATCCGCTACTCACTGACATTGCCAGTTTTACAATATTGAAGGGACTGGTTGGCATCATATTATTAATTGGCTGGACCATTTTCCTTCGCGCCACATTGCGTTCCCTCGGCTTTTTCGGGACATTACTTGCCGTCGGTTTTTTCGGATTACTGCTTTGGCTTATTGTCGATCAGGGATGGGTTGGTGTTGAAAATCAGGAAACCATAACCTGGCTAATCCTGGTTGGCTTAAGTGGTGTTCTGGCAGCGGGATTATCATGGTCCCATATTCGTCGTCGAATGACCGGGCAACTCGATGTTGATGAAACCGATGCCTAGTCGCCTGGACAACAAGTTATCTCGGATACGATCTTTTTGTACTCCGGCTCCAGCGGTCATTAATCTGGTCAAAATCGTCAGTAGACCTTAAGCATCTCTCTGATCAAGGCTTAGAATGTTCATTACAGTTTTTAAGTATTCCTGTTTTAGCATCTTAATTTCGGCCTTTGAACTTGAAGAATTTCCCAAATTATTCAGAGAGAACGTTAATAGTGCAGGTCCAAACCTAGCAGCAATAAACGTAGTTAGATTCATAGGTCTAATCAGATTATGCTGTATACCACGACGCAATAGATTTTCCTCCAGTGTGAATATCTTCTTAGCGAGAACTAAATTGTTATTGTCTTGAAATTCGTGGACACCTCCTGGAACTGCGAAATCAGTCAATATGAAACGGGCTATACCTGGTCTACAAAAGTATAAGTCAAAACCCCGCTCAGCCTGCACCGCCACCGCTTCAGGAAATGGCAAGTCCATTATGCCGTCAAAAGTGTCAATTTCGGCTTGTAGTGCAACGCCACCTAGACCGGCGATTACGCCTTTAAGCCCATTGTAATGTCGATAGATTGATGGCGATTCAATACCTAGTTCTTTGGCAATATCCGTCAATTTAAGCTGCATAACACCCGCATCTCCACATATTTGCTCAGCAACAACTAATATCGCCTCAGCAGTGCTTAGGGCCCGAAGATTTATTGAGCGGTGTCGGGATTTTCGTGAAAGTACAGTCATTTTGACTTGTTAAACTAATAAGATTAGTTTAACATTTCGATCTGCGTGAATGGAGCTTGGATTATCACTAGTTAATCAAGAAATTGTAGGTGTGGCCTTGAATTTCCATTCTACTGATTATGAATTTATTTAAGGAGAAATGCGATGAAAATAATTTTCAAAGTTTTAACAATATTAACAATTGTAACGAGCAGTATGAACCTTATTGTGGCACCTCTACATGCACAGAATGAACCGTTAGTTCAAAAACTGAGTAATAATGTGTATTCAATATATACGGTTTTTTACAACAGCATTGTCGTTATTGGAAATGAAGGTGTGTTAATCGCCGATCCTGCCAATGCCTATCGTGCAGGAATATTAAAAGAAGAGATTTCCAAGCTTACTGATAAACCAGTAACCCACATCGTTTTGACCCACGAACATTTTGACCACGTAGGCGGTACGGACGTCTTCGAAGGGGCAGAAATAATTGCTCAAGAAAATGTTAAAGCCACCTTCCACCTTGATCCACTAGGAGTTGCTCCAGACAACGTCGATGTTAGTTTTTCAACTAACCACGTGGTAGACATGGGGACCACCAACGTTAAATTGCAATTTCTTGGGGCTGGAGACGGCGTTGCTACAACAGTAATTTACTTACCAAAAGAAGGTATCGTTGCTACTGCAGATCTTTACGATGAAGATCGATTAACACCTGGGGCATTTTTGGATGACAAGAATATGCTTGGAGCGCGTTGGATTCTCAATCAAGTCGCAGCATGGGATCTGAACCATGCGGTTAATGCGCATTCTACGGGTACGGATCCTGAAGTACTGCGCGCAAACGCCAAATACTACAATGACCTGTATGACGCCGTATTTCCAACAGTAAAAGAAACCGCACAAACAAATCCGGCAGGAATATGGGATCTACCTACAGCATTGTCAGAAAGTGTCAAACTTCCGAAATATGAGAATTGGGAAAATTACGATCAGCTGCCGCATCATATTCGTCGAATGGTTCTAGCCATCATCCACGGAGGCTGACCGTCTGCTTATTGGTGGTTAAAGAATCAAAAGGATCAGACTCTGTGATATCCCCACGAATACACTATAGGTCAAGCATTGGTTTATGCAGTGTTTGACCCGATCTAAGGAATTTATTCGAGGTCCGGATTAAGGTGACAGTTTACTTAATTAAACGGATTAATTAGACCTAATACCAAGATAAGTAAACTGTCCCTGAAATTCCTTATTATGAGAAACAGGGCTCTGCATCTGGGGGTTCACTTGGCGTAACAGAGCAGGTCCCGTCATCACCAACATTTATCACTAATTCCAATGCTACCTGGGCTCCGCCAGGTCCTACAGCACTGTCAGTTGCAGCCTTCGAGTCAGACTGGCACGCGTGGTAAGCGGCCATTAGATGATCTTCGATTATCCAGCGCGATTAGCGGGATGTACTTTTAAACGAGACAGTGCCAGAAACGCTTTGAGTTTGATTGGGCAAAATATCATCAAATAACAAGGCTAGATCAGTGCAAGGCCAACCACTCCAACCTAACAAAGCCGCATAAGGTGAATCCAACGCTATTTGTTGATGTTGATTTAGGAATTGACGCTCAGTCATGATTGTTGGATGGGATGCGACAAACTGTGTCAAATAATTGCCCTTGTCTTTGAATTGCTGTGCAAAGGCAAGTTGGCTAGCCAAAGAACACCATGCAAATTCCAGTTCAGGAAATTGTGGATTGACAGCTTGAACATGGATAGCGCCATTTTCATCAAATATAAAATGATTACCGGCAAAGCTGCTCTCATGGGGGTGAGATGTAAAGATATGTAGCATGCAAATGTGGATAAAGAAATCGAACCAGGTTTCCTCTGCCTGATTGATAATCGAAATAGAAAAGGTTAGTTGATTGTCGGTTACTTGGACGTCCGCGCTGCATTGACCATGAAAGCGCTGATCAGCGATCGGAGCGTTATTAAAACACAAATGATCGTGGTCTAGACGTTCCCACAGATAATAGCGTTGATATTCGCCGTAGCCCTCACGAGCAGTACCCATGCATTCGGGTAGACGAATAGGCCAAATGCAATTTGGCGCCTGATCCCACTCAACCAAAATCACTGGTGATCGAAATAATCCCTGATGTCCGGAAACTAAACGGCGCAACTTCTCGACTTCGCGCAACTTATCTGTGAGGTCAGTTGACTTCCCTAACTCATCCATTGTTGTGATCGTTAGCATAGTAGGTCTAAATCTCTAGAGACGACTGTTCTGATTCAAAACTTTGATATTTAGCTACTGTAAATTCTATATATGCCTTCTACGGTTACTACCTTACCGGTTGCACTACATGTTTGCGTAATTCGGTCCGCCGCCACCTTCCGGACTGACCCAGTTGATGTTTTTACCGGGGTCCTTGATGTCGCAGGTTTTACAGTGCACGCAGTTTTGTGCGTTGATCTGCAGTTCCGGAGTGGTATCCGTATTTATGAATTCATATACCCCGGCCGGGCAAAACCGTTGTTCGGGACCGGCAAATATTTTGTAATTGGAATCAACAGCCTGGCCCAATTTTTCAAGCTTAAGATGGACTGGCTGATCTTCTTCGTGGTTGGTACTGGACAGGTATACCGATGAGGTTTTGTCAAAACTAAGAACCCCATCGGGCTTGGGATAATTTATGGGTTTACACTCTACGGCGGGTTTTAACGTTTCATGATCCGCTACTGGGTCGGTTAGCTTGAATGGCAATTTGCCAGCAAAAATATTCTGATCGATAAAGTTGTAGGCCCCACCCATCCAGGTTCCAAATTTGTGTAACGCCGCACCAAAGTTTCGGGATTGATGTAATTCTTCAAACAACCAGGAGTCTTCGAAGTTTTGTTCAAAATCTTCGAGATTGCCATCGCCATGGACGACGCTAAAAACTGTTTCAGCAGCCAATAACCCCGATTTCATCGCCGTGTGGGAGCCTTTGATTTTTGAGAAATTCAAGGTGCCGGCATCACATCCAATCAAAAGACCATTGGGTAAGCACATCTTTGGTAATGCGTTGATACCACCTTTGGTAATCGCGCGCGCGCCATAGGCGATTCGCTCACCGCCTTCCAGGTAACGTTTAATTTCGGGATGATGTTTGAAACGTTGCAGTTCATCAAAGGGACTGAGATAGGGATTGGAATAAGATAGGTCGGTGATCAGTCCCATAGAAACCAAGTTGTCCCCCAGATGATATAAAAATGATCCGCCGGTCGCGCCATTTTCCGCCAGGGGCCAGCCCGCACCGTGCACCACCAGACCGGGTTGATGTTTTTCTGGATCAATTTGCCACAGCTCCTTGATACCGATGCCATAGTGCTGGGTCGCGCTATCACTGTCCAGATTGAACTGATTGATTAACTGCTTGCCCAAATGGCCTCGACAGCCTTCAGCAAACAGGGTTACCTTGGCGTGTAATTCCATGCCGGGCTCATAAGCATCTTTGGCTTCGCCGTCCAAGCCTCTGCCCATCTCACCGGTTGCTACGCCCTTGATGATGCCATCTTCATGGAACAGAACTTCCGAGGCAGGGAAGCCAGGGAAAATTTCTACGCCGAGACCTTCTGCCTGTTCTCCAAGCCATCGGCATACGTCACCCAGGCTGACAATGTAATTGCCTTCATTATGCATCGGTTTTGGGACCATCCACAGCGGCATGCTGGTCGCCTTGGTTTCGTTTTTGAACAGAAAAACCTTGTCCTTTTCCACCGGAGTATTCAGCGGCGCACCCAATTCCTTCCAGTTTGGAAACAGTTCGTTTAGGGCCCGCGGTTCAAACAGAGCACCAGATAGAATATGTGCGCCCACTTCGGAGCCTTTCTCGAGAACCACAACGGACAGTTCTTTTTCATTTTCTCCGGCCAGTTGCATCAACTTGCACGCGGCGCTCAGTCCTGCGGGTCCAGCGCCGACGATGACGACATCGACTTCCATTGATTCACGTTCGCTCTGCTGTTCAGACATAATGCTTCTCGGTTTTGATGGTAATGGGAGAATAAAAAATTAGGATGATATTCTCCTACCGATACAGTTAAAATTCCAGCGTTTTAGATCAGATATCAAAAAGAAATTTTTAATTCCTCGGGTTAGATTCTTGGGGCTAATTACTTCAGACAATATATTCAAAATGACAACGAGCACGAATTCAGACACACCGGTCAGGCGCTCACAATATGAGCAGGTTATGGCGCCCAATTATGCGCCCATGAGCATATTGCCGGAAAAGGGACTTGGGTCGCGGCTATGGGATACCGCGGGCAAAGAATACCTGGACTTTGCCGGGGGAATTGCGGTTTCCGCATTGGGACATGCCCATCCTGAATTAATCAAAGCGCTGACTGAACAGGCAAACAAGTTCTGGCACGTCAGTAATGTGTTGACCAATGAGCCGGCAATTCGGCTTGCCAGCATGTTATGCGAGTGTACATTTGCGGAACGAATATTTTTCGCAAACTCGGGATCAGAAGTAAATGAAGCGGCACTCAAACTGGCCCGTCGATACGCAATTGATAACTATGGCGATCACAAATTTCAGATTCTTGGTTTCGATAATGCTTTTCATGGTCGGACCTTTTTTACTGTTTGTGCCGGAGGGCAGCCGAAATATAGCGAAGGTTTTGGGCCCAAGCCGCCGGGAATTTCCCATCTGCCGTTTAATGATGCCGAGGCAGTGAAACAGTATTTTGCTGAACACGGTGATAATGTCTGTGCGGTAATTCTGGAGCCTTGCCAGGGCGAGGGCGGTGTGACTCCCGCGACTCAAGAATTTGTAGAAACCATCCGTGAATGTTGTACCCAATCAAATGCGTTAATGGTGTTCGATGAAATACAAACTGGCGTAGGCCGATCGGGCAAGCTCTATACCTATCAGAAACTCGAAGTGGTGCCGGATATTTTAACCACGGCCAAGGCCCTGGGTTGTGGTTTTCCGATTAGCGCCATGCTGACCACTGAAAATATTGCCAACAGCCTTGTGGTTGGTACCCACGGCAGTACGTTTGGCGGCAATCCCATGGCCTGCGCTGTGGCCTGCAAAGCACTGGAGTTGATTAATACCCCTGAAATGTTAAACGGGGTTGAGCAAAAAAGTAGACAGATTGTAGACGGGTTGAAAACCATCAATGAAAAACATCAGATATTTAGTGATATTCGGGGGGATGGATTGTTGCTTGGATGTGAGCTGAATTCGGACAATAAGGACCGCGCGAGAGAAATTTTATCTGGTTGTACCGAAAAAGGACTGCTGGTGTTGGTCGCAGGTCCCAATGTGGTTCGTCTGGCACCGGCATTAAATATCAGTGAAGATGAAATTAATCAGGGACTGGCGGTGATGGAAAATGTAATTGCGGAAATGGTGAGTAGTTAAACAAGTACCGGTTACAGACCATTCAATGCGTTTTCAATCCGCTCAGATACTTCATCGATAATTTTCGAATTCTCAGCTTTGGGCAGATTTTCCCTTTCCAACTTTCGCAGTAGGATCATAGATTCCTCGTCACCAATGGAACCCATAATAGAAGACAGATTGTGGGCCACGTCTTCGAACGTTGCCTCGTCTCCATCCTCAAACGCCTCGAGAAGCGTTGACATGTATTGTGGAATATGGGTTTTGTAGAGTGTGGCCAGCTCCGGGCTCAATTCGTCATTCATGTTTTCGTTTGCTTGTTCTTGTATTCAGGCAGTTTAACCCAAATTTGAACCAGAATTGAATCAGTTTGGCGGGCAATATTCTTAAATTACCGCTCTACAAAGGCGCGTTCGATAACGTATTCGCGAAAATCACTCTTGCGGGTTTCCTGAAAACCCATGTTGTCCAGTATCTCTCCAATACTCTTCAACATACTGGGACTGCCGCATAACATAAACCGGTCATCATCAATATTTAGCGCGGGCATATTAACATCTTCCATCAACTTTCCACTTTCCAGCAATTTTGTTATCCGCCCATAATTGATAAATGGCTCCCGGGTCACTGCAGGATAGTAGATTAACTTGTCTTTTACGCTATGACCGAAATATTCATTATCTTTCAATTCCATGGTCAGCAATTGCTGATAGGTTAGTTCGTTGATATATCGGCAACCGTGCACGAGGATTACTTTTTCAAAATTGTCATACACATCCGGGTCTTTAATGATGGATAAAAACGGCGCTAGACCGGTTCCAGTACTCAATAGATATAAATGTTTTCCGGGCCGAAGATGATCCCACAACAGGGTTCCCGTTGGTTTTTTACTTACCAGTAGCTGATCGCCAATCTTGATATGCTGAAGCCTTGAGGTAAGTGGGCCGTCCTGCACCTTAATACTGTAAAACTCCAGAAAATCTTCATAGTTTGAACTGGCCATACTATAGGCACGCAGTAATGGCTTTCCGTCCACTTCGAGCCCCATCATTGCAAACTCACCATTGCGAAATCGGAGTGACGGGTCCCGGGTTGTTTTAATCGTAAACAGAGTATCCGACCAGTGGTGGACATCGATTACGGTTTCTGTATGTGCTTCAGCCATGGCTTTTGTTCAAACTTTTCGAAAATAGTGTTGGATATATTAAATGGAGTAATTGGTAAAAATTACAATGTTATTTCGTTGAATATGAAGCAAATTATGCCTGCACAGCGATATTCAGACCAGATCATCTCTAAAATAATTAATATTTGCTCAGAACAATCAGCAGTGCGCAAAATAGATCGTTGATGTTTGAATAATAAAAGAATCAGATTCTAAAGATCGGGTTTTAAGGAGAATTTTATCTATGCACTTTTATCTGGAATAATTAGATCTAGCTGCTAAATTTATTGATTATCCCCTAGCCAGGACTCTATAAGGGTTCTTGAGATAGAATCTTTGCGCGGTAGTGCCAGCGAATCAGGCTGATCATATTCACCAAAATTGTTAATTTCTTCTACACTAAACCATCGCGCGTCTTCCAACTCATCCAGATCCACATTCAATTCCCACTGACGAGTTGTGGCACGATAGCCCAACATCAGCGATGATGGAAATGGCCAGGGCTGGGATCCAACATATCGCGCGCTATCAATCTGAACACCGGCTTCTTCCATAACTTCCCGTGCCACGGCTTCTTCCAGAGATTCTCCGGGCTCAACAAATCCCGCCAATGTAGAGTAGATCCCTATTGGCAAGCCTTTGTGGCGGCCTAACAGGCATTTCGGTATACCGTCCGGGGGATCTGCCAATTCAACAATCATAATCACCGCCGGATCAATACGGGGATAGGCTTCCTTTGCACAACTCTCATTTGAGCATTTGCGCATATGTCCGCCACTGTGTACCTGGTTTGGACTTCCGCAACGACTGCAATGCTGGTTTTCACGGTGCCAGAAAGCGAGACCTCTGGAATAAGCGCAAATCGCAGCGTCATCACCCACCAGATGCAATACCGATTTCCGCAAATCCAGCAGTTCTGCAGGGTATTCACTTTGCTCAATCAGTAGATCAATTTGCATTTGGCTCAACCTGCTCAGATCAGTGCCAAAAACCGGAAGCTCACCGTGATGTCCAAGATAGGTGGGATGATCTCCAGAGCCAAGTAATATTTCTGCATATTTCCCGTTGAACAGGGCTTGCCCAGCTAATGATCCATTGATAGTTTTAGAGATCAGATTAGCATCGTTATAAATCGCAGTTACCCATCGACCAGGAAAATTTTTCTGCTGCTCAACCCATTCGGGGTTTTCACGCAATGCGGAATTTCGATTCAGGGGCATGCCCAGGTAAGCGGGCACTTGAAATTGGCTGTTCAAAGCTATTTCTTCCGTAGGGTTATGGCACAATTTGAGTTCCGATACCGGAGTCAGTAAACAATTCGAGCAATAAAGCATGTTCAACCCGGCCATCGAGGATCAAAGCTGAGCCCACACCGTTTCCAATGGCATCCATGGCACAGTCAACTTTAGGAATCATACCGCCGGAAATAGTCTGATTTTTAATTAATTTTGCCACCTCGCCGGATTTAACTTCGCTTACAAGCTGGTCTTTTTTGTCCAGCACCCCGGGGGTGTTTGTCAGCAGCATTAATTTTTCCGCTTCAAGGGTGATGGCCAGTTTGCCAGCCACCAGGTCCGCATTGATATTGTAAGTCTGCCCATCAGCACCGACCCCTATTGGTGCAATGATGGGTATAAATGACTGAGTCTCCAGAAGCTGTACAACTTTCGGGTCAATGGATTCAACTTCACCAACGTGCCCATAGTCAATTATTTCCGGTCGCTCCAGTACGGGATCATTTTTTTTGACATTGAGTTTTCTCGCCTTGATCAGATTGCCATCTTTCCCCGTTAAGCCAACGGCGCGGCCCCCCAGAGAATTAATCAAATTGACAATTTCCTTGTTGACCAAACCACCCAAAACCATTTCCACCACATCCATGGTTTCGCTATCGGTGACCCGCATACCGTCTATAAAGGTAGATTCTTTGCCAATTTTCTTCAACAGTTCGCTGATTTGTGGACCGCCACCATGAACTACAACGGGATTCATGCCCACCAGTTTCATCAAGATAACATCCCGCGCAAAACTGGTTTTTAATACCTGATCCACCATGGCATTACCGCCATATTTAATGACAATGGTTTTCCCCTGGTACTGACGAATATAAGGTAGTGCTTCGGTCAGTATTTGTGCGGTGGTTTGAGGATTTGGGCTTTTCATATCCGTTTGCTGAATTTATTTTCTGATTGGAATAAAAGGGCGATTCTAACGCGAAAAACCATATGTCTTAGTATTATTCCGGGTGAATAGACGGGGTTCTGGGGTGTATTCAATGGGACAAGAATAGCGGGATTCAATTCGTGATTATATTGAAGTATCGGCGAAAATACTGAATTGTAAAAATTATCCATGTCCGGCTGGGATAAATTTTGGTCTCTTGGAGGTATTTCTGAACTGATAAATATGCTAACATTCAATCATATAAAGAAATCTTTATATAAAAATAATTCTGGGTCATTAAAGACTAAATATCCACTAATTTGAATTCCCTCGACCAGACTGGAAGATAAATCCGGAAAATGCGTGGGCGAAATGTTTGAGGTAACAAACTTAATGTCGAATTCTTTCTTGTTTACATCAGAATCTGTGTCAGAAGGCCATCCTGATAAGGTTGCGGACCAGATTTCAGATTCTGTGCTCGATGCATTGCTAGCTCAGGACCCCAAGTCCAGAGTCGCTTGCGAAACCATGATTACCACAGGTATGGCAGTTCTGGCCGGAGAAATTACCACCAATGCGGTGGTAGATTTCCAGGAGACGGTGAGGGAGACCATCGGCGACATCGGTTACAACTCATCTGATATGGGTTTTGACTATAAAAGCTGCGCTGTGCTGGTTTCCCTTGACAAGCAATCTGTAGACATCGCCCAGGGTGTTAATGAGGGCGAAGGCCTTGATCTCGATCAGGGGGCCGGTGACCAGGGTCTAATGTTTGGTTATGCCTGTAATGAAACCGAAGTGCTCATGCCGTTTCCCATTACTTATTCTCATCGACTGGTTGCTAAACAGGCAGAAGTTCGCAAGTCCGGGAAGCTGGGATGGTTACGACCCGATGCAAAGTCCCAGGTCACTGTACGTTATGAAGGCAATAATCCGGTGTCTGTTGATACCGTGGTTCTGTCTACCCAACACGATGAAGATATTTCCCACGACAAACTGTCTGAAGCGGTTATCGAAGAGATCATCAAACCGGTACTGCCTGCTGATATGGTAACCAAAGATACCCGTTTTCTGGTTAACCCAACCGGGCGATTCGTCATTGGTGGCCCGGTAGGGGATTGTGGATTGACTGGACGAAAAATTATTGTGGATACCTATGGTGGTTCTGCTCATCATGGTGGTGGCGCATTTTCCGGAAAAGATCCATCAAAGGTTGACCGTTCCGCGGCCTATGCTACCCGATACGTTGCCAAAAACGTGGTTGCTGCCGGGCTGGCTGAAAAATGTGAGGTCCAGGTTGCTTATGCCATCGGTGTAGCCAAGCCGGTTTCTGTGATGGTAGATACCTTTGGCACAGGAAAAATCGACGACGACAAAATAAGCGCACTGGTTGAAAAGCATTTTGATCTTCGTCCCAAAGCCATAGTTCAGGTTCTGGATTTACTACGACCGATTTACCGAAAAACTGCGGCATACGGCCATTTTGGTCGAACCGAAGCCGAATTCACCTGGGAAAAAACCGACAAAGCCGAGGCTCTGAGAGCTGACGCCGGAATTTAGTAAACCCTTTTTATTTTCTTTGAAACAATATTTAATAGGTATTAATTATGTCTACACAAGCTGCTGAAAAAGTTCAGCAAGATTTCCACGTTGCTGATTTGAGTCTGGCCGATTGGGGCAGAAAAGAAATTCGCATTGCAGAAACAGAAATGCCAGGACTGGTATCGATCCGTGGAAAATACGCCGATGAGCAACCTTTGAAAGGGGCTCGAATCGCCGGATCATTACACATGACTATCCAGACTGCGGTTCTAATCGAATCTCTGGTTTCTCTCGGTGCAGAAGTGCGCTGGGCTTCGTGCAACATTTTCTCAACCCAGGATCATGCCGCTGCTGCCATTGCTGATCAGGGCATTCCGGTTTTTGCATTTAAAGGCGAGTCCCTGGATGAATACTGGGCTTTCTCCCATCGTATTATGGAGTGGTCAGATGGCGGTGGTCCAAACATGATTCTCGACGACGGCGGTGATGCAACCATGTTGCTGATCCTCGGCGCAAAAGCGGAAAAGGATATTTCGGTTCTCGATACTCCTGGTAGTGAGGAAGAAGTCGCGCTTTTTAAATCGATTAAAGCGAGACTGAAAGATGAACCCACCTGGTATAGCACCCGGCTTGCAAATATTCAGGGTGTGACCGAAGAGACCACCACCGGGGTTCATCGCTTGTATCAGATGGCAGCTGACGGCGGTTTGCCTTTTCCAGCAATCAACGTTAACGATTCGGTAACCAAATCAAAATTTGATAACTTGTATGGTTGTCGTGAATCCTTGGTGGACGGTATTAAGCGCGCCACCGATGTCATGATCGCCGGAAAAATCGCCATGGTACTGGGGTATGGTGATGTCGGTAAAGGTTGTGCGCAATCCCTGCGTGGTTTGGGTGCGACGGTTTGGGTTTCTGAAATTGATCCGATCTGCGCGCTTCAGGCGGCAATGGAGGGTTTTCGCGTGGTTCGTATGGATGACGCTTGCTCCGAGGTTGATATTTTTGTGACCGCAACGGGTAATTTCAACGTCATCACCCACGATCACATGATTCAAATGAAGAACGAATCCATTGTTTGCAATATCGGTCACTTCGATAACGAAATTGACATTGCTTCCATGGGTAAATATGAATGGGAAAATATCAAGCCCCAGGTTGATCAGATTAAATTGCCCAATGGTAATCGCGTGACATTGTTGGCTGAAGGTCGTCTAGTAAATCTGGGCTGCGCCACAGGTCATCCAAGTTTTGTAATGTCCAACAGTTTTACCAACCAGGTTTTGGCACAAATTGAATTGTGGAAAGACGGCGATAACTATAAGAATGATGTTTATGTTCTGCCAAAACACCTTGATGAAGAAGTTGCAAGATTGCATTTGGATAAGGTTGGCGTGAAATTGACCGAGCTCACCAAGCAGCAGGCGGAGTATATTGGCGTCCCTGTTGAAGGCCCCTACAAGCCAAGTCACTATCGGTACTAAGTCACTATTTATACTGAGGTAGGCCAAGTTTTAACTGGAAAGCCGGGTTTATCCCGGCTTCTTTTTGAGTGGAGCACAGACATTGGGCGTTATAATTGACAATAACAACACATTGTTCACGTTTTAAAATTTCGTTTCAAAATGCAGCCTATTACAAAATTAAAAAGATTGATTCTAAACATGGCCATAGTTATTTGGGCTTTGGCTGGAACTATTTCTAATTCAACTGCACTAGCCAGCGTTACTCTGGTTGATGATGATGTGCAAAAAGCATTCAAATTGTATCAAGCTGGAAAGATTGATCAGGCGATCACACTTTTTACAATCAAGGCTTATGAAGGCAACCAAACCGCTCAATACAATTTGGCGGTGATTTATTCCCAGGATGATGTTTCTGGTTTCGGTAATCCGGATCTAAATGCCGCAGAGGCTAAATTCTGGCTCACCAGGGTAGCTGAGGCTGGAGACTCCGAGGCACAATTCAATTTGGCGATGCTGATTTATAACGACGGGAGCAACGAGCTCAGGTTATTAGAATCAGTTTCGTGGTTAATCGAATCTGCGGAAAAAGACTATAGAAAATCTCAATACAATCTCGGTTATCTGGCATTCAGTAATCTGGATGTCAACGTTACCAGAAAGGAAGGTATTAGCTGGTTAAGGAAGGCTGCTACTGAAAATGATCGCGCGAAAAAACTAATTGAGATGTTACAGAATGAACAGCTGGTTGGGGTGCCCAAACTATATGGTATGGATCTTCAAGTAAAAAAAGATCCAGAGGAAATTAAATATGTAGCCCGATACGATGGGGTGGAGATTTTTGCGTTTCCCGCGACCAGGCAAAAGCCGTTGAGACAAATGAGTAAAGGGGCAGCAATAGAAATATTGGAAAAACGGGACAGTTGGTTAGGTGTTCAGGTTGAAGGCGGCTATGATTCCTGGGTATTAAAAGATCAAATTGTTATCGAAGGATCAACAGCAAAAATTGCTGGACTGGACGCCAGTTTGTATATAGAGCCTTTTGTCGAACAGGAATCATTTAAAATTGGCGTGGTAAATTATCTGGATTTTCTCAATGTGCTTGAAATCCGGAATCACTGGGTGAGAGTCAAAACCCCTGATAGATTTCTGGCCTGGGTCAAGGAATCAAATGTTGAAGAGTTGCTAGAAAGTAATCTGGCGAGCTTCTCGAATGTTGCAGAATTCACATCCGGGCAAAATAGAAATTTTAATATTCTCGATAACGGGTATCCCGTTTATGCAGAAGACTCGATTTCTTCTCCCATGAAAGGCGTGGTGAGTCAAGGAACGGAAGTTGAGATTTTGCAACAAAGTGGAAAATTTTCTAAAATTTCGTGGCCCGGCGGTGTCGAGGCCTGGGTCTATGGAAAATTCCTGGATGTTGTTGATAATGATGGAAAGATAACCGCCGAGAACGTGAGTGCCAGAATACTTCCCAACACTGGGGCTTCAGCGACTGTAGTCGCCCAGCTTGGTAAAGGGCGGGAAGTAAAAATAATTGGATCGGAAAAAGACTGGTATCAGGTTGTAATAGATCCTGAAGGGCTGGGCTGGATTAAGAATTTATAGGCCGTGAGTTTCAGAATGCGTTAGAAATGCAATAATCAAAAACGCAATAATCAAAAACGCAATGAAATATCTCGATGTTCCGACTGGCAGTACGCGACCAGCTTTGCCTGATGCGGTGACAGTCTTTTCTGTTGTCGCAATCCGATACTGGATTTAATGGCGTTATTGTACTCAACTAATTCAGAGAGTAAGGTTGCAGCGGCGTGTCGCCATTCCAGTTCATGGTTTATTAGTCTTATTGTTTCATCGTAATGCTCTTTAATACTGGAGATGTTTTCAGGCTCCTGGTTCAATTTCTTGCGCAGATTTGAAATACCGGATTTTATGGCTTCGATGCCAACAAGTTTGAGTGCATTTGTTTCGATGGACGGTATTTTGATTGTTGCGGATCCAATGTCCGAATGATTCAGATCGGTATTTAAATCCAATAGCACTAACTCAATTTTTTCCAGATCTTTCGCCTGTTCCAGCAGATGGATAACTTCAACTAAGGGGGTATAGGCGGAATCAACATGCTGGCGGTAGCTGGAATGTGCCTTATTCTGGACCGATTCCAGTTGCCTGTATTTTATCCGCGCACTTTCCCATTCAGGAGGAATACTTTCGATGGCCAGTTGCTTATGTAATTCAAGTTCGTATTTATTGGCAGCAAGATCTTCGCGTTGTTCTTGGGTTGGATTGAGTGCGTTTTCCAATCTTCGAATTTTGGTATTGACGATTTTCAGTCTCTCATCGATTAATTTTAGTCTATTGTTAATTTTTCGTACCCTGGACTGTAATGGCCTGTAGGTCAGGTTATAAGAATCAATCTCGGCATCTGCAGCTTTTACAATAGTTACCTTCTCGAAAGTGTTTCTGGTCAAATCAAAGCTATGAATTAATGGGTTCCGATATTTTTTCGGTAATTCAAAAAAGTCATTCTGATCGATACGTTGAATGCTGGTATAAATTTTTTCAGAATTCATTTCCAGGTCAGCAAAAACCATTTTTTCGATACAGTATTGTAATTTTGGATTTACCGGCGGCGGAGCGGTATCGGATAAAAGATAAGTGCGGTTTGGCATATAGTTCACCAAACTGGGGAAGAAGCCGACGATAGTCAGGCCTAAAATTTGCAGACCAATGAATGCGATCACTCCCTTGTAGATATGGATAGTTTTTATAACACTGGAAGCCACACCTCGAAGATAGAAAAGTGCGAACCCGAAAGGCGGGGTCAAAAACGAAGTCTGGATATTTAACCCGATCATGACACCGAGCCATACTGCGGTTATGTTGGCGGATGGATCCGAGAGTAGAATGGGCGCTACAATGGGCACTACGACCACAGCGATTTCTATGAAGTCCAGGAAAAAGCCCAGGAAAAAAATCACCAGCATCACCGTAATAAACTGGGTCCAGAAACCACCTGGCAAGCCTGTCAGAAATTCTTTTACCAGGTGTTCACCGCCAAAGCCACGAAAAGCGGCGGTTAACATTGCAGCACCAATCAAGATAATAAATACCATTGATGTGGTTTTCGCAGTTTCGATCATTACATCGACCAGGGTATTCCCGGTTTTGTAAACCCGCCAACCGCTCCAGATAATGGCACCAAGAAAAATTCCAACAGCAATTACCGCCAAAAACACACCAACCACCTCCCGGGTTTCGTGGAGGGTCTTGATATTTAAATCGAAAAAATGGGTCAGGGCAAAAATCACTAATCCAGACCCAATAACAATTATTAAAGGGGTATATTGATGTCTTGGGGGCTTTGAAATTCGATATCCACCCATAACGATGGCACCCACCGCCCCAATTGAACCGGCCTGATTTACCGTAGCAACCCCAGTCACAATGGATCCCAATACTGCGAAAATCAGAGCCAACGGTGGTATGAGCGCAATACCCATATTTTTTACAAAGTCCCGAT
Organism: Candidatus Spongiihabitans sp.; assembly: GCA_965237725.1. Lineage (GTDB taxonomy): Bacteria > Pseudomonadota > Gammaproteobacteria > Arenicellales > Poriferihabitantaceae. The sequence goes on from OZ250151.1 coordinate 3,309,235, forward strand.
CGTATTTACCGTTGTAAGGGACTGGCGGGGCGATTCCTGGTTTCACCATTGCGACGATCAATATATACAACATATATAATCCGACTAAAATTAGTCCCGGGATTAGCGCCCCCATGAACATATCTCCCGCGCTTGCAGATGAGACATCCAACTCAGCGGGCAGGGTGAATTCTCCGGTGGCTGCTTTATATTCCGCGGCACGTAAACTTCTCGCCTGATCTGCAGCATTAGCCAGTTGGTCCGCAAGGATGATCAGGACAATGGAAGGCGGGATGATTTGACCCAGCGAGCCTGATGCGCAAATTGTGCCAGTTGCCAGCGACTTCGAATAATTACTTCGCATCATGGCAGGCAACGATATTAAACCCATGGCAATTACTGTGGCACCCAGAATACCCGTGGTCGCCGCCAGTAAAGCACCCACAAAAACCACGGATATTCCAAGACCGCCTGGAACGGGGCCAAATAACTGCGCCATGGCGACCAAAAGATCTTCGGCAATTTTGGAGCGATGGAGCATGATTCCCATAAAAACGAAAAGTGGGATTGCAATCAATGTATCGCGCTCTACATTCCAGTATAAGCTTCGAAAATTGGTAACCCCGGCGGTTAACCACTGAATCGGACCATCCTGTACGAAATAGGCGCCAGAATCGCCAGCCAAAAAATATCCGCTAAGTCCAGCAAGGGCAATGGAAATTATTGCGGAACCCGGCAGAGCAAAAGCAACTGGAAATCCCGAGCTTAATGAGATGATCATTAATAAAATCAATATAATCAGAAACAGGACTTCCATCTAAATATCCTGAGTATTACTGTTGTTATTAATGGGATTCACTTCGCGTAATTTTGAAATATTTGAAAGAATAAAACTGGTAAATTGCGTAGACATACTTACCGCAAAAATTACCAAATACGCTGACATCAAGTATTTTGTATACATTCCGTAGCCGCTCTGGGAAATTTCAAAACTGAGTAATGGACTATTAATTATGCTGCCTCTACCCGACATGCCCTGGATTAGAATATTCCAGCACAACGGCAATCCAAGAAATAATGCGCCACAGATGTTTACTGTTGCTTTGGCTCTGTTACTGAAATGAGTATAGAGCACGTCTACGCGAACATGGCCGTCGTGCAACAGGGTATACGCGCTTGCGAATAAAAATAAACCGGCATACCAGAACCGCACCAAATCACCCATAAAAGCCTGTTCATAGGAGAATACAAAACGGCTAATAACAATAATGAACTCTGCAATAACCAGCAACAATGCCAACCAGATAAACCCCAGGGTTCTTGTGAACAGAGCGATGACAACGGAAATCAGAATTAGTGGAAAATGAATATAAGTTCCACGGAATATCGATCTTCCCAGTTGTGTTGTCAGGTGATCTCCCAGAACCAAGCCAAGCAACCCTTCAACCCGCAAAAATGAGATAAACATGTCGACTATGCCTACAAGCAATACCGCCCAAAATGCGGCTCGCACAATAAATGCGCTTAAGCGATCATACAGTTTTGAATCATCTATCAATTGACGTGAATCGAAACGGATAATCAAAAACAGAATTACCAGGATGGCACTGGCAAAAATCAACACTTCGATCCAACTTTGGGAAATTTGTGGTACTAATAGCGGATTAACTGATTTTTGAGAGTCGAGCAACCCGAGGTGTATTGCGAAGGCCTTGAGTCCCGGCCAGTTAAACCAGTGAATCAAAGTGTTATCAATTAAAAACAAAAATACAGATACAACCAGCAGGGCAGCAATTGATCTTATACACAAATCAAAAATGAAATTATGTTTCAAGATATTAACCCCTATCCGCCATACTGATTTGGGCTATCGGTCTGACAAAAAAACGGAGCCCGAAAGCTCCGTTTATACGCAAACACCAGGAAACCAGTTTTGCTAAATGTTATACACCCAACACCCTGTTTCGCTGGCGCAGATATTCCTGATCAGCAATTTTAGTCCAGCCCCCTATATCGGTGCGCGTCTTGACGAAACTTTCATGGATGCGCCTGGTCAATTCGCTGTGTTCAATTGTCTCTGCAAATACTTCTGCTGCTGCTGCACCAAAGGAATCATAGATTTCATCGCTAAATTTGCGCAATACAACACCTTGTTCCTCAATTAATTTCACCAGTGAGGCACCATTTTTAGCATTAAACTCGGACATCATTACATCATTTTCCATCGACGCCGCTGCGTCCACAATAACCTGATCGGATGGTGACAGGCTCTCCCAGAAATCCTTGTTTATGCCAACTGCGAGCATGGACCCTGGTTCATGCATGCCAGGATAATAATAATATTTGGCCGCTTCATAGAATTTCATCGCAATATCATTCCAGGGCCCGGCCCATTCGGTTGCATCGATAGCACCCGAAATGAGGTTTTCATATATCTGACCCCCTGGCAAAGAAATCGGCGACGCACCGAGTTTGGCGAGAACATCACCACCAAGGCCGGGAATACGCATTTTTAATCCTTTAAAATCTTCCACCGAATTCATTTCTTTTCTAAACCAGCCACCCATCTGTACGCCGGTATTGCCACACATCAAATTTTTCAAACCGGAATCCTCAGCCAACTCATCCCACAGCTCCTGTCCGCCGCCAAACCGGATCCAGGCATTCATTTCGGTATAGGTGAGTCCAAATGGGACGGAAGTAAAATAACCCCAGCCTGGATGTTTGCCTTTCCAGTAATAATCCGCACCGTGATACATCTGCGCGTTTCCGGATGCGACTTCATCGAAAGAATCAAATGCACCAACTCGTTCTCCAGCGGCGAAATACTCCACTGCAAACCTGCCATCACTCATGTCAGTAAGCCTTTGCGCAAATCGTTGGGCCCCGGTGCCCAGGCCGGGAAAATCCCGCGGCCAGGTCGTAACCATGGCAATTTCTACACGATCCTTGACTATCGCCGGAGCTGGTGTAGCTGTAGCCTGCTCGAGTTGTGCTATTTTTGCATTTGCAAGTTCCAGTTCCGTTTTAAGCTTGGAAGCCTCTTCCATTGCTTTCTTGGCGGCGCCGTCATCCTGTGAACAAGCGGTTAATGACGTGGCGGCTGCGGTGGCCATAGCGCCGCCTGCAATACCTTTAATTAATTCACGACGTTTCATTATGATTTTCTCCATTATCTATTATCGAATGAATAGGGTCTATTTAATTTAATTTGCCTACGGAATGTATTTCTTACCGTATCAAGAACTATTGTAATATCAGCCAAACCAGTACGCCAGCAAAATTAACGAGTAAATCTACTAAGGATGCCGGATTCAGGGTTTTACAATTTTAGACTTACCACTTTGGGTTTGCCTGGTAGGGCGCTAATTAACGCGGGTACATTTATTGTTATGTAATACTTATATGGTCGCGATTAGGAAAAACACAAAAACAATAACCAATCCAATGGGAATTAAAAGTCCACTCCAGTCCTTGGGTGCGTCCTTACTCTTTTCTATCATCGGTTTTATCCCCGGAAAGAACCAGAGCAGGAGGATCACAACAATGATCCCGACAATCAGTTTTTCCCAGGTTTCCATAATTAAAAATAGTGCTACAGGGAGCTAGTTTATAATCCTGCTCAGGTTTATTATTCTGGATCTACTTTTGGATCCAGTTTCCATTGACTTGTATATAGTGTCCTTTTTTGGTTTTTTTCATGGCGGTTTCTCCGGCCATGTGTTCAACTGCTTCGAGAGATGTTCCATTGGCTTCTGCAATGCTGCTGTATTTATTTTTCCTTTTTCCGTTGATGTCATTGATCAGAGCATTTACATCCCCAGAGGGGCTAACCACCGCGCCCAGATATCCTGTTGGGGTTTCTCCAACCAGCCCCTGGTTCTTGGCATCACCAAGACCCATTGCAAATACGTTACCTGCGCCAAATGTAAAAATAATAAGTAGTGTTAGTAATAATTTTTTCATGATTGCATTTCCTCAACTAAAATAATCCGCTATCTTCTGTGAACACATCTTCAAGGTCTTTTTCAACCTTGATTCGAATTTCGTGCTCAATTTTGACATTCAAATTTATGGTGATGGGTTCATCGGGGGCTGCAACCTGTACTTTCGGGGTGCAGCTAACAAGCAATGCTCCAATAACCAGAAAGGGTAGTAGCGCTGAGAATCTATTCATAATTATTTGCTCAGTTAATTGGCTTCAATAATCTGATCGGTTTGATCAGAATCCAAAAAATTCTGTCGTATGCTTTCATCCAGACCACTATTTAAATCCTCCGCATACTTCAAACTCTTAAGTAACGATAACACATTTTGTTCGCTGTTGATGTTCAGATGGACCGGCCTGTCACTATCCAGTAACGGGCTTTTGCCTTCGATATGAAAGTTGATGGTTAAATCCCCATTGGGGCGAAAATTTGCTGATGCGGTTAAAAGGTCATAGTGAAACTCTTCTAATGCCTTGATTAACGTATCGGTTAGTGGATTGGATAATGCCTTGGCCTGGTCTTCGTCAACCAGATACTGAATAGTGCCACCTTCGCTCTGGTTCCAGAACTGGCCAAGTTCAATATTGACCCCATTCGATACAATATCTACGGGTAGTTTTCCATCAAGCTTGCCAGTGGCATTTAAACCATCTATTTGCTGCATCGACACCACTTTTTCGATATCCAGGTTGGTTAATCCGATGTCGAGATGATTTTTATTTGCATTGGGGTCGAAGTTGAATGGCTCACTAACAAAATTACTACCCATCACTTCACCGCTAAGGTTGCTGACCGCAATAATTGGAAAACGCCGGGTATCAACCGAACCATGTGCACCGGATTGTGAATTTGCAATACCCATATCTGCTGGCAAGAGTCTCAAAGTGATTTGTATGTTCTCAACATCTGCACCGTATTCTATGCGCCTGATATTAATCTGCGCTGAATCGCTATTCTCAAATGGGGGGTAAAATACAGGGCCAGAGATGTCCAATCCGGAAAATAAAACCTCACCATAAATACCACTAACACCATTGGCGTTAAATTTTACTTCGTGGGTTAGTTGTGAAGATTTGCCCCATCGCCCCGTTGCATTAATCTTTACATCCCCCTGGCTCAGCGTCATCACCGGAACCCAGTTCGAAATTAAACCGTTTATCAAATCTTTTTGCTCAGCGATTGCAATGGTATCCCGTGAATCGATGTTGTATTGACCCGACTGATTTTCGAAATCAAGTTCCATGGAATAATCAAGGCCAGGTACAAGTTCACCTAAAAATAATCCACCAGAAGCAGAAAGAACATCCTGATTTTGTGATGCACTACCATGGATCGATCGAATATTAATAATGTCCTCGTCTTGGTGAACATCAAGAGAACCCACAACAAAACTGGTTGCAAAATAGTCGCTTGAAGCACTATCCAAAGTCAACTTTGCGCCGCTCCCAGACAGACGTAAGTCCGGGGTATATAAATCCAATTTTGGAATTGACCAACTACCGCCATTCATCACCCAGGAAGCATTATTCTGGTCGGAAGGGTATCGGAACTCGGACTGGGTATCCAGGAAAATGGCGGGTGAATGAAATACCAGTGAACCCATTTCAACAGACTGAGCGTCAACAACCAGGCCCGACTCCAGTTCCAACACAGTCTGATTTTTATCTAGAATTAATGAAAGATGAGGAATCAGTTGGGCATGTTTTAATAATAATTCCGGAGCGCTGAATTCGGAAAAAGAAGCCTTAGAATTATCGGCGAGTTTCAAAACGGCTTGATCGCTACTCAATTCAATGTGTCCTACCGGGGACAATGAAAAGTCTTTAATCACCAGTCCATCGAGCCTGATGTTTTCTAGAACGATATTGCTGTCTGGATTGATTGAAATTGCATAAGGAGATGCATCAAGTTCGTTTGGGGCGGTCAGATTTGCTGAAAATCGACTGTTATCCGACGCCATAGTACCAACGGATAAAGAATCGGCGTGGCCGGAAAATTCAACGGCCCAGTTTCCCTGGAAAAGACCCCCTGAAAAATTAATTTCCACATTGCCCGTCACGGACTCAAACTCATTACCCGCAATTGTTTGCCACCAATTATTCAATTTTTCGAAATCTGCTGAAATTCGACCCGAAACGGATACGTTGTCAATGGTCTCGCCGCTATCCAAAATCAATTCCGCTGAAAGTATCGAATGATCATCTCTATCTTTGAGCGTGGTATTCAAGGTATGCCCCAAAATCAGAATTTCAATTTTGTTGTAGTTATGAAGTAGCGACAATGCCGTAGAACCATGTTCAGATAACCCATAGACTTCGAGTGGGTGGTTTCTGGTTGGATTCCTGGTCTCGTCTGAATAATACAAACGCTCAATCAAAACCTCCCTAATTGGAATCTGTTGGGAAATGATCGCGGCTAATTCAGTTAGGGTAGCGTTTATATTTAATTCGCTGACCTCTGCCTGGGCCGATGTACGGGAAGCCACAGCCAGTTGTTCTATTTCCAGTTTGTTAAGATCGATTTGATCGAGGCTTTTTACTGAATAGCCTAAAGTTAGATTTTCCGCCTGGATAGAAAGGGTTTGATTGTCATTAGTCAGCTCTAAAGATACAAACCCGAGACGAGCGCCGGAAAAGTCGATTGATTCCAGTTCATATTCGAGTTCCTTTAAATTACTGCTTTTAATCTGGGTGCTAATTACAAAAGAAATCAGAGATGCGCGAAAAGTCCAGGACAATAAGCCAATAAGACTTAAGGCAAAAATTACAACTATCAGATAACGCAGCGCGCGCATTAATTGTCTAATTCCGGCGTGAAGCGGTATTGGTTGAGATTGATACCCAGGTTGATATCGGTTTTCAGCGTAAATAACTGTAATCCAAGGGCAATCTCATTTTTACTGCTGGCGATATTCTCACCCAGCTTCCCGGGAATCCCATTTCCCGAATTGAGGACGCCATCAAGATTGTCATATTGATTGATCAGTTTCGCTGCAGTGCGAATGCCCACCCCTTTCACCCCGGGTATTGACAGGCTATTGTCACCGGCGAGGGCCAGAACTTGCGGAATCTTGTCCGCATCGACGAAAAACTTATGGCGAATTTTATCTTCGTCCAGATATTCACCTGAAAAATGATCGTAGACTTTAATTTGTTCGCTGAGTAGCTGACATAGGATGCGATCGGTGGAGAGAACTAGCGCAAGACCCTGATGACTGGCAATTTTGCAGGCCAGTGTAGCGATGACATCATCAGCCTCATAACCATCAAGAGAAAAACATTTTACCCCAATGCCATCAAATTCTTTTTCAAGGTCTGGCATAGCATTGTGCAGCGCCTCAGGCATGGGCGACCGATTTTTCTTGTAATCCGGAAACAGGGTGTGCCGCCAGTTGTGCCCACTTTGTTCAAACACCATCACGCAATGGGTCGGGCTATGATTATTTAATGCGCGTCGCAAAGAGCCAGCGCTGGAACGGATAACATCCCCTATATGAGTGGCTTCATCCTGATTTTCTGGCACCGCCGCATAAATTCGTCGTACCAGGTTGAGTCCATCTATAAGTAGCGCCTTCATCTATCTGATGCTAAAGAAATATGGCGCCTCACCGAATCAAAACTAATGAACTATCATGAGATTTTCTCAACAAACTTTACCCTTGCGTCAATTTATTTTATGTGCCGATTTAATTTATTGACCGAATTTATGGTCAGATCAATCAACTACCCACCAGGGTAAGAAATTCGGTTCGGGTTCGATGGTCGGTACGAAATGTGCCTAACATCATTGAGGTTTTCATTACCGAGTTCTGCTTTTCTACGCCTCGCATCATCATACAATAATGTTGGGCCTCGATAATCACCCCCACCCCTCTCGCCCCGGTGACTTCTCCTATGGCGTTAGCGATTTGTTCAGTTAAATTTTCCTGAATCTGCAATCGTCGTGCATACATGTCCGCAATTCGCGCCATTTTGGAAAGGCCGATTACCTTACCCGACGGCAGATAGGCGATATGGCATTTGCCCACAAAGGGCAGTAAATGATGCTCACACATGGAATAAAGCTCTATATCCTTTATCAGCACCATTTGATCATTTTCAGATTCAAAAATGGCACCATTCACAACTTCATCGAGGCTCTGATTATATCCATGGGTCAGGTATTGCATTGCTTTCGCAGCTCGAAGGGGTGTATTTAAAAGTCCATCGCGCTTTGGGTTTTCGCCCACTAATTCAAGTAAGCTGTGATAATGTTCTGCAATTGTGTCTGTATTGGTATTGCTCATTTTAGTCGTCTGTTATTAACCGGGTTCAAGCGGTATATTGTATCATTGGTTCATAGCGTATCTACTTGTCAGGCATCGGTGAAGAATAATTTTTATCAGGCAAATCTAGCAGGCGAATTTATGACAAAATCCGGTATCGGTAACAAATATTTAAATAATTAATCAGAGATTTATCAGGTAATAGTATGACAGAAACAATTTCAATGCTGATTGGTGGTCAGAACCAGCAGCAAATTTGCATGGATGCCAGTATGGCGAATAGACACGGCATGATTGCGGGAGCCACAGGCACCGGCAAGACCATAACCATGCAAATCCTGGCAGAAGAATTTTCAAAAATTGGCGTACCGGTTTTGTTGGCAGACGTCAAGGGCGATGTGTCCGGTCTTGCATGCCCAGCCACCGCACATCCCAAAATCGACGAACGAATCGCAGCAATTGGTATCTCGGATTACCAAATGCAGGGCAACCCGGTGGTGTTCTGGGATATGTATGGAAAACAGGGACATCCCGTCCGCGCCACCGTGGGTGAGTTGGGTCCACTAATGCTATCTAATCTGTTAAATCTCAACGATACCCAAACCGGGGTTTTGTATTCTGCATTCAAGATTTCTGATGAAAATGGTTTGGCATTGCTTGATCTCGAGGATTTGCAATCGCTGTTGGCTTGGATGTCCGACAACGCAAAAGAATTGAAAAGTGAATATGGAAATTTTACTTCTGCAAGTATTGGCGCTATTCAACGCGAACTGCTTGTGCTTGAGGAACAGGATGCTGAAATATTTATTGGTGAGCCAATTTTAATTCTCGACGATTTGATGCGCCTTGATTTTTCAGGGCGTGGAATTATCAATGTCATGGATGTGACCACGATCATTTCTAATGGACCAAAACTTTATGCCACATTCTTGATGTGGCTGCTTTCGGAGTTATTTGAGAATTTGCCCGAAGTAGGGGACGCCGATCGACCCAAATTTGTCATATTCTTCGACGAAGCCCATTTATTATTTGACGATGCGCCTAAAGCGCTAGTTGATAAAATTGAACAGGTTGTGCGATTGATTCGATCCAAAGGGGTAGGGGTTTACTTCGTTAGCCAGAGTCCGATGGATATTCCCGAGGATGTGCTTGGCCAGCTGGGTTTAAAAATTCAACATGCATTACGCGCCTTTACGCCTAAGGAAAAAAAGGCAGTTGATATTGTTGCGGAGAATTTCAGAGAAAACCCGGATATCGATACCAAAACAGTTATCACCGAATTAAAAACCGGAGAGGCGCTGGTTTCAGTGCTGGATTCAGAGGGTGCGCCGTGCCAGGTTGAGCGAGTATTAATCCGACCGCCCCAATCCCGTATCGGTCCAGCATCAGAAGAAGAACGTATGGAACAAATGAAGCGATCACCAATCGGCAGTAAATATGATGAAGCATTAAACCGTGAGTCAGCTAAGGAAGTACTAAAAGCCCGGGTGGAAGAAAAATTAAGACTGGCCGCTGAAAAGGCTGCATTAGAGGCAGCACAAGAAGAGGCGGAAAAAGCGGCAGAAAAAGCGGAAAAAGAAAGGATTAGAGAGGAGAAGAAAAAAAGTTCTCGACAATCACCCACAGAAGCGTTGCTAACCAGTCTGGCCCGTTCCGTCGGCACCCAGGTAGGTAGTCGGGTTATCCGTGGGATATTGGGCTCGCTATTAGGCGGAAAATAAACTCCTCGAAAAACTATTCAACAGCAAATAAAACCTTAGATGAGCAATCCCTGTAGTGGCGTAATTCGAAAAATGCGGGTTGAGGCGTCGAGCCCTGTGAGTTATCGCCTGCCTGTGGGAGATGAGTTATTCCCCATCGATGAAAAAATTGGGCAAGAGCTTACACTGGAATTTTTAGGTGGAATATTTTGCATCAACTGCGACCGAAAAACCAATAAGAGTTTTGCCCAGGGTTATTGTTTTCCCTGTTTCAAATCATTGGCTGAATGCGATATGTGTATCATGCGTCCTGAAACCTGTCATTACCACTTAGGCACCTGTCGAGACACCAGCTGGGCTGATAGTCATTGTATGCAGGATCATTTTGTCTATCTGGCAAATTCTTCCGGACTGAAAGTCGGCATAACCCGCGGCACCCAAATTCCCACTCGCTGGATTGATCAGGGGGCAACCCAGGCCCTTGCTATGTTCAGGGTAAAAAACCGATTACATTCAGGGTTAATCGAAGTGATCATGAAAAAGCACGTTAGTGATAGGACCGACTGGCGAAAAATGTTAAAAGGCGATGCAGAAGAAATTAATATGAGTGGCAAACGAGATGAGTTGCTCGAAAATGCACAAAGTGATCTGGAAAAAATAAAATCGGACAATTCGGATTTCGATTTTAAAACGTTGGATGAAAAACCGATTCAGTTAAACTATCCAGTGCAGCGTTATCCAGAAAAAGTAACCAGTTTGAATTTTGATAAGACGCCAAAAGTTTCAGGACAGTTGCAAGGTATCAAGGGGCAGTATTTGATTCTAGATTGTGGGGTTTTGAATATCAGAAAGTTTGGGGGTTATCAAGTTTCGCTGAGTTAATCTGAGCTATTTGCAAAGAGCCCAGAAATTTTTGCAAAAATAATATGTACGGAACAACTTGCTTAGCAGGCGTCGGAATTCCCTCACCATTCCAGGTGACCAATCAGGTTCTTAATTTCCTACTTTATAATCGGCAGGGGCTTTTCTCTGGGGGTAACCAGGGCCAGTCCAATCATCATTACTCCCACGGACAACCATACCCAGATGGTGTGACGCTCGGAGAAAATCAGGATGCCCCAGAGTACGCCTGAAATGGTAACCACATAAGCGCACTGGCTGGCGAATACTGGCCCCGAACTTTTTATTGTGTGGAAGAACAGGGTATAGGCGATAGAACTACCTACGGCGATTGCAAATATTGCCCAGGCGGCATCAGAAAATATCCAGCCGATTGGTACGCTATGCCCCATTAGATAAGAAACTGGAATCAGGATAATGGCAGCGACTATATTGGAACCACATAGTAATTCCCATATATCGATTTTGGGGTCCAGGCCTTCTCCAATATAGACGTTCTCGATGGCATAACACAATGCGCAAAGCACCACCACCAGAGTCCATAGGTTGGCGTCGGCGCTGCTTAATCCCTGATCTGGAATGACCAGTAATAAAATGGCAGCCATACCCAGGATAATTCCAAATGCGCGTTTGATGATTAAAGGTTCAAACTTCATAATCCACATCATGGCATAGGTGAACATCGGCACCGTTGATACCGTAACCGATAGAATCCCAGCAGATAGATGGGGCGCGGCATTGTAATACAGCAGATCCGGGGCAATGATGCCAAGCATAGCCAGAATGCTGTAGTAATGCAGGTGTTTGAAATTGAATATGGTGACTTTGGAAATTTTGCAAATGACCACAAAAATAAAAGCAGTTAAAATCACCTGCCAGGTGGTTAGGGTAAGGGGGTGGGCGCCGTCACCTGTCGCGATCAGTGCCAGGGAAAATGTACTGCCCCAGATAATTCCAGCAATAAGAATGAATGCATAGGGTGCAATGCGGCTGGTTGGCATAGTTGTTGTTTTTGTAAAATTTGAGGGACTATACTAATCCGCTTTAATATAAGCAATTCAGTTATTTTTTGCGTGACCTAGGTAGTGTTGTATTATTTCTACAGTTCCCGATGGGTATTTTCGAGACCTCTTGTGACCAGTTCGGGCTACATCAATGCGACTCCCTATGCAAAAATTTATTTCGCGCCAATAACTATTTTATCCGTTTACCGGAATTCGGCATTCAATGCGGGTTCCTTTTTTGATTTGGCTTTCAACTTTTATCTGCCCTGAATGAGCCTCGACTATCATGCGGCATAAATACAGGCCCAGCCCGTAGCCGCCGGTCAATCTTTGCCGAGATGGATCCGCCCGGTAAAAGGGCTCGGTTAAAAATGGGATATGTTCCCTGGCGATACCATGGCCAAAATCTTCTACCACAAGTGTAAACTTTGTGGAATTTGCTTGAAGGGAAATATTCGCAGGCAGGGTGGCATCGCTACTATACTTGATCGCATTTTGTAATAAATTTCTGACTAATAATTTTATTCGCGTGGGATCGATGTCTGCGGTTATGCTTTGTAGGTCTGCAACAATGTTTTCATTTTTAAATTCGGTATCGATCAATTCTTTCACTAATTGAGTTACATCTGTAGGTTCAGGTTGGATAACCTTGTGTGGCGAATTTAGACGCTCGCTTTCGAGTAATTCATTAATCAGTTGATCCATGGACTGGATGTCGTTATCAATTTCTGTTTTTGCATTGGAATTTTCAAGTAGAGCAAGATTAACTTTGCTTCGGGTTAGCGGTGATCGAAGTTCATGGCTGATGCCCAGAAGCAGCTGGCGTTTTGCCTCAAGCATATTGGCAATATCTTCTGCCATTTGATTGACGCTATCGGTAAGTTCGCCGAGTTGGTCATTGCGATGTTTGGTGATTTTGTGATCCAGATTGCCAATACCAAATTGTTTTACTCCGTGATTGATATCATCAATGGGTTTAAACAACGCACGGGTGGCGTAATAAATCAGGAGCAGCACCCCCAGAATTGAAAACAGGATAATCAGGCTAAAATGGCCACCGTGGCGAAACTCTCTTGGGTGATTGATCTGAAAATAAATGTCATGGTCACCGTCCGTGGTGTGTAATAAAACCTCGTCGTTAATTCGCTGCAGTCGAAATCGTTGATGTGGCTCTGGTAAATTTTCGATTTTTCTATCTCGTCTGCTGTCAAAAGGTTCTGCGATTTCAGCTCTATCTAGTAATTGTCCAGTGGTGGACCAGTTTTGTTGTGGCCCAAACACATGAATATCCACAGGAGTATCTCGGGTAATGCGCCTGGCTTTTGCGAGATCTGGAGGTGATCCCAGTTCCTGGTGCATCAGTTCGATATAGTGAATCATGAATGGCTGGATGCTCGACCGAAAATGGCGTGAAAAGCCTTTGCCAAGGATGGATCCAACCAGTAGCAGCAACACTGCGCCGGCACAAATAAACAGTACAATAAGTTTCGCGGATAAGGAGTGCTGGATTCGGGTTAACATTTTAATCTCAGGGTGTTGGCGCAATAAATTGATAACCCGCGCCCCATGCCGTCTTGATATAGTCCGTTGGTTTGAGTTTTTGACGCAAACGACTAATTTGAATGTCCACTGCTCGGGAGAAAATTTCAGTGTCAATCCCTTTAAGTTTATTTAAAATGTCATCTCGACTAAACTTTACCCCTGGAGATTTTGCAAGCATAACCAGGAGCAGGTACTCGTTGCTGGTTAGGTTTACCACTTCGTTATTGACTAAAACTTCCTGTTTGTCCTGATTAATGGTTAAGTTTTTAAATTGCAGTCGCGTTTGATTTTTTATGGCGCTTTCACTGCGTTTAAGAATATTCTGGATGCGTACAACTAGTTCCCTGGGTTCGAACGGTTTTGCAAGATAATCATCTGCCCCCAGTTCCAGCCCCACCACTCGATCCATAACCTCTCCTCGGGCGGTGAGCATAACGATAGGAATGTCACTTTGGCCGCGTATAATTTTGCATACCTCAAATCCGTTTTGATCGGGTAGCATGACGTCGAGTATGACTAGATCAAAGTTTTTCTCTTTTAAAAGCGCTAGCCCATCACCAGGATGAACTGCTGATATCAGATCCAGATCGAATCGACGGAAATACTCTGTCAAGGGTGCCGCCAGCCGTTCGTCATCGTCAATGATTAATACTGATGCCATGACCTAGTTTATCATTTGCAACCGGTAAAAATCCGCAATGAAGAGGTTCTTAAATCAGAGATTATGGTCAAACATATGGATCCTTCATCGCTTCGCGATTCAGGATGACAAGTTTTAGAGCAATTCAGGATGACGAAGGGAAGACACCATCTTTGTTAAGACGTAGTACGCCGTATTCTAGGACTCTAGTTTGTGATCACTGTTTCGTTGTTTGTGGTGGCGCTGGTGTTTGCTGATTCGTTTTTCCACCATCTCTTTAAGCATTAACCGCTGTTCATTTGATAGTGAGTCAGTGAAATCCGATGCAGACGCTATCATTTTCTCTGCCTGAGATTCAATGTTTGCGAGACGATCCCGAATAATTTCCATTGCCTGGTCCCGATCTAATTGTTCTTCCTCTAACAATCCGAGTAATTGGTCTAATTCAAATAGTCTTTTTTGATAAAAAGTTCGCTTGCTGTCGACAAGGGACTGGGTGAACTTCTTAAGGGCAGAATTTTGATCATCAGATAACTGTAGATTTTTTGAGATATTATTTTGTATATGATGAATTCGATTAGGATGATTATATTTATAGTACACCCCAGCACCGCTAATCAGTGCAAGTGAAAGCAACCCTACAAATAAAACTTTGGAATGAGTTCGCATTAAGTTTCTCCGAAGATTAAGAGTTAAAGTGGAGAGACGATAATACAAATTGAGATTATTCCAATCCTTTCAGTGACGTAACGATTTGTACCAAGTTGTAACACATGCGATTGGTTCAATTTTTTGTGGGTTCAACTGCCCCGGTAGGTGGAATAGCCAAATGGATTTAACAGTAACGGAATATGATAATGCTGTCCATCGTCTGCAATCTGAAATGTAATCTCGACAAAGGGATAGAATACGGTTGTCTGAGTTCGATCAGAATATTCCCCAGTGTTAAAGTGCAACTTGTAAATTCCACCAGGTAATACTTCATTGTCTGATATCAGGTCAGGTACGCGACCATCCGCATCAGTTTTGCCGCTGCCAATTTTTTGCCACTGGTTTTTGATTTGTTGATGCAATTCCACACCAACACCGATAGCGGGCGATCCCAGTGATGTATCCAGTATATGGGTTGTAATTTGGCTCAATTTTCTGTTCTCATGTTTTCCAATGAATGCCGTCTTTAATTGTCGAAAAGTTTATCAATCCTGATGGCGGTAATTTTTGCCTGTTCAGCTGCGGCGATTAAAATTTCCTGCTCGCGGTCATTTTGAATTCGGGAATGTATGAACTCCAGCATTTGTGGTGCCGATTTTCCAGTTGCACAAACTATAAAGATGAACCCAAACTTATTTTCATAATCTCGATTATACCGGGCAAGTTCACCTAATACGTCATCGCTGGCATGTTCTACCGAAGATTGCTCGCTGGTTGCCAGGGAATGAGTGGTTTGATATTTTTTCTTTAGCGAGTCGGGGTCGCCAATTTTTGGATGGCCATCAAATGCTTCAAGAAAATCCGTCTCATTCATGGTTTCCCATATTCGTATGGCTGCCAGCTGCACAGTGTCAATGGAATTAAATGGCATGGCCGCAACCATTTGTTCAACCCAGCGATTGGCGCTGCAGCACTGTGTGAATGCAATTTCAGCTTCGCTGGTTGAGAGATTGTTTAATGCGTCGAGACTCATATTGGTTGATATTGTTATCTGAATTGACCAAATGGTCAACAATGTTCTGTTTTCAGATGTACCGATTGGCTATACTTGCCAAGGTTTATCAAATCATTTCGAAAATAATCCATGACCTTATCCGCCCATCGAGGAGAAATTCTGCATTGCCTCGACGATCCAAAAAATCAGGATGTCCAGGGCGACCATAGTTGGCAATATTTTGAGGACGGGTTGCTGGTTGTCGAAGATGGATACGTTTCAAAATGTGGTAATGCCAAAAATTTAATTGCGGATCTAGAAAAAACTGCTGAGATAAAGCAGCACGCTAATGGTTTAATCATACCGGGTATGGTTGATACCCATATTCATTATCCCCAGTGTGAGATTGTCGCCGCCTATGGCACCCAATTGATCGACTGGCTGGAGCGATACACATATCCTGCGGAATTAAAATTCAAAGATGCGGATACGGCATTTGCCATCGCTGAGTTTTTCCTCGATGAGTTGATGCGAAATGGCACCACCACAGCCCTCGTTTTTGGTACGGTGCATCCCCAGTCCGTTGAGCAGTTTTTTAAAGCGGCTGACCGGCGAAATCTGAGAATGATTTGTGGCAAGGTTTTGATGGATCGAAATGCCCCAGCGGACTTATGTGACGACCCGGAATCGGGATATTCTGAAAGTGAAGCACTAATAAAACGATGGCATAACAAGAGTCGACTCGGTTATGCCATAACCCCACGGTTTGCACCGACATCCAGTTCTGAGCAATTGCAGCGGGCAGGGGAGTTGCTCGGGAAATATCCTGATGTGCATTTACATACGCATTTGTCTGAAAACAAACAGGAGTGTCAGTGGGTTGGTGAATTGTTCCCTGATCGAATAGATTATCTGGATGTTTACGATCACCATGGGCTTCTCGGCAGGCGGTCTGTCTTTGCTCATGGAATTCATCTATCAGCACGAGAATGGGATAGATTGGCGGAAACTGAATCAAGCTTGGCATTTTGCCCGACCTCAAATCTGTTTATTGGCAGCGGGCTGTTTGATCTTAATAAAGCCGACCATTGTGGCGTTCGGGTTGGTTTGGGAACCGATGTTGGCGGCGGTGACAGTTTTTCACTGCTCAGAACAATTAACGAAGCTTATAAGGTACAACAACTTCAGGATGCGAATCTGGCACCCATGAGGGCGCTGTATCTGGCGACTCTGGGTGGTGCAAGGGCGCTGGATCTGGATAACAAAATCGGTAATTTCGAGACTGGCAAAGAAGCGGATTTTGTCGTGCTTGATTACGCTGCCACACCGCTGATTAAATACAGGGTAGATGGGTGTGAAAATCTACTGGAAAAATTATTTGTGATGCAGATGCTTGGAGATGACCGCGCGATTGGGGAAACCTGGATAATGGGAAGTCAGCAGTATTCTAAAAGAAAGTTAATACAGTAGACCTGGGTTAGGCGTTTATAATAGCGCCCGAAAAACAATCAACCCCAATAGTCTTCTCATAATTAACTTTCACAAAACCGAGTTCCACGTAAACGTGTCCCAAGGACCCCCAGGACACCTATAGCATTTATCCGTATCAGGTATGCCAATCTATCGTATTTTTCCGCCAATACTCAATGCATCACGCCAGACTAAAGCTGCAATAATAGCAGTCCTGGATGTAGTCCTGATTTTGGCGTCCCTGTGGCTGTCTTTTTTTCTGCGTCTGGACACGTTTGAGCTGCCTGACCATCGGATTTACTATCTCGGTCTGACCGCACCGATTATTGCCTTTCCAATATTCATGCGCAATGGTTTGTATCGAGCGGTTATTCGATACCTCACTGCGGATGTAATCTGGGCTGTACTGCGTGCAGTGACCATCTATTGCATGATTTGGGCATTGGTTGTGATGTTTTCCGGTGTGCCTGGTGTGCCCCGATCGGTCATATTAATTAATTGGGTTGTATGTTTAATACTGGTTGGTGGCTCCAGGTTCTTTTCCCAATGGATAATTAACGTATACCTGACCTCGATGCAGGGGACCAACGGTAGCGCTAATCGAAAAAAAGTCTTTGTCTATGGCGCAGGGGAGGCAGGCATACAATTGGTTTCCGGACTTTCTTCTCATCTCGAAACTGAGGTTGTGGGATTTATTGATGACTCGAAGCTATTACACAATCAGATTATCAAGGGCCTCCGAGTTTATCCATCCCACAGCCTTGATGGTTTGATTGCAAAACTCGGTGTAACGGAAATTCTTCTGGCTATGCCTTCAGCCTCCAGGGGACGCCGCACGGAAATTCTGACCATGCTCGAACCTCTGCCGGTTCAGGTACGGACGTTGCCCGATATTGCCGCCATCGCTTCGGGTAAAGTCAAGGTGCAGGATATTCGTGAGCTCGATATTGCTGACTTGCTTGGCAGGGAATCTGTGGCGCCTAATGAAACCTTGCTGCGTAAAATTATCGATAACAGGGTGGTTATGGTTACCGGCGCTGGCGGTTCCATTGGATCAGAGTTGTGCAGGCAAATCGCCATGCTCGAGCCGAAGAAACTGGTATTGTATGAGCAAAGCGAATTTAATTTATACAGCATCGATCGAGAATTGCGACCACGTGAAATTGAATACGTTTCAATACTGGGTTCCGTCCACGACGCCGACTATATTTCGGATCAATGTACAAAACACAAGGTAGACACAATCTTTCACGCTGCAGCCTACAAACACGTACCCCTGGTTGAGGCGAATCCCGAGATGGGTGTGATTAATAATATTGTTGGCACATACGCCGCTGCAATGGCTGCGATTAGGGCTAGAGTTTCGTGTTTCGTTATGATCTCCACGGACAAAGCTGTTCGTCCAACCAATATTATGGGCGCAACAAAACGATTTTCTGAGTTAATGCTTCAGTCGATAAATGACCATGAAATTAGAGATCAGACCAGTTTCATTATTGTCCGCTTTGGTAATGTAATCGATTCATCGGGCTCTGTGATTCCCCTGTTTCGGGAGCAAATAAACCACAGCGGTCCGGTAACGGTTACTGATCCTGAGGTGACTCGTTATTTCATGACCATTCCCGAAGCGTCACAACTGGTTATTCAGGCCGGTGCAATGGGTGAGGGCGGTGAGGTTTTTGTTCTGGATATGGGAGAGTCAGTAAGAATCTATGACCTGGCAGAAAAAATGATTAAATTGAGCGGATTAAATATTAAAAATGCTGATAATCTCGATGGTGACATAGAAATCGAATTTTCCGGATTGCGGGCGGGTGAGAAATTACATGAAGAGCTTTTAATTGGTGACAATGTATCTACTACCCAGCATGACCGAATTATGATGGCAAGTGAAAAATTTTTGTCGTGGGATGAAATTGAGCCCAGGCTACGTAAGCTGGAATCAGAATCCCGACTAGGGGATGTTGAGGGAATTAAGGCATCTCTGGCCGCAGTGGTTGAAGGTTATTCCCCTAGCTGCGAATCAATCGGAAAGTAGATCAGATGAAAGTAATCAGTTCTATTTCTTCGATAATTCGACAACCTTCATCTTTCGTTGATCTCTGGCAACCTGAGTATTGTCCGAGTTTAAATCGTGTAACCTGATCAACTGTCCGGCTACTGAAACCGCCACTTCCATAGGTCGTTTTCCTGGAATCTGTTCAAGTCCAATGGGACAGGTCAGTCGTTTGATTTCATAATCGCTAAATTGTTTTCGCGAAAGCCGGTTTTTAAACTTGGCAGCTTTTGATTTTGATCCAATCAGCCCACAATACTGAAAATCATTTCGAGACAAAATAGCCTCCACCAATTGCATGTCCATTTCGTGGCTATGGGTCATCACCAGAAAGTAGGCATCGGTCGGGCAGTCTTCCACCGCGCTTTCAGGGGTGTCCATGATCACAACCTCAATATTTGCGTTAAGTGTTTTATTCGCTTCAATTTCCAGGTATTCCGGCCGCGAATCAATCCACTTTATTTGACAGGGAAGCTCAGCGAGTATGGAAATTAAAGCTTTACCCACGTGGCCGGCACCAAAAATCACGATATTAAAATTTTTTGCTTCAATGCGTTCAAACAATAATTCAACCTTGCCGCCACAACACTGCACTAAATCTTTTCCCAGGGTGAATGTTTCTCGAAGAATTTTGTTGGTTCTGCTTCCCGGGCTGGTCGCCAGCATGGTTCGTGCTTTGTCGATCGCGCGAAATTCCAGATTACCACCGCCAATGGTGTCATAAATTTGTTGCTCATCAACCACCATTTTGGTCGCAGCGTTCCGCGGGGCTGAACCCTCCACGGATAATACGGTAACAACAACAAAAATTTTGTCTCGCCGGGAAAGTTCTGATATCGCCTGAATCCAGTTCATGATGGATTAATTTTTAACTGGGTTACCACTCTCAAAATCTCTTCCGGGGTGGCGGGAGCATGGAGTTGGGGGAAAAATTGATGATCTTTAACCGCGGCGATAGCATCACGGATAGCGCACCAGGTGGAAATTGCCAGCATCAGGGGCGGCTCACCGACAGCTTTGGATCTGAAAATTGTCGGTTCTTCGTTGGGATTATTTTCAAACAACTTTACATTAAATACATCTGGTGTATCACCAATAGCAGGAATTTTATAGGTTGCGGGCCCATCGCTAAGTAGTTTTCCAGAATCATTCCATTTCAATTCTTCGGAAGTAAGCCAGCCCACGCCCTGAATAAAGCCGCCTTCAACCTGTCCGAGGTCCACTGCCGGATTTATTGAACGGCCAACGTCATGAATGATATCAGCGCGTAGTAATTTGAATTCGCCCGTTAAGGTATCAATCAAGACTTCTGAAACCGCAGCCCCATTAGCAAAGTAATAAAATGGATGGCCCAAGGCCTTTTCCCTGTCGTAGTAAATTTTTGGTGTCTTGTAAAATCCAGTGGCGGATAGTGAAACTCGACCGAGCCAGGCTTCTTTTGTAATTTGTTCGAAAGGAAAAAATTTATTTTTTACACGAACGCGATCATTTACAAATTCAATTTCGGTTTCCTGGACTTGGTATTTTTCTGTAAGAAATTCAATCAGCCGGGCTTTAATTGTTTGGGCTGCATTTAACGCTGCCATACCATTAATATCCGTCCCCGATGACGCTGCGGTGGGGGAGGTGTTTGGTACTTTATCCGTGCGCGTGGCCGACACAATTATCCTATTCGGATTGACCTGGAATTCTTCGGCAACAATTTGCACAATTTTTATCATCAGACCCTGGCCCATTTCTGTGCCACCATGATTTAAATGAATACTGCCATCGGTATAAATGTGGATCAACGCTCCGGCCTGATTCAAATGTGAAACCGTAAATGATATTCCAAATTTAACCGGCGTGAGCGCCAGCCCTTTTTTTAAGACAGGGCTTTTTTGGTTAAATGTCTGAATTTCTTTTCTACGTTTCCAGTACTGTGACTCTGATTCCAGTTGTTCGATGATCTCAGGGATATTGAACGCCTCAATTTTCTGGTGGTATGGCGTGATGTTTTTGTCGACGGTATTGTAAAAATTGAGTTTCCGAATCTCCAGCGGATCTTTTTTTAAACAGAATGCAATTTCGTCGATTACCGCTTCCATCGCAATCATCCCCTGAGGACCACCGAATCCTCGAAAGGCAGTGTTGGAAACGGTATGGGTTTTACAGCGCAGTCCGGTTATATGGGCGTGAGGAAGATAATAAGCGTTGTCACAGTGGAACATGGCGCGATCCACAATGGCATCAGAGAGGTCAGGGGAAAATCCGCATTGTCCTGCGAGCAAGTATTTAATGGCCAGTATTTTTCCTTCATCGGTAAAGCCAACCTGATAGCTATTAATAAAATTGTGTCGCTTCCCGGTCATAACCATGTCGTCCTGGCGGGACAATTTACAAGTTACCGCCTCACCCAGCCTGGCAGCGAAAACCGCTGCTATACAGGACCAGGGTGCGGCGTGGGTTTCTTTTCCACCAAAACCACCACCCATTCGCCGCGCCACCACATCGACCTTATTCATGGGAATATCCAGAACCTCTGCGACCAGTTTCTGGGATTCTGTGGGGTTCTGGGTCGAGGTGTAAACCGTCATTCCACCATCCTCCCCAGGAATCACAATAGAGGCCTGGCCTTCGAGATAAAATTGTTCCTGACCGCCCACAATCAATTGCGAGCGAACGACATTGGGCGAGTTATTTAATGCGTCATCAGCATCACCTCTGGACATGGAATGAGGGGGCCGCACATAAAATTCATCATCCATGGCCGCTTTTAAATCCAATACGGGTTCGAACTCCTGATACTCAATTTCAGCCAGGGTCACTGCTTTTCTTGCCTGGGAATGGCTGGTCGCGGCCACTGCAAAAAGCGGTTGACCAAAATACTCAATTTTGTCATTGACCAACAATGGGTCACCGGGAAATACCGGGCCAATATCGATGGCGCCGGGAATATCGCTTGAGGTAATCACATCCACCACGCCGGGTGACGATTTTACTTTTTCCAGGTCCAGCTTTTTAATTTTGCCATGAGCGATTTTACTTCCCCCCACACAGGCATAGTACTGAACCTGTAAAGGCGGTTGATCATCCACATAAACCGCTTCACCACTGACGTGCTTGTGTGCGCTGTCATGAGCCAGAGATTTGCCAACGTGCTTGTGATGGCCATCCATCTTATCCATGGGTGGCCACCGAAACTGGAATGTCTGGATGGGTTAATTCATAGCGCAACCGAACCAACAAGTTTTGACAAACCTGCATACGATAATAGGCCGTGGCCCGCACATCATCGATGGGCTGGAAATCCTCGGTAAGGGCCTGCTGGGCTGCTGCTATCACTTCGACGCTGAGGGGATTACCCAACAGTGCCTTTTCACAGGATAAAGCTCGTTTGGGAATTGCCGCCATTCCACCCATTGCAATTCGAATCGATTTTACAATGTTGCCGTCCATTTGCAAATAAAACACAGCGCACACAGCTGAGATATCATCGTCTAGTCGTTTGCTGATCTTATAAATTTTCAGTTTATAAGAATCTTTTGCCCTGGGAATGGAAACAGAACGAATGAACTCACCCCGTCTTAATGTGGTTTTTCGATAACCAACAAAAAAACTTTCAATCTTTTGCTTTCGTTTACCCTTACTGCTTTGTAATTCCAGTTCTGCATCCAGTGCCAAAAATACCGGCGGCAGGTCACCAATGGGTGATGCATTTGCAACATTGCCAACTACGGTACCCAGGTTTCGCACCTGCCTCGAGCCAAACCGCAACAACAGATCATTCAACTCGGCATAGTCTTTTGCGATTACGTCAGAAAAGTCGGTCAAAGATACACCGGCACCTATTTCAAAATGTGTTTTTCTGGTCTGAATTTTTTTCAGTTCGGCAATATTTCCCAGATAAATTATCTGATCAATGGGTTTTAACTGTTGAGTCACTTCCAGCGCCAGATCAGTTCCGCCACCGAGTAGTCGTGCCCTGGGGTGGTTTGCAATTAATTCGCAAAGAGCTTTAACTGTTTTTGGATTGGAAAAGTCTCGACTATTTGGTTTTGTAGATTTATTTAATTTAGCCAGTATTTGCCGGAATTTCGATTCATTAGCGCTAAATTTATCTTTACCAGGGTTTGCCGTAGAGTCCATGGCCGCATTAATTATTGGCTTGTATCCAGTACAGCGGCACAGATTCCCACCCAGATATTCTTCAATATTATGCTTTCGCTGCGCAATGGAAGATTTTGGCGGGGTGTTTTTGTATAGCGTAAATAGTGACATGATAAATCCCGGCGTACAAAAACCACACTGGGATCCATGGTGGTCGACCATTGCTGTTTGCACAGGATGAAGTTGGTTTTGATTTTTTAAATGTTCTACGGTAATCAACTGTTTGCCGTGCAATGCGCCGAGAAAGGTGATACAGCTATTACAATTTTGATATCGCAGTTTTTCGTTGTCATCGTCGACAATAACCACAGTGCAGGCACCACAGTCACCGGATGCGCAACCTTCTTTTGTGCCGCACAGGTGTTGGTGATCACGAAGATAATCCAGAATAGTCAGGTCAGCTCGATCATCTTCGACCTGAACTACTTCGGTGTTTAACAAAAATTCAATCATCAATGCAGAGTTTAAAAAGCTGACTATTTGGTCAACATTTTAGCACCGTGATCACTGGTAAAACAACGATTTATCTTAAGCTTGAAAAGTCAGTACCCTGGGATGGAGGTTTTCATTTAAGCAGATGGTTGAGAAATATTCGTTTTCACTGGTTTTCAGCTCATTTCAATTAAATTTTCTGATAGACGCAAAACCAGCCGGTGGGTTCTTCGTTTTCAAAGTATCGGTCAAATTCCAGGGACAAACAGCGAATTTGATTTTGCTTTTCCAGGTCTTGGAATACCCGATCAAATTCTCGGCTTTGCCACAAGTCCTGATGCACAGTACAGGCTAAAACACCATTGGGTTGAATAATCCGAAAGATCTCATAAAGGGGTTCTGAACCGACATGACCATGGGTAAAGGTTCCAGATGAAATCACCCCATCAAATTCATTATCTTCGTATTCCAGGGCTAGGGTAATATCGCCAGCTTTCACACCGTTATAAATGCCACGGTTTTGCGCCACCTGTACCATGTCTTCGGACAAATCGATGCCGTACAAGTTAGTGTAACCTGCCTTGAACATTTCATTAGCGGTCAATCCAGTACCGCATCCAACATCGAGAATTTTTGCATTTTTATCAGTCAAATATTTTTGCATGGCCTGACCAATTAATTGGGGTGACAAATAGTCGAGGTTTTCTATTTGATTGTCATAATCATCCGCCCACCGGGCATAAAATTTCTTCATACTGTCCTTATCTTTTAGGTCATAGGCTTCTGCCAAAAATGCACTGGCGTCCTCTGCTTTTTTGGATGGTGCTGGATCGGAAGGATTTTTATCTGTTTTGTTGCTGTTGGTCATGGTTTGATTAAAATATTAAATTATTCCGGTATGCTTATTGATGGGTTAAATTTGCGGATGGGTTAATTTTAAGCTGGCTTTTGCTGCCTGACTACCATAGCAACGCCGATTATGCAGGCCAAAATACCAATCAGTGCCAGCAGGGTAAAAGTTTCGTCGAATAATATCCATGCCTGGACGATAACAAAAGGCGGCACCAAATAAAATAAACTGGCAATACTGCCGGCCTCGCCCTGGCGAATCAACCATAACAATAATAGCGTTGTACCTATTGAAAGCACAACAACCAACCAAGCCAGGGCAAGTATAAATGTATTGCCCCAGGTAACGACTCGGGTCTCCAGAGCAAATGCCATTGCGATCATGACAATGGCGTTGACCACAAATTGAATACAGACGCTGGGTAGCAGGTCGTAACTGCCGCAAAATTTCTTTTGATAAACCGTGCCAATAGAGATTCCAAGTAATGCCGTTATGCTCAGGGCAATGCCCGGAATATTAAAGCCGCCGGTATTGAGCCCCTGTTGGCCAATGACAAAAACAATCCCCACAAACCCCAGGATAAGGCCAAGCAATTTTAGGGTCGTCAGAGATTCATCCAGCCAACGCATGGCTAGCAGGACGGTGACCAATGGTTGCAGGCCAACAATAATTGATGCCGTTGACGCAGGGAGTTGTTGATCAATGGCGGCAAAAATTGCGCCGAGATAAACACAATGCAGCAATACCGCAACCACAGAAATGTGGATGTAGTCCCAAAATTTTTCGGGCCATTTAAATTTGAAAAATGGCAACATGGCAAACAGAATCACTGTTGCCATAGCCATTCGAATGGCAAGTAAGGTAAATGGCTCGGCGCTGGATAGCCCGTATTTGGAACTAATAAAGCCAGTACTCCACAGGAATACAAACAATAGAGCTATGGCTATTTCTCGGGGTTTCAAGGTGATTTATTCTTGGCTGGGCTAGATTTGGCGTATTTTTCCGAGAATATTATCAATAATTCTAATGACATATTCTGGATAATTTTGTGCCACAAGTTTACTATCATGCATGCGGGGCTTTAACAACACAATATGTCCTGGGCATAAAAATAATTAGCCGCTTTCGACTTATTGTGTAAATGGTAAATATCGGAGGTTACCGTATGAGCACTCAGGTTGTAGGTGTTATTGTTGTAGCACTAAGTGTTGGGTATTTGTTGACCCTAGTGATCTAACGAATAAGTGATGTAACGAATAAGTGATTTAGTGAATATTGTAGCGTATTAATATTTTAAATCTCAAAATTTCACTCTGCCAGATGTTATCCGAAATTTTGTAAATTTCGGGCGAATTGGTGGTGCCTGGCCATAAGGGATGGCAAATCCGTTCCAACAAGAATTTTATCTTTGACTTTCCATTGACCGGCGATCATCAATTGATCTACTGACACTGCGCCACAAATTACTAATGCCGCGAGAGGATCTCCAAATCCAGAAAAACGTGGCTCGTCTAAACGAAATAGTGCGAGATCAGCTTGACTACCGATTGCAAGAGTGCCGATGTCATGTCGCCCAAGGCATTTGGCTGAGCCGGATGTGGCCATGTTCAAAACACGATTATGGCTAATTTGTTCTGCGCCGTACTTTAATCTCTGAAGCAGAAAGGCTTGTCGAACTTCCTGGATCATATTTGAGCAATCATTGGAGGCGGAGCCGTCTATGCCAATTCCCACGGCGCATCCACTGTTCTGCAAATCCACTACCGGGCAGGTTCCTGACGCTAAAACCATGTTCGAACTAGGGCAGTGACTGATGCCGACACTGGAATTGCCAAGTTTTGATATTTCATCATCATTGAAGAAAATTCCGTGGGCCAGCCAGACATCGTCCGCCAGCCAGTTTACTTCTTCAAGATACGCCAAAGGACGACAATTAAATTTTTCCAAACAATAGTTGGTTTCGTCCTCGGTCTCTGCCAGGTGAGTATGCAGCCTAACCTTATGCTTGCGTGCCATCTCTGCGGTGTTAATCATCAGCTCTTTGGATACACTAAACGGTGAACAGGGAGCCAGGGCAATTTGCAACATACTGCCGACTTTAGGATCGTGAAACCTTCCAATTACCCGTTCACAGTCATTGAGAATAATATCTTCATCCTGAACTGTCTGGTCAGGGGGCAATTCACCATGGCTTTGCCCCAGACTCATGGAGCCCCGGGTAACCACAGCCCGAATTCCGGATCGTTTAACGGCTTCTACCTCGGCATCTATAGCGTTTTCCGAATTTTCGGTAAATAAATAATGATGGTCGACGCTGGTGGTGCAACCAGATAACATCATTTCCGCGCAAGCCAATTGGGTTGACAGGTTAACCATTTCTTCGGTTAAACCGGCCCAGATCGGATAGAGACTCTCGAGCCAGGGGAACAATTTTTTGTTTAACCCGGCGGCTGTCGCCCTGGTCAGGTTCTGATAATAATGGTGATGGGTATTGATTAATCCGGGAAGTACGACGTGTTCAGATGCATCGAATACCTGGTCTACTGGTAATGCCGGCCTGGCCCCTGCCGGGATATGTTCATCAATGATTTGACTGTCAATTACAATGCCATTGGCAGCATCAAACTGATCATCGTTAAAAATAGCTAAAGGAGATTTAATCCAGGTTCGCATGAATTAATCGCTATAGTTGATTTCATGGAACCTCTGAACAAGTCTGGGCGAATCAAGTTGAGAGTCAAAATGATCAAGATCAAGGCAAAAAATTGGTGCAATAGCAGGGCCCATATAATCACTTGGGCGAGATTTTTTAACGTAGATATTGCCACGTGATAATTTGGGTTTGGACTCAATTTGATCGGTCATGACTTGTTCAGAGGTTCCTCAGTTATGCAATGCAAGTTATTGTTTTAAATGCGATGAGATCTGCTGAGTTCGCGGAGCGGGAAAAATGTTTGTAATTGGTTTGGATTATAGCCTAAAATGTGTCAAATCCTGACTGTTTGGTCAGGCTGACGGATTCGATAAGCAGCGCAGATTTCTGTGGGTGCTTTAAGGTTTATGACCACATAAAATAAAGACTGGAAACAACAATTTAGCAGTTCTACTTTTAATCAAAAAAAATCAGCCACCATGACCGCACTACTTCAGCTACAGGGAATGACAAAATCGTTCCCCGGAGTTAAAGCAAATGACAATGTAGACATTTCCCTTGATGCCGGAGAGATTCATGCCCTGCTCGGGGAGAATGGCGCGGGAAAATCAACCCTGGTGAAAATGATTTATGGTGTTCTGAAACAGGACAGTGGCCAGATTATGTGGATGGGAGAATCCATTGATATTAATAATCCTGCCGCCGCTAGACGACTCGGCATCGCCATGGTGTTTCAACATTTCTCATTATTCGATTCGATGTCGGTACTAGAAAACATTGCCTTAGGGATGGAGCATGATGTCGATACGTCTGCACTGCAAAGTCAGATTATAGATATTTCCAATCGTTATGGATTGCCTTTGGACCCGGACCGACATGTTTATACGTTGTCCGTAGGGGAACGCCAGAGAATAGAAATTATTCGTTGCTTGTTACAGGACCCGAAATTGTTAATCATGGATGAGCCAACT
Organism: Candidatus Spongiihabitans sp.; assembly: GCA_965237725.1. Lineage (GTDB taxonomy): Bacteria > Pseudomonadota > Gammaproteobacteria > Arenicellales > Poriferihabitantaceae. The sequence continues at coordinate 3,337,479 of OZ250151.1, forward strand.
TCCGTTTTGACGCCCCAGGAAGTAAAAAAATTATTCGAGACACTGGACCGATTGTCCGATGAAGGCGTGGCGATTTTATATATCAGCCACAAGCTGGATGAAATCAAGGCATTGTGTGAACGGGCGACCATACTACGTGGGGGCAGAGTGGTTGATTGTGTGGAAGTTGCAAAAGAAACACCCAATAGCCTGGCAGCAAAAATGATGGGAGAAGAACTTCAGGCTGTGCCAGAAGGTGCAAATCGCAAGGTCGGTGACATACGCCTGGATGTACAAAATCTGACCCAACCTGCACGGGATCAATTTAGTATTGCGCTCAAGGATATTAACCTCCAGGTGCGTAGTGGTGAGATTGTTGGCATTGCGGGTGTAGCCGGTAATGGCCAGGATGAACTGTTAAAAGCCTTGAATGGCGAGGATATTGCTGCTGCACCGAATTCAATAAAAATTGATGCTCAACCCTGTGCAAACTTCGGACCCAACGCGCGGCGTGGATTGGGTATGGCATCTATTCCCGAAGAAAGGCTGGGTCATGGTGCCGTTCCTGAAATGAGCCTGATAGACAATGGCCTGCTAACCGCTTTTCAGCGGTTGAAAATGCTCAAGTTTGGATTTATTGGTCAAAGCCAAATTCGACTATTTTGTGACAACGTGGTCACAGATTTTGATGTCAAATCCAATGGCATTTCCGCTCATGCGGGTAGTCTGTCTGGTGGAAATCTGCAGAAATTTATTGTTGGTCGAGAGATTAACCAGCTGCCCACGGTACTTGTGGTTTCCCAACCCACCTGGGGCGTGGATGCCGGTGCCGCCCAGACTATTCACAACGCATTACGGGATCTTGCCGATAATGGCTCTGCCATTCTGGTAATTTCCCAGGACCTGGATGAGCTGATGAGTATTACTGATCGAATTGCGGCGATTTGCGCAGGATCCTTGTCGCCAACCACGCCAACCTCAGAAATTACCATTGAGCAAATTGGTTTGATGATGGCAGGTGTTGATACAAACGAAGCCAGAATAAATTAAGGTGAAAATGAATTGATTTTATCCCTTATAAAAAGACCCGAGCACTCCAGGGCCATGATTTATATATCGCCTTTAATTGCTTTGGTCCTAACCCTGCTTTCTGGGATTGTGTTGTTTGAAATCATGGGGGTTAATCCCGCAGAAGCACTGTATGCATTCTTTGTTGAACCCATTACTTACAAGTACGGATGGGCAGAACTGGGTGTTAAAGCAACGCCACTGATTTTGATGGGTGTTGCGCTATCTGTCGGTTTCCGTGCGGGCGTGTGGAACATTGGTGCAGAAGGGCAGCTGACCCTGGGTGCTATTTGTGGAGGCGGGGTGGCGTTATGGTTTTATCAGGTGGATTCTATTTTTGTATTGCCACTAATGATAATTGCAGGAATTCTTGGCGGTATGGCCTGGGCTGCCATTCCGGCATTTTTGAAAACACGATTTAATGCCAATGAAATCCTGACCAGTTTAATGCTGACCTATGTTGCTACCTTATTGCTCAGCTTGTTAATCCACGGACCCTGGCGTGACCCCGATGGGTTTAATTTTCCAGTATCACGATCATTTAGTGATTCGGCGCAGTTACCCTTAATCTGGGCGGGAACCCGATTGCACCTTGGATGGCTGATCACGGTTGCTGCGGTAATTGCAGTCTGGGTTCTCATGGGCAAAACAATTATTGGATTTCAGGTCAAGGTCATCGGTCAGGCACCCCAGGCTGGGAGACACGCCGGATTCAGCGTCAATCGAATGATCTGGTTCAGTTTGTTGTTGGGCGGCGGGATGGCGGGGATGGCCGGGTTGTTCGAGGTGGCGGGCCCCATTGGACAGCTATTGCCGGTGATCTCACCGGGTTATGGCTTTACTGCAATTATCGTGGCCTTCGTTGGACGACTCCATCCGGTGGGCGTGTTTTTTGCTGGCCTGGTCATTGCGTTGTCCTATCTAGGTGGTGAATCTGCACAGATAACCATGAACCTGCCCCTTGCAGTCACTGGTGTGTTCCAGGGTATGTTGTTGTTTTTCCTGCTGGCTTGCGATGTGTTGATCGCCTACCGGATAAAATTTAACTCACCTTTTAATTCTATGGCCTGAAAATGGATTATTATGCGGTATTAGTCGCCGCCATTCTCACTATTATGACCGCAGCAACACCACTGGTGTATGCCGCCATCGGTGAGATGATTACCGAAAAATCCGGGGTGTTAAACCTGGGTGTTGAAGGCATGATTCTGGTTGGTGCGGTGTGCGGCTTTGCTACGGTCCATTTCACTGGCAGTGCAACCCTGGCGATTATCGTTGGCATGTTGGCTGGCGCGGGATTGGCTTTAATATTTGCCCTGCTGGTGCTGGGCTTCCAGGCAACCCAGGTTGCAACGGGTTTGGCCCTGACTATTTTTGGAGTTGGCGTCAGCGCACTGATTGGTCAGGACCTAGTTGGTATCGCCTATGATGGCTTGCCGAAATTATCTATTCCATTGCTCTCTTCCATTCCCGTTATTGGGTCATTGTTATTTAATCACGATATAATGGTTTACGGCTCATTTGTGCTGGTCTTTGTTGTGGCCTGGTTTCTTAAAAGCACCCGAGGGGGATTGATATTACGGGCAGTTGGAGATTCCCACGATGCTGCCCATGCCATTGGTTACTCGGTTATAAGAATACGCTACATGGCAATTTTATTTGGCGGTGCAATGGCCGGCCTGGGTGGGGCTTATTTATCACTTGCCTATACGCCGCTGTGGATCGAGAATATGAGCGCGGGCCGGGGCTGGATTGCGCTGGCATTGGTGGTGTTTGCAACCTGGCGGCCATGGCGGGTTTTAACCGGTGCCTATCTGTTTGGCGGTTTGACTATTGTGCAATTACACGCTCAGGCCATGGGCATCGGTGTACCGGCCCAGGTGATGTCAATGCTGCCTTATATCGCAACCATTATTGTGCTGGTGTTGATTTCCCGGGATCACAATAAAATTAAACTGAATGCACCGGCATGTATCGGCAAACCATTTCATCCAACATCCTGATTTTTAAATCATGAAATCTAGATAAAAATTTTTTACAAAACTTAACCCTTAAGGAGCAAACAATTATGAAACGTTATTTGGTTTTAATCCGAAAATACACTGTTGCGATCGCAGCGGCTGTACTATTTTTTTCAACTACTCTGGTCAACGCTCAGGACACCAAAGTTGGATTTGTTTATGTTGGGCCTGTGGGTGACCACGGCTGGACCTATCGTCACGACATCGGCCGCCAGGCGGTAGAAAGTGAACTGGGTGTTAAAGCGACTTTCGTGGAAAGTGTGCCTGAAGGCGCTGATGCTGAGCGGGTAATCAGAAAATTGGCAACCAGCGGTCACAATGTGATTTTTACCACCTCATTTGGCTATATGGAACCCACGTTGAAAATCGCAGAGCAATTTCCAGATGTAAAATTTGAACACGCTACGGGCTACAAGCGGTCGGATAATTTAAGCACCTATTCTGCGCGATTCTATGAAGGCCGCGCCATTCTGGGAACCATTGCAGGTCATATGAGCAAATCCGGCGTAGTGGGATACATTGCATCGTTTCCAATTCCCGAAGTGGTTCGCGGCATCAACGCATTTCTACTGGCCATGCAAAAAGTAAATCCGGATGCCACAATCAAAGTCGTTTGGGTAAATTCATGGTATGACCCGGGCAAGGAAGGAGATGCGGCTAAAGCATTGATCGATCAGGGCGCTGATATTATTACCCAGCATACGGATTCCCCAGCACCGCTCCAGGTTGCTGAGCAGCGCGGCGTACATGGATTTGGCCAGGCATCAGATATGAGTGGGTTTGCACCCACTGCGCAATTAACCGCAATAATAGATGACTGGAATCCATACTATGTCTCTCGAGTAAAAGCGGTTATGGACGGTACCTGGGCATCTACAGATACCTGGCATGGTCTTAAAGAAGGCATGGTTGGTATCGCGCCTTATGGTGATGCAGTACCCGAAGATGTACGAGCCGCAGCAGATGCAGTAAAGCAAGGCATTATCGATGGCACCCTGCATCCGTTTACCGGTCCAATTAAAAACCAGGCAGGTGAAGTCATGATCGCTGAAGGCGAAACAATGGATGATGGCGCTCTCGCAGGTATGGACTGGTATGTTGAAGGTGTTCAAGGCGAATAATCCGCAGCAATCTGATTTAACATGCCCCTCATATTGAGGGGCTTTATCTCGAGATCTGCTAACGGATTTACCATAGTCGATTAGTATGGGTAACGCACCGCTACACATTGCAGGGACAACTGAACTCGGAAATGAGAAAAAGCGGGCCATATTAAAAGCTGCGGAAAGTGAGTTTGATCAATTCGGGTATGGAGGTGCGCGGATGCAGCGCATTGCTGACAAAACCGGCATTGCCAAAGCCAATGTGCACTATTATTTCCAAAGCAAGCTGATTTTATACAATGCTGTGCTGGAGGATGTGGTATCGCTTTGGAACCAGGCCTTCGAAACACTCAATGTTGAAGATGATCCAAAAACAGTATTGTCGGAATTTGTGCAGAAAAAAGTCGAATTTACCTGGCTTTACCCCGCGGCTACACGGATATTTGCCAGCGAAATGTTGCATGGTGGCCCGCATTTGAGTAAAGCGCTAAATAACCAGATGAGTGAATGGACGCGGCAGCGCGCGGATGTCATTGCCCACTGGGTTAATTCTGGCAAAATTAACAAAATTGATCCTTACCACCTGATTTTTATGATTTGGTCCAGCACCCAGCATTTTGCCCAGGCTGAATTACAGATTAAATCGGTGTATCAAAAGCCCAGGCTGGTTAAATCTGATTTCGATAACCAGGCGAAATCGTTGACTTCCATGGTCATGCGTATTTGTGGCCTGGACTAAATCTCTGTCATAAAAATGATTGAAGGTCATATTTATGAATGGATGAATCTGCTGATTCGCTGGATTCATTTTATTGTTGGTGTCGCCTGGATCGGCGCATCATTTTATTTTAACTGGCTGGAAAACAACCTCAATCGAAATCCGCCCCATGATGAGGGTATCGCCGGAAATCTCTGGGCCATTCATGGCGGTGGGTTCTATCACCTGAAGAAATATAAAATCGGCCCGTCAGAATTACCCGCTCATTTACACTGGTTTAAATGGGAGGCTTATACCACCTGGTTGAGTGGTATGACATTGTTGATTATCGTCTACTACCTTAATGCCCAGCTGTATTTAATTGACCCCGCCGTACGAGATATTTCTCCGGCCAAAGCAATTGTGGTTGCAGTGGTGTCGGTGGTCGCTAGCTGGATTGTCTACGATGGATTTTGTAGATCACCGATGCGCCATTTCCCAAATTTATTAGGGTTGGCGATTCTTTCATATTTCTGTATTTTGGCCTGGTTTCTGTGCGATGTTTTCAGTGGCCGTGGCGCCTATATCCACGTTGGCGCGGCCATCGGAACCATAATGGTAGGCAATGTATTTTTCGGCATCATTCCCGCGCAGAAAAAAATGGTTGATGCATTAAAACAGCAAACAACACTGGATCCATCTATAGGTGCCACGGGTTTGTTGCGCTCCACCCACAATAATTACCTGACCCTGCCGGTGCTGTTCATTATGATCAGTAATCATTTTCCGGGAACCTATGGCCACAGCTGGAACTGGTTGGTATTAATTGCGGTTTCGTTAATCAGCGTATTTGTACGTCACTATTTCAACATTCGCAATATGATCAAGTCCCTGTGGTGGATGTTGCCGGTTGGATTTGGGGCAATGGTAATGGTGATGTGGCTAACCGCTCCTGCAGCGAAACCCGCTGTAGATTCGAACACAAAATCTACGGTGTCAGTTTTATCCGTGATTAACCAGCGTTGCACGAGCTGTCACTCACAAACACCTACCCAGGCTGGTTTTGCAGCACCGCCTGCCGGGTTAATCCTGGATACCATGGAACAAATCGAAGTCAATGCTGATCGAATTTACCAGGCTACTGTTGTCACAAAGGCGATGCCCATTGGAAATTTGACCGGCATGACCCAGGATGAACGGGATTTGCTTTCCCAATGGTTCCTTTCACCAAACCGCAGTCAAAACAGCGATTAAAGAAATATGCGCTATCCACGAGACATGATTGGCTACGGCGAACAAACACCGAATCCACGATGGCCGGATAACGCCCGAATTGCGGTGCAGTTTGTGGTTAACTATGAAGAAGGGGGCGAGAATAATGTGCTCCACGGTGACACCCACAGTGAAGCATTCCTTTCAGAAATTGTAGGCGCTACCGCCTATGAGGCTCAGAGACACATGAATATGGAATCGATGTATGAATACGGTTCCAGGGCGGGCTTCTGGCGTCTGCACCGAATGTTTTCCGACCGCAAACTTGCCATAACGGTATTTGCCGTTGCCATGGCGATGCAACGAAATCAGGCTGCGGTGGATGCGATGTTAAAAAGCAACTGGGAAATTGCGTCCCACGGCTATCGCTGGATTGATTATCAGTTTCTGCCAAAAAAACTGGAAATCGAGCACTTGCACAAAGCCATCGAAATTCATAACCAGGTTACCGGCAGCAATCCCCAGGGTTTTTATCTGGGACGTACCAGTCCCAATACGCATAAAGTAATCGCCGACCACGGTGGATTTATTTACAGCGCAGACAGTTACGCCGACGATCTGCCTTACTGGTCCGAAGTCGGTGAGAAACCATTGTTAATGGTGCCTTATACCCTGGATGTGAATGATATGCGTTTTGCTACAGCCCAGGGATTTAACAGTGGCGAGCAGTTTTATAATTATCTCAAAGACACATTTGACTGCCTTTATAAGGAAGGCGAAACGTCACCAAAGATGATGTCCGTTGGTTTGCATTGTCGGCTGGTGGGTCGTCCTGGCCGGGCTGCTGCGCTGGAAAAATTTATCGACTACATACAGGAAAAAGATTGGGTCTGGATCACCCGCAGAATTGACATTGCCAACCACTGGATTAAAAATTTTAAACCGGACTAATAACTTAGATGAATGAATTCTCCACACGATGGGTAAATCTGGCCTCAGAAAAGCTGGGCGCTAAAGCGGTTATATGCAGCGATGATTTCTTTGCACCCATGGCGCGGATGTTAAAAGATGAGGCGCCAGTTTTTATCGAAGATAAATACGATGATCATGGAAAGTGGATGGATGGCTGGGAATCACGCAGAAAACGCGGGCCAGGGCATGACTGGTGTATCGTTCGGCTCGCTCGTCCAGGAGTAATTCATGGCATCGAAATTGAAACCACGCATTTCACAGGCAACTATCCGCCGGCTGCGTCCATTGATGTCTGTGTGTTTGACGGAGATCAACCCGATGATAATGTGAGCTGGAGCGAATTAATTCCGACATTAGACCTTGAAGGGGATAATCAGTATAAATTTCCAGTGAGCAATGACGGTGTCTATACCCATGTCAGGGTTAATATTTACCCTGACGGTGGTATCGCCAGATTGCGGGTATATGCCGAGCCTAAAGTTGACTGGGACGAAATCGCCACGGGTGAATTAATTGACATCGCCGCATCCCTAAATGGGGGTGTTGCGCTGGCCTGCAATAATGAACACTATGGTTCGATTAGATATCTGCTGACCCCAGGGCGGGGTGTGAATATGGGAGACGGTTGGGAAACTCGTCGTCGCCGGGAGCCTGGAAACGACTGGGTGGTGATTGCCCTGGCAAGGCCGGGGCGAGTTAAAAAAATTGAAATTGACACTGCCCATTACAAAGGAAACTATCCTGATCAATGCAATATTCTAGGGGCAAATCTTGAACTGGTTGATTTAAATTCCATCGAGAAAGATAGCGACTCCTGGCAGGAATTATTACCCAGAGTAAAACTTGCAGCGGATGAGGTCCATCAGTTTGAAAACGAAATTATTCATAACGACCCGGTTAGCCACATTCGGGTGAATATATTTCCTGATGGCGGATTGAGTCGGATTCGTATTTTTGCCGAAATATCCTGAGATATAAATACACTGCTTTTCCCCGAGGTTAAAACATTTGGAACTCACACCAATACCGATTAACAAATCTAATTTCGCACCGTTCGGTGAGGTGATTGATTTAGACGATGCAGAAGAGATTCCCATTAATCAGGGACTGACCACCCGTTTTCACGATTTGATGAAAATTGATGTGGATGATCATGGTGGCCGACCAATAGTTAATGTGTTTCGCACATCACCTTTACCATTGCCTCATCGAGTTACCGTAATGGAACGGCATCCATTGGGCAGTCAGGGGTTTATTCCCATGGGAACTCAGCCTTTTCTGGTTCTGGTTGGTAGAGACTGCGATAAACCAGGACGAGATGATCTGAGTCTTTTCATAACCAATGGGTCTCAGGGGATCAATTTAAAGAAGAATACCTGGCATCATTTTCAAATCGTGTTGGGGACTGTCCAGGATTTTCTGGTGATTGATCGTGGCGGGGAGGGCTGTAATCTCGAAGAAATTCAGATCTATGACGATTTATGGATAACGTCGGGTTGAACGTTTTTGACGATTTGAGAAGTCGACTCGATTTAAGCATTTGTGACTTTCAATGAGTAATCTACGATATCAATCAGAAGTAGACGGATTGCGCGGCATTGCGGTTTTATGCGTGCTGTTTTTCCACGTTGGACTGGGTGGGTTCAGCGGTGGTTATATCGGTGTTGATGTATTTTTTGTGATCAGCGGCTATTTGATCACACGATTAATCAAGGATCAGGTTGAAACCGGATTATTTACATTTGGTGGATTTTATATACGTCGGGTGCGTCGTCTTTTCCCGGCATTGTTTTTTACCCTGTTTTTCACCCTGATTTTTGGTTTTTTACTGTTTTCCCCCAGTCACATGGAACGGCTTGGCGGTTCCACTTTTTCTGCATTATTTTCTTTTTCCAATTTTTTCTTCTGGAGTGAAAGTGGTTATTTTGACACCGAATCCGCATTCAAGCCGTTATTACACACCTGGTCACTGAGTATCGAGGAACAGTTTTATCTGATCTGGCCGGCGACCCTGTTATTACTGCTGACCAAAACCCCGAAACGATTCACGCCAATATTTATTGTAGTGATCGGAATCATCAGTTTAATTGCGGCAGAGAATTTATTACCCGACGATATAGAAACCGCCTTTTATCTTGCCCCATTTCGAGCGATAGAATTTTGTTTTGGCGGGATTATGGTTTATCTGATTCAGTTAAAAATTAGTCGTCAATGGCTCCATGAATTGATGCTGATAACCGGATTAGGGTTAATATTTTATGCGGTGTTCACCTATACCGAAGCCACGGTATTTCCTGGCCTTGCTATTGTTGGACCGTGCCTTGGGACTGCACTGGTCATCTATAGTGGCGCTGCAAAATACTCAGGCCGAATTTTGCGCAACAAGCTAATCGTTGGCATTGGATTAATTAGTTATTCTTTGTATCTAATTCACTGGCCGGTGTATGTGTTTTACAAATATTATGCGTTTAGGGAACTGGAAATTACGGAACGCTGGGGTGTGGTGGTGGCGTCACTGGTTCTATCCGTTTTAATGTATCGGTATGTTGAAACCCCGTTTCGAAAACCAAAACCCAAATCTTTACGATCACGCAACCGGGTATTCGCCAGTGCCTGTGCATTACTCGCAATTGCGTTAGTGCTGCCCACAACCCATGCCTGGATGAATGATGGATGGGCATTCAGATCAAAAATTCCAGTGAACAAGGGTGGTGCGTTCTATAAGTATTTATCCAAAGAAATCTGCCCAGATTCGAATATTGTCCAGGATTACAATGCCCAGGTTACCAATTATTGTAATGATCGTAGCAACAAAGTCGTTTTAATTGGAGATAGCCACGCTCGGGCATTGGCCAAGGGGGTCGTGCTGGCAATTCACAATGGTGAAGACGTTGGACTCACCATGTTTGATAACTCCGATACCTTGCCACTTTATCGAGCGCGTAGCTCGAGAAAACTAAAGTTCAAGGACAGGCATTTTGGTAAGGCGCTGCCCCGCGCATTTGAACTGGCATCGGAACAAGACGCCACGGCGGTGCTTACCGCTAGATGGTCGATGTACTGGAATATCGAACGGTTGCCTCATGAAAAACATAAACGTAAACAATGGGTATGGTTGCAAGATTTTGTTGAGATTTCATCGCAGCAACAATCTCGGGAAAATTTCCTGGTAGGCTTCGAGAGCACCCTGGAAGTCGCTAAACAACACAACACGCGATTAGTTGTAATTGGGTCTGTGCCAAATCTTGGCGCTGATATTTATGCCTGCCTGAATCGCCCAACCTATCTGATTGATTTTTCCAGTCCTTATGATTGTTATGGTCTGACTTATACCCAGCAAATGCAAGACGTTGAAGAGGTCAATCGAGTGATGAAAGAATGGGTAGACAAATATGACAATGCTCGATTTGTTGATCCCGTGGCGTTATTGTGTGATCACAAGGCGAGGCGTTGCGAATCAGTTCGTAATGGTAATGTGTTGTATACCGATTCCCAGCATCTTTCAGATTATGGTGCCTTGTGGTTACTCAAGGAAAATAATGTGCTGTGAAGTTAAGATCTAATCACACCACATTTTCAGATATATAAGTTATGAATTTATCGATATTGATGTGGAAGTCGTTAAATGCAACTCGCCCATCGGGCTGAATAATTATTGTCCATGGCGTGCCGCCGGTTCGATAGTTTTTCATGGTCTTGGGTCGGTGATCATTATCCGGATCTCCGGGGTCGTGGCCCATAGGAATTTTCAGATCGTACTGGATTTGTAGTTTTCTGACATCATCCTGAGTATTGCTCCAAAACCCTTCGAATACCGTTTGAACAGCGACAATGGAAATCGCTGATTGATCTGGAAATGCCTGACTTAATTTATGCAGTGCGGGAAAACCATGTGAGTGGCAGCCGGGGCACCAGTCCTGGAAGCAATATAAATAAACCCATTTCCCCTGTTGATTGTAAATCGAGTAATCAGCGGTATTGCCGCGGCTATCGATCCAGTAGTCCAGTTTGATTTCTGGTGCATGTTGGCCAAGAATGCCGTATCTGGGCTTTTCCAATGTTTGGTCCTGGGCGGATGCAGTATTCGATTCCAGTATGGTCATGCCTGACAATGGTGCCACAACACCAATTTTAAATAATGCGTTTCTACGATTAATGGAGCCATAGGAATAGGACATTTTTTACTTAGATTGAATTGATATGCAGTTTGAGATCGCTTTGATCTGATATGGTTCAAAATCCGAGTTTAAATATTTACAGATTATTTTGGCACACTGCCAAGTTGAAAATTGATGCGGCAGAACATATTCCCCCGGTCATCTACCTAATGGATGATTGGGCTGTATTGTCGAAACAGTTTTGCAAATCATCCCTTTGACCCTGATGGTTAAATTGATATAGTGCGGGATTTTACTGAACTAACAATTTCCATCCCGGAATACGAAACATGTCAGATCGAATAAAAAACAGCGGCCTCGAAGTAGACTCATCGTTGTATGCGCTCATAGACGAAGAAATTTCTCCAGGAACTGGTATCGATTCAGAACAATTTTGGGCTGGCCTGGGAAAAATTGTTAAAGAGCTTGGTGGAAAAAATCAGGCCCTACTGGGTAAAAGGGATCAATTTCAACGGCAGCTGGATGATTGGCACAGCACAAACAAAGGCCCGGTAGATGTAAAAAAATATCGGAAATTCCTTTTGGACATCGGATATGTTCTGCCTGAAGGCGAACCTTTTCAGATCACCACGGAAAATGTCGATCCGGAAATTGCAGAGATTGCGTCGCCTCAGCTGGTTGTTCCAGTTGATAATCCCCGTTATGCCTTAAATGCGGCCAATGCAAGATGGGGAAGTCTTTATGATGCGCTATACGGTACGGACATCATTCTCGAAGTTGACGGTTGTAAAAAGACTGCAAAATATAATCCGGTGCGTGGTGCCCAGGTTATTAAATATGTACGCGACTTTCTTGACCACGCCGTTCCTCTTGCTGTGGGCAGCCATTCCTATGCGGTGAAATATAAAGTTAAGTCAGGCAAGCTGGTAGTGGTGATGGGGGATGGCAGTGAAACCGAACTGGGTTGGCGAGAATGTTTTGCAGGGTATCGCGGGGATCCGGAATCACCAACAAATATTTTACTTAAACATAATGACCTGCATATCGATATTTGTATCGGTGAAGGGTTTTTCATAGGCAGGGGAGATCTTGCTAGTGTCTATGATGTGAAACTGGAATCTGCATTGACCACTATTATGGACTGCGAAGATTCAGTGGCGGCGGTGGACACGGAAGATAAGGTGCGTGTTTACAGAGACTGGGCGGGGCTGATGCGTGGCGACCTGAAAACGACCTTGCGCAAGGCAGGAAAAACTATTGAAAGGGAGCTTGATCCGGATCTGATATTTATCGCCCCGAATGGTGAGGCACTGAAATTACATGGGCGTTGCGTGATGTTTATGCGTAATGTGGGAACCCATATGTATACCGATGCGGTGACTTACAACGGCGAGGAAATTCCGGAAACATTTCTCGATGCCATGGTAACGGTATTGGCAGCAATCCATGATTTAAATGGAAACGCCAAATTTCGAAACAGCAATACGGGTAGTGTTTATATCGTAAAACCAAAAATGCACGGACCAGAAGAAACCGAAGCCGCCATCGAATTATTCGAATATGTTGAGGATGCATTCGGGCTTAAAAGGAATACCATTAAGATTGGAATCATGGATGAAGAACGACGAACTACAGTAAATTTGAAAGAATGTATTCGCATCGCCAGGGAGCGCGTTGTTTTTATCAATACCGGGTTTCTGGATCGAACCGGTGATGAGATTCATAGCTGTATGCAGGCAGGTCCGGTAATTCCAAAAAATGATATTAAAAACGCATCTTGGTTGCTGGCTTATGAAGACTGGAATGTGGATGTGGGTCTGGAGGCTGGAATGCCCGGCCATGGTCAAATCGGTAAAGGTATGTGGGCGGCACCAGATAATATGATGGCAATGATGGAACAAAAGATTGCCCAACCAAGAGCAGGTGCGAACACAGCCTGGGTTCCGTCACCCATAGCAGGAACCTTGCATGCAATTCATTATCACTACGTTAATGTAAATACGCGACAGCATGAATTAAAAACGTGTTTAAGAGCCAGTCTGGATGACATATTGACCATTCCGGTTTTGGGTGGACGGGAGATAAGCCATGGCGAACTGGTAAAAGAACTGGAAAATAATGCCCAGGGTATTTTGGGTTATGTGGTTCGCTGGATAGATCAGGGTGTCGGCTGTTCCAAAGTGCAGGATATTTCAGATGTTGCACTAATGGAAGATCGCGCAACCCTGCGTATTTCCAGCCAGCATATTACTAACTGGCTATGCCATGGTCTAACCGAACCGAAACAAGTCAGAAAGGTATTTGAAAAAATGGCTGGGGTGGTGGACAGGCAAAATTCCTGGGACAAAGCGTATATTCCAATGTCCGCAGATTTTGACCATAACATCGCATTTCAGGCAGCCCTGGACCTGGTATTTAAAGGCCAGGAATCGGCCAATGGGTATACCGAACCGGTTTTACACTCACGACGTAAACAGGCCAAGGCAGCGCAAAACTGATATTAGGGATTGAATCATAAGCAGGGTTTTTATTTTTAAAATTTAAATTACTGCTGATGAACACCAATTTAAAAGCAGCATTACTGGTTGTGTTTGGTATGTCAGTGATCTCTTCGAATGATGCGATCATGAAGCTGGGTAGCGAAAATTTGGGTGTCGGCCAAATACTATTTATACGCGGCCTGCTGGCTACGATTATTTTTTCAATAGTCATAAAATCTACTGGGCGAGCATTGTTGCCTCGAATCGCATTTTCAAAGCTGAATCTAGTTCGTTCCGGATGCGAGTGTATTGCGTCTATTTGTTTCATTACCGGACTTTCGTTCTTGCCTATAGCAACCGCATCAACCCTGGTCTGGACCGCACCGATTTTTCTAACCATTTGCGCCGCATTTTATCTGAAGGAACAGGTTACGCTTTCACGATGGTTGGCAGTTTTCGCGGGATTCTCCGGGGTGTTGTGTGTAACTAATCCTTTTGGCGGTGAATTTTCCTGGGCCATGATTCTGCCATTGCTTGCCGCAATATTTGTGGTTATGCGGGATATGGTCACCCGAAAGCTGGATAACGAACTACATTCTCTATATGTGGTATTTGCCACATTAACAATGGTAACTACAGTGGGTGGTCTTTTGTCGGTCCTGGATTGGCGACCTGTGGAAGTTTCTCAGGTTCTGTGGCTGGTGCTGAGCGCATCGTTGCTCAGCCTGGGTTATTTCTGTCAGGTCACCGCGGTTCGCATAGGAGAGCTCTCATTCATCGCACCATTTACCTATACCGGGATTCTGGTGGCAGTTTTCTACGGCTATTTTATCTGGAATGAAATACCGACTTTATTCACAATTGTAGGAATAACGCTGATTGTAGGTTCGGGCCTGTACATTCTGCTCCATCGAGGTAATATCGCCAAAACCCATACTATGGTTTCTGGTAAAGATTTCTAAGATTATCTTCTCCAGACATGGCCCCTGATTATTTTCGCTAATTGCCAATTCGGCCCACAGAGCCCGGAATCAGATATTCCAGGCCCCATGCCAGGCGCAATGGGCTAAACCATGCTTTTGATGTCTGCAGCGAATGTCGGAAATGCATACATTTCACTACCGAGTTCATCCGCACTGATTTCGTGGCGCATTGCCAGGGAAAACATATGAATGAGCTCTTCGCCGTGATGGCCAATAATGTGAGCCCCCAAAACTTTACGGTCCTGTTTTGAAACGATTACTTTGGACCAGGCAACGGTTTCTGCATAGAATTGTGCTGAAAACCAGCTCGACATATCCGACGTAACCACGTCAAATTCGATGCCCGATTTTTCTGCATCAGCTTCGGTCATACCCACACTGCTCAATGCTGGCACGGTATAGACCGCACTCGGCATAACAGCATAGTCGGGTGACTTGTTGGGCCCATTTACAATATTGTCGCCAACGAGCCGACCTTCATAGGTCGCCACAGGGGAAAGCTGTGCCGAGGTAACCAATGCGTCACCGGCTACCCAAACCGTTGGATTGGATACAGAGCGCAGATACTCATCGACTTCGATACGAATGCCGTCGTGCTGAACGTTCCCCGCTTCCAGATCGAGCCCAGTGACATTGGCGATACGACCTGTGCCATTGACCACTCGATCAGCTTTAATGCTGTGTTCTTCACCATTAAGGACATAGTTTACCGTAAGTTTCTTTCCAGATTTCTCAACACCTTTGACATCTACGCTGGTGTGAACGGATATACCGATGCGCTCACTTTCTGCCTGCATTTGTGTCACCGCGCCGGTATCCAGTCGCGGTAAAAGTTGGGGCATCATTTCGAGAATGGTCACTTTACTGCCCGCCCGGGCATACACATGACTAAATTCCATGGCAATCACGCCGCCACCAATGAATACAATTTCTTCAGGTTGTTGGCGTTCGGATAACACATCGTCTGATGTAATCATATGCTCAGCGCCAGGGATGGTTAGCGGTCGGGTCATGGATCCGGTGGCGATGACAATGTTATCCCCCTGGATCTCTACCGTCTTTTCATCATTAGTTCGCACTTCGATAATATTTTTATCGACGAATTTTGCGGTGCCTTTGTAAACTGTTCCCCGTTTTTGTGCTGTGTCTTCCATGGCCGCAGGAATAAAATCAATCAGCGCATTTTTACGGTCGATCAATTTTGACCAGTTGAGTTTGGGTTTACCTACGTCTATGCCATGGGTTTCAGCGATTTCGATTTCATGCAAAGCTTGTGCAGCCGCGACCAAAACCTTCTTTGGTGTGCAGCCGCGATTGGGGCAGGTGCCACCGAATTCAGCGGGCTCTACAAAAGCGATAGATTTACCCGCCGAGTGAGCAATCTGGGAAACACCGAAGCCGGCATTCCCGCCACCAATAATGACAATATCATAATGATCACGCTGCATTTTTTAATTCCTCTGGTTGAATGGTTTTATTGTGTGGGTAATTTAATAATGTTGCAAATACGCCAGAATCAACAAGCTCGATTAATTCATCACTGCCACCAATGGGCTGATTGTTGATAAAAATTTGTGGCACAGTGAAGCGATTTGATCTTTTTATCATTTCCGCTCTTTTTGACAGATCATCACTAATTTCATACTCGGAATAGTCCAGCCCCAGACTGTCAAGCAGCGCCTTTGCCCTGAAACAATATGGGCAGGTATTTTTGGTGTAAATTTCGATCTCGGTCATTTGTATTCTCCTATTGAGTTATTGACCAAATGGTCATAAACTAGGTAAAAATTTAGCCACCCAAATAAAAAGGCGGCATTTGTGTAATAATACACATTATTGACTAATCGGTCAAGAACTATTTTTATTTATTATTTTTACGGAGATATTATGGTAAGGCCACGAGAATTTGAAGAATCAGAAGTCAGGGAAGCGATTATGCGGGTGTTCTGGGAGAAGGGCTATGAGTCTACATCGATGCAGGATCTGGTGGATGCTACTGGGCTATTGAAAGGTAGCCTTTATGGTGCGTTTGGAGACAAAGCGGCTATGTATCTCACTGCCCTTGCGCATTATGATGAGACCCAGATTCAACGTGCCATAGACATGTTACGAGGCCCAGGAAATCTTCGGGGAAAAATATCTTCTTTATTCGATTCCGTGCTGGCATCGATAAAAACAGGCGTGTTTGCCGGGGGGTGTTTGCTCTGTAATGCAGGCATCGAAATGGCTGCGGTAAACAAAGACGTCCAAAAAGCTGTTCAGATTCAGATAAGACGATTACACAAAGCCATAAACAAGGCGATTGAGTTTGAATTTGGCAATAAAATGAATAGCGACCTGAGTGGTTTTATCATCAGCAACTATTTTGGCACCAGAGTTCTGGCCAAGGCGGGTATGCCAATTTCAATGATTAAAGCGGTTCGGGATCAATGTTTGAATTGCCTGCCGCGGAGTAAATGATGATTTTAAGCATGGATCCCGGATAACCGCTTCGCGGTTTCCGGGATGACGTCTGGGATACCCTTTCAGGGGTCCGGGATAATAGTCATTTATTTAACCCTTCCTGTGGATCCTTCGTCGTCCCTCCTCAGGATGACGGGTTGTATGGTGTTTGGAGGCCCTGTTTATTTTCGGGATGACGAACGTTGCTATGATATTAGCTGTTAGTTTCTTTCTTCCCATCATCCCCACTCTCCCGTCATTCCAGAAAATTCTGCCGGGAGCAGAATTTCGCGTAGCCCCAATGGGGTGAGTATCAGGGATGATACGAACAAAATACTGCCGGGAGCAGAATTTGGCATAGGCCCAACGGGGTGAGTATCAGGGATGATACGAACAAAATTCTGCCGGGAGCAAAATTTCGCGTAGCCCCAACGGGGTGAGTATCAGGGATGATACGAACAAAATTCTGCCGGGAGCAAAATTTCGCGTAGCCCCAACGGGGTGAGTATCAGGGATGATACGAACAAAATACTGCCGGGAGCAGAATTTCGCGTAGCCCCGACGGGGTGAGTATCAGGGATGATACGAACAATTCCGGAGGAATATCCGGAATCTATGCATAGAACTGCGTAAGCTCAGATATTGGCGGGAGCTTGAGCCCGCACTTTAAAGCAGGCAGCTGGCAATTTTCTCAGCACCAAATCTAACCACATCGGTGACTGGCAACCCGGTCTGATCTTCAAGATTCGCTATGTCTAAAATCGCCTGGGATTCGCTGACCTGGGATGTATTTAATGCGATGCCAATGGTTGTTGCTTTTGTCAGTGAACCACAAACTGAAGTCAGGGCTTCATTTAAGGTAATAAAATCTTTCAACGGCGGAATTTTAATATATTCGGGACTACGTAAACTGGTCATGCCCGAGCGATGACACATTACCATATGGGTGGCGCAGCTGCCGCGCATTAATGACAGGGTAGCGCTGCTACCGGGATGAAGTAACGAACCCTGACCTTCGATAAAAATGATGTCTTTATCAGCACTATTCATGACCATGGTTTCCACTGCGCCGCAGGCATGATCAACCTTGAAGGCGTCCAGGGGTATCCCTTTCCCGGTAACGGTTATTCCGATTTGACCCGTTGCAATGAAATCACTGGTAATACCCTTATCTTTTCCATGGTCCCGAACAAATTTGTAAATTTCGAGCCCGGCTGTCATTTTACCAATAGCCATGTCGGTACCTACAAACAATACCCGCTTATTGTTTAATTCTGCTGCCCTTGCCCTTGCAATTTCCGGGACAAATGCAGGTTGGCGGACATCCCAGATCCATTGTTTTCCCTTAATAAGATGACCGAATTGTTCGTTTAACTTGTCATGCAGGCCGTTAACAATACACATCCCTAACTCCAGGGACCGTGTTAAGGGATCGGTCCATTCCGGGGGAACCTTTCCTCCTGATGGTGCAGTACCCAGCACCAGCACCTCTGCGCCCAGTTCCGCGGCCTGGTCCATAGTCGCAACCACAGGATATTCAAATGGCAACTCACAGGCCTGGTTAACCCGCTTACCCGCGTGATTGGAATCGATAATTGCAACCACAGGGTTCTGGGTAAATCGCATCACCCCAAAGCCCATTTTTCCATAATCGCTGTCGAGATTATCTTCCATGTAAATCGCAAGCTTTTGATTTTCTTTTAACATGACTTCAAAGTTAATGTAATTATCAATATTCAGGTATTAATACTAGCACCATGGCCAGGCAGGTCGTTTGGAACGATCACGCCATCAATTAGCTCCGCGCCACTACAGGGGTCAGGATCGAGGTTCAGATGGGAATCCAGATCGACATGATCCATTAGCCCGGTTATTGCGGCGCCTGCGGAAATAGACATCGCAGATTCCCCCATACAGCCGATCATGGTTTTCAAATCAAAAGCACGGGCTACAGCTATGATTCGCAGCGCCTCGGTTATGCCGCCACATTTCATCAGTTTTAAATTTACCCCATCAACGCAATGCGCCCAGTTTGGAATATCGGTGGAAAAGCGACAGGATTCATCCAGATAAATTGGTAATGGGCGGTTTTTAAATATTGCCGGTAACTCGCTTTCCTGTCCTTCAGCCAATGGTTGCTCGATATAATCGGTATTTCGTTCGGACAACCACTTCATCATGAAAATGGCGTCTTTAGTACTCCAGCCGCCATTGGCGTCTACCCGCAGATTGACATCATAATTTTTAGTGCTTTGAACAACCTGATTAAACATGGCCTGATCCGCTTCAATACCTTCGGGCGAGCCCAGTTTTATTTTCAGCGACTTGATGCTAGTGCCATCGAGTAAAAGTGGGACGCGTTCCTTCACCACTTCTGGCGGATTTATGCCAATGGTTACCGAAGTAGATATCACAGGTTTTCCGGTGCCAAGCATTTTATAAAGGGGTAAATTGGCTTTTTTACCGAGCCAGTCCCACAATGCAATTTCAAGACCAGCTTGGGCACAGGCAGGAATATTTTGTTCCCGGCCGAGATCATAAATTTGTTGTACCGATAGATTATCCAAATCCTGGGATAAGAAATTTTCAAGTACCGATTTTGCAAGATCGGTGGTTGAACAACCTTCACTTTTACCTGGGGAAAGTTCACCCCAACCAGTTATTTTCTGATGGGTGACTGAAATGAAAAGATTGTCCGATCCGGTATGAACGCCGCGGCTGATGGCCAGTGGAAATCTTTTTTTAAGAAAAATAGTTTTAAATTCGACTTTCATAATAATTGGATTTGGGCAGTATAATCTGCAACCAAATTAGCCGGTACTAATCAGCTTTTGTTAATCAACTTGAACTGCGGTTACTGCGGTCAATTGTACAATGTCCTCGACGCTACATCCTCTCGAAAGATCGTTGACCGGAGAATTTAATCCCTGAAGGATTGGACCTATGGCCTTTACGCCGCCGATACGTTGGGCGATTTTATATCCAATATTGGCAGACTGGAGATCTGGAAAAATAAAAACATTGGCGGGCGCAGAAACCTTAATATTGGGTGCCTTTTGTTTCAAGACTTCGGGTAATACTGCAGCATCGAATTGCACCTCGGTCATAAGTTCAAAACCTGGTTGGGCTTGAGTAATAATTTCACCCGCTTCAATGACTTTGTCAACATTGGCATGTCGGGCACTGCCTGCTGTAGAAAATGATAACAGTGCAACCTTCGGTTCCAATCCAGCCAAATCCCGTGCACTATTAGCAGATGCTATAGCGATGCCCGCAAGTTGTTTGGCATCGGGGTCGATGACCAGGGCGCAGTCAGCATAAATTACGGTGCCTTGTATTGCCTGGTGTTCGAGTTGGTGTTCCATTAAGAAACAGCTCGAAACCAGATCGCTCCTGGGTTTCATGCCAATAATCTGTAATGCATTTCTAACCACATCGGATGTGGTATTCACGGCCCCGGCAACACAGCCATCAGCATCGTCTGCCGCAACCATCAACATCGCGAAGGTCAATGAATTTTTGGATTGTTCAATGGCCTGTTGTTCGGTTAAGCCCTTGTGTTTCCTTTTTTCTAATAAGGTTTGGGCGTAACAATTAAATTTGGCGCAATTATTGGGATCCATAATGGAAATCGATCCAAGATCAAGATCATTGATTTTAGCCAGATCTTTTACCGTGTCCTGGTTTCCAACCAGAATGACTTCTGCCAGTCCAGCTTCGGAGATCAACGTCGCGGCTTCTATTATTCGAATATCATTGGCTTCGGGTAGCACGATTTTTCGGGTTCTGGCTTTGGCCAGATCAATAATTCGTTCGAGAGCACTCATGTCCGAAAATTCGCATCAATTGGCATGAAAAGCAAGTCTTCCAGTAATTTCCTCTCTACTGTCTTTCCGGAAAATTCTGCCGGGAGCAGAATTTCGCATAGCCCCAACGGGGTGAGTATCAGGGATGATACGAACAAAATTCTGCCGGGAGCAGAATTTCGCATAGCCCCAACGGGGTGAGTATCAGGGATGATACGAACAATGACCTAGGAATATCCGGAATCCGTGTGTAGATCTACGACTCCCCACACCGTCATTCCCGCGAAAGCGGGAATCCGTCTATAGAACTGCGTAGGGTCAATATTTATCGCGAATGTAGGATTCTACATGGATCCCGGATACCCTTTCAGGGTTCCGGGATGACGACAATTTTTTAACCTTTTCCTGTCAATTCACCCGTCCCGTGGATTCTTCGGCGCTATACGCCTCAGGACGACACTGTCGTTCTGAGTGCAGCGCGTCGTCCTGAACGTAGTGAAGGAAAAAATCCATGTACAGTATTGCCTAAAGTCAGTTTTTGTGGAGAATCCGACGTCTGGCATGGATCCCGGATACGCTTTCAGCGTTCCGGGATGACGGGTGTTTAGTATGCAGGTTAGACGAAATCTTTGTACTTGGGTAGATGTCGAACAGGTTTATTCAACGCATCTCTTCTAAAAGGATCGCCCAGTTCCCGGGTGCACATAATTTCGATAACGGTGGATTTTCCATCGTTCATTTGCATGTCAATGGCTTTTGTCAGGGCAGGGCCGACATCTTCCAGTTTATCCACAGCAATACCTTCTGTGCCCATGGCCTTACCAATTTCTGCAAAGCTTTCATTATCCAGTTCACCGGCCACAAATCTGCGATTGTAAAAATCAACCTGATTCTTTTTCTCGGCGCCCCATTGGCGGTTATGAAAAACCACGCCGGTAACCGGAATGTTATGTCGAACCGAGGTCATGATTTCGGACATGCTCATAGCCCATGCACCATCACCTGAATAAGCTACAGCGGGGCGATCCTGGGCAGCACACTTGGCGCCAATCATGGTCGGCAATGCATAACCACAGTTACCAAAACTCATTGGTGCAAAGAAACTACGTGGTCGCTCGAAGCGAAGATAGCTGTTGGCAATGGCGTTGATGTTACCAATATCCGTAGAGACCATAACATCAGCAGGCATGGCGTTTTCCAGTTCACGAAGAACCTGACGAGGATGTAACCAGTTGCCTTCTTCTTCGCCCTGTTCCTTGATCATGTCCAGACTATAGTCGTCTTTTTCATGGATCCATTCATTCAATTCAGTTTCCCAGGCTGCTTTATCATCAGCGATGATCTTGGCCCGTTCCTCTTTATTGCCATCGCACGCCAGTTCTAAACCATTGAGGCGAGACAGCAGGGCTTTGGCGGAAGCACCGGCGTCACCGCAGATGCCCACTGAGATTTTCTTCACCAGTCCAAGCATTTTGTGATCAGCATCGATCTGGATAATTTTTGCATCTTTTGGCCAGTAGTCTATGCCGTATTGTGGCAAGGTTCCAAACGGTCCAAGCCGGGTACCTAAAGCGATGACCACATCAGCCTTGCTGACCAATGACATGGCCGCTTTGGATCCGTGATAACCCAACGGACCACACCACAAAGGATGGCTTGCAGGGAAGGAATCATTATGCAGATAACTGTTAACTACCGCAGCGCCCAGGCGTTCTGCCAGGGCTTTGCATTCGTCAACGGCATCAGCCATGACCACGCCACCACCAGAAACAATTACCGGAAATTTCGCGGTCTTGAGCATTTCAGCTGCTTCGTTCAGGGTCTTATCACCACCGGGTCCGCGATCCAGAACCATGGGTTGAGGTATGTCGATATCGACATCGCCATAAAAATAATCCCGAGGAATATTTAGCTGGGTCGGGCCCAGTTCCGAATGCGCCCGATCGAAGCAACGAGCCGTGTATTCCGCCATACGTGCGGGGTTGTTTACATGGCCTTGATATTTTACAAATTCCTGGAACATCGGTAGCTGGTTGGCTTCCTGGAATCCGCCCAGCCCCTGACCCATGGTGCCGGTTTCCGGGGTGATCATGACAACGGGTGAGTGGGCCCAATAGGCTGCCGCAACGGCAGTCACACAGTTACTGATGCCGGGTCCATTTTGGCCGATAACCACACCGTGTCGTCCGCTTACTCGCGCATAACCATCAGCCATATGGCCGGCACCCTGTTCATGGACAACGGGTACCAGACGGATGCCTGCGGGTGCAAAAATATCCATAGCATCCATAAACGCAGAGCCCATGATTCCAAAAATATCAGTGACACCATTGGCAGCCATTGTTTCTACAAAAGCTTCTGATGTGGTCATTTTTGTCATTCGTTATTCCTCTATAAATTGATTTTTAAATACTAAATTATTTTTTCGTGTTATGCGTTCAGTGCTGCAGTGGCTTCTACAAAATCGTAGCCAAGGTCTTCTGCAACTTCACGATAAGTGACTTTCCCCGCATGTACATTGAGACCATTGCGCAAATGTTCGTCATCGAGTAACGCAGCTGTTGCCCCCTTGTTGGCCAGGGCCAGGGCAAAGGGCAGGGTGACATTATTTAATGCATAGGTTGATGTACGGGGTACACCGCCAGGCATATTGGCAACGCAGTAGTGCACAACATCATCTACAACATAGGTGGGATCAGCATGGGTGGTGGCTTTTGAGGTCTCACAACAACCACCCTGGTCTATAGCAACATCCACAATTACGGATCCCTTTTTCATATTCCTAACCATTTCGGCGGTAACCAGTTTTGGTGCTTCAGCACCAGGAATAAGTACACCACCAATAACCAGATCCGCGCTCAGAACGTGCTGTTCCAGGGCATCCGAAGTAGAGAACACCGAATTGGTTGATCGCCCGAATTGTTGCCAGTGTCTTTCGATGGACATTGGGTTGTTGTCAAGCACCCAGACGTCAGCACCCATGCCAACCGCAATGTGACATGCGTGGGTTCCCACAACCCCAGCGCCGAGTACAACAACTTTAGCCGGGTCTACCCCTGGTACACCGCCGAGTAACATACCCAATCCGCCGTGGGGTTGCTCGAGACAATATGCCCCGGCCTGAATCGACATTCTGCCGGCAACTTTTGACATCGGTGCGAGCAAGGGCAGACCGCCAAAGGGTGAAGTAACGGTTTCATATGCAACACAGGTTGCGCCGCTGTTTACCAGATCCTTGGTTTGTTCTGGATCAGGAGCAAGATGCAAATAGGTGTATAAAATTTGTCCTTCACGTAACATCGCCCGTTCAACTGCCTGGGGTTCTTTGACTTTAATAATCATCTCAGCCTTAGCGAAAATTTCTTCAGCGGTTGAAATAATTTTTGCACCAGCAGATTCGTATTCACTGTCCGCTGCACCGATGCCAACGCCAGCATTGGTTTCAACCAGGACATCGTGGCCGTGCTTGATCATTTCCCGAACACTGGTTGGGGTCAGACCAACGCGATATTCGTGATTCTTAATTTCTTTAGGGGCGCCTACTAACATTTGAATTCCTCGATGGGATTAAAGAGACTTAGTCTAAGCCAAATAAATATGGAAATTTGACCTGAATTTCCCGATGAAGGGGTGCGGCTTGTCAACTAAAAATAGTTAACCACGAGGGACAAAATCCGCGACTTTCAGGCAAAATTTGCCGAGGCGGCAAAATAGTAATTCTGGGGGTGATGTTGTAGTACCAGAAACCCCTGTCAGGCTAATCCAGATTTTGCAACTTGTTGATTTTATGTGTTTATTTCCAGACCAATTTTGGAAAGTCAAATTTTAACCCAATCCACTGGCCAGCTTGTTTTGTTTTTCAATCTTGCAGCCAGACTATCTTATAGAATGGTACATGGTGTTTCGGCTTGGTTTGGTTAATACCAGCTGCCAAAGCTGCATATGCCGGGCATTGAAAGCGCCGATAAAGCAATTCAGGTAATACTTCCACATTCGATAAAAATTTCCCCCGTATTCTTTTTCATACAAGTGCCAGCTGTTATCGAAATTGGTTTCCCATGCGATTAGGGTTTTGGCGTAATCCATTCCAAAATTATGCCAGTCCTCGAGAATAAACAAGCCATCAATAGCGTTACCGATGTGATCGATATAGGGAATTTTTCCGTTAGGGAATATATATTTGTTTGCCCATGGGTCGGCGCTGATGGTTTTATAACGGTGCCCAATGGTATGTAGTAAAAATAACCCAGAGTCTTTAAGTTTGTCGCTGGCCACCCGCATATAGGTCCGATAGTTTCTTGGGCCAACGTGTTCGAACATACCAACAGAAACAATCTTATCAAACTGGCCTTCTACTTTTCGGTAGTCCTGCAATCGGATATCGACGTCCAGGCCTTTACACACCTCGCGCGCCAATTCTGCCTGGGCTTTGGATATGGTGACGCCGGTTACCCTGACACCATAATTTTCTGCCGCAAATTTTGCCATACCACCCCAGCCACAGCCGATGTCGAGCAGGGACTCTCCTTTTTTCAGTTCGAGCTTCTTACAAATTAAATCAAGTTTGGCTTGCTGAGCGTCATCGAGATTATCAGCGTTCCTCCAATATCCACAACTATAGATCATTCTTTTGTCCAACATGTTTGCATAAAACTCATTACTCAAATCATAATGAACTTCAGCAACTTTTCTGGATCGGGTGATGGTTTGCATATTTGAAAACAAATATCCCATCACCATTACGGCAATGGAAAGGTTGTAATGGGTTTTTGTTTCGAGACGGGCTTTTAAAACTTTTTCAAACATTAAGTCCATTCGTTCACAATCCCACCATCCATCCATATAGGCTTCGCCAAATCCAAGTGTTCCGTGAATTGCAACTCTTCGATACAATGCTTCGTCGTTCACACTGATATCCCAGGGTTGATTGCCATTGAATTTAATGCCTGCGCCCTCGGCAATATTGGTGATACTTTTTTTATAGTTAATCATTATGTGCAATCGAGTTTATGCTCATCTCATTGATATTATAAGTTATTGAAAAAGTTCTGGTTTCTATATAACGAACAATGTTTTTTATACCATTACATGAACCCAAATTTATATGAAAGTTCAAAATTCTAATCCTTCCAGTGAAATCGTCTGGATTGTGGATTCAAAGGACAATGTGGTGGATACCATGGCCCGTGGAGAAATGCGGAAACGGGGTCTGATATACAGAGTTACTTATTTGCTGGTGTTTAACAACGCGGGGCAATTACTGGTACAGACCCGAACCATGTCAAAAGATATGTATCCGGGTTATCTGGATTTTTCCGCCGGTGGTGTTGTGCTTGCTGGGGAATCCTATGAAGTCTCGGCGGAAAGAGAGCTCAGCGAGGAGCTTGGAATTGATAATAAACTAACCCCACTGTTTGATATTTATTTCGAAGAAAGCCAATCCCACCCCATAAACAGAAACTGGGGGAGGGTGTTTTACTGTGTCAGTGATGGTCCATTCTCATTGCAGGCGGAGGAAGTCAGTGATGCGGTTTTCATGGATGTGGACAAAGCCCTGGAAATTTCTCCTGCATTGATTACCCCGGATACCAGACAGGTGCTAATTGCGTGGTTGTTGTGATTCCTAACGTTTTATATCCACATCGATCATGCGCGGGGCATGGACCCAATCCAGACAATTTTTGTATCCTCGCGGAGGGCTGGTCGGGATGCAGTCATCTTGGTGTGATTTGATATGGATTACTTTTTCTTCCGGGATTTTATATAGTCCCGCAATGCATGTCGCGTTTCATCTGATTGATAGCACTCGGAATCATATTTTGCTTCCAGCGCCAGGGTTTCTTCAAGGCTCGATTCCAGGGCGCGGTTAAAGCCATCCTTGATATTTTTCATTCCAATTGGAGAAAATCCGGACAGTTTTTTAGCCAGCTGCAATGCTGTATTTTCGAGTTCATCATCGGCAACAACATCCGTTACTAATCCAATTTGCAGAGATTTTTCTGCATCTAATATTTCAGCGGTCATAGCCAGATGCATGGCCCATCCTGCACCGACGATATGATTTAACAGATAGGTCAAGCCGCCGCTTGGGCTGAATCCAAGTTCAGCATCGGGTAAACCCAGTTTGGCAGATTTCCCTGCGATACGAATATCCGCCATCAAAGCGATTTCCAGCCCGCCACCCAGAGCATAACCGTTGATGGCTGCAATGATGGGCTTATTCAGGTCTCGAGCTATGTGGCACATTTCCTGATACAGACCAGTTGCCTGGGTGAAATCATCATCACTCATGGCATCCATGGCCTTGATGTCTGCGCCGACACTGAACGCCCGACCCTTGCCGGTAATGACAATACAACGAATCTCATCTTGCTTTGATTCATTTGAGAATAAACTCACCAATGCTTCGAGATGGGGAACGTCCAGGGCGTTTAATGATTCCTCTCGATCCAGGGTTGCCCACAACACTTTATCGATGATTTTTGTTGTCAATGCCATTTAAGCTATTACTCTTATCGGTTCAACTAAGAATTTCAAACCCAGGCGGCTGTGTGCCTTCATACTGTCTATACAGCCGTTTAGTCTTATGCTCACTGGCAATACTACCCTGTTTAACCAGATTAATCGTCGGGGTAAACCCTGAATGAAGCGCGATTGTGCGAATCAGTTTTTCAACTAGTGATGAATAATCCACGGGAGTTGTTTGATCAGCTACTTCCAGCACAATCAAAGGCGCATAATCAATTGGGGGTGGGCAATCAAGCACGATAAAAAACTCGCCGGTTACATCGGGCCGCTGGCTTAGCAAAACTTCCTGAATGCTTAACGGAAAAACATTGACCCCTTTGACAATGAACATGTCGTCGTTTCGACCCAGTACATGGAATCGAATACCCCCACGCCCGCATCGGCAGGGGTCGGTATAAATTTTGACGGTATCGTGGGTGCGTAAACGAATTAACGGGCAGGCCTCGCGGCGCAAAGTGGTAAACACCAGTTCACCAATGGCACCATCGCGCATCTCCATCACTTCCCCGGATTCACTGTGGATAAGCTCTGCTGCGACGTGGCCCGTCCCACAATAGTGCAAGCCGGTTCGATGTTCACATTCACCGCTTTGCACCCCAACCTCAGCCGCACCATACAAGTCCATGGCCTGCATTCCCCAGGCGGTTTCTATTTTTTGTCGATAATCTTTGACCTGGAGGCCCGGCTCGCCGGAGAAAAATCCTTTTTTGATGTTTAGTTTGGCAAGATCGATTTCATTGTCGTTTGCTAGATCAGCCAGGCGAATGGCATAAGACGGGGTTGAATACAGGGCATAACCGCAATCCCGTTGAGGCAGTGCTGCCAACAGGTTCAACAGACGCATGGACTGGCCGACACCATAAGGCAATATTGCAGCGCCAAGGTGTTCGAATGAACCATGATCCATGACACCACCGGCATAAATGCTGTAGTTAAAGCAGTTAATCACCATGTCGTCCGGGCGACAACCCATGGCCCACAATGCCCTTGCACCCATTTCGCTGTAACTTTCAATATCGGCTTTGGTCCAGGCCAATCGGGTTGGTGTGCCACTTGAACCCCCTGTGCCTACAACCCTGACGATGTCCTCAAACGGTGCACATTGATTCGTACCAAATAACTTGCCGCTTTGCTGCTGCTCGACAATGTCCGATTTTTCGGTGAAGGGGAGTGTTGCTAAGCTGGCATAACTATCGATTGACTGTGGATCAATACCCGCAATGTCAAATTTTTTTCCATAGTAATCGCTTTTTTCATAGACGCGCCGTATCTGCTCTGCGATTAACGGCCCCTCAAACTTTTGGGACTGAGACAATGTCATAGTCTCGATATCAAAGTCCCAGAATGTTTTTGCCATAGATTCTGGATCAGGGCAGGGCGGTTAACCCGCCGTCCACAATTATTTCGGTACCGGTAATATACGAGGCGTTATCAGACAACAAGAAAAGCGCAGCATTGGCCATGTCCTCGGCCTGACCCAGGCGACCGATGGGAATGTGCTGGGAGATCGCTTGCTGTAATTCGGTTTTTCCTTCCCATCGATTTTGCATGGGTGTTAACGCCGGCCCAGGTAGAATGACATTGGATCGGATTTGATTTTTTGCATATTGAATGGCCAGGGATTTGGACAAGCGGATTAAAGCCGCCTTGGATGCGCCATAAGCGTCCTGAGGTGCGGGGTCGCCGCTTAAGGCATCCACTGAAGAAAAATGCACCATGGCACCACTACCCTGTTCAAGCATCTGGGGAATAAAATTCTTTGCCAGGGTGACCAGGGTACGTAAATTAATGTTCATGACCTGGTCCCATACCTCCAGATCGATATCCACCGCAGAGCGATCTTTATCGAACCACAACACCCCCAGTGTATTTACCAAATAGTCCATATTGCCAAATTCAGCTTTAGCCTGTTCCGAAGCGTTTTCTACCTCAGCAGAATTGGATAAGTCAGCCTGAATATATTCTGATTTACCGGGCCCATTAGCAATTTCATCGGGTTTGGGTTTTATGTCACTCATGCATACATTCACACCACGTTCTATCAGCTGATTTGCGATTTCGAGTCCCATGCCGCCGCCTGCGCCAGCTACAAATGCAGTTTTGCCTGAAAATTTCATGTTTTATTTTTCTGTTAACAAATTCTTAAAATTATTCAATTCTAGCCGTGGACGGGAACCGAGCGCGTCACCGGCCCTCGTTCCGATAGATAGGTTTCACTCAGGGATCTGTCGTCGTGATTCATTCTCCAGGAAATCAGTTTCTGGGCGTATCTTAATACCAGGCTCTGGTATTCGGGGTTCTGGGCGAGGTTGTTAAATTCACCAGGATCGGATTTCAGATCGAAAAACAGGGGCGGCAACGCAGTGAAGTGAACATACTTATATCGTTCATCACGAATCACATTCAATGCACATTGATGTTGAGTCAGACCTAACACGGACTCAACCTTAGGGTCGATTACTTCCCTGAAATCATATTCCCAGTGAACCTCGCGACGCCAGTAGGATGGCACCGTTTTCTCATTGATAAAAGGTAATAGTGAATGGCCATCGCATTGGCTGGGTTGATCGATATTTAGGCTATCCAGAATAGTAGGCATGATATCCACAAGTTCCGTGAATTTATCGACCTGACTGCCCCTGGAATGGTTTGCGGACTTTCTTGGATCGCGGATAATTAACGGGATGTGATAGGAGGCATCAAAGTAGCCACTTTTACTCATCATCCAGTGATCCCCCATTTGTTCGCCGTGGTCGGTGGTAAAGATAATCAGGGTGTCATCCCATAGTCCATTTTCCTTGAGGTAATTGAAAAGCCGGCCCAAGTTGTCATCAACCTCGCTCATCAATCCATAGTAGCTGGACTTTAATCGCCTAACCATTTTCGGGTCAGGCGACGCACAATGTTTTTCACGGCTCAATTGATATTTTAACCACGGGTGTTGCTCAGCTTCCTGCTCCAGGGTTGCGGCGCGGTTGCAATCCTCGAGGTCAGCGGGGTCATACAGTCGGTTGTAAGGCTCGGGGGCCACAAAGGGTGGATGTGGTCGCAACAGGGACAAATGACAAATCCACGGTGACTTTTGTTTTCCAATCCAGTCAATACATTGATTGGTTAGAAAACAGGTTTCATGATCCTGGGTTGAAACCACTAATGGTAATGCAGCCTCACCACCGTCTTCCCATTGTCTGCCTGGTTTTTCCTGGGCGTATAAGTCCCAGTGGTCATCAGGAATGTCATAGCCTTTGTCCGTTAAATCCTGGACCCAATTCTGGGGTGTTTCAAATAAAAAATAAGTATCGGTTTCGATTCCCGGCAGGGGTTCACTATAGTGTTTTAGTCTGGGGTCATTGGCGTCCAGCCCCCGTGGATCCCGGGCGGTGTCGGTGTAACCAATCAAATAAGGATTGTATCCGGCATTTCGGGTTTCCAGAGCCCAATTGGTCTGGCGAGCTTCAAATGGTGTGCCGTTTATACATACCCTGTGATTGTGTAAATAAGTTCCGGTGTGCATGGAAGCGCGGCTTGGGCTGCAGGGTGTGGCCTGGGCGTAGTGACGGCGAAACAAAACCCCTTCGCCTGCCATTGCATCGAGATTGGGGGTCTTGATGTTGGGATGATCCAGTATAGACAGGCATTCTGCGCGCCATTGATCAGCAGTTATAAAAAGAATATTCATTTGGTTTCGGAATAATTTTTCAAACCCGGAATTTGCTGTGGACTATACGACTTCCCTATGCGTAGATGCAATGAATTTTACCGATCGAGCCAGCCATGAGATCCGATCCGTTTAATCAGACCTGTTTGCCGGATTTAATCGGTTTCATTCACCATGGAGGAAATCAGTTCCAAAAAGGCATTGGTTACCTGGACGGATCGAGTCTGTTTTAAACATACCACCAGTTCCGAGTTGACAAGGTTGGCATCACTCACCCGCAATGGTTTTAATCTTGTGCTTGAACGCAGTTCGTTTTCAGACACCACGCCAACACCAAACCCCGCTGCAACCGCCTCTCGAACCCCTTCGCGACTGCTGATTTCCATTACGTTGGTCAGGTTGATATTTGCATTTTGCAATGCCTGTTCGAAAATCGCACGGGTGCGAGATCCTTTTTCGCGGAGAATCACCCGTTGCTCGAGTAACGATTTCAGTTTTATCGAGCGACGATTGGACCAGGGATGGTCATGGGCAACAAAGGCCACAAGTTGATCGGGTTTCAACGGGAGAATGTGGAACCGCTCATTTGCAGGGACATTGGGCAGTATCGCAATATCACATCGCTGGGACTCAAGCCACTGCATGACCTGTTCTGAATTACCGTATCGAATTGAAATATGCACCCCGGGATAGAGGCGCTGAAACTTTGCCAGCAATGGGGTGACAATATAAGGTGAGTCGGCGCCCACATGAAGCTCACCGGCGGTGAGATTTTTTGCTGACAACAACAACTGCTCAACCTCATCTTCGTAGCGAAAGAGATTTTTAGTGATGTTATAAGCTGATCTGCCAAGATCGGTTAGTTCAACCCGGCGGCCATGGCGCACAAACAGTTTTACCCCATAACGTTCCTCCAACTCCTTCACCTGGCCTGATAGGGTTGGTTGGGTCACATGCAATACTTCAGCTGCCCGGGTAAAACTGGATTGTGACGCAACCGCATGAAATGAGCGTAAATGGGCGTGTGAGATTGGCATGACCTATTTGAAACATTAGTAATATCGATTTGATAAATACTATTTGATCGCGGTATAAATATCAATGCAAAGCTTTCCTAATTGAGCCACCACCAAAATCCGTTCAGATTTACTTACCCATACCACTTTATTAATGCCACTCGATTAATGTCATGACCACCAATTCAAATTTAGCTTCCACCAATCAGCCTCCAGCCAGTTCTCCCACCGGAGACCGGTATCTATTAACACCCGGCCCACTGACCACATCCGAAACGGTAAAGCGAGCCATGCTTCACGATTATGGTTCCAGGGATTCCTATTTTATCGACCTCAATCAACGGGTCTTGTCTCGACTGGTGGATATCGTCAACGGCCAGGGCAGTCATGTCACCGTGCCCCTGCAAGGCAGCGGTACGTTTGTCGTAGAAGCCATGATGGGTTGTTTTGTGCCGAAAAACGGAAAATTGCTGATTTGCATCAATGGCGCCTATGGGCATCGAATTGCAAAAATCTGTGAATACTATGGTCGGGAATTTGTTGTCCAGGAGTCTGCTGAAGACATCCCGGTGGATGTCAATTTGTTAAATGAAACCCTGAGGCAGGATCCATCCATCAGCCATGTGGTTGCAGTGTATTGTGAGACGACCTCGGGCATTCTCAATCCCCTGGCCGAAATCGCCGAGGTCGTTGAGCGCCATAATCGCGGATTACTGATTGATGCCATGAGCGCATTTGGTGCGCTACCGGTGGACAGCAAAAAAATAAGGTTTGATGCCGTGGTGGCGTCGAGTAACAAATGTCTTGAAGGTGCCCCTGGAATGGGTTTTTGTATCGCGCGACAGGAAGCGCTGGAACAAACTCAGGGTAATTCGCCATCATTGAGTCTGGATTTATACGATCAGTGGGTTGCCATGAATAAAACCAAACAATGGCGTTTCACCCCGCCGACCCATGTTCTGCTGGCATTTGACCAGGCGCTGAATGAGTTTGATGAAGAAGACGGTGTTGCGGGTCGCGGCGGTCGCTACCGGAAAAATTGTGAGATTCTGGTCGATGGGATGCGCGCTATGGGCTTTAAAACATTGCTCGATGACCAATTGCAGGCGCCCATAATTATTACATTCCATATGCCGTCAGACGAAAAATTTGATTTTAATCAATTTTATGACAATCTCAAGGATCAGGGTTATGTGATTTATCCGGGAAAGCTGACCGTAGCCGAGAGTTTCAGGATAGGATGCATTGGACGACTCGGTGCGGAGCAAATGAATGGTGCACTAACCGCTATTCGACAAACTCTGGATAGTTTCGGTATAACCGGAAAAATCAGTTAGGCCTGCTGGGTAATTTATGAATAATAAAATCGTTTTAACTTGAATTTGGATGGATCAGTCTCCTAACTTAATTCTTGCTTTAAATTTGGCGGGAAGCATCGCGTTGTTATTGTGGGGTAGTTATACGGTACGGGCCGCCGTGGAAAAAGCTTATGCAGCGAAAATTGGTGCCTTTATTTCCAGCGCTTCAAGCTCCCGAATAAAGTCGTTTTTCTGTGGACTCGCTTCTGCAATGATTCTGCAAAGTACCACTGCCACAGTAATGCTAACCGCGTCCTTTATCACCAGTGGCTTGCTCACCCTGGGCATAGCTATCGTTATCATTCTTGGCGCAGACATGGGCTCTGCCATTGCAGTGCGGATTTTATTTTTGGACTTGTCATTTCTGGCACCCCTGATGTTGTTTCTGGGACTCTGTTTTCACCGCTTCTCCCGAACCTGGCGTCGGCAACAACTGGGTCGAATTTTCATTGGACTTGGGTTGATGCTGCTTTCAATTCAGTTAATCAAACAAACCATAAGTCCCATCGCGGCTGAACCATTATCCGATGATATTTTAAATCTGCTCGACTCGGCCGCGTGGATTGCCCTGATTCTTGCCGCAATTGCAACCTGGCTCGCCCATTCCAGCGTGGCCGTGATTCTAGTTATCGCAGCCATGGCTGATTCGGGTTTGATGCAGCCGCCATTGTTCATTGCAACGTTGCTTGGTGCGAATATTGGTGCTGGAATGATCGCCCTGTTTCTGGTCAATCGACATCATGAAGAAACTTTCAGCGCAGTGCTGGCAAACTTTGTTATGCGCCTGGGTCTGGGGATTGTGCTGTTTGTAATTTCTTCGATTGTGGTGGGACAAGTTAGCCAGTTCGGTAGTACAGCTGGCGTACAGGTGATTAATATGCACATCACATTCAATCTGATACTGGCGGTGTTATTTGTACCGTTAAATAACCAGGTTGCTCATTTTGCAAAGTGGTTATTGAATGCCGGCAAGCCCGGAAATATTTCGACCGACGCTCATGCCCCCGGAAGTAGTCTTGACTCAGCCCTGGTGCAAAAGCCAGATCTGGCGATTTCCTGTGCGCGCAGAGAAGCTTTCAGACTGGCGGATAATACCGAAGCGTTGTTTGCTAAAGCTTTACAAATGTTCGAGGCATCCGACCGACTGGTTATCGAAAAATTTATCCGATGCGACGCTGAGATAAATGCAAGAAACAAGGCAATCCAGGGATATTTGTCCGAGACCCGTCGTTATATTCATCAAAAGGCCGAAGACAAACATAACCAGGAACAGGATCTGGATGAAATTTTGCGATTCGCTTCCACCATGGAAAATATTGGCGATATCGTGTCCCATAACCTGGCTCGACTGGCCAATAAGCGAATTGATCGAGGTGTGGTGTTCTCCAGCGCGGGGTATGAAGAATTAAGTTTGATTCATACCGAAGTGCTTAACCTGATCCAGATGGAAATCACCCATTTTGCAGCCCATAGAAAAACCAAACAAAAACCGAAAAAGAAACTGATTCAGTCTATAACCGCACTCGGACAGGAGAGTATAGCCAGCCATCGATTACGGCTAAGCGATCGAAAAACCACCAGCATCGGCACCAGTTCAATTCATATGGATGCAGTGAGAGATATGTTACAGGTGGTGGATTACCTGTCCCACATCGAATTCAACTAAAAATACACCTTTGTTGTGCAGTGCTTGAAGAAAATCTGATTCCGTTCTGATTATTCTGTTTTCGGGAAAACCGAGGGAACAAAATTCTGATCTTCCATGGGTGGCCTCACATAGTTTTTCGCCAGCGGGGGCCTGGATTCGAGTTTGACTTCTTTGGGGGTCAGATCTTTGTAGTCGATAATACTGAGCAAATGGGAGATGCAGTTAATTCGTGCATGTTTTTTATCATCTGAATTCACCACATACCATGGTGCTTGTTTGATATCGGTATGGGCGAACATAAAGTCTTTGGCCTTGGAATATTCAACCCATCTTTCTCGTGACTCGAGATCCATTGGGCTCAATTTCCAACGCTTGGTTGGTTTACGTGATCGATCCTGAAAACGTTTTTCTTGTTCTTCGTCACTTACAGAGAACCAGTACTTGATTACTTTTATGTCTGCGCGAAGTAACATTCGCTCAAATTCCGGGCAGCATCGCATAAACTCTTCGTATTCATCATCGCTGCAAAAATTCATCACCCGTTCCACGCCAGCACGGTTGTACCAACTGCGATCAAATATCACCATTTCTCCCGCCGCAGG
This sequence comes from Candidatus Spongiihabitans sp., assembly GCA_965237725.1. Taxonomy (GTDB): domain Bacteria; phylum Pseudomonadota; class Gammaproteobacteria; order Arenicellales; family Poriferihabitantaceae. The sequence continues at coordinate 3,373,170 of OZ250151.1, forward strand.
CAGGTGAGGGACATATCGCTGGAAGTACCACTGGGTTTTTTCCCGTTCGGTTGGTGCGGGTAATGCTACCACCGAGCATATTCTCGGATTCAGTGATTCGGTTATACGTTTTATTGTGCCTCCTTTTCCCGCTGCGTCCCGACCTTCGAATATCACCACTACCTTCAAACCTTCGTGTTTTATCCATTCCTGTAACTTAATTAATTCAATTTGCAGCCGGCCAAGTTCCTTTTCGTATGCTGCTTTTAAGGCTTTCTTAGTTTTTTTCTCGCTGGATTTTTCTGCTGTTTTTTTTGTCATGACATCACCTTGTTGATTACCCAGCGTAGTGAATGTTGGGTAGAAATTATTGGGAACCCGGATGAATTGCCGGGTATATCCGGCAGTATACTGGAATTCGAACCGGAATAATTATTTCGGTGAAAAATGCGCGATTATCGAAATCAAAACCGATAAATTTTTATTAAGTTTTTGGTTTTACTGATTAAATTTAAGCTAAATTATAGATAATGAAGTGTAGTTATTTAAGTAATACTGGTATCTTACTGATAATTAGACATAAAAGTTTAAATTAGTTATGTTATATATACTACAAAAAGTGTAGTATATATAACATGATAAACGATCACTGGATTTTATTAATCATAAGTCTGTCCGGTAAGGCCGGAGCGACGCGAATGCGGATTTGGCGTGGGCTTAAATCCTGTGGGGCCGGGGCACTTAGGGACGGTGTTTACGTTTTACCTGATAGCGATACCACACAGGCACATTATTCTAGTCAGGCTGAGCGGGTACGAGAAGCCGGTGGTAGCGCTCATATTGTCCACTGGCATCCGGACACGGATGCAGTAAACAATGAAATAACCCAGTTATTTAACCGCGACGAGCAGTATTTGCGATGGCAAGGGTTGGCCCAGGATCTAGATACAAATTTAAAACAAATAACCAGGACACATGCGAATAAATCAAAAGGAGATTTAAAACAACAATTACAGACCATCACCGATATCGATTTTTTCCCAGGGGTGGCTCAACAATCGGCAGTTAATTTAATGGAGAGAATTTCACTCAAACTCAAAGGCTTGAACCCATCTGATCAAACCCGAGTTCCCGCAACCCAGGTTGATCAATTGAACATGAGTCAGTTTCAACGCAGGACATGGGCGACCCTATGGGATTTTTCACTCGATCGAATTGCGTCAGCCTGGTTAATCAGGAGTTGCATAGATAATCACGCCCGATTCTTCTGGATCGAATCAAGTTCAAGTATTGATAGAGATACCATCGGTTTCGGTTTTGATGGGGGGCAGTTTAGAAACAGAGATGATCAAACAACATTTGATGTTTTGGTTAAAAGTTTTCACCTGGATGAAGATCCCGCTCTGGAAAAAATCAGAGAAATGATCCACGCTATGAGTATGGGTGGGATACCACCACCTGAAGCCGCCGGGATCAATGCGGTAATACACGGACTCGATGTACGTTGCAAAAATCGGGATCAGTTTTTCGATTGCGCTTGCGATGTATTTGATGGGTTATTCTCATCATTGGTGGAGGAAAGGGCTTAGTCCGGATTTCCCTTTCACATGGCTAATCCAGAAATAATGCCAGAATAAATGTGTGCGCTCATGGGATTCACGTAGAATTAGTGAATCGTTAATAATTAAATATTGTAAATGAGTGAATTTTCAAATTTACTTTCACCCCTGCAAATCGGCCCCATAGAGGTACGCAATCGGGTGCTGGTATCCGCCCATGTTCCAGGATTTGCAAAAGACAATAAACCCGGTGAGGAATATGTCAACTATCACCGCCAATATGCGCTAGGCGGTGTGGGCATGCAGATTACCGGCGGCACACCGATTCACGAGTCCGGCATGCTCGGCGCAACTGGCGATGCCTTGTGGAATTTAAACGATGACATCATTCCTGGTTATCAACGTCTTGCAGATGCCGTGCATCAGGAAGGCGGGCGGATTCTTGCCCAGCTTGCACACAGCGCAGGCACGGTATTGATAAATCAACCCGGAAGAGAAAGTTGGTCGGCGTCACCCATTCGGTCTCAGACGACGGGGAACATTTCCCATGAAATGAGCGTCGCTGAGATTCATGAAGTGATTGATGCTTATGCCGCTGGAGCGCGCCGGGTAGTTAAGGGCGAGATGGATGGAGTAGAGATTCTTGGCGCGTTCGGATTCCTGCCCCAGGCTTTTCTTTCACCTTTGAGCAACTGGCGTGAAGATGAGTATGGCGGTAGCCTGGAAAATCGAATGCGATTTCTGGTCGAAGTGTTGAGTGAGGTTCGCACACAACTAGGCAAAGACAAGATTCTCGGTGTTCGCTTGCCAGGGGATGAGTACGAGACTGGCGGGCTCGATCTGAAACAAATGAAAGTGGTGTGCACTTGCTTAAGTGATTCGGGTTTGGTTGATTATATTAATGTCATCGCCCACACAAACTTTACTCATAGTGGGCGTTCCCGTCACTGGGCACCAACTCCCGCCCCCCATGGACTGTTTGTTGATCTCGCCGCAGCAATCAAGTCGGTGGTGAATGTGCCGGTTTTTGCGGTTGGTCGAATCACAGATCCAAGGCATGCTGAAAAAATTATCGCTGAGGGAAAAGCGGATATGGTTGGAATGACCCGGGCACATATTTGTGATCCAGATATTGTCAGTAAAATTAAACGCAATGCGCTGGCCCAAATTCGCCCCTGTGTTGGTGCAAATACCTGCATCGCCAACCGCTATGCCGGCAAAACCCTTCGCTGTATGCACAGCCCACAGGCGGCCACTCCCGGTCATATTGTTAAAACTACTCAGTGGGTCAAAAAAGTTGTGGTTATCGGCGCAGGCCCCGGAGGACTGGAAGTGGCCCGTGTTTGCGCGGAGCGCGGTCACCATGTATCGGTGCATGAGGGAAATAACTATGCGGGGGGGCAACTGGCATTGTGGGCACGCTCACATTCCATGAAAGAGCTAGGGAAAATTATTGAATGGCGGCTCAGTGAATTCAAACGACTGGGTGTGGAATTAATTCTGGAATCCAGAATTGAACCCACGGCCCTAGGACAATTTAATGCCGATGCGATTGTCGTGGCCACAGGTTCAATAGATCGATTGAATAGTTATTCAGGTACAGAAAAAATTGCGCAGATGACGCCCCACGATTTGCTTCGGGGTGAAAGCGTAAAGGCCAATAACGCCATAGTTATCAGTGATGGCCGTGGGCAGGCCGGGCTGGTAGCGGCAGAATGGTTATTGCATCTTGGTGCATCGGTGGAATTGATTACGTCTGATTATGCGGTGGCCGCCGATCTCGATCCCACCCATCGAAATGCCTGGTATGAACGTCTGGGGAAACTGGGCGCCTTCCTCACGCCGAGATCTGAAATCGATCATGGGAATAAAAATTCTGTGACATTAAGAGATGTATTTTCAGAACAAACCGTCGTACGCAAGCAAATTGATTTAATTGTGGATTGGAGTGGTTGCCGGGTTAATGATGAATTGTTGCGAACATCAAGCCATAAAAAGGACAACATCGAATGGCATGCCATCGGAGATTGTGTTTCACCGCGTAATGTTGAGGTTGCCATGGCAGAAGCGGCCAGGGTAGGTGAAGCAATTTAGTTTATCTCGTTTTGTATCTTTAAAAATGACCTGGGACTCAAAAATTAATAATAGATATTCCACTAACCAGGATATGCCGATTGTCCCACACACCGCCAAATTTCTGGGACTGCAATCGATAACCTAATTTAAATTTTGTGTTTTTTGTTATTGAACGACTAATCCCAAAGGTTAGCCAGTTGACGGTAAAGTCATTGTCGGTGAATTCATAGAAAAACTCCTCGGAAATATAGGGGGTCAGCGAGTCGCCAAGTACTTTATAGGGCGCAGTCCAGACCGATTCATTGCGGTATCGAATATGGTCGTTGGCATCGCCTTCAAAATACCGAAATTCCAGTCTATGGCGATTTCGAAAAACCCATTCACCCATTTTCCCCCTATAGGCCAAATTGATATGGGGCCGGTATTCCTGGCGCCAGCCAGACCTTAGTTTGAGATAGGCCTGCCGATAACCTGCTTCGAAAGACCATTTTGGATTGAGCTTGTATCCAATGTTGGCATCGACATAGCCGAAAAACAAATCACTAAAGCCATCACGAGTCACCAGATTTCCGCGGCTAACAAAATAGCGATGGTCGTCTAGCTTGTCGCGGTAGAAAAAATTGTGGCTTGTACCAGTATCCGCCTTTGCAAATGATAAACTTGCCAGAAGTAACGTTAAAAATAAAATTGCAGTTTTCAATCTTAAAAAAGCCAGGTAAGAAAAAGTAGCCGGATTATGACCTATTTTCATAACACAATAAAAATTTCGGTTTTATGAAGCGCCCAAGATCAAATAGCCCAGGATCAAATATTTAGGACAATGGAAGCGAGCATTGCACTGATTGTTCTGACCGCGGCTTTGTTCCACGCAACGTGGAATGCCACGGTTAAATCGGGTAAAGATTCTTTAATCACGTTGACCGGCGTCAATGTGGCAACGGGCTGTATTGCCTTGCCCATTGCTTTCATGGTCGGCCTGCCTTCATCGGAAAGCTGGCCATATTTGATTGCATCAGCAATTCTGCATTTCGGATATTACATCGCCCTCAGCGAAGCTTATCGATTTGGTGATTTTTCCCAGGCCTATCCCATTGCAAGAGGAACAGCCCCAATTATCGTTACGCTGTATGGGGTATTTGTCCTAGGAGAGATATTGTCGCTGTTCGAAACTTTGTCGTTAATCGGTATAATCGCAGGGCTACTCATTTTTGTTACCAGGGGTTTTGGTCGGGTAGTACAGGATAAGCACGCCTTGTTTGCTGCGTTGGCTACATCGGCATTTATCGGCGGATATACCATAGTTGACGGGATCGGCGGCAGGCTGTCTGAAAATGTGCCTGGGTATATGGTTTGGCTGTCCATTCTGGACGCAGTGCCGATATTGATTTATACAACCCTGAAAAGAAATGTATCCCAGGTGATGACCCTTTGCAAAGAATGGAAAATTTTGTTAGTTGGTGGCGCCCTGGCCTTGAGTTCTTATTCCATGGTGGTTTGGTCAATGACCCAGGCGCCGATCCCCCTGGTATCGGCCTTGCGGGAAACTTCGATAATTATTGCCGCATTAATTGGTGCCTTTTATTTCAAAGAACCATCTGGCAAGCGAAGAATTATTGCGTCCATTGTGATTTTTTTGAGCGTTGTACTGCTGGCATTCGATAGCAATTGACTGGTTAGTTAATAACAAAATTTTATCCCAATGCTATTGATCTGCTGTATTACCTGAGTATATTCTGCGGCGCTCAACGTTTTAATTTAATTACTATCAATTTAGAGAATTCATAAATGGCATCAGACATCCCAGGAAAAGCAAGCGCGGTAATTATTGGTGGCGGGGTAACCGGCGCGAGTGTGGCGTATCATCTGGCGAAACTTGGCTGGAATGACGTTGTGTTACTCGAACGTATGCAATTCAGTTGCGGTACCACATGGCATGCGGCGGGGTTAATTGGCACCATGCGGGCCAACGAAAGCCATGCCAAGCTAACCGAATATTCGATGTCGCTATTGGGTGAAATCGAGAAAGAAACGGGTCAATCTACCGGATTCAAGCAGGTAGGATCATTGTCTATCGCCCATAGTGAAGCACGATTCGAAGAATTGAAGCGGGTGGCGGCTATGAATAATGCCTTTGGGGTTACCCAGGTGGACATGTTGACCCCGGATGAAGTGAAGGAAAAGTATTCGTTTCTCGAAACCGGTGATTTATTGGGTGGAAGCTGGGTCGCTCACGATGGCTATGCCAGCCCGGTTGATGTGACCGCGGGTTATATCAAGGGCGCGCGGATGCGTGGGGCGCTGTGTCTGGAAGGGGTAAAAGTCACCAATATTACCCAGGCCAATGGCAAGGTGAGCGGTGTTGAAACCGCCCAGGGCCTGATTGAAACCGACTATGTGGTTAACTGTGCCGGGCTATGGGCACGAGACTTGGGTAAGCTGGCGGGGGTCAATATTCCACTCCACGCCGCGGAACATTATTATGCGGTTACCGAGAAGTTGGATAACTTGCCGCTGGATTTGCCGGTAATGCGGGATCATGACAAATGTGCATATTACAAACAGGATGCGGGTAGTTTGCTGGTGGGTCAGTTTGAACCCAATGCCGTACCCTGGGGTCAGGACGGCGTTCCCGAAGATTTTTGTTTTGATGAAATTGAAGGCCATTTCGATGAGCAAATGATGCCAGTTCTGGAGCAGGCCATGGAACGCGTGCCCATGTTACAGGATGTGGGTTGGCGAAAATTTTTCTGCGGTCCTGAGAGTTTCACCCCGGACGATCAGTTCCACATCGGTGAAGCGCCGGAATTAAAAAACTTCTTTGTCGGCGCTGGTTTGAATTCTGTGGGTATACAAAGCTCGGGCGGGTTGGGCAAGGCCCTGGCGGAATGGATCGACAAAGGCTATTCACCGCTGGATCTGTGGGGCAATGATATTCGCAGGATGTATAGTTTTCAGGGTACCCAGCAATATATTCAAAATCGGGTGAGCGAAACCCTGGGATTATTGTATGACAACCATTATCCATTCAAGCAAATGGAAACTTCGCGCAATGTTCGCCACTCGCCTATCCATGAGCGCCTGGTGGAACGCAATGCCTGTTTTGGTGAGGCTGCGGGCTGGGAGCGCCCAAACTGGTTTGCGCCTAAGGGCGTGGAGCCAAAATACGAATATAGTTTTGGCAAACAAAACTGGTTTGAATACTCTGCTAACGAGCATAGAGGATTTCGTGAAAATGTTGGGATGTTTGATCAAAGCAGCTTTTCCAAGTATCTGGTTCAGGGCAAAGATGCCTGCAAGGTGATGCAAAGAATCAGCTCGGCCAATGTGGATGTGGAGAAAGGCAAAATGGTCTACACCCACTGGCTTAACGATCGGGGTGGCATTGAAGCTGATTTGACCGTAACCCGCCTCGAAGAAAATAAATATCTGGTAGTGAGTGGGGCTGGGGTGACCAACAAAGACTTGAACTGGCTGGCACGAAACACACCGGACGATGCATTTTGTACGGTTACCGATGTGACCAATAGCTGGGCGGTGCTTGGGGTGATGGGCCCAAAAAGTCGCGATGTTCTCACCGATGCCCTTAAGATCGATATGAGTACCGCCGCTTTCCCATTTGGCGCCTCCAGGGATATAGAAATTGGTTGTGCCGTAGGCCGTGCGGCCAGAGTGTCATTTGTTGGCGAGCTTGGCTGGGAGATTTATATTCCCACAGATATGGCCAGGCATGGATTTGATACCCTGTGGGCTGCGGGTGAAAAATATGGCATGACTATGGCCGGGCTACATTCCCTGGACAGTGGACGAATTGAAAAGAAATTCATTCACTTCGGCCACGACGTCGCCGACGAAGACACGCCACTGGAATGTGGGCTTGGGTTTGTTTGTGACCTGGACAAATCTATTCCCTTTATTGGACACGATGCCATTGCCAAACAAAAAGAAACCGGTAGCTGGAAGGGAAAGAGAATGGTTCAGTTTCTGCTCCAGGATCCCGAAGCCATGCTTTATCATCATGAGCCCATTTTGCGAGACGGCGAATTGGTAGGACATCTAACCTCGGGAAATTATGGCCATACTTTGGGCGGATCCATTGGCATGGGTTATGTCTATCATGAACCTGGAATCGATGCGGATTATATTGGTTCTGGAAAATTTGAAATCGATGTGGCTGGTGTGAATGTCTCAGCGAAAGCAAGTCTGAGCGCAATGTATGACCCCAAGGCTGAGCGAATGCGGGGTTAGCGCCCAAGCAGTGTGCAACGGGTTTGATTGAATCTTTGGAACATCCCGCGATCTATAGCGACTCGAAAGATGAGTTTTACATCGACGAAGGCTGTTTCATAACCGAGCTGTTAAATTCTTCAGCCGATCCCAATGTTTCCATCGCGCGAGCCAGGGTTGAACCCGGGGTCACTACGCGGTGGCATCGACTCCAGGGTATCGAAGAGCGTTATGTAATTTTAGAAGGCTCAGCAAGGGTAGACGTCGGCGAACTTGTTCAGGATGTGGGGCCGGGAGACGTGGTTGTCATCCCAGCCATGTGCAGACAACGGATTTGTAGTACATCAGAGTCGGATCTGATATTTCTGGCCATATGTTCTCCCAGATTTATACCAGAGGCATATGAGGATATAGATTCCGCATCAAGTGCGGAATGACGGCCGGATCAAGTTTGGGATAGCGACGGATCAAGAATCGTTTGCAAAGGGATTAATGCAAATTTTTTACAAAATCGTTTAATATAGATTTTCACCCAAAAATCGTAAGTTTTATCCATTGAATACCGCAGCACAATTTCAAAAACGAAAGCTGGCAATCATCTTTTGGGTAGGGGCAATATTTTTGTGGATGCTGACGTTTATGGTTAATGAGAAGGTGCAACTCTGCTCAAACGAATATCTTTGGTGGGTTTTGGTTGCATTGGGGCCCGTTGGTATTTTTTTCTATTTGCGATACCGATGCCCAGCATGCGGCTTTTCTCCAGAACTGAATAAAAATGCCGGTGGAATAGATCCGGTAGAATGCCATAGCTGCGGCGCCAAACTAAAGTAATTTTAGATGCACCTGAAATATTTGGGAAATGTTTAAATTAACAGAGCTCAATAAATTTAATCTGGCGACAGATAGATTTGACTTGCACCCTCTAATTGAATCAGACATGGACGAATTGAAGTTAATCATTTCAGATCCGGATGTGACCAAAGGTTTGCTTGGCGATATTTCAACGCCCCAACGACTTGATGATTCAGCCAGGGTTTGGATCACCCCCGGCGAATATTGGCAAAGAGAAAAGTTTGGTATTTGGACTGTACGAGATCGAAACGGCGAATTTGATAAAATAAATACTCTGCTGGGAGTGGTTGGTGCGGATGATCCCCTGCCCGATAAAGGAATTGGACCAGAAATGTTTTACTTCTTTTCCAGAGCTGTTTGGGGTAAGGGTGCAGCCCATGAAACCATGTCCTGCGTCCTGGAATATTTGTTTGACTCGCTTAATATGCCCACTGCAGATGCGTTAATATTTTCTGAATTAAATCCGGGATCGGTGAGGTTGGCGGAAAAATTAGGTATGCGGCAGTTTGGTCGAATGAATATAGTTGGCCATCACCTCAATAGTAAAAAAGCAATAGAAACTATGGAATTTGATGTATGGCGTGTGGAAACAGCAGTCACCGAAAAACTGAATCAAACCCTGGAACATGCTGCCTTTCGAATTGGGCAACTTTTGGGGGAAGGGGTTGGAGATGTAAATACAATGAGCAGCCAACTCAATCAGGCCTGCAATTCCCGTCCAGATTTCGATTCTTTAGAGCAATCCGCAATGGCTTCATTGATTGAGTCAAAAATTAGAGAAGGAATGCAGGTGCCTGGATTTACCCAATACCGTGTTACCCGGGAACAATGGCTCCAAAATTCGGATAGATAATTTCAAGGTGAAAAAAATCAATAATCAGGTGAATATCAGAAAGTATCAAGATTCGGATCGACAAGCATTGATCGAGCTATGGGAAACTGTATTTCTTGACGATCCTCCCCATAACCAGCCCGATAGGGTGATCGATCTAAAGCTCGCTAACGATGACATGATTTTGGTTGCTGAATCCAACCATACCTTAATTGGTTCCTGTCTCGCTGGATACGACGGTCATCGGGGATGGCTCAATGCGGTTGCGGTGCAACCAAAGTTCCAACGCCGTGGCGTTGGAGAATTACTGGTCATCAGAGCTATGGGGATACTAAAAGAACTGGGTTGCATAAAGGTCAACTTGCAAATCAGGCCATCAAATATAGAGGTCATAAAATTTTATCAATCTTTGGGCTTTGAAATCGAAGAACGGGTAAATATGGGAAGGTTATTAATATAGAAATTTCTATGGCTATCGAAGTACTCCGGCCTTTCGCTGGCGCAGTGTAACCGAGAACAAATGAAGCCTGCCTGGAAAATCGGATCGATGAATGGAATAACTGTACTTATTCCAGATGTTGAATCCCATCAACTCCTTTGCGTGATTGTAAACTGTCTGGCACGGGTGGATGGGCTAAAAATAATTGTGATGTCGAATTTAAAGCATTCGCGGATGAATGTTTCCCGATACGTAGCAAAATCGATTTTTTATCCTGGTGGGAAATCAGAAAGTGATTGGGTTGAAAATGCTATTGCGGTAATACAGCACAACGAAATTGATGTCATTATGCCAACTCATGAATTCGGCATTCGTACGATTTCGAAATACTACGATAAATTTTCTCAACTGTGCCGGGTAGCACCCGTGCCGACCGTTGATTCATTTGATATTGCTAATAACAAATGGTTGTTGTCAGAATATCTCAGGCAAGATGATTTCCCCTGGATTCCGGGTCAGTTGGTTTTAACGGGTGAAGAAAATCAAATCGATTTAAGACATTTATTATTTCCTGTAGTATTGAAACCAAACACAAATACGGCGGCAGGAAGAAATATAAAACTATTTCACTGCCAGCAAGCGCTGGAAGCATTTTTGAAACACAACCCACCGAAGGTGGATTATTTAATACAACAATACGTCAATGGCATTGACGTGAGTTTCAATGCGCTTTGTATGCATGGAAACATTCTCGCAGCAACAACTCAAAAAGGATTCATGAGTGCTGATAATCCATTTGCGCCACAGTTGGGCAGGGCATTCATGCATGATGAAATATTGCAAAAATTTATGTCAAAGTTATTCAAACAGCTCAACTGGTCGGGAGTAGCAAATGTAGATTTAAAGTATTGCGACCAAACCAATGAATACTATGTGTTGGAAATCAATCCACGTTACTGGACTTCCATCGAAGGATCCTGCCTGATGGGGGTGAATTTTCCGGAACTGGTTATCAAAACGGCATTGGCTGAAAAATTTGATACACCAGCGTATCGGCGTGAAGAATTTCTTACCCTTGGTGGAATTGTCAAATCATTCAAAAAGATTGAAACCATAAAATCGCCACGGTTTTATTTTAAGAATACGCCACTGTTATTCGCTATTAAGGATCCTTTGGTTTTGGTTCTTAAAATCCTGGGAAACATCAACAGGAAGTTGGGTATCTCAAAATTGTGGTGCTGATAATTTATGATGCATAGTTCAAGCCGAAGGCATATATTAAAGTCCGCAACAGTTGCGGCAATTTCCAATGTGTTGATTTGTCCCGGCCCAGCCCTGGGGAGCCCGGGCAACGGGAAAAAAATAATCATTATCGGTTCGGGACTCTCGGGTTTGGTATCGGCCTACGAGCTTAAATCTGCAGGCCATCAGGTGACGGTTCTCGAATCACAACAACGGCCAGGTGGTCGTGTTTTGACTTTGCGGGATGAAATTGACAAAAAGATTATCGGCGATGCCGGCGCGGCCCGAATAAGGACCAGCCATCATTATACCCTGGGCTATGCCAGGCATTTCGGTTTAAGTCTTGAGCCGTTTTATAATTTAGAGGGTGGAGGCTATATCAAATTCACAGATAGTCGAAGGAAAGTCATTGACTGGAATAAGTTTGAAAAATCCATCAAAAAGATTCACAGAATCTCTCTTGAAACTGCAGACAACTGGGTAAAAATTCAGGGTGGGAATGATTTGCTGCCAAAAAGTTTTGAAAATGCTTTATTAGGTTCGATCCAGTATGGTGCCCCGGTAAACAGTATTCACGTGCAATCTGACCAAGTGCAGGTGTCTTACATTCAATATGGCATTAATATGTCAGTCAGCGGTGATTACCTAATTTGCACCGTGCCATTTTCTGTGATTGATAAAATAAACTTTGAACCTGGACTTTCCACAGACGTTCAAAACGAAATTCAACGTTTAAAAAAATATGTTTCAGCCTCCCGTTTGTTTTCGATCTACGATTCTGAATTTTGGTTAGCGCATAAGCTGAATGGATTTGCGGTCACCGACAACGCAGAAATCTGGCCAACATCATCAGGGCAATACAACAATCGCGGGGTGTTACAGCATTATTCCAGGGCGAGTCATTCTGAATCTATCACCGAAATGACATCCAGGGGTCGGCAAGAATATGCCAGAGATTATCTGGAGAAGGTAATTCCTGGGGGAGAAAAAAATTATAATTCCGGTGTATCTAAATGTTGGGGTGAAGATATCTGGGCTAAAGGCGGCTGGGTCAATGGGTGGGCTAAATTTGAATACTTCGCCAGGCCTGAGAATCGAATAATGTTTGCAGGTGAGCATTTATCCCACTATCCAAGCTGGATGCAGGGTGCGCTGCAATCTGGAATTTACGCTGCCCGAAATATTCATATGGCGGTATGATTGTACTTATTTTCCATGTGAGTTGATTATTGTCATGAAGTATCAAAATATTCTTGAGACCATTGGTCGAACGCCAGTTGTAAAACTGAATAATATTGGTAAAGATTGTGGAGCCGAGTTGTGGGTAAAACTTGAAAGTTTTAATCCCGGTGGTTCGGTAAAAGATCGACCGGCTTTGAAAATGATTGAAGATGCAGAAGCCGATGGTAGATTAAAATCCGGCGATACTATTATTGAGCCGACCTCGGGGAATACCGGGATTGGCCTGGCCATGGTAGCGGCGGTGAAAGGCTATCGCTCGGTATTTGTTATGGCTGAAGACATGAGTGAAGAGCGCAAACTGATTCTGAAAGCCTATGGTGGTGAAGTTGTGCTTACCCCTGCTGACAAAGGCACCGTGGGCGCCATCGAAGAAGCGAAAAAACTGGCCGAAGAACACGGGCACTTTTTTGTTGGACAGCATTTTAATCCGTCCAACACAAAATCCCATAAACAGACCGCCGATGAAATCTGGGATGATTTTGGTAAATCCCTGGCAGCCATTGTGTGCACAACGGGCACTGGTGGCACGATTTCGGGGTTGTCAAAGTACCTTCGAGACCGACATCCAAGCTTGAAGATCGTTGCTACCGAGCCTGCGGATTCACCTATTCTCAGCCAGGGTATCGCCTGCAAACACAAAATCATGGGAACCGCCCCTGGTTTCATTCCTGAAATTCTGGATACCAATGCCTATGAAGAAATTATTCAAATTACTACGGATGAAGCCTATTCCACCACCACTGCACTTGCGACTAAGGAAGGTATTTTTTGTGGAATTTCCTGTGGTGCAGCGGTAGCGGGGATGATAAAACTCGGATCCAATTCCGAATATGAAGGCAAACCCCTTGTGGCAATCCTGGCAGATACAGGTGAGCGGTATTTGAGTACCGATGTCTGGCAATAGTTTTCTAATTAAATCAAAAGTACACTAAATCGCGACGTCATGGAAAATTCTGCAGCCCAGTTTTTCAATAATGCGGTGTCCAGTTCCGATCCGCTGGTTGCGGATGCATTGGCAGGGGAAAAACGACGCCAGCAGTCTCAGATCGAATTAATCGCATCGGAGAACATGGTGAGCCGAGCGGTTTTGGATGCACTGGGTCATGAGATCACCAATAAAACCCTGGAAGGTTTTCCAGGTAAACGATTTCACGGTGGGGCTGAGTTTGTGGATATTCTGGAACAGGCCGCCATTGATCGTGCAAAAGAATTATTCCAGTGTGAATATGTGAATGTCCAGCCCCACTCCGGGACTCAGGCGAATCAGGCCGTGTTTTTCGCATTACTTGAACCCGGAGACAAAGTGCTGAGTCTCGATCTTGCTGCAGGAGGTCATTTGAGTCATGGCGCAAAACCCAATTTGTCGGGGCGCTGGTTCGATGCCAACTATTATTTTGTTGATCGCGACACTGGCACCATAGACTACGACGCATTACTAGAACAGGCCAAACAAATTAAACCCAGATTATTAATTGCTGGGGGGTCTGCATATCCCAGAGAATTTGATTTTACCCGTATGCGCGAAATTGCAGATGCCTGCGGCGCATATCTGCTGGTGGACATGGCCCACTTTGCCGGCCTGGTGGCGGCGGGTGTTCATCCATCACCGATTCCTTACGCCGATATTGTGACCTGCACAACCACAAAGACTTTGCGTGGCCCCCGGGGTGGTTTAATCCTATCCAGAGATCAGACATGGGCGAAAAAACTGCAGTCGGCAATTTTTCCAGGCGTTCAGGGCAGCATGCATACCCAGATTATTGCCGCAAAAGCCGTATGCCTTGGCGAGGCGCTGCAACCAGAGTTTAAAAATTATGGCAGGGGGGTTATGGAAAATGCCGCGGTTCTGGCTGGTACCCTGAAAGAAAATCAAATTGATATAGTCAGTGGCGGCACCGATACTCATGTTGTGCTGCTGAATCTAAAAAACCTGAATATCTGTGGCCAGCAGGCTCAGGATATTCTGATGCAGGGAAATATTACCTCGAACAAAAATCCAGTACCGTTTGATGACTCGAATCCAGCAAAATGGGTGGGTTTGCGATTGGGGGCAGCCGCTGCCACCACCAGAGGGCTTGGCGCTGGGGAATTTATTCAGCTAGGAAAAGTTATTGCGCAGCTAATCCATGCCTGTGCTAGTGAGAATTCCGACAAGGCACTAGAGTCTGCGCGAAATCAGATTGCAGGAATCTGTGAAAATTTTCCGATCTATTCTGACTACTAACCTATTGTCATTTTTTAATACCCTCGGACAACCGAAAACTCAGCGAGCTGGATCAGGGCCTGTCTATAATTATTGTCCGGCAGGCAGGACAGAGCATCGATGGCCAATTGAGACTGTTCCCTGGCCTTGTTTGTGGTGTAGTCCAAGGCACCGGTGGTTTGAACAATTTTCAGAATCTCCGAAATTTTATCCCGTTCGCCGTTTTCAATGGCAGTGGTGATCACTTTCTGTTGTGCCTCGTTACCATGCTCGAGGGCATAAATCAGCGGCAGGGTTGGTTTGCCTTCTGCCAGATCATCTCCAATATCCTTACCTATGTCTTCACTTTCTGCGTTGTAATCAAGAATGTCGTCAATTAATTGAAATGCGGTGCCCAGGTGGAGGCCGTATATTGCTAATGCCGCGCAGTTTGCAGAATTCTGTTTTGCAACAATGCCACCCAGCTGGGCAGATGATTCGAACAATTTTGCGGTTTTCCGGTAAATGGTATCGAAATACTGTTGTTCAGTTGTTTCGGGGGAATGGGCATTAAGCAATTGCAAAACTTCTCCCTCGGCAATAGCATTTGTGGTAGAGGCCAGGATGTCCATGACAGCCATGTTTTGGGTTTCCACCATCATTTCAAAAGATCTGGAATACAGGAAATCCCCTACCAGCACGCTGGCTTCATTTCCCCAGACTTCATTGGCGGTAGGCTGGCCCCGTCGCGTAGCAGAAGCATCCACAACATCGTCATGGAGCAGGGTAGCAGTGTGAATAAATTCGATTACCGCTGCCAACAAAATATGGTCCTTACCCTGATAACCACAACAACGGGCGCAAAGTAGCAATATAACTGGGCGTAGTCGTTTGCCACCGCTCTTTACGATATACGCGCCCAGTGTGTTTATCAGAGCAATATCAGATTTAAGTCGATCATGGATGGTTTTGTTGACCTGGTCTAGATCATCTCCAATTAATCCAATAGCATCATCCAGCAATTGCCTGGGATCGGTATCGGTATTATGGCGGTGCTGTTGTAAATTGGAATTCAACATAAAAAAAGATTAATTACAGATCAGTGGATTTTAGCCGAGTTTCATTGTAGTTTTCTTGTCATTCTTCCCTGGAATTACGGGGGAAATCCATACAGGGGTAAAATTTGCTCTAAAACTGATAAAGTATTGTATTTCCTAGGGATTATCCTGAAAATATTGTTTGACGAAAGTGGCATAGGCGGATAAAATCTCGCGTCCTCGAAAATCAGGTTATTTAGCATAACCTGGGCTTTCAGGCCTCCTCATATTTGCACAGAGTATGGCCTGCACAGAGTATGGGCACAGAGTGTGCCGTGTGTCGACCCGGATTAGTGGCTTTATTGCTATTTCCTTACCGCAAAATAGATATAACAACCAAAGAACCTGAAAATGTATGCAGTAATCGAAACTGGTGGCAAACAATATAAAGTTGCTATTGGTGATAAATTAAAAGTAGAAAAACTGGCCACGGAAGAAGGCGGTTCAGTCAAGCTGGATCGTGTCTTGATGGTTGCGGACGGTGACAATGTAACCATTGGCTCACCCGTTGTTGCAACTCCGGTTACTGCCACCGTACTGTCCCATGGTAAGGCTGGGAAAATCAAGGTGTTCAAGATGAAGCGACGTAAAAACTATCGTCGTACCCAGGGGCATCGTCAGCTATATACTGAAATCGAAATCACCGGAATCGGCGACGCTAAAGCGGCACCTAAAAAAGCCACTACCAAGAAAGCCACTACCAAGAAAGCTACTTCCAAGAAAGCCACTGCGAAAAAAGACGTAGCTCCGAAAACTGCAGTCGCAGAAACAAAAGATACCAAAACTACAGAGGCAAAACCGGCTAGCAAAAAGGCTACCGCCAAAAAAGCGGTAACGAAAAAAGCCACGACCAAAAAAGCGACAACCAAAAAAGCCTCAGCTGGAGATAGCGTCGGTGATGATCTGACTCAAATTAATGGGATAGGTCCGGTGATTGAGAAAAAATTACTCGCATTAGGCATTACCACTTACAAACAAATTGCGGCTTTCGACCAGGCTAAAATTGATGAAATAAATGAGCAGCTTTCTTTCAAAGGAAGAATCGAGCGGGAAGAATGGGTCGCCCAGGCAAAGAAACTGTCCAAGTAGTAAAATAGCCAACTCATATAGCTAAACAATATAATACGCGAAAAATTTTAGAGGTTAACCATGGCACACAAGAAAGCAGGTGGTAGTTCCAGAAACGGACGTGATTCGGTATCCAAACGACTGGGCGTGAAAAAATATGGCGGCGAGCAGGTTCTCGCTGGTAACATTATCATCAGACAACGCGGCAGTTCGTTTCACGCGGGCAAAAATACCCGTCTGGGCAAAGATTTCACCCTATTCGCAACTGCACCAGGAAAAGTACTTTTCGAAGTTAAAGGGGCCAAGAGACGCAGAACAGTAAGTATTGTTACTGAGTAACTTCAAAAAGCTATGAATATCAAGACCCCGCTTTGGTGACAATGCGGGGTTTTTATTTACAGGGTCAAGATAGTTTTTATTACATATGCTCGTGATTAACTAGCAATAAACCATTAGCCACAACAATGAAATTTGTCGACGAAGCAACAATTCGAGCTATTGCCGGGAAAGGAGGCAATGGCTGCATGAGTTTCTTGCGCGAGAAATTTCGCCCCAACGGCGGGCCCGACGGTGGTGATGGCGGAGACGGCGGCAGTATCTATTTCGTAGAAAAAAATGGCCTGAATACCCTGGCAGATTTCCGCTTTATCAGACTGTACCGTGCAAAGAGTGGCGAAGGCGGTGCGGGCAGAGATCGTATTGGTAGAAAAGGTGAAGACCTATACATCAACGTACCGCGAGGTACAATTGTCAGCGACGCTGAAACCAATGAGATTATTGGCGAGATAGTAGATGAGAATCAGAAGCTGCTAATTGCCCGGGGCGGTCGGCGCGGTCTGGGCAATGCCAATTTTAAATCCAGCACCAATCGAGCACCGCGACGGACCACCAATGGCAAACTCGGAGATGAGCGATTACTAAAACTTGAACTTAAGGTATTGGCAGATGTGGGTTTGCTTGGGCTGCCTAATGCAGGGAAATCAACATTGGTCAGTGCGGTTTCCCATGCCCGTCCCAAGATTGCTGATTACCCGTTTACCACATTGTACCCTCAACTGGGTGTTGTGGATGTTGGCCATTCTGATGGTTATTCCAATAGCTTCGTAATAGCGGATATTCCCGGATTAATCGAAGGGGCAGCAGAAGGGGTAGGCCTGGGAATCCAGTTCTTAAAGCACCTGAAACGAACCCGAGTGTTGCTGCATATGGTAGATATTGCACCCATGGATGATCGCGACCTGGCTGACGGGATTCGTGAAATCGAAAATGAGTTATCGCGTTTTGATCAATCACTAATAGAAAAGGAACGTTGGCTGGTGCTCAATAAAATTGATGCCATCGACCCGCAACGAGCTGGGGAAATAGAAAAAGAATTAAAAAAGAAGCTTGATTGGCGGGCACCGATTTATAAAATATCTGCTGCCACAGGAGAAGGGTGCAGTAAATTGACCAACGATTTGATGAATCACTTGCTCGAGATGGATCGGAATAAACAAACAGAAATAGAGAACCTGGTCGAGCCGCTAAAGGTAGAACAATGACCTCGAGACTACCGTTAACAAGTTCAAAGCGCTGGGTGGTAAAAATTGGCACATCGCTATTGACCGATGCCCAGTCTGGCCTGAATCAGGGGGCAATCAATTCATGGGTTGAGCAAATTGTTGAGCTCAAAGCCCAAGGTATCGATATCGTGCTGGTTTCTTCGGGCTCCATTGGCGAAGGTATGCGCCGACTGGGATGGGATAGTCGGCCGGGAGATGTGCATAAACTACAAACCGCTGCAGCAGTTGGACAGATGGGACTGGTTCAGAGCTATGAAGCCGCATTTCAGAAACATAGTATCTTAACCGCCCAGATATTACTTACTCATGCCGATCTTGCCAATCGTCAACGATATCTCAATGCCAGAAGCACGTTGCGGGAATTGTTGACCCTCGGCGTCGTACCCATTGCCAATGAAAATGATGCGGTGGTCAACGAAGAAATCCGGTTTGGTGATAACGATACCCTGGCCGCATTGGTTGCTAATCTGGTGGAGGCAGAATGTCTGGTGCTACTCACCGACCAACTGGGTTTGTTTGATCAGGACCCACGCTCGAGTGAATCGGCAAAACTAATTCAATATGGCAGAGCTGATGACCCGTCGCTATTGTCAAAAGCGGGGTCAGCGGGTGTGCTCGGCAGCGGTGGTATGGTGACAAAAATTAAGGCCGCACAAAAGGCATCGGGCTCTGGCGCAACCACAGTAATTGCATCTGGGCTGGAAGATAAAATCTTAACTCGACTTCGCTCGGGAGAGGAACTGGGCACGCTGCTGGAGCCAGGCAGTGAACGCATCGTTGCAAGAAAACAGTGGCTGGCCGGGCAATTACGCGGCAATGGAAAATTGGTACTGGATAATGGCGCGGTAAGTGTTTTAAAAAAATCTGGTCGCAGTCTGTTGCCCATTGGGGTAACCGCGGTAGAGGGTTCTTTTACCCGGGGAGAAATCGTGATATGCGTGGATCAAACTGGCAATGAAATAGCCCGGGGCCTGGTTAACTACAATGCTGACGAAGCCGGGAAAATAATTGGCTTCCCCAGCAATAAAATTGAATCTATTCTGGGTTACTGCGGTGAAAGTGAGTTAATTCATCGGGACAATATCGCCATAACGGCGTGAATATGAACCCGGATGTTACCAGCAGAGCTGCGGGCACTATTTGTTATAAAATGAATTCAGACCCGAGGTGTTGGCCTATAATGACTAGCGTGATTGGAATTTTTCTGGGCTCAGGTTTAGAGCGGGGTTTCGGCGAGGGTGTCGGCCAAGGTTACGGCCAAGGCAAGGGCAAGGAGATTGCTTGTGACTCAGATCGTAGCTGGAATTACGATGACAGTCGCGGAATGAAAATTTACGCGCTTAGCCCTCTTAGCCGGTCATTTAAACGGCTTTTTAGACGAGCGGCACGATTTTTGTGGTGCAGGCCTTTGGAAACCGCACGATCGATATTTGAAACAGCGGCCTTATATGCCGTTGTGGCTTCGTCTTTATTACTTTCGCTAATCAGCTTTAATAACTTTTTAATTGATGAGCGCAGTGTAGAACGCTGGCCCATATTAGTTTGTCGACGTTTGATATTTTGTCGAGCGCGCTTTCTTGCTTGGGGTGTATTAGCCAATGGTTCTCCTCAATTATTTAAAAAGGGGTTAAATGCTGTTTTGCGGACGCGGAATATCGTCAATTTTGCTTCGAAAGTCAAGTCCAGTATGACAATATTCGGTTGGAAATTAACAGTTTAGAAGAATAATGTCTGCAAAGCTACTCAAGTCAATGTCCGTGGTCGGCTCCATGACCCTGGTATCCCGAATTCTTGGGCTGATCAGGGATGTGGTGTTTGCCAATATTCTCGGCGACAAGGCAGCAGCAGACGTCTTTTTCGTTGCTTTTCGCATTCCCAACTTCTTTCGCAGGATTTTTGGTGAGGGCGCATTTGCCGCCGCGTTTGTGCCCGTATTTACCGAATATCGACTCAATCATTCGCATTCTGATACTACCCGTTTCCTGCAGCTGCTATATGGTCGATTCGGCTTGATTTTGCTCGCCGTCACGGTATTGGGCGTGGTGTTTGCGCCTGCTCTGGTTACGGTGCTTGCCGCAGGATTTCTTGATCAACCAGAAAAATTTGACCTTGCTGTTCGTGCGACCCGAATCACCTTTCCCTATATATTTTTCATTTCCTTTGTTGCCCTAGCTGGCGGCATGCTCAATACCTGTGGGCGATTTGCAGCCCCCGCTGTAACGCCAGTTCTTCTAAACATCTGTCTAATTGGCGCTGCGTTATTCGTGGTGCCCATGGTGAGCAGCTCCCCCATTGGATTGTCCATTGGGGTATTGGCTGCCGGGTTTGTGCAATTATTATTCCAGTTGCCCTTTGTAAAAAAGGAAAAACTGACCATCAGACCCCGAGTTGTAAAACGTGCTGAGGACCAGGTCGGAATTGACGGTACGGTTAAAGTATTCAAATTAACCCTGCCAGCCATATTCGGCGTATCCGTGGCTCAGATTAATATTATCGTTAATACGGTGCTGGCCTCGTTTCTGTCCACTGGCAGTATTTCATGGCTTTATTATTCCGATCGACTGATGGAATTCCCAGTAGGGGTTTTTGGAATTGCATTGAGTACTGCATTATTACCCCATTTATCGAAACAACATCACAGCCAGCCCAATGTGGATTTTACCAAGGCATTGAACTGGGCTATGCGCTGGGTTTGCCTTGTTTGCTTTCCCGCGGCTGTGGGACTGATTGTGCTGGCAAAACCCATTGTTACCGCGATTTATTTTCATGGTGACTTCACTGCCAATGGGGTTGATATGACCGTAGCCGCGCTAATTGCCTATTCATTTGGTCTGCTACCCATTGTCATGGTAAAGGCACTGGCACCAGGGTTTTATGCCCGGCAGAATACAAAAACCCCGGTCAGAGTAGGCATGATTGCCATGGGGTTGAATATCGTATTAAGTCTGGCGTTGGTGACTCATTTTAAACACGTCGGTTTAGCCATGGCGACCTCAATTTCCGCAGTGGCTAATTCCGGTTTATTATATTTTTTGCTTCGAAAAGAAAAAGTATTTATTCCCGAGCCGGGTTGGTTATTATTGCTAATTAAAATTATTATCAGCTCAACCGCAATGGGCGTTGCCGTATGGTGGTTTATGGGCGATGGTGATCAGTGGTTGACTATGAGTATTTGGAGTCGAGTGGTAAAACTTGGGCTTTTACTCGGATTGGGCGGTCTGGTGTATTTTGTAATTTTGTTGGCTTTTGGGCTAAAACCAAAATCATTTTTGTTGGCGAAAGAATAGAAGCATAAAATATTGAAGCAATGAAGTTATCGAGAACAATTAACAAACACAGCGTTCAACGACTGAGCCTCGAATCCGGTTGCGTAGTTACCATCGGTAACTATGATGGCGTGCACCTGGGTCATCAGAAAATTCTCGCCCGATTGACGCAATTGAGCGTTGAGTTAAATTTACCTGCAGTTGTAATGACATTTTCACCCAGCCCAGAAGCGTTTTTTCAGGGTGACAATGCCGCACCCAGATTAACCACGGTTAGTAGTCGATTTTTTGCAATGCAGAATCTGGGCATCGATATCATGGTTGCCCTTGCATTCAATAAAAAACTGTCCAAAACCAGCGCGGAAGACTTTATCCAGAAATATTTAGTGGACGGTTTAAATGCAAAAACTATTCTGATTGGCGACGACTTCAAGTTTGGCACCGGGCGAAAAGGGGATTATGGATTATTAAAACGATCAGAGGAAATATTTGGATTCAAGGTTGAAAAAACCGAAACTGTTTTAAGTGACGATCAACGGATCAGTAGTTCAAGAGTCCGCCAATGTTTGACCGACGGAAACTTTACCGCTGCTAAAGCATTATTGGGACGGGCTTATGCCATAACCGGTCGGGTTACCCACGGCGACAAGCGTGGCAGGGAATGGGGTTTTCCCACACTGAATATACCGATTAATCGTAAACCGCCGTTCACCGGGGTATATGCAGTTAACGTGGATGGCATTGGAGACAAGCCTGTTTTCGGCGTTGCCAACCTGGGTGTGCGCCCCACCGTAGATGGCATGAAACGACTACTGGAAGTTCATTTATTTGAATTTAATAAAAATATTTATGGAAGCCGGGTTTGTGTGGAGTTTGTAGAAAAAATTCGAGATGAAAAAAAGTTTGATTCCTTCGATGAACTAAAAGCACAAATACTGCGCGATTGCGAAGTCGCCAAAACAATAATGGAAAAACGCGTTTAAATTCAAAGCTCAGGTAATGGCAAAGCAAAGGTAATGGAAAAATCAATCTCAGTCTATATGCGATACGTTTTAGTGGCAGTGGTTATTGTCATTGTGGATCAGGTTACCAAAAAGATCGCGTACACTAATTTGTTGGGCCAGGCGCCTGTGGATGTATTTTCGTTTTTGCAGTGGGCGCTGGTTTTTAATCGCGGTGCCGCCTTTGGGTTTCTCAATGAGGCAGGGGGAGTGCAGCATTATTTTTTCTCTGGTCTCGCCATGGTTGTTTCCGTGGTGCTTCTGGTATGGTTGTGGCGATCGTTTACAACCAACAAACTATTATCTTGGGGGCTGGTTCTGGTTCTCGGTGGTGCCCTTGGTAATTTGATTGATCGGCTGATATATCAATTTGTCATCGATTTTATTTATTTTCATTATCAGGACTGGTATTTCCCCGCATTTAACATCGCAGATTCCGCGATAACCCTGGGGGCTATTTGTTTAATTGCAGATAGTATTGGAATTGGCCAAAAAGACTAATTGCTATTCAGGTTTCCAATAATATTAGACTAGCTGTAAACTAAACCTATGACTATTCAGGTAATGCTTGCGAATCCCCGGGGATTTTGTGCCGGTGTGGACCGCGCAATCGAAATTGTCGAACGTGCATTGAAAAAATATGGTGCGCCAATCTATGTTCGCCACGAAGTTGTACATAACAAATTTGTTGTAAATAATCTGCGCGACAAGGGCGCGGTATTTGTTGATGAGCTCGATGAGATTCCAGAGCATTCGACGGTGGTATTCAGTGCCCACGGCGTTTCCCAGGCGGTACGCTTGGAAGCGGAGTCACGAAATTTGAATGTGTTTGATGCCACTTGCCCGCTGGTGACGAAAGTGCATATCGAGGTTAAAAAGTATCGGCAACAAGGATTGGAAATATTATTAATTGGCCATGCGGGCCATCCCGAAGTGGAAGGCACTATGGGCCAGGCGGATGGTGGAATTCATCTCATCGAAAAACTTGAAGATGTCGCAAATCTCCAAGTCAACGATCCGGACAAACTGGCTTATGTCAGTCAAACAACTTTGTCCATGGACGACACAGCGAAAATCGTTGATGCACTCAGGTTGCGTTTTCCAAATATCAATGGGCCGAAAAAGGATGATATTTGTTACGCTACGCAAAACCGTCAGGATGCAGTAAAAAAACTGGTAGACAAATGTGACGTCGTGTTTGTTGTGGGCTCGCCAAATAGTTCTAACTCGAACAGGCTGCGAGAAATTGCTGAGATTCGGGATGTGCCAGCTTATCTAATCGATGGGCCAGAAGAAATTGAGCAAGAATGGCTTGAAGGTAAGTCCTGTGCTGGGGTTACCGCTGGTGCATCTGCTCCCGAGTCGCTCGTCACCGAGGTTGTGGGGCGATTAAATTCAAGCAATACCATGGCCATTGAGCTGGATGGCCCGCCGGAAAATATATCTTTTTCATTGCCGGTCAAACTGCGGGAAGAGAGCGATACTGCAGGCACGATTTAGTCAGCCAGAATAATTTTTGGTGATTTGCCGTAGATCAAAGCCTCATTCAAATCTATGATCCGCAATATATTTTAGATACGCCGGAATAGCTCAGTTGGTAGAGCAACTGATTCGTAATCAGTAGGTCGGAGGTTCGACTCCTCTTTCCGGCACCAATATATTGTGGGTGTATACCGATGAGATAGGTAACAGTTCATACCGAAGACATAGGTAACACTTTAGGCATGAAGGGATTCGTTGCCGGTTGAACTTTGTTTTCGTCTTCGTCAAAGAATCCTATATCAAATTGCATGAAACTCACAAGCCATATTTTGTCGCTGACTTCAGTGATTCCTACCGTTTGTCCTGCAAACACGCTACTTAAGTTAATTTTTCTACTGCCAATACAAATTCGTCCACACTGAGTCACTTGAATGGATTTGTCGTGGAACGGATATTCAGGCTCATCTAGCGGTCGGTAAACTCTGGCTGAAGGTGTATATACTTCCCCTGGATACTTCATATTCAAGGCCTCATGAGGACGGTCATGATTGTAAATATCCTGGAAGTCGTCAAGTTTGCTTTGCTGTTGCAGGAAGTTATAACCAGGGGGTTTGGTGGCCTCTTTTTTAAGGGTGAGATGCATCCGTTCATGTCGCCCATTTTGCTCAGGGTGTCCAGGCTTGATACGTTCGATACTAATCCCCAGGCGGAGCCACCATATTGATAATCGACTTAATCCAAATAACGCATTGGGTGCTGAGAATGGCACACCGTTATCGGTACGAATGGCATCAGGCAGCCCGTATTCCCTGAAGGCCTGCTCGAATACAGTGAAGGCGGTGATGGCCTTGGTTGACTCCAGTCCGTCACAGGCAAGCAGATAGCGCGAGTGGTAATCCGTGATGGTCAGCGGGTAACAGTACTTGTGATTTCCTAGCCTAAATTCGCCCTTATAGTCCGCACACCATAATCCATTGGGTCGTTTAACATCTTGTAATGGTGTCCCTTTGGCTTTGTATCGCCTAGTTTTACGACGTATGACTAGGCCATGTCGATCCAGTACCGCATGGACCGTACTTTTGGCAGGGGGTTTTACATTGGGATAAGCTCGGATTAGCTTTTCCCGAATCTTCGGTGCACCCCAACTGGGTCGATGCTTCTTGGTTCGAAGAATGAATCGTTCTATCTGAAAAGGAATCTGATTGCCGGGTCGAATAGGCCGTTGGCTGCGATTGGCTAATCCTTCCAGACCACAGTCTTTGTAACGATTGAATATCTTGTAGCCCGTCTTACGTGAAATACCAAACTCACGACACAGACCGGCCATCTGTTCACCGTCTAATAATCTTGCTACGAACTTTATTCTTTCATCCATCAGGTTACTCAATTGCCAAGGCATTGGGATTCCTCCAAAACCTCAATTGTGTAACCTATCTCTCCGGTATAATCTGTAACCTATCTGTCAAGATGCACATGTTTAATATCAAATTGATACCTATTATTCCCTGAATTCTTTTCATGAATAGAAATACGGTACTCAGATAGTACTCATACGAATTGCAATTTTTAAGTTTATATTTGCATCCCCCCCTGGTTTAGGCTGTTGATCATCTGACATACCTACAAGTAGCTAGGTGCGCTAACTAGTGCTGTTCTCTGGATTATAATTACTCATTTCAAGACTCCTCTTAATACCGTTAAATTAACAGAAGTCTCTCTTAAGATTTACATCATTTTGGCTTCATATCCTCTGACGGGAAACACCCCGTTCAATCTGTTCGCTATACATGCGAGAAAGCAAAGATATCACTCTGTTAGCAAGTATCGATTTCGGGTGTTGCCGTAAATATGCTCCAACATGTATCGGCCTAACCGCATCTTGAGGCATAAACCCGAATACTGAGAGCAATCTGCCAGTAGGTTCTATTTGTCTTAAATACTCTTTTATTGTTCGAGGTTTTAGATCGAGTGGGTTTCTAGGGTCATTGAGCATCTTTCGGAAATTTTCAGCCATGCGATTGACTGTGGTTTCCAGTACGATAATTTATAATATCTTTGGAGTTATCTATTGTTTAAGCTATCATAATGTCATTCTTCACAAA
This sequence comes from Candidatus Spongiihabitans sp., assembly GCA_965237725.1. Lineage (GTDB taxonomy): Bacteria > Pseudomonadota > Gammaproteobacteria > Arenicellales > Poriferihabitantaceae. The sequence continues at coordinate 3,399,375 of OZ250151.1, forward strand.
ATACTAAATTTTAGTGGTAAGTCAAAAATTACTCGGCACATTACGACCAACTGTTGGTGTGGTGGTTAATTATTATTGCAAAGACGGTGAGTTGGATAGCAGATATGTGCTACTCGACTGTACCAAACTTGGTCTTCGCTTTTTGTCCTTTAGCGAAGATGTCAGCACGATTCTGCTGGTCGATGGCAGTCGAGAGGCTGATCCAGTGCTTCAAAAGAGTTGTGAAGAATTATCCGTTAAATATTTGCATTGTGGAAAGGAGCTTAGTTATGTCGAATCCTACAACATAGGGTGGCGCACCTTAAACGAAGACATTATTGCTCTGATGGCCAATGATATTTTACCTTTTCCTATTGAGTCCATTGGGGTGTTAAGAGATTTTCTTATGAAGCCAGGCATAGGATGTGTATTTCCCTATCTCAGTAGCACCAGGCAATTTAATGACGAAGTTCAACAGCGCGGGTTTATAAATCGAGGGAGTATCACTTGTGAGCCAAGTTCAATGACCCTTAATCTCAATTTGTTTAAGAAACAAGTATTGGAAGAGATCGATGGACTGGACGAAAACTATCTCTTTGGTTTTCAAGAGCCAATATTATTATCAAAAATTCGTAATCTTGGCTGGAAAGCCGTTTTGGTGGGTAACACGCACGCATTTCATTGCGAGGAGTTAACGAAAATTCTTGGCGCAAGCTCATTAACTTATGAACATTACAAAGATGATATTGAGAGGTGGTTTAATGAATTTACAGACTATGCTTCCCAACGAGGCGTTTCTAATATTGCTTTGTCCAAGACTCCGTTCTCTAGATCTCTAATTGTAAAACAACTGTGGAGACTATCAGAATCCTTGCCATTCAAAAAGATTAGAGAATTTATTTCTACCTACCTTGTCTGGATTGAACCATGGATCACAAGGTACCCTTGTAAACAAGGAAAAGACTTCGAAACGTGTAGTGATCGAGACTATATCGCCAAACTAACAATAAAAAGAACTAAATTTAAACTAGACTAATATCGCAAATTCAAAATAAACTAAATTGTATCTCGTTCTCAATTCATAGTGGTCCAAAGAGTTATTGAACTTCACGATTATCAATGCAATATTTATGTTGTCCATTAAAAACAATTTTCTATTTATTCATGTGCCGAAAACGGGGGGAAGTAGTGTTCAGCGAATGCTCGAAAAGTACTCTGAAGAAAGCATTATAAGTAGGAATAACATGCACAACTACACGGATCAAATTGAAGTATATAACGAAAAATATGGACTTTATAAACATACACCTTTAACTACCTATAAATCCGTATTGGAGAAACCCATATTCGATAGTCTGTTTAAATTCTCAATATTGAGAAACCCTTGGGAAAGAATGATTTCATTTTACTTTTCACCTCATCGAGGATGCGTAACATGGGATAGAAATGCATTTCTGAAATTAGTATTTATGGAACAAACTCACAGATTCTTTATTTGTGAAGATTCCCGTATCAACAAAAAGTTAAAACAAATCGGAATACATAAACCTTTATGTGAAACTCCGCTTGATTTTGATATAGATTTTATAGCTCGTTTTGAGCATTTGCAAAAGGGCATCAATATAATATGCAAAAAAATTGGTGTTCCTGATGTTGCTTTGCCAAAAACCAATGTCTCCAGTCGTCAGCACTACAGCAAATACTATGATCAAGATTTAATTGACATTATTCGCAGAAAATTTTGGGAGGAGATACGGTTAGGTGGATATGAATTTAAGTTTAAGTAGCTAAATCAAATGGTTAATGATTATATGAAAAGCCATTGACCTACTTGTAACGCCTTGTTACTCTTGTCGTAGCTGAGGGGCACTACATATGACGAGGAGGTATGGTTTATTATGAATTCAACAAATGTACTGACTAAAAATGAAGAATATTTATTGGAGTCTTTAGATGAAGAGATGTTGCTTTTCAATCCCACGGCATCAAAAGCGATGTACCTAAATCTAACATCTGCTATGGTTTGGGAGTTAATTGATGGAACTCGTGATGTTAAGGAAATTGTAAGATTGTTTGCTGAAGCGTTCCCTGACAACAGTAATCTTGAATCCGAAATTAATACCGTATTGGATGAGATGTTAAAAAATGGAGCGATTGAGATTATAGATACAACATCTCAGGCGCCCAGCACAGAGAGACGTTCACTACTTCAGGTTTTAGCGGCAGGTAGTGCATCTGCAACAGCGCAAATTAGTTCACGAATATGGATTGCACCCGCAATTGGAACTGTAGTGGTACCTGCGCATGCCATGACATCTGCACCACTGACTACTGAAGAAGAAGAAGATTAAAACAAAACACCGTTAACAATCAGAGAATGGAATAAATTCAGATTTTTTCCATTCTCAACTTCAGTGAATTGTCCAGAAAATTTTTACTGAAATTCATTAGCTCTGGCGAATGAGGTTTTATCATGACTTGCAGACCCGTTCCGGGTTTGGAGATAGGATTCTAGATCTTTGGGCTGCTATTACTGTTGCGAGATTGCACAATCCCAACTCTGAAGTTCTAATTAATTGGCATGATGGATTCATTTATTCAGGATTTATTGGAACCTATTCAACAAACTTATTTAGTATTGATGGATGTGAATTTACAAAATGTTTGCCACAAGGTGCATTTGAGGTAGAAGACTTTTTTTGTGCGAACAAGGGTGAGCATGAAAACATCACTCAACTTCCCAATGGGCTGAATCAGTTGCTGTTACATAATGGTAATACCTGGGGACAAAGCAGCCCGATGCAAATTCAACGCGATCTGGAGTTTTATCAACTCGACAAAAATACCCCATTAGAGTTAATCATACAAACCTATCAGGATGTTGCTAAGTCAACTCGCCCATCTGCAATTGTTTCTCAAGGAATTCCAGAAAAGATAAAAACTTATACTGGGATTCACGTTCGCTTACAGGACAAAATTGTTGGAGAAGAAAAATCCTGGGATATGACACCGCAAACCTGGAAATCTGTCGAAATTAAATCATCATTCTATATTGATAGATGTATTGAAAAGGGTCAGATTTTTTATGTCTGTTCCGATGACCCGATATACAAGAAGGCGTTTATTCAAGACCTCAAAAGCCGTGGGGCAAATCTAATTCAGATCAATAGAAAAAAATTCTCGGAAAAGTCTCCAGGACTTGATGACCTTATTGAGTTTTTTGCACTTTCCCAATGTAATAATATAATTCAAATGACAAAATATTCTACTTATTCTATGGGGGCTTCCATAGTTGGCAGCATACCCTTGGTTAATGTTTATCGAGGAGAAAGTGATGCAGGTCACCTATTAGATATCTGGAAGGATGTTGTCATATTAAAATCGATATGAATTCTTACCAATCCTTTCGATACATCACATAAAGCGTAATTGAAAAATTCTAAAAATTAATGACTATCATACAACCCAGGCAGATATTTGAAGCTGTGGAACAGGGATATCGTGATTATATCGAGATAACCAACGATCAAAGCTTTGAATGTGTTACCGACCAGGAATTTAGGGATATAAATTTTGTTATTGGTTGTTCTGGAAGAAAAGAATTATTCGAAACAACAATCAAATATCTGTTAAAAGCAGAGAAGATTAGCCGATTAAAGATTAAATTTATCGTATCTGAAATGGGACATTCGCCTTTGTTTAAAGATTTTGCATTGGAAAATAATCTTGAATATATCTTTACCCCCTTTGCAGCATCACATACAGACTGCAAGCACTCTGAAGCCTTATCACAAAATATTGCATACTTGTGTGCTGTTAAATCACCTTGGTATTGTTTTCACTGTGCGGATATTGTGGTGCCAGAAAACTGGTTTACTAGGATTGAAAAGTATCTGAATTCAACCAATGGGTTTTTTCAACCCTACTCAGGAAAACGACTAAACTATTTAACGCCCGAATACACCTCAGAAATAGTTACCTCTAACGGCGAGATAAACATTGTAGATTTAGAGCAACAGCTAATTAGTAATTCAAATTCAGAATCTAGTGGACTGCTGGGAACCCAACCAACACCAGGAAATACGGGAGGATCAGTATTTGTATCACTATCTGCTTTCGAAAAAGTAGGCGGATTTGAATCTGAAGTTTTTCATGGATGGGGATGGGAAGATATATTAATCTGGACAAAACTTGAATTTGTATATGCTTTGTATCAAAAAAAGGATATGGAAAAACTCTATAACTCTCAAGATGGGCAACAGATTCATCTTGGGAATGCAATATATCCTGAAGAAAAAATTCTATTGTTTCATCTTTGCCATGAGCCATCCGAGCAGGCAGAAAACATGGATGAGATGAGAGACTTGAGTTTTAGTTTTATTAAATTATCATTTTTCGACAAGCTTAAATTTTTACAATCAAAGCGATCAAGACTCGCTGAAGAGCGTATAACAGTTCAGGAAACTCTGACAAATGCTTCGATCTCTACCTAGATAAGAAGGTGGATTCAAAAACAACCTGATATGTGGTTACAAAGTCAGTTTACACGACAACATTCAGGTACCCGAGAGTACTTTGGTGGAAGATTCAATATTCATTCAAATAGCATCATATAGAGATCCGCAGCTAGTCCTAACCATCCGAAATTGTTTGGAAATGGCGGATCATCCTGAGCGACTTTCATTTGGAATATGCTGGCAATACGACAAATCAGAAAATATAGATGCGTTTGACAATAATTCTCAGTTTAGAATTCTAAAAATTGGATATGAAAGCAGCCTAGGTGCGTGTTGGGCAAGAAGACAAACCCAAAAGTTATACCAGGATGAGAAATATACTTTGCAGCTGGATTCTCATCATCGATTTAAAAAAGGTTGGGATACTGCGCTTGTTGCAATGATCAATCAAATTGAATCTCCTAAACCGATACTCACTGGCTATCTCCCTTCATTTGATCCTGAGTCTGGAAATCATTCCGAATTATTACCTTCTATGATGGTCGTTAGGGATTTTCCAACGAATGGGGTAATTTATTTTTCCAGGCAAGTTGTACATGATTCGCAATTATTACATTCGCCTTTCTCTGCAAGATTTTGCTCTGGTCACTTTATATTTACAACTGGCCAGTTTTGTAATGAGGTTCCCTATGATCCCGAGTGTTATTTTATTGGAGAAGAGATTAGTCTCGCGGTCAGAGCTTTTACCCACGGCTATGATCTATTTCATCCAAATGAAGAAGTCATTTGGCATGCCTATGGAGGGTCACGCCCTCGACATTGGGATGATCATCATGCTGACAACAATCTAGAGCCATGGGTTGAAAATGCCAAAATATCTGATCGACGCGTTAGAAATCTATTGCAAATTGAAAATACCATAGAAAACTTGGCGCCTTATGGTTTAGGTGGGATTAGAACACTTCAAGAATATCAAATGTACTCAGGGATCAATTTTCACTTAAAAGCAATACACCAGGATGTTCTTGCCAATGTCCCTCCACCAACAACTCCATCATATACATGCGATGAAGATTGGATAAGAAATTGTGAAATTGAATTTTCTCAACGAATTATTATATCGAAAAAAATATATGATCAAGGTCGATCAAATGGATGGGTGATTTCTTTTTTTGATAAAAAGAAAAATCTTATCAATGAGCAAATTATTAGTAAAGAATTTGCTAACCAGGCGTTAGCTCTTGAAACGCCACAGTTATTACTTTTCTATCGCTCTTTTACACAAGCCTCTAGTTGGTCTATCGAATAGTTTTATACTTAAATCCAAAATACTCAATATCTTTTTGATACATTTCCCGGACAATATCTTTTGTTTCGTCATCATAGTAATAGGAATAATGAATATGTCGGGAGGCATTTATATAAGGTAGCTTTTGTTTTGGAATTTTCAATTTTTGATTAATCTTCACAAACTCTTGTTTGATTTGATCAAATTGACCAATATAATCAATTATAATATTTCCAGAGTTATCCGTAATCCAATCCAATTGGTTGAAATTAACAAAGATGTTCATTTCTCTCTCTGGCGTATCTTTGAATCCGCTAATTATCCAGTCTCGGAATCCAATATTGGTCTTTAATTGGTATCGTTTAATCCAAAGATAAGATGACAATAATCGGTCCCAAGGGTTTCGTACAATGCAGAATTTATAGTAAGAATCGAATTTCTCAGGGAAACTTTTTTTTAAAACGATCGCGGGTATATGTGCATCCGTTTCTTGGGTTAGATTTTTAATTAAAAATGGGTTAATGAATTGATCGAACCCAGGATGGATATAGTTGTAAGCAAATTCGAAACTGGTTCCCCCGGTTTTAGGTATATGTATGAAAATAAGTTTTTGCTCATCCAGTATCATCTTTAATTCTATCTAAACATTAATTTTCAAAATTAGTTGTGCAGAGAGACTTAAGTGTTTCAATTAAATTGCTGAGGCTGATTTCTGATACAGAAAATGATGTATATTGTTTTGCTATTCTTTTTACTTCATTGAAACCGTTGTTGGGAAGGTTATGTCCATTAACCATACTGCCTAAAAGCATTAATCCTGATTCAGCGCTTGAAATCTTTTTAGTTTTATTTTCACTGTCCTGATTTATTTCTGGGTATGCAAAGAGAATTTTTGTGACATTTGATTCAAGGCTTATTCGCCCTAATTGTTTTGGATTAACAATTTGTCTTGTCGCATCGGAGTTATTCAATTGAAGATGATTATCTTCATATTTTATTTTTGGTATTAAGTCTTTATTGAGTTCGTAGATATTAAATAACCCATGGGCTGTTTCATTTGTTTCATCGAAGAAGACATATTTATTAGTAAAGTATGACCAATCTTGATCGCATATCATTGTGATAAATAACTCTGTTATCGATGGATTAGATAAACCAGGAAATATGACACAATACGATTGGTATGTAATTGCATGGGCTTTTATTAATAACCCCCGTCGCGCCCTTGAGGGTATTCGACTGATAATTTGATCCAGAATTCTTTTGCAGAGTGTATATTGAGAATGTCCAGAATAGAGTAAAGTATCTCCATGCCACAATGCGGGCTGATCATATAAGTCTCGGCCAATGATGAGATCAGCATATATCGCTCTAGTTTCCTCTTGCAGACATGGTCCGAACATAAAGCGAAGTAGTTGAAAATGTTCCTGGTCAATCCATTGAATGACAATTCTAGTATTGGCAAAATTAATCATACAAAAATTTTGTTGCTCAATCTCCACGCCTCTACTCTTGAGAGAGGTATGGTTTACGAGGGAAGCATCAGGGTTAAATGATTTATATTGCTCTTCAATAATAAGCTTGTAATTCACATCTTTCTCCCAAGTGTCAGATTTTCCTGGGTATTGGGAGATAAGTAGTTTCGTAGATCCATAACACTCATATTCATAAGTGACATCATTGCCAACATACTCATCGAAATGGGTGTGCTTATTTCTACTCCAATTTCCACGATCAGGTTCGCAAATGTAGTAATCAATTATGTAGTCGAATGTTCTTTCGTGAATAGCGATTGCATGTGCAGCGGCACAATGTTTGTATCTGAACAGGTTTATAGTCACAAACTCAAGGTGGGAAGGCTCCAAAAAAACTCCGCCAAACTGAAATATTCCCCATTCAGTATTAGATAGATCCTTTAATGTTGGGCATACATGATTATTAAATTCGTCAGTAATGCGAATATCATCTTCGAATATTAGGACCGATTTCCATCCCTTCCATCGGGAATAACGAATTGCCTCGACATGAGAGACTGAACACCCATACATTCCGTATTCGTGTTTGAATGCGCTCATCCTCATAGTGATTTGATCAAGCCCAATTCGTTTTAATTCTTCCGTTGAGCGCTTTAACCTTTCGGGTCGATCATCTAAATTAATTAAAATAATACCTTCGAATAAATTTCCTGGCCCAAAGTAACTTTTGTGATCTATTTTTTGTTCGTTAAATGTTTCTGGGCATTGTTCTTTATTATTAGACGGTATTTTTGTTCTTGATTTTTCTTTGAGCAGAATTTCATCAGATATATTACTGGGGTCACTCTTTGGCAAGTTCAAATCAATGCACTTCAGCTTTCGATTAAAATACATAGCATATTCGCCGACAGCCGACGTACAACGGATCAAGAAATCACATTTAGATAATAATAAACAATCAATTAGTACCTCTTCTCCTTTTAGATAAGCATCAAACTGTTTCTGGCCAAAAACGTTAGTGCCGCGCCCAAATTCTGATGTTCGAATCACGTCGCAATTTACAATACGTTCTCCATATTTTTCGATCATCTCATCTACAAATTGGGATTGATCTGTTGCAAGGAAGATTTTGCAGTCAGGGTTCTTTTCAATGTATGAATCAATATGTGGATAATATTCCTTGGGAGGGATAATTCTCATAAACTCTGGTGACGCGTCAGCGGTTCCTTTATCGCTGCCGCGCATATGTATACCTAAAACGTTATTGTCACTTAAATTAGTATCCCAAAACTTCTCCAGTTTTTCTAGTATATGTCGTTTTGGTTTGATGTATTTTGAAATATATTGATGTGCTTTATCGCGTTGATCTTCATACCAGCGCTCTAAGTTTGCAATTTCTGTTCGCCGATAATAACCATATGGGTAGTTGTACACTGAATCCGGTTCCGCAGCATGCAGGTCCCATAATGTTTGTGTATCGAGTTCAATGACGTGTTCTAATTGTAACGGATCGTTATTATTTTCAATTCTAGATCTAACTTCTGCATAATTTAAACTTTCTACAGGTTCAAAATAATAGTCCCAGGAATTATCGCCATACCTTTCATCATAAAATCCATTTATACCATCTCCGGATCGGGGTCCAAAATATACAACTGGCAGTAGATTATTTATTTCACAATATCTCAACTGATTAATCACAAATGTTACATAGGCAAAAAATCCCGCATACGAGTGATTAATGCGTATTTTCAGGATGCCACTATATTGGTCTAATACTTGCTGAGAATCTAGAATGTTGGTGATAGCTATTTCATTGTCCATTATTTAATAACAACTTGCTCAGAAGGTCGGGTCACTTGTACTACGATTGTTCTAAAAATTGACTTGCGATTTCAGTGATACCTTGTATATCACAATATTGTAGCTCGAAAACATCAACTGATTTCATAAGCTGTGTTAATCCTGTCAGCCCCCTTTGAGGTAAATTTTCGGTGTTACGTAAATACCAAACTGCTTTGCTAACGGCCTCGGCATCACTGATGGGTTTTAGATGACTCTCTGCGTTAGCTTCAAAATTGCATATTACAATAGTATCTAAGTCGTTTAAATCGCCTTCAACTTCACTTGTATAAGCTTCTGGTTGAATTAAGAGACCTTGGGGCGTGGAGAATTGATAGTTATCGCCCAAAGCTTGATTAAATTGTTTGTTAAATTCTGATACATTTTCTGTGCAAACCATTAATGGTTGATAATACCCTTCCACCTTCGTAGAATAATCTTTAATAAAAATCATGTCAGATGTTACATATTTGCAATCTAAATGATTTAGTAAGCTCAACATAAGCATAGGTCGTTGTTCACTTGGTAGTCCAAGAAACACAATCACCTTTGAATAAATTGAAATAGCTACACAATCTATCAACAGACCTACTCTCATTCTTCCCTGAAAACGGTTTTTTGCATCTCTTAACATGTTCCAGGTATCAAAATATATATTTGATGCACCTCCTTTTATTTTGAGCTGAGTACCGTCTGATTGAAGAATATAATCCGAGTAGATAATTCTTGGGTGATCCTTGCACCTTTCGCCGAACAAAAATCTAATATGTTCGAGGCTCTCGGAATCTAATGCTGACAATGAAACATTGGCGTCAGAAAACGGGATCGCAAAGTGTGCTTTACTAAATTCCTTGTTAATTGTTTTTCGTTTCTTGCCTACACTTTTAGTGCCATGATTTTGGATTTCTATGTCTTTATAGATATTGTCCATTACATCCGTATAATCTCGCGATCCTTCCCAAGTGTCTGAGTGTCCGGGATATTGAGATATTAAAATCTTTTTAGCGGAAAATGCATCAAATTGACTGGCTGCTTCATTATTCAGAAATGCGTCAAAATGATAATGCTGTCGATAGCTCCAGTTTCCTCTATCGGGTTCGCATATATAGTTATTGATAATAAAGTCATAAGTATTTTCATGAAGCGCAAATGCATGACCAGCAAATGCATAATCGAATTTAAACAGATTTTCCGTTACTTCTTGTAAGTGAGCGGGATCTGGGAGTATGGCGCCAAACTGAAATAAACCCCAATCCAGAGCTTTAAGATCTTCCAGGGTTTTTGATGCGTTCTGAGAATAGCCTTCACATATCTTGATATCGTCTTCAAAAATAACAACGGATTTCCATTTTTTCCAACGTGCGTATTTGACTGCCTCAAGATGCGAAACTGAGCAACCATACATTGGGTAATCATGTTTATATGCATCCAGTCGACATACAATCTTTTCTAAGCCAACTGATTTAAGCTCAGATAGTGATCGGATTAAACGATCTTTACGGTCTTCCAGATTAATAAGTAACGCGCCTTCAAATAGGCAATCTGTGCCGAAATATTGACTTATGTCTTGGGAAATAGAATCCACTGTTGATTAACCAAGGATTAGAATAATTTGTAGAAGTTGTAACTTAAATTTAGTCTTGAACCTTTAATGCAATTACAAAAAACTAAGGTTTTTTATATTTAGTTTTATACTATCACTAATTTAAATGGGTAAGACAGCTAGAATATTGATGTCTTACTTAGTGTCTAATTATGAAATGCGCTATGATTACATCCTGGTCTGAATATTTTCAACGCTTATGTCGCTATTTTCTCTGAACTATAATTACTAAATTTAAGACGCCAATTAATATTAATAAATTAACAGGAGTCTCTCATAATAATTAGCTCCTTTTGGTCTCATATCCGCCGTACTCCTATTTTTTTGACAATTAATTTTTATTTTGAAACGATCGAATTAGTCAACCTGCAGATGCCCATGCTTGAGTAAAACTACAACAGCAGGTATTGACTGAAAATCAACGTGTCTAGAACAGATAACACGACATTGAGCTTTATTCTCTTCTGCTGGAAAGTTTGAGGTTGAAGATCTACGATTGAAAAGTGTTTGTAATTAGGCACTTAGATTCCATACAACTAACTATTTCGTAATCAGTAGGTCAGCGGTTCGACTCCGCTTTCCGGCACCATTTAATTCAATAACTTACAACAATGTTTTGGTCACGCCTCAAGCACCGTGTGCCAGATTTGTGCCAATTTGAACCCCAATAGTGTTAGTTTGAAAGGAAAGTTGATTGGCATATTGTGCGGTATGCGCTTTTCCTAGATGCGCATAGCGTCGTACCATCTCCGTATTTTCCCATCCTCCTAACTCTTGTAGTACCACTCGGCTGTATTCAACCTATTCAATCTTGGTCGAATTTTAGTATCTGCTGAACACTATCGATTCCTTAGGCGAGATGCATTCACCCGATGGTCAGAAGCAGTGGCCTGAGATTCGACAGTAAATCTATCGAGCCCGTAGAAGTTAAGTTGTCAATACCCTCTTAGGTTATCTAATTGACTATAACATAGCCAGTCGTTATATTCCGAAGCATCAAAAAGCAAACTCAAATACAAGAGAAAAAGGATATGAAACGATCAAAACGAAAACTGCTTAAAGCAATTACTTTAGGCGGTAGTGCAGCTACAGCCTTCCAAATTCCCCGTAAATGGTCAAAACCCATTGTTGACGCTGTGCTGTTGCCATCCCACGCACAAACCAGCGGGTGCTCCACGCAGATTGTTACGACGGCAACAACCACTTCTGTTAGTGCGGTATTTTGTGGATGCGGGAATATCGCCGATAGAATATATTTCCCCTTAACCATTGAAAGTGGTGCAGTGGTCATCGGGGCAGCCCAAGCATCGAACCCCAATGCGGGTGCACCAGATTACATTGGTCGTATAGAATTTAGAACCGATCCCGATGAATATTTCGGTACCATATTTAATCCGCCCGGGTCCGGGAGTTTCGGTGGTACAGGTAGAAGCCCGAACTGCTCGATGGTAGATGGCGCGTATGGCGTCGGTCCAAGTCCACCAAATTTTGGTTTCCGCGATACAGACGGTGTACTTCGAAACTTAAGCTGGACATGGTCGGTAACAGGGACACCTCCAGATGTGACCATATTAATTGATAGTTTCATAGTTACTACTCCCTAGGAGGTACTAATGTCAAGTTAACAGCAGCTAGGCGATAATATAGGGATGAATATTCGAAACAATCCATACAAACGCCACCGATTCCCAGCCGAAATCATCCAATACGCGGTCTGGTTGTATTACCGATTCAATTTAAGCCATAGGGATATCGAAGATATGCTAGCTGAACGGGGAATTATCGTAACTCGAGAATCCGTACGATTATGGTGTAACAAGTTGGCCCTCAATATGCCAGGAGATTGAGGCGAAAACATCGAGGATTTGGTGATACTTTCTTCATTGACGAAGTCTTCGTAAAGATCGACGGAAAGCAGCAATACTTGTGGCGAGCTGTTGATCAGGATGGTGAAGTGGTTGATGTTTTTCTTCAGGAACGCAGGGATGGTGCAGCGGCTAAGCGATTTTTCAGACGTCTCTTAAATAGACACCAGAGAGAACCCAGGAAGATTGTTACGGATAAGTTGCGTAGTTATGGCTTGGCTCATCGAGAACTGATCCGTGATACGATTCACGATACGTCGCAGTACGCTAATAATCGTGCAGAACTTTCTCATCAGCCAATGAGAGTACGCGAGCGAGGGATGCGTAAATTTAAATCCATGTATCAGGCACAGCGCTTCTTAAGTGTTCATGCTGCAGTTTACAATCTATTTAATCTAGGTCGGCACCTTGTTTCAGCCATTCACTATCGATTGCTCAGACAACGGGCATTATTGTCTTGGAGAGAGGCAACGGCAATTTAAATGACATATGGTATTAAATTCGTAGCACGTCAAAAGTTAATTTGGCAGTACCTTAAAAAGGGGTGACCATGAGCGATTCGGGTATCAGCTTACAGGCGAAACAACATCGAAGGTCGGGACACCGGCGGTTCAACAAGGCATGGATGATTTTCGGAGGGATATTGATTCTTGCCTCCATGTTGGGGAAAAGTACGAACGCTCAGGATGGTTCATTGGCTAAGCGCGTTCCAGCAGAGTGGGAGGCCCAGGAAGCCATTTGGTTGCAATGGCCTGGACGCTACGAAAAGTCCTATGAGACGGCGTTTGCCAAATTATCAAGCATCATCGCCGAATACCAAACTCTGCATATTCTCTACGATGTAGGCTCCATAAAAAGCCAGGCTATGCAAGTTATTACCAAGGTCGGCGGAAATCCTAACCACCCCAATATTCGCTGGCATGGCGTCCCCAACGACAGTGCCTGGATGCGCGATAATGGTCCGGTTTATGTCATCGAAAACGGCGAAATGCAGATCCAAAACTGGGAGTTTGATGCCTGGGGTGGCGCATTCGGTGCAGATATTCCTTACCACAATGACAATCGCGTACCAGCGAAAGTGGCTGAAATTACCGGACTCGCTTCCACCCACGTCGATGTCGTCCACGAGCGCGGAAACTTGGAATTTAACGGCCGCGATACCGTGATGCTCAATTGGAGCACGATAGGGGATCGCAATAGAAACCCCGGATACACCAAGCCTCAGGCCGAAGCTGACTTAAAGGCCGCGTTCGGCGTGTCTAAAGTGGTTTTCATCGAAGGCGTGGTTGAGGGAGATCTAACCCGCGGTCATATCGACGGTATTGCTAGGTTCATCAACCCAACAACGGTGGTGGTCGCCGATTGTACCGATCGCTCCTATTGCCGGCCGGGGGGAAATGATGATGGTGTCTATGATAACGCGGCGCGTGTCATAGAAGAGGCTGGATTTACCGTGATCCGGGATCCCATCGAAGGGTATGTGAATTATCAGGGGGCGATTTTCGACGCGGCTTATATGAATTGGTTAGTGGGTAATGGGTTCGTCATTACCGTGGGATTCGGTGACGAGGCATTGGACCAGGCAGCCAAAGCCCGCATACAAAGGTATTTCCCCGATCGCGATGTATACGTTATCGAAATGCTCGAATCCTGGGCGGCTGGGGGAGGGGTACACTGTCATACTAATGACCAACCCGCGTTGAAGTTGGCGAGTAAATTCTAGCCATTGGAGAATAGTGCATTTCTTAGGAGATGAAATGGGAGATCGATCAGGTTCAAAAGATTAATGAGTCTCCAAGTTATTCCAACTCCCAATCCTTTGCCACCCGCGGTGCCGGTGCGTAATATTCCTTATCTCACCGCTTCCTCGGATTCGCGTTTCCCTGAGACCATTCCCCATGCGGGTTCTTCACTGTTGCGACTGGCGCCAGAAAGTTCAGAAGTCGGTGTGGTGGATTCGAGCCTACGTGAGTGGCGGTTCTGCCAGATTTGTGTGGAAAGTAAAACCAGCGAAGTTAAATCGGAATCGCTGGCGGAAGAACAGTTGAAATTCTAAAATTATTCCACCATAAAACCCGCTTTCAAATTTTCCAGGTCGAGCCCAAGTTTTACTTGAGAGGAGGTATGGATACCAAAAACCCATTTGCATATCCGGAAACTGAGGTATTATAATGTAATACCCATCATCAAATGCACCACTATGCCAGCAAAAAACACAACGATCATATTAGGCGATCATTTCAAATCCTATGTCACCAAAAAGGTGCGCTCTGGGCGCTACTCAAATACAAGCGAAGTCATTAGGGAGGGGCTTCGGCGAATGGAGGAGGATGATGAAAAGCTAGAGGTTCTCAAGAAACGACTGATACTTGGGGAACGAGAGATGAAGGAAGGAAAGCATTCAACGTATTCACTAAAGTCTATCGTGAAAGAAATTGACAAGAGGAAAGCTACCGTAAAAGAAAGCTGAAATGCTAAAAATAAAAATTACCGATTCAGCCAAGCTGGATTTGGTAGAAATAGCGCAGTACACCGATTATCGGTGGGGTGAAAGACAACGGGATAAATATCTGGGTGATATAGATATTTGTCTTTACTCGTTGGCTGAGGAACCTGAGTTAGGAAGAGACCGGAGCGAGCTCAGGGCCGGGTGTTATTCGTATTCGGTAGGGAAGCATGTGATTTTCTATGCCTATACTTCTGAAGCTCTTTTTGTACTTGCCGTTCTACATGAGCGGATGGATTTTGAAAGACATTTGTAGTGGCCGAATTAGTTGGCACGGTACTTATGAGAGCATTTATCAAAGGAAAAGCTCAGAATTATCAAAATTCTTATCTTATTGATTTTGTTGAATTAACCAATCAACAAACTCTTAACAAATTATTGGTGCGCTCATAACTAGTTGATAATTAACCGTAAATAGATCGAGCAATCTCGTCATAATCCATTGGTCGTACGATTACATGGGCAGTTATTTGCTCCTGCAATAACTGCATTTCCACCATCCATGGTAGTCATGCAGTCGGTAGAGCGACGCAGGAAGCCAAAGCCGAGGTTCAAGTCCTACCGGGCCCACCAATTTATAATTCTGTGAGATTGAGTAGTTCTCTTATTCCGCCCAAACGGTGAGCGCTCTTGTCCGTAATTCAAAATTCAAGACGACCCCCCTGGGTCTTCGTTCTTTCCGCTCATTTGGACGAAAGATAACTGGTTACCTATTTTATAACTATGTGGCTGAGTTCTCATTGGTCAGATGAAAAACCAAAACAGGCTATTTACAATTTAGAATCGTCCCCCTCGCAATTTCAATGAACGCGATTGCAACACGGTTAGACTCGTGAACCCGATGTCCCAAATAAATCTCGTCATTGTAGCGGTAGACTTGGGGCAAAATTGACCGCATCTCACCTGTCGTCTCCCACTGCCTGGCGTAATGATCAGGCAAATATCCAATGTACTTACCTGAAAGTATCATTAGCGCTATGCTTTCCATATGCGCAGCCGTAGCCCGTTGATCAAAGTCGATTGTCTTTGGAGGTTTAGACTCCAGCGTATATGAGCGACCGACAAACATTGAATCCGCGACAATATTTCTAGTCATATTTTTATCAGGCAAACTAAATAGCCTATGGCGTTTTCCACAGTAAAGAAGTTGTGTCTCGTCAAATGAATACTCAAATTTGATAGCGTCATGATGGCGTAACATAGGTGATAAGATAACGTGGTAGCGCTCTTCTAACAGCCCCTGATGCAACACTTGAGGCGAGTTAATATCGATATTAATTCTTACCTCTGGTGCTACATTTGAAAATTCAGAAATGGTATGTCCAAGCCTAAGTGATGTATTTGTTGCTACCGCATCGACTAAACCCAGGTGTAGATCTCCAACCAGGCGTCCACGTACACTTCCAGCGGAACCTCGAAATTCTTCGAGAGAACGAAAAAGTTTTAGGGTCGCGTCATATATAATCTGTCCCTGCTCCGTCAATCGAAACCCCTTACGCCCTCGATCACAGAGTCTGACACGTAAACGGTGTTCAAGTTGACGAATATGAATACTAATCGTAGATGCTGATATACCCAGTTCATCTTGGGCGGCTGCAAACCCTCTATGTCTAACAATTGCAGCGAACACCCGCAATAGCCTCAAATCGAGATCTCTCAAACCGGGAATGGGGGGAGTTTTTTCAGTCATACATTTATAAATTTCAAACTATACTTTAATACTATAGTATTTATAAATGTTTCTGAATTGTCTAGTATTAAAGACTAATTGCCTCTTGCATTTAGAGGGCACTTTTTTAATAGAATCGCGACCTAACTAGTTTTGATTAAAATTAAATTGCAATGAACAAAGCAAAAAGAAACCTAGCCAAAGTTTTAGGTGCTGCTGGTGTAGGTGCTGTGGTGTGGAAAAAACCAATGGTAGATGCTGTCAGTTTACCTGCACATGCCGAAACCAGCTGTACGCAAATTATGCAAACTATACCCGATGTGACATTGTCATGTAGTGACGAACCTTCACAGTTTGTGGTAGTTCCATATCTGGTTCAAGCTGATGGCGACTGCTTTACCTTAGTACAAGGCGAAGAGTTTATGACCACCACAGATCCAGATGATCTTGGAATTCCCTATAATATTTTTTCGGTGCATCGTAGATTCGGTTCAGTAGCCCAAGTGGCAATAGTCGCTTTTGATGAAAACGGTGACGTAATTGATGGAGGTACCAGTTGTTGTTTTAACCAATTATGCACTGATAATGGCTCATTTAATTCAGAAGACATAATAGCTACTACTGCATTGGATACGTCAGGCACCGAAAGATCACTCACCAATGTAATTGAAGCCTTCGACGATGGTACCGTTACGATTCGTGATATCGTCGTTAGTTAGAGTTGTACAAATCCCAATCTTCTCTAAGTCATCAATACCCAAGAAAATGGTAGAATGAGGTTATGACCAAATTAGATCAAGTATTCGAGAAAGTACGGCAGCTTCCTCAAAAACAACAGGAGGAGGTAATCCAAGTTGTAGAAAATATGATCGGACCTATCACCGAATATACTGCCGAGCAACGCGAGAAGATTGAGCGTGGCCTGGCACAGGCCGATGCAGGTGAATTCGTGCCAATCAAGGATGTAGAAGCATTTTTTTCTAATTTCTACGATGCATGAAATTTCGCCTCACGCCAGAGGCATTTGCTGATCTCCAAAACATCTACGAATATATAGCTGAAAAACAACACCAGCCAATTGCTGCTGCGGATGTTGTTACCTCTATCTAAAACACCTTGGAACGTATGGCTGATAACCCGCTCATGGGTCGGAAAACAAATTACCCAAATACGTATCAATTCGTGATGGCTAAGATACCATTTACTATCGTCTACCGAATCGCTGGAGACATAATTCATATCATCACGATATTCAACCAATCGCGTCATCCAGACAGCAAGCGTTATTCCTAAAACGATTGGGAACCATAAGCACCAGACCCCATTTATCCCAACTATTCAATTGGGCCTAAACCTATTGGTTTGATTTCGAATCGCTTGAAAAAACGATCAAATGATTTCGCTACAAGCAACAGCCATTTACAACTATAAATTTAGAGAAAATTACTGAAAAAGCGAAAATCGATAACTCGTTGATTTTATTGAATTAGTCAATTAACAAACTTTTAACAAATTATAGACACCTTCGTAACTATCTGATAGTTAACCGTAAATAGATCGAGCAATCTCCTCCTAAGCGAGTGTTTGTAGCGGTAGAAATCTTCGTTAAAAATCAATGTGCTACGAGGTACGATATTCGGCTCAAAACATCCTCATAAGCCTATTGTAGGTGCTGAAAATTGGCTAAAGAGCTAAAGAGAAGGGTACTTTCTGTCTACTTCTCGCAATGTAAAGTGTTGTAGTGATCACACACTATTGCTACTCAACTGACTCTACAACCGTTAAATTGTCAAAACTCCGGCATTGCTCAATCAGCCAGTGAATGAATAGCTTGGTTTTAGTCAGGTACTCGGCGCGCTTAGGTGCCTCGATATAATATCCGCAATTGGTAGGTGCAATTACGTCGATTGGCTGAGATAATTTTGGCCCGCCCAAGTCCACGAATGAATAGGGTCGCCTCCACATGGCAATCCCCAGTCCCTCCCGCGCCGCTTGCAGCGCGCTGGGGCGCTGGTCAAAGCTCACCCAATGATGAGGTTCAGCATTCCCCAGGCCGGCATATTCAAACCAGGTGGCCCATTCGTAAGGATCGCTTTCGCACCAGATCAATGGGTATTTCAGGATATCATCAGGGTTTTGTATACAACCATTATCTTGCAGAAATTGCTCTGAACAACAAGGAGCAATTTCATCTTCGAAAAGTAAATACTTTTCGCGATCTTCGCGAATCCGATCGTAAACAATTGAGACGTCTGCGATTCCATTGGCAAAGTCCGTAGCGATAGGGTCACATTTAATGGAAATCTGCGTATCAGGAAATTCGCAATGAAATTTCTTTAACAAAAGTACAAACCAGAGTTCCGCGATCGAGTTACACATAGACACCGTTATGTGATTGGCATCTCCTGATTTTGACGCGCGAGAGGTTGCGGCTTCGATCAGGTTTAACGCGCCACGCAGGTCTTTCTGGTAAGTAGTGCCTACCTCAGTCAGGGTGAGTCCGCCAGGTTTGCGCTCAAATAGCGCGGCACCGATAAACACTTCGAGCGCCTTGACCTGGTGGCTGATTGCCGAGGGCGTAAGAAACAATTCCTCTGACGCGCTTTGCATGGAACCATGCCGTGCAGCTGATTCAAAGGCGCGTATCGCGGCGAAAGGCGGTAGTTTCATGGACGATAACCCCGAGGTTTATATTTTAGAATCGTAATTAGTACAAAACACAGTTGTCTAACTCGAAAGGTTTAATAGGCATCACTAACGCAACTGTTGACAGCGGTATTGTTATGCCGGCGATTTCCAATGTCAACGAGACAATCGCCAATTATGTTAGGGAATGTCGACCTTATCACTGGGTCAATGGGAGGTACAGTGTGCGTTAATTCATCTGGTTAGCTTAAAACTACTTCTCGAAATTGTTACAATTCCCGGTTTACTGTAAGACGATACCACGCAGGATTTTTCAGGAACCATCCAGAGAATCGTCGCGAAAACTGACAAGTGCTATATCCACAGGCAGTCTCAGCCAGTCCTCGGAACTTACACAACACCGACGCCACTTAGATTTGCCAAGTCGCCTCGCGCCGCTCAGTAGGATAATCCGCAATAGAGGGATGCATCGATTGCGGCGGCAATGACCGTTGGTTTACCGGATCCAGCCCATTCCTCGACCGCTTTACCTAGACCCTCAAAATCCGAAGCGGCGCGGGCTGCCACTCCGAAGCCTTCAGATACCCGGACCCAGTCTACTGGTGCGAAATCGACTCCTCGATGCGGCAATGCGCGTTCGTCTTGTGCAACTTTTATGATAGAAAGGGCCTGATCGCAACAGACCACGATCAATGGCGAAGCGCCGACCCTGCACGCGGTCTCTAATTCTTGGACCGCCATACCGAAACCACCGTCCCCGATGATGCTAACGACAGGTCGATCCGGAAAAATGATGGATGCTGCGATGGCCGAGGGAATTCCAAATCCCATGCTAGACATTCCATTGGTGATTAGGAAACCCAGCGGATCACGAGCCAACCATGCTTGTGCTACCAGTAGTTTGTGAGCACCGACATCCGTCGTCAGGATAGTGTCGTCGGGAAGCAACTGTTGCAATGCTTGCAGCAGGTAGTATGGGGCCATGCCACGGGCACCAATGTTTTTTTCGGGGACCATCAGCGATTTGACCTGATCTTTCACCGCCGTAATCTCGGCGGATTTCCAGGCCATATCGCCAACACAGCTTTCCTTCAGGCGAGCAACCAGTGACGCCACATCGCCGCTACACTCTATCGGTTGATAGTCGCCATAACTGGTAGGTGCGTTGGCCAGGGAATGGATCGGCGTATGTTGGTGCCAGCTTTGCCCGGATTCAACTGCGTCAAATCCGAGTCCGAGAATACAATCGCTGGCTTGCAACATCTCTACGATCGGCGCGTCGCCAACTGCCGATGCAACCACGCCAACGAAGTTAGGTGCGGATTCATCCGCTACGCCTTTGCCCTGCGGTGTCACTGCGAACGGGATGCCGCTTTCTATCAGAAATTCGTTGATCAGGCAGCTGGAAGGCAACCGGTCAAGGGCGCTGCCGACAACAGCGACAGGTCGTCGAGCACGATTGACAGCGTCCACAATGATTTCGAAACGGCTATCGTCTGAAACACAAGGCTCGGGCTTAATGATTGGCGTTGTTGATTCACGATCCATAGCAGTCGCGATATCCCCCGGCAATGTCAGGTAAACGGGTCCGTAGGGTGGTGTTGAAGCAAGCTTCAGACCGGCATCTACGGTTGCAGATGTTGCTTTGCCGTCGAGCGCTATCGACCACTTGCAAAGAGGTTCCATCATCTGGTTGAGGTTCAGATTTTGCTTGTTGCTCCAACGCTCTCGATTGATTGCTGTGCGAGCTGAAATGGCGATCATCGGATCCCGGTCGAGAAAAGCACTACCGATACTCAAAGCCAGATTGCAAGCGCCCGGTCCCAGGGTCGCGAGGCAGGCTCCCGGCACACCGGTTAACCGGCCGACGGTTTGCGCCATGAAACCGGCTGCGTCTTCACGACCTGTCAGCACAAAGCGGATGCCGGATTCCTCAATGGCATCGATAAGATCGACGACCTCGCCACCAGGATGGCCGAAGACATAGGATATCGAGGCATTTGACATTCTCTCGGCCAAAAGCACAGCGCAGCTTTTGTTATCTTTCATATGAGTTCTCCAGACTTTGTGAGCCAATGGTGTGTACCCTTAAATTAGGCAATAACATCAGTTTATTTTTTATTTACAATCCCTGATCAGATTCCCACGTTCTCTTCTCAGTGTAGTCATCGATGGGTCCATTTCGAATTCGAGCGCACTCTTGCGACCAGCATAGACCGCGTCAACAATCGCACCTGGATGATGACAATCACCGATGCATTCAAGGGTAAACCTGTCTTCATCACCATCGGCGGCCAGCGCACGGTAAAGATCATCATTCGGTTGTCTGGCGGTGACAAGCATGACGGTTTCGCAACCAATAACTTTGGGCTGGCCGCTATAGACACAGTGCATTGTTACGCCGTTCGAGTCGATGCTTGCGATCGTCAAATTGGTCTGAATACCAATGCCGCGGTCAATCAAGCGCGTGTGAATTTTCGCCTGCTCGTCGGTAAATACCGTCCACTCTGAAACCATCGGCGCACTGGTCACATAAGTGACATCGAGACCCATTTCATTCAAGGATTCTGCCACGCAACCGCCATAATAAAAGTTTTCATCGTCGATTACACAAACAGGCCCCTCGGGCACAATGCCGGCGAAGATATCGTCCGGTGTATAGACTTTGAGCTGATCCTGATTTCCGATTGGAAACAAATTATGACTGCCAATACCATCCCCCCGCCAACCTGCTCCTGTGGCAATGACGACATGGTCGGCGTCGAACTCACGCACCAGATTTGTATCCATGTGACTGTTCAAGTAAATCTCGACGTGTGCCTGTTGATGTAACTGATAGACACGATAGTCGCGAACGCGTGACCACTGAGTTAGTCCGGGAAAATGTGTAACTTCCATTGTTACGCGTCCACCCAAACTGTCGCTTGCTTCGGCAAGGGTGACGTTGTAATCACGTCGAGCAAATGAATGGGCTGCTTCCAACCCGGCCGGTCCGCCGCCCACAACGAGTACGGTCTTGTCCGAGACTTTGGCTGGAACTTGTTCGGGATGCCATCCACGCCGCCATTCTTCGCCCACTGCCGGATTTTGTGTGCATCTCAATGTGACGCCGCTATTGTGTGCCGAACGGCAAATGTTGCATCCAATACATTCTCGAATATCTTCGATTCGTCCCTGATCGATTTTCTGAGGTATAAATGGATCCGCAATGGCGGGGCGTGCTGCACCGATAAAATCGAGAATACCGCTCTTGACCTGGCGAACCATGGTATCCGGCGAGGTGAATCTTCCCACTCCGACGACGGGCTTGCTGGTTACCTGTTTTACAAAATTGACATAGGGTTCCTCATAACCTTCATCCTCGAAGCGGGAGCTTGCTGAATCATTCTCGATGTAACTCATGCATATATCCCAAAGATCAGGCAGTTCTGCTAGTGATTCAACGATATCCTGCCCTTCGGCTCCGGCGGCAATTCCCTGGTCACCCATCAATTCTTCCACCGATAAACGTACCGCGACTGCGCATTTGTCACCTACGACTTCTTGCATATCGTCGATCAACTCGCGTAATAACCGGGTGCGATTATTCAGCGACCCACCGTATTCGTCACTACGATGATTGGTTCTCCGATTGAGAAATTGAAAGGGTAGTGATTCATGTCCCGCGTACACATAGATAATGTCCATTCCCGCTCTTTTTGCCCTACGGCCGGCCGCCACCAACCACTGACGCAGTGAACTGATATCCTGCTTGTCCATGGCTCGGGGATGAAATGTGTATGCCGCATGGGATGGCAAACCGGACGGTGACAATGGAGCCGCTCTGCTCATCCGGTTGTTCGCCAGGTAACCGGCATGTGCGAGTTCAATTCCGGCGAGCGCACCGTATTGATGACAGGAATCGGCCAGCGCGCTGATCAATCGTTCATCCTCATCGTCATACAGTGTCAATTGGGTATAGGGTGAAACATCCGTTGTGGGGTGCACATAACATACATCGGTGCAGACAACTCCCCATCCACCTTCCGCTTTAGTTTCACGAAAAGCAATCAGCGACTCAGGTCGCTCACAACCCATACCGGTCGCGTGGGGCGTTTGGTAAAAACGGTTTTTCGCTGTGACCGGTCCGATTTGAACAGGTTCGAAAAGGAGATTGTATCTAGGATTGCGTGACATTACTGAATGGTTCGAAATGACAATGAAAATTTGGCGTAGGTAATCTTTGTTTTGGTATGAGTGTACCGCTTGCAACCTCAGCGGTTTTACCTTTTTGGATGAATTCTCTTCATGCCCACTGAAATAAAGTAACAACCAAGCTGAGATTACATTGGTAAAATTGTATCAGTTGGCGTGCGGATCGATATACGATACAACTGTCGAATATTTAATTGTCCATTAAATAGTGTAAAAAATAGCAACAGGATAACAGACATGTCTGGAGATGCAATTGATCAAATAATTGACCTTGATCGATATCCCATCGATCAATTAAACAGCCCAATTATTAAAGATTTAATTAAAACAGGAAAGCAGACCCTGAATGATAGCGCGCTTTATACTCTAGAGGACTTTATTCAACCGGAGATCGCCGTAAAAATGACGAAAGAACTGGAGGAGCTGCTGCCGAACGCAGTTCGATACTCCAGTGATCGTAATGTATATGCTGCCGGGAAAAATGACAATCTGCCTGACGATCATCCTAGAAACCAAACCCACCCATGCGCTTTCACTCAAGTACTCAATTACCAGATACCGAATGACTCTCTACTAAGAAAAGTCTACTACTGGCAACCGCTCACTGAATTTTTGCGAACACTATGTGGATACGATACACTTTTTCGCAGTGAATGCCCGCACCTAGCATTAACTATCAAATCTGCTGCTGAGGGCAACACTGATGGGTGGCATTTCGACACCAATGACGTAACGTTTTCAATCCTGCTACAAGCATCAGAGCAAGGTGGAGCCTTCGAGTATGCCCCTTATCTATGTTCTAAGAATGAAGAGAACACCGATGCGGTGTCTGCGATAATTAAATCACCTGAACAGTTGGCAATTCGCCCTACAATGGGCATCGGGAACCTGACGGTATTTAAAGGCGATGTTTCTTTACACCGGGTGACGCCAGTTATTGGAAATAGAAACCGAATCGTTGCCTTGTTTTCTTACGATCAAAAGTCAGGCACATCTTTTTCACAGGCTTATATTCAGGAACTTCAAAGACGAATACCTGTTAACAGATAAATTAATCGGATCAAAAGGCTTAAGCCCAGAATGTAATTCAACGGCAATGACCTAGATTCGGATCAAGCAACATACAACCTGAAACAGGATAACTATTATGGCTCGTCGCAGCAATAAACCTCGTCGAAGCGTAACGTCATACTCGCAGGTCGAGTATCAGCAGATTCGAAACCCATACAAGCCATTGGAAGTGCTTGATCAGGATCAGCTGGAAAAAATCCACGATGCATCGATGATAGTTCTCGAAGATGTCGGTATGCAGGTGCTGGATCAGTCGACGCGAGAGACCTTAAAAATTGCCGGGTTTGATGTGAATCACCAAACCAATCGAGTTCGCTTTGATCGCGATGGTGTCATGGAGTTAATCGCAAAAGCGCCGGCCGTCATTACAGTGCGGGGACGCGATCCTGCGAAGCGCATTGTTATGGGAGAAGGTGCAATGGCATTTACCTCTGTCGGTGGGCCTGCGTTTTCCTCTGACATGCTCGAAGGAAGGAAACCTGGCCAGTTTGAAGATATGGTGAAATACCTGAAATTGGTGCAAATGCTCAATATTATCCATCTTGAGGGAGGTGGCCCTTTCGAACCTACCGATCTGCCCGCGCAAACCCGGCATCTTGATCTCTATCTTGCCAGCTGCCTGTATCTGGATAAGCCATGGAAGCCCCAGGCCAATAGCCGCGACAGAGCTGTAGATGCTCTTGCCATGGCTCGTATCAGCCATGCTACAGATGATCAAGCCTTGGCAGCCGACCCGGTGTTTCTGGTAAACACTAACACCAATACTCCGTTGACATTTGACGCGGAAATCGCCCAATCAGTGACTGAATATGCCAGGGCGGGACAGCCTTTATGTATTACGCCGTTCGCGATGGCGGGTGCGATGGCACCCGCCACAATGGCCGGCGCGCTAACCATGCAAAATGCGGAGACCCTGGCTATCGGAGCCCTGATTCAAGCTATTCGCCCTGGATGTCCCTTCATGTTCGGATCATTTGCGTGCAATGCCGACATGCGAACGGGTGCGCCTGCTTTCGGAACCCCGGAATTTGCCAAGGCGGCACAAGCGAGCGGTCAACTGGCACGGCGTTACAACCTACCTTGGCGCTCGAGCAATACCACAACATCCTGTGCACCGGATGCACAAGCGGCTTACGAATCCCAAATGGCTATTTGGGGGAGCGTAACCGGTCATTGTAGCCTGTTGAATCAAGGCGCCGGCTGGTTGGAAGGCGGGCTGGTCGGATCCTTCGAAAAACTGATGATTGACGCCGAAATGTTACAGATGATCGCAGCATGGATGGAGCCGATCAGGGTCGATGATGATTCAATTGGCTTGGAAGCAATAAAGGAGGTCGGGCCTGGCGGGCATTTCCTCGGGTGCTCTCATACCATGGAGCGTTATGAAGACGCATTTTATCAACCGTTGTTGTCGGACTGGCGTAATTTTGAGAACTGGCGTGATGATGGGGCAAAAGATACGGCCCAGCGAGCCTACGAGTTGGTACGATTAATGCTTAAGGACTATCAACAACCTGATATGGACCCTGGCATCAAAGAAGAGCTTGATGCTTACGTGGCCCATCGCAAAGAAGATATTACTGGCTGTTAATTTGTATTCAATTTCGATCCATTTTGATCGATTATTTGCTTTTCTGTTTGGCCCACTCATCTTTCATCAAACTCAATAAAATTGATGGACTCGCTGATTTCTGATGGATCAGATTTCTATACAAAACTTGGGTAAATTAAGGTACTGCCAAATTAACTTTTGACGTGCTACGAATTTAATACCATATGTCATTTAAATTGCCGTTGCCTCTCTCCAAGACAATAATGCCCGTTGTCTGAGCAATCGATAGTGAATGGCTGAAACAAGGTGCCGACCTAGATTAAATAGATTGTAAACTGCAGCATGAACACTTAAGAAGCGCTGTGCCTGATACATGGATTTAAATTTACGCATCCCTCGCTCGCGTACTCTCATTGGCTGATGAGAAAGTTCTGCACGATTATTAGCGTACTGCGACGTATCGTGAATCGTATCACGGATCAGTTCTCGATGAGCCAAGCCATAACTACGCAACTTATCCGTAACAATCTTCCTGGGTTCTCTCTGGTGTCTATTTAAGAGACGTCTGAAAAATCGCTTAGCCGCTGCACCATCCCTGCGTTCCTGAAGAAAAACATCAACCACTTCACCATCCTGATCAACAGCTCGCCACAAGTATTGCTGCTTTCCGTCGATCTTTACGAAGACTTCGTCAATGAAGAAAGTATCACCAAATCCTCGATGTTTTCGCCTCAATCTCCTGGCATATTGAGGGCCAACTTGTTACACCATAATCGTACGGATTCTCGAGTTACGATAATTCCCCGTTCAGCTAGCATATCTTCGATATCCCTATGGCTTAAATTGAATCGATAATACAACCAGACCGCGTATTGGATGATTTCGGCTGGCAATCGGTGGCGTTTGTATGGATTGATTCGAATATTCATCCCTATATTATCGCCTAGCTGTTGTTAACTTGGCAGTACCCAAGAAAGGGCTTAAGTTGTTGATACTTAAGCTAGTGGAAATTGTTTCGTAATCAGTAGGTCAGCGGTTCGACTCCGCTTTCCGGCACCAATTATCTACACCCTCAGAACTAATCCTGTAACAATTCAACTAGCGCAGATTCAAGATCCTGGTACAAGAAAGAGTAACCGGCCTGTTGCAGTTTTTTGGGTAATACCCGCACGCTGGACAGCAACATGGCATCCGCCATTTCACCAAATAACAGTCTGGCCATAAAAGCCGGCATGGGAAACAGGGTGGGGCGGCGAAGCACTTTGCCAAGGGTTTTTGTAAATTCCCGATTAGTTGCGGGCGGAATTGAAACCAGATTGACCGGCCCCTTTATTGATTCTGTATTAATTATGAACTGAATCATATTCAATAACTCGGTCATACTGACCCAGCTCCAGTATTGCCCACCGTGGCCGATGACGCCGCCCAACCCCAGCTTAAAAGGCGTCAACATCTCTTTTAGTGCCCCACCGTTTTTACTCAGGACCACGCCGGTACGCATATTTACCGTTCTTATGCCAGCGTTCCTTGCCGGGAAACTCGCCGCTTCCCATTTTGCCGAGACTTCCGCGAGAAAGTCATCGCCGTTACCAGCAGATTCATCTACAGCATCCGAGCCGGTATCGCCATAAAACCCGACAGCGGATGCAGAAATAAGAAGAGACGGTTTATGCTTGAGTTGACATAAATATTCGCTAATCAGTCGGGTAGAATTTACCCTGCTGTTAACAATGGATGCTTTTTTGGATGGGGTCCATCTACCCTTGCTGGTTTCTCCACACAGGTTAATCACTACATCCAGCACGATCTCGGGATCAAAAGAAATTTGTCCACTATCGGGTTGCCAGTGAAATGAATCACCGGAAGGGTTATTGGTTGAATTCCTGACTAACGAATAAATCTTATGTCCGAATTGTAGAAAAAATTTGGTTAGGGCCTGACCGATCAGACCAGAAGCACCCGAGATCAGAATATTCATGGATTCATTCCCGCAGGATTAAAATTCAAAAAGTGGTCCAGAATTTTTATATTGGAATTCATGAGCACAACTATACCTGAGACGGTAACCACAATACGATAATCGGAAATGCAATTAAGGTTGCTATGGTCAGGGCGTCAGCAATAAAAAATGGAATAACCCCTTTAAATACATCTTGCACGGTTAGATCGTCGCGAACTCCGGCAACCACAAAACAATTTAATCCAATGGGTGGGGTAATTAAACAGAACTCCGCCATCTTCACTACCAGTATGCCAAACCAGATGGCGCAAAACGGTCCAGACATACCGAAACTGCTATCCGCTGCGCTAACAAATTCACCGCCATTGAGTGCCATTACCGCAGGATAGACTACGGGCAGGGTGAGCAATAACATGCCAATGGCATCCATAAACATGCCCAGGACCGCATAGGCCAGCAATATCATAACCAGGGTTAACATCGGGCTCTGGTCCAGCGAGGTAATCCATTGAGAAAATGCCTGGGGTAAATTAGCAAACCCCAAAAATCGTACATATATAAGCACCCCCCAAATGATGGTAAATATCATCACCGTCAGTTTTGCGGTTTCGAGTATAGCGCTTTTCAATTGAGGCCAGCGCATACCTTTGTATAATGCGATACAGAAAACAACAAATGCGCCCAGTGCGCCGCCCTCGGTGGGTGTGCCCCAGGCATCGCCGCCAAGGGGGTTATAGATAAAGAAAATAATAATCAGAACAACAAATACAATAGGTAGTGCTGGGGGCAGGGACGTCAGTCTCTCCATCCAGCTATAACCGCCAACGGCTGGTCCAAAACTTTTAAAGGTCATGGCCATACCGATGATCAAAGAAGCGTAAATGAATGCGGATACAACCCCAGGAACAAATCCGGCCAGAAGCAGCTTGCCCACATCCTGTTCAACGATAATGGCATAGATTACAAGGATTGCTGAAGGCGGAATTAATGACGCCAGGGTTCCCGCTGCAGCGACCACCCCCGCTGCAAATCGTTTGTCATAGTTGTTTTTAAGCATTTCCGGAATGGCAATTCGGGCAAATACTGCTGCGGTGGCAACGGATGCCCCTGAGACCGCGGCAAAGCCGGCGGTGGAGAAAACCGTTGCAACGGCAAGGCCCCCAGGCAACCAGCCCACCCATCGCTTTGAAGCTTCGAATAGCGCCTTGGTCAGGCCGGCGTGGTAGGCAAGATAGCCAATTAGAATAAAGATCGGGATCAGTGATAGTGCCTGGCTGGAAATTTTCGAATGGGGAACCTGACCTGCAGTTTTTACCGCAACGGTGAGGGCCCAGCTCAATGATTCCGGGTCATAACTTTTTTTAGCCCAGAAAATCCAGATTAGCCCAACCAGTCCGGCCAGGGCCGCGGCGAATGCAACCCGCATACCCAATACCACCAGGATGATTAATCCCCCGGATACCGCTATCCCAATATCGATGGGTTCCATTGTTAAACCGGTTTAGTCCGAAATCAGTTTTGCTTGTTGGGCGGCCTGGCTGGCGGTATTCTGGATCAACGGTACGCCAACGGGTTTGGGGTCATTTTTCAGAA
This sequence comes from Candidatus Spongiihabitans sp., assembly GCA_965237725.1. Classification (GTDB taxonomy): domain Bacteria; phylum Pseudomonadota; class Gammaproteobacteria; order Arenicellales; family Poriferihabitantaceae. Next base: position 3,429,075 of record OZ250151.1, read on the forward strand.
ATGCCTGGGCGAAACCGATGAGCTGCAGACACAATCGCAGACTGAGCACAGAAAAAGCAATGGGTACCAGTAATTTCGCGGGCCATAGGGGCAGAGCGATATCCATGGACGAATCCCGACTCCACAGCTGCGCTTCAAAATCAAAACTGCGTTCGAAATGTGCCCAGCTTCCCCAGACCAGTAATAGCATTAGAATCAGCATTGCCAGCACCCCAATAAACTCTGCCATCCAAAGCAACCTGCCACGTAATTGACCGATCAGAATATCCATACGTATATGGCCCCCATCGCGTTGGGCATAAGACACTCCCATAAATGCAATCAATGGCATGGCCTGTTCGATCCAGTCCACATAGCCCGGTATGGGGTGATTGACCAAATTACGCCCACCAACGGAGACCACCGCAAGAATCATTAATGACAAAATGGCGAGCCCGCTGATCAGTGCCAAAGCCGATTCCAGTTTATATAACCGTTGATCTAAACCACTTAAGATCGATCCATCTTCGTGTACTGTGGTCGATGCGACCATTTTAGATTAGCCCGCGAAAGCAGATAGCCATGGTCAACATCTGAATCCCGCCAAGGATAAATTATAATGGTTTAATTTTTATGGGTTAATCATTCCAATAACCAGATCATATAACTCCTGGGCTGGTAAACCACTAGCGGTGTTGTCATCAATCCACGACTGGGCGGCAGGTCCAGCGACTTTTTCCCTGAACGCGGTGAGTTCGCTGTCACTAAAGGTAATCTGCTCGATACCTTTTTCTTCCAGCACCGGTCCCCAGGCATCCATTGTTTTGCCATTGTAGGTCTCGATATAATAATCCAGCGCCTCATCGATGGAACCCAGCAAGGCATCGCGATGGGCGTCGGATAATCCATTGAGCGCATCGGTATTGGCAACAACGGGGCAATTAACTGTGCCGGGGTTGAGGTTGGTGGTCCACCATTTTCCAGTCTCGACGGTGCCAAAGGACATATGGGCGTGAGGTGCAAACGCCACCGCACTGACCACACCGCTGTCCAGGGCCTGGCGAACTTCGGTAGCGGACATGGAAGTAGGTACTGCATCCACCGCAGCCATTGCTTTGCCAATCCCACCCGTTGCACGAACACTCATGCCATTAAAATCTGCCAGGGTTCGCGGCGCATCGCCGACACCCACAATATTATACTGGGGCAATGGGCTAGGCATCAGTAACGTGGCATTCCATCTTGCAAGATCAGCCTGGACCGCGGGATGTTGATACACCGCCTGGCTAATGGTTCGTTCCTGTTCCAGGGTTGATACGCCGAGAAAGGGTAGCTCAAGCACGGTAATGGAAGGGTTTTTGTCTCTATGATAGCCGGCGCAAAATTGGGCCATTTCGAATGCGCCAATTGAAATACCATCCAGATTTTCCTTATTTTTAGAAAGCCCACCGTATGATAAGTTGAGGGTAAAATTGCCATTGGTTTTGGCGCTAACCAGCTCAGCCAATTTCTCTACATGTTCAGTAAATGCACGACGTTTACCCCATAACGAGACATTCCATTCATCGGCATAGGCCTCCATGGTAAATGAAGTGGTTAATAAAAAAATTACAGAAAATTGAAGTGCTTTTGTGATCATGGTCTTGCCCTCATTACGGTGGATAAAAAATGCTAATGGGTAAGTATTACAGATTTGCGCGTAACCTCGCAAGCGTGTATAAAGCGATCGAGACGTTAACGGCTAAGGGAATTAATTTAATATACTCAAAAATATCCGGATATTATGGGATCATTAACATTGTCTGTTAGCATTTCGGACTAGATAATATAAACTAACTAAAAATAACAAATGGCGTAAGTACTTGGAAGTAAAAATTAATCCTAAAGCGATATTCAAAGCGCTGATCTACTGCGAACTGGTTCTTTTATTCGCCAATCTGATGACGTTAGTTGCGCGTTTCCAGTTTGACGTGAGCAGGCGAAGCAACACCTGGGTCAATTTGTTCTATTTTGATGCCGAAAACAATGCACCTACAACATTTACCGTGTTGTTGTTTTTATTTTGTACGTTGTTGCTTCTTATTATCGCCCTAGCCAGAAAACAAAATTTTGAATCGTGGTTTTCATGGGGAGCGCTGGCAGCTATATTTTTCTTCCTGGCCATGGATGAAATGTTTGAAATCCACGAACTTCTGGTCGCGCCCTTTAGAAAACAATTTGTATTGCCAACCTATCTTTTTATGGCCTGGGTGATTCCATATGGCGTGGCTGTTATGGTTTTGGGGGTTTTGTATTTAAAATTATTTTTAGGATTAACTAAGCGCTATAGGATTTTGTTTTTCGCGTCCGGTTTGATATATCTGCTTGGTGTTATAGGTATGGAAATGGTGGGCGCCCATGAAGCCAAGGTATACGCCACTGGGGCCAAGAGTCTGAATTTTGCAATATATTCTACAATTGAAGAATCTATGGAGATGTTTGGGTTAATTTTGTTCTCTTATTCTCTGCTGCTGTACATTTTCGAAAATTCGGAGAGAATAACAATATGCTCTAACCAGAGCGAGTAGCTGGGAATCTATAAGGCTGGATCAGACTTAACTCGAACCAGTTTGTATGACCACATTCGTACCTGATTGGGTAACAACCGATAGGGCATCAGTAAAATCGTGCCAAGCAGGAATCCTGGTAAGCTCATTCGGCCTGCCTTCCAGGAATCAAATCTAAATCTGCAATCAGATATATAGTGTTTATATCCACCGCGACGTAGAAACTGCTTTTGGGTGGCCCGTACTCGAACCAATGGTTCTTCGAGGGCGCCTATTTTCGCACCGTTTCCGATTAATCTAAGGTAGAGATCATAGTCTTCCAGCAGGCTATAGTTTTTATAACCATCAATTTGGTTTAGCAGGTTCCTTTTTACTATGATTGTTGGATGGGAAATACAGTTTCTCCAGTTCAATGTTTTGACGATTTTTGTATGGGAGTTTGGCACGACCTTGTAGCAGTCGATTTTATTGATATCGGTGGAAAATTCTGCGTTGTGGCAACAGAGTAAATCGATTTCTGGGTAGGCAACCAAAAATTTATATTGTTTTTCGAATCGGTTATTGCAGGAAAAATCGTCTGAATCGAACCTAGCAACATAAGGTTGATTGCATTTTTCCAGGCCTAAATTCAGCGCCATGGGAAGACCAATATTTTTTTCTAGTTGAATGAGTACAAAATCATCAAAGTGAGTTCGGGCCTGTTCGATAATTTGATAGTGAGCTGGTTCAAGAATGCCGTTGGCCACCAAAACTAACTGTGAAATTGAGACTGTTTGATTGACAATGGAGTTAATTGCGATCTCAAAATGGTCGGGATGATCCTTATTGTAGACCGCCATAAGAAGGCTAAAAGGGACTTTCATTGCCAGGGAATTATGTATAGTTACAGATTATTAACGAACGCCTTTATTCTATACACTTTGTTATGCATATGCTTTCCCTGCCAATTTTGTTACATTCCAACGTGATTCGGTATCTAATATAACATCGTCATCGATTTGAGCAATTTTTATGAGTAAATATTTTTTAGTCGCAATAGCTATTGCGGTGGTTATTTTCTTTTTTCAACGTAATTCAACCAATAAAAGTGGAGTAGCTGAGAACATGCAAGAGGGAATCGATTTTCTGGAAGCAAATAAATTGAAAGAGGGTGTGCAAACAATGTCGTCAGGTTTGCAATACCTGGTATTGAATGAAGGCACGGGAAGCGCGCACCCAGGTCCCAAAGATGAAGTTAAGGTTCACTATCATGGCACACTGGTTGATGGCAGTGTGTTCGATAGTTCAGTAGAGCGTGGACAGCCTATCAGTTTTGGCCTGAACCAGGTGATAAAAGGCTGGACAGAAGGATTGCAATTAATGGTTGTCGGGGAAAAGGCGCGGCTGTTTGTTCCAAGTGAGCTTGCATATGGTAAGCGTGGTGCGGGAAAGATTGCGCCGGGATCAACCTTAATTTTTGACGTTGAGTTGCTCGGGATTAATGAATAGTTACCATGCATAGGTGATCTAAATTTCAAATTCCGATTTTTTCGGAAAGACTTCGTCAGTCAGAATTGAGATCATCTCGCAGACATCACTTTTTTTCTGTAAATCGTTTTTATTCTGGCTGAACCGGGATTCATCATTGAGGTTTGCAGACTGATGAAAGGATAAATTTATTGCACAAGCAAATAATTTTGGAACAAAGACCCTTAGCAACCAAAGTGTGCGCCCAACAAAGAGCTGAACGAAAGAGTATGATTTTGGAAGCTTCGTCCAGTAGCTCGCTCTAGAGGTATCTATGATTTTTGGTTTTGGGCCCGGGATGTTTCCCCTCCACAGGTGCCATGGTGCTGCTCTTTTCACCAGCCCGCACCAGCACATTCCCCATAAATAGCTATATGAGGACAGGACATTGCCCTGTCGGTGTAGGGTGGTTACACTCGTCTGATACAGGTCCGGGAATTTTTCGTGGGTGGATCGAATAAATGACTTTAACAACGGCAGCGGAAAATGATCATCGAAAAAACAATATTCAATTCCATTCTGGATGTTTAGATGTGATTTCCATATCCAGTTTGCAATTTTTAAAATGTCAGGCCAAACTTTAGATGACGACTTTGAAAATGATTCTGCGGATGACCAATTGCGCATACCTTGTTTTTTCTCATAATATCTTAAAACTGGTTTTCCGTCGTCGGTAAAAAAATCAGATTTTGCAACAGATTTGCAGAAGAATTCATCATCCTCCATATATATAAAATGTTCTGCCAGCCCGGGAACCCGGTCAATTTGAGTGTCGATTACAAAGCTACTAAAAGTTGGCAGTGGAATTTGAGGGTCGAAATACTGCTGGTGGAATTGAACCTTTAGTTTGGGATGATTAATATTTAACCACTCGGGCACCTGATTCTCATTGTGGAAAATCAGATGAATATGTCTTATCCAAGGGATGCAGAAGTAAATACTACGAAGTGCCAATTTCAGCTGACCAAAGTTGTTAACTCGCTGCAACCCCAAAACTCGTTGATCGTTTCCAGTAAACTGTTTTGCCAGGCTATCCATTTTCTCAACGTAGTCCGCGTCATCACCATCTACATATGGCAAATACAAATCAACTTCGAAATTATTTTCCAACTTTCCCGTGGCTTGTTGATTCATAATTTGCCTGTTAAATTTTTGATTGTTAGGATTTTTAATTAAATACAAGATTAACTTTGAATTATACTATCCCGATATGAATGAAAAAAAATTTAAAGTTGCCATTGTGACAGGCGCGGGAACCGGAATCGGTCGGTCTGCGGCTCTGGCCTTGCTTGGTGAGGGCTATGCGGTTGTCCTTGCTGGTCGTCGTAAATCACCATTAGATGAAACGGTGACGATTTCCGGTGTTCAGCCGGAAAAGGGGTTAGTGGTTCCAACTGATGTGAGTGATCCTGATTCCGTTGAAAATTTATTTGCGCTAACACAGAAAAAATTTGGCAGGTTAGATTTGTTGTTCAATAACGCAGGCATTGCGTCACGAGCAGTACCTATGGAAGAGCTGAAGATTGAGGAGTGGAAGGCGGTTGTTGATGTCAATTTAACCGGCCCATTCCTTTGTACGCAGGCTGCGATTAGAATTATGAAAAACCAAAAACCCAAAGGTGGAAGGATAATAAATAATGGATCGATATCAGCGTATGTTCCCCGGCCATATTCTGCCCCTTATACCGCAACCAAGCATGCCATTTCTGGTTTGACTCGATCTACGGCTCTGGATGGTAGAGCGCATAACATCGCCTGCGGTCAAATCGATATCGGTAATGCGGCAACGGAAATGACAGAAACTATGCAACAGGGTGTGTTGCAACCAAATGGTGAGATGTGCGCCGAACCGACAATGAATGTGGATGAAGTTGGGCGGGCAATCATCTATATGGCAGGGTTGCCTTTGGATGCAAACGTATTGTTTATGACGGTTATGGCGACAAACATGCCCTTTGTAGGGCGGGGATAACACCCTAATTTTTTCCGGGATCACTCAATACTAACCAGGCCCATCGAAATTCATGGACTATGGCCGGCGCATAGTTTTCCGAAAGGAACTTTCTATAGGCGGACTTTCGTTTACCCCGGCCAACAGCCAACGGAACCCAGATTCGTTGATCTCCTGGTTCCATAATGGATTCCATTTCCGTATACCACGCTGGGGACTTAGTTTGCGAACCTTCTAAATAAGGAAGAGACCACAGCCGATTGTAGAATCGATAGGCGGGGACTGAGCTGTAGTCGACGTAGATTATATCGTCTGTTTTGTAGTTTTCGGCGATATGTTCGGCAACGGAGCGCATATCATGATATCTGACATAAGAATCAGTGATTCGATTATAAGGCTGTGCAACGGCTAAGGTAATTGCAATTAGCCCGCCAATGATGTGGGGTGTAGGCAGGTGCTTGCAAAGGTTGAGGAAGCCAGCGGCCATTAGAATGTAGGCTATAGGCAGGGTAAACAGGGCAAGTCGGGAGAAGTGGATGCTATTCCCCGCCGTCATCGGATATTTATGGGCGACCATCAGGCAGCCAAGAACAAAAATCGGAAATAATAATATTGCGGCTTGTTTCAATCTGGTTTTGTCAAAACACCAGCATGCGATTCCGTAGAGTGAGACGAATAGCCCAATTGTGGCCAATGGCCCCAAAAGTCCAGCAGGATAGTTAAAATAAATCCTGAACTGGTTCCACCACCAGCTTAGTGACTCAAAACTAAAAAAGGGCGTTGGCGGAAATGCGAATGCCCAGTATCCATCCATAAATGCAGGCATAGCGGGTCGTATCTGATACAGAAATAATGCGGCAAAGTGGACAGCAACCGCCATTCCGCCAATCACAATTGTGGTCAATTGCCTGGGGCTACGATTATTTAGTGCAATGCAAAACAGGGCGACGCCAGATCCGGTTAAGAGAATAATTGCGGTGAGAGAAAACCAGACACTGACGATTCCGACGCTGGCATAAATTGTCACTGCTTTGGATGAGAAATTTTCTTTTATGACGCGGTATGCGGTTAATAGAATACCGATACAAATGCACATTTCCAGAGAATATTGTTTGAAGTGGCCGGCATAAAAAATTGCAGATGTATTAAAAGCAAATGGTAGAAAAGCAATTGGAGCCCAGATTCTACCGAGTAACTCTCTGCTGAGCAGGATAAAAAGAGCCAGAGCACAAATACTGGATACCACTGGGATGAAGTACAGCGATAATTCTGAATAATTGAAAAATGAACTAATAAATTTTGTGGCGACCATAAATCCAACCGGAGCAGATTGGTCATGATAGAGTTCATCAAATAATTCGAGATAATTTTTTTCTACGATGCTAATGGCGAGCTTCGCAGTATCCCCCCAAACTGGCGAGTTGGTTAGATAGGCGTCGATTCGTAAAGCTGTTCCCGCAATAAAGGCAAGCAGCACAATCAACATGCCAAAGCCAATTCCGAATAATTGCCATTGACTCAGCTTGTTGTCGAAATTACGAAATTTTTCCAGGGTAAACGATTGCAATTGAAGTTTTTGAAAATCTGGTTAGCGGGATGAAATATGGATAATCAGATATGAATTGATAATTATTTAATTGTTATACGTGCACAGCGTGCCCGATTCTATCAAATCTGTTGTCATTCACAGTATTGATTATTTTGAACCCAAATTGACTGTTCATGTTTTAATCAGAGGTTCCCTAGTTACTGATGCTGATACCAAACCCAAAATGAAATCTTGAGCCAAAACTTTGGTTTTGTTTTGGCCACAAATGGATTTGATCAGCGTTGATTACAGGATAGTGGTATTGCGACGAACCCACTTCTCCAATATGAGTGCGGGCAACACTCCCGGTGATGGTAACCAGCCGACCACCGGTGAAATCGACAGACTCCAGATAACCGCCTTCCATTACCAAAAATCGACCCAGGGGTGATTCGTCAATATTGGGCCTTTGATTTGAATGCAGTGGATACCCCAGAACCTCTAGTTGTGTGCCATTTTCAAGATTACTGCTGCTGATTAACATACCGCCCCACAGTACATTTTTGTCCAGAAAATTATCGATATCATCAACAACCTGCTTTGGGGTGGTTTGGGGTTGATAGGTTTGGTTATCGAAGCCCGGCCCGCTGGCACAGGAAACAATTAGTCCCAGAAATAGTATTAGCGCGATGAGTTGAACTAAAAGTTTCAAATGGCTTAATAATGGTAGTGATGACGGTAGCGGTGATAATAGTGAAAGTAAAACGGATCGTAGGGATAGTATGGGTAGTAGGGGTAGTAGGGCTGTGGTCCATAACCCAATTGTTGCAACGGCTCCCACAGATGATAATTTTTCACATCAATAACCGGATAAATATAGTCGTATTCTCCGATGGCCGCTTTTTTCGAATTCTGCACAGCGCCTTTCACAGTAATTTCGCGTTTAGTCTTATATACCGATGGATCGAGGAATGTGGGGATAATAGCGATAAAACGACCAGGGCTATAGTCATTACTCCGTGGTCGGCCGGAGCGATACAATTCCCTTGAAACAATTTCTATGGAAGTCCGATCGGTATCGTTGTCCACAGATACGATTACCCCACCCCAGCGCACAATCACATCTTTATATAACGGGATGTTTTCCCGAACCTGAGTAATTGTTGGGTCATCCTCTGGAACTTCCCGAACCCAGGTCGGCGCGTTGATGGCGCATCCGCTCAGGGCTACACTGAGAATCAACAGCCCCCAAAATGAGATAGATTTCAGATATTCAGGTTTAATATCCATTCACCTTGAGACCGATAAAAATTAACGAAGTTTCCGGTCTTGCTCCAAACTAATCTCTGGTCAACTATCATTTTACTGTTCTATCAGATGCAAGGACTTCAACACAAGGCAGCAAGATTACAATCCGGTTAAAATTGTTTGGATCAGAATCTATATCTTAAGTGAGTTGTTGGTTCTTGAAAAATTAGAATCCCGCATCAGCAGGAATGCGGCTATACCCAGATTCATGACATTAAATGCAATGGCGTTAATAAATGAAAGGGTATATGAACCGGTCATATCATACAGCGCGCCTGCCATCCACCCGCCCAGCGCCATACCTCCCGTTGTGGCCACAAAGGCAAGTCCGATTCGGCTGCCAGCTTCTCCTGGCCGAAAGTATTTCCTGATAATAATGGTATAGGAAGGCACGATCCCGCCCTGAGCCAGTCCAAACGCTGCGGATACCAGGTATAGCCCCGCCAATGAATCAACAAACAGAAACAACATTATCACAAGCCCTTGTAATCCAGATCCAAGAATCAGGGTCTTAAATCCGCCGATACGATCTGAAATCCAACCCGAAGTAATTCGGCTGAATACACCAAAACCCAACATCAAACTCAACATGTAGGCGCCTTCTTTGGCCTTGAAACCGAGATCAAGGATATGAGGAACAATATGAATCTGGGGCATAGCCATGGCCACGCAACATCCGATTCCGGCGAAACACAAAGAAATCTGTAATTTATTTTTACTCAAACCCAATGGGCGATCGAAGTCCAGTTTGGATTTGTTTTCGCTATTCTCGTCGCTTGCCTGCGCTTTTCTGAAATAAATCAAAGACAGGGGGATCATAGTTGCAGCGCAGAATATAGCCAGAGTAACGAAACCTGATCGCCAGCCGCCAGAATCGAACCAGGTTTGCAGGACGGGTGGCCAAATGGCACCACCCACATAACTGCCACTGATGACGATGCCTACGGCCAGACCACGCCGTTTGGTAAACCAGTGAGAAATATCGGCCACCAGCGGCCCGAATGCAAAAGCGCTGCCGAAAAAACCACACAATATCGCCAGCGCCAGGGTGAACATCAATAAACTATGGGTCGTACTGGCCAGATAAAGCCCCAGGGGAAGGCAAACACTTCCGGTCAACGACAATAGTGCAATGCCAAAACGATCCACAATTCGGCCGAGTAAAATATTGCCCAGGCCGAATCCAATCATGTACATGGTGTAAGGTAATGCGCCGGCGCCGCGGCCAATACTAAACTCCCGGGTCGCCGGTTCCAGAACCATAATCGCGGCGTACATGCCGGAAATTGCCACGGTCATCAATGTCAGTGAGTTCAGGGCTCTTAAAACAGGGAACATGGTGCTGGACTTTTTCGATTCCATTTAGATTAAAAAACCCATTAGATTGCGGGCTTCGCGAGAATTGAAATTAATAATGAGGTATGTAATTCTAACGGTAAATTTCAGTTTCGTCGGCATTATAAATTGACAAATAACTGTCATAGCGACTTGATGCAATTCCACGATTTTCAACGGCTTGTTTCACCGCGCATTCGGGTTCATTGATGTGAATACAGTTATTAAATTTGCATTGGGAACGCAATGAATTCATTTCTGGATAATAGTGGGCGATCAAATCTTTATCCATGTCGATAATTCCGAATCCCTTTATACCTGGGGTATCAATAATAAAACCACCATTGGGAAGGGGCAGCATCTCCGCAAATGTGGTGGTGTGTTTGCCTGCGTCATAAGATTCTGAAACTGCACTGGTTTTAAGCGCTGTATTTCGATTTATGGTATTGATTAAGGTGGATTTCCCAACCCCACTATGGCCACAAAGTAAATTAACTTTGTCGTTGAGTTGCTGGCTTACCCTTTTTATATCCGCTTCATTGTGTGCAGAAATTTTTAAGATCGGATAGCCAGCAGCTGCGTACACTGACTCAAGAAATTCCATTTGCCCCATCTCATCTTCTCCATAGATGTCAATCTTGTTAAAAATAATCGTCACCGGAATATTATTGGCCTCCGCGGTTACCAGAAACCGATCTATAAACTCAGTTGACGTGGGTGGGTTTACAAGGGTAACCACAAGATAGGCGCGATCAACATTGGCTGCAATGATGTGCGCATGGCGGGAAAGTTTTACCGATTTCCGGATAATAAAATTGGTACGCTCATTTATATGCCGAATTATGCCCGTGCCATCTGCAAATTCTTCAAAGCTGATTCGATCACCTACGGCCACCGGATTGGTAGTTCGAATGCCTTCGGCGCGAAATTTTCCCTTGATGCGGCACGAGATTATCTTGTCATCCTGGGCCAGCACTTCATACCAGCTTCCGGATGAGCGGGTAACCACACCATTTTTAGTTTTGGGTTCTGCCATGTCCTTGTCAGCTAAATTTTACCGGAGACCAGCCTGGCGCAAAACCCAATCTGATAGTCACTGATCCCTTTCGGAATCCGTAGTGTTAATGCCTTCATCGGTGTATCTTCGCCCGGAAACCGTGTTTTCATTGATTAACTGATCGAGTGCTTCAACGGTTTCAGCAGATAGTACAATATCTCCGGCAAGGGCATTCTCCGTCATGAATTCAAGATGCTTGGTGCCCGGGATGGGAATCATGTTTTCGCCCAAAGCCAGCAACCAGGCCAATGCAAGTTGGGCCATGGTGCAATTTTGTTGCTCGGCAATTTCGGAAAAAGGGGTCAACAATTGCTGATTAATTTCGAATGTACCTGGTTCAAACCGTGGTAGTGCGATGGTGGCGCGAATGTCATCGTCATCGAGCTTATCCAGGGCAGGGCATTTTCCGGTCAAAAACTGCCGACCCAGGGGAGAAAAAGGCACAAATGCAATTTCCAGTTCACTACAGACTTCCAGAACTCCACGCTCGGGGGTTCGTGACCATAATGAGTATTCTGACTGTACTGCGGTTATGGGGTGGGTGGCGTGGGCACGGCGTAAACTGTCCGTGGAAATTTCCGACAATCCAATGGTCTGAATTTTTCCCTGCTCCACCATACGAGACAATGCACCCACACTTTCTTCTACTGGCACATCAGGATCGATTCGATGTAGGTAATAAAGGTCGATGACGTCGGTTTGCAGGCGGCCCAGGCTATCTTCGCAGGTGCGCTGAAGCACTTCGGGTCTGCCGTTGACTTCGGTTTCATTGTCGTCGTTACGAAAAATCCCACACTTGCTAGCGAGTACAAATTCATTGCGGCGATGGCCCAAATATTTACCAATCAGTGATTCACTATGCCCCATGCCATACATGGCAGCGGTGTCTAAAAATGTATAACCATTATCGAGTGACTGGTTGAGTAATTCCCCCGAGTATTCATCGCTGGGAATTTCGCCGTAGCCCATAGAAATATTCATACATCCCAGTCCGATGGCGGAAACTGACAAAGGCCCTAGTTTTCGTTGATGCATGTTGGTGTGGCTGATATAGGGATGATAATGGCGTAGCCTATCATTCAACACCGATTAAAAGAATTAAAATAATGGAATTCATATAAATATTCATCGATGAAATTTTGGGAATTGTAAATTGAATCGAGGTAAAATCAGCCCATGCGAATATTCTCATTTCTTTCCTTAATCATTGTGCTTGCCATCGTGCTATTTCAATATAGCAATAATATCAAAGGCACCGGTTATAGCGAATCGGGTAAATTGAAAACCGGTGAAATTTCGGAACAGGTAGATAAGGCGGTGTCGGACTATCAAAAAAATCTGGATGATGCGCTAAAACAAAGCAGCGCAGAAGGGCAATAATAATTTCCCTGATTAGCCTTGTAGTACGAATAATTCTCAACTCAGGACTCAGACTGGAGCCTGGGGACAGATTCATAAATTATGGATAACCCATATCAACCCCTGGCCGACAGATTACGTCCAACCGCTCTTTCTGAGGTGGTGGGTCAGCGTCATATTCTCGATCAAAAAAAACCCCTGTATAGTGCAATCGAAAGTGGACAATTGCATTCTATGGTATTTTGGGGGCCACCCGGAACGGGCAAAACCACACTGGCAAAGTTACTGGCAGCCCATTGCCAAGCCACCTTCGTTGCATTGTCAGCCGTTCTATCGGGGGTAAAAGATATTCGTGAAGCTGTGGAAAATGCCAAGCTGCGTTTACAAATTGATCAGGGAAAAACCGTATTATTTGTGGATGAAGTGCACCGTTTCAATAAGGCACAGCAGGATGCGTTTTTACCCCACATCGAAAACGGTACCATAATATTTGTTGGTGCAACCACAGAGAACCCGTCATTTGAATTGAACAATGCATTGTTATCCCGGTTGCGAGTATATGTGTTGAAATCATTGTCCAGTGAAGACATTGCTTTGGTGATTGAACGGGCATTGGCTGATGAAGCTAGAGGCCTTGGCGGTTTAAACTTAAAAATGGCAACCGCTGAAATTGAACAATTGGCCGTTGTGGCGGACGGCGATGCCCGCCGGGCACTGACTTTTCTGGAAATTGCCGCGGATCTCTCCGAGGATGGCGCGATTAACAGTGAATTACTCAATGAGGTTATCTCCGGTGGTGGAGTACGTCGATTTGATAAGGGCGGTGATGCTTTTTACGATCAAATCTCGGCATTGCATAAATCCGTGCGCGGCTCGAACCCCGATGGTGCATTGTACTGGTTTTGTCGGATGATCGATGGTGGTTGTGATCCTTTGTATATCGCTCGTCGAGTTTTACGTATGGCGTCGGAAGATATTGGCAATGCCGATCCAAGGGCGCTACAAATTTGCCTGGACGCCTGGCAAACCCAGGAGCGTCTCGGCAGTCCCGAAGGCGAACTAGCTATTGCGCAGGCTATTGTTTATCTCGCCGTGGCGGCAAAAAGCAATGCGGTCTACAGCGCTTACAACCAGGCTATGGCGGTGGCCAAACAATCGGGTTCCCTCGAAGTGCCCATACATCTTAGAAACGCCCCAACTCGTTTGATGAAAGAGCTGGACTACGGAAAAGCCTATCGATACGCCCATGATGAGGCGGATGGCTATGCTGCCGGTGAAACTTATTTGCCCGACGAATTAAGTTCAGAATCTTTTTATCATCCTGTGGACCGGGGTATGGAAATAAAAATCAGGGAAAAACTGGCCCAGCTTCGGGAACTGGATAAGAAGGCGTCAAAATCCTGATATTGTCTGAATAATCGGATTTCCATAGGAAGATGATCAAGACGACCCTGAAATTATTATCAGTAATCATTTTTTCAGGTTTAATGGTTACTCCTGGATGGGGTCAAACCGGGCAGCACTCAATTGCGCGGGAATGGAATGAACAGTTGCTTTGGGCTATTCGTCTTGACAGTGCGAGGCCAACAGTTCATGCGAGAAACCTGTTTCATATATCAGTAGGAATGTGGGATGCGTGGGCGGCTTACGACGATCGGGCACGCGGGGTCATCCATCACGAAAAATCTGATGTTGAAGACATCGATTCTGCCAGGCGCAAGACAATAAGCTATGCGGTATATCGTTTATTATTATGGCGGTTTAAAAATTCACCTAATATTATTCAAACCGAATCATCAGCTAATCGCCTGATGACTGAATTGGGTTATGACCCCGAATTTACTGATGCGACCGGTTCGTCCCCTGCGTCCCTTGGAAACCGTATTGCGGATTCAATCGTACAGTATGGTCTGCAAGATGGTGCCAATGAACAAAATGATTATGCCAATCAGTATTATCAACCGATTAATCAAAGTCTGGACCCTGCAGCTACCGGAAATCCTGATATGTCAGATCCCAACCGATGGCAGCCACTACACATTCCGGATTTTGTTGGCCAGTCAGGCCAACTAGAAGAAAACTACCCACCATTTGTTGGGCCGGAGTGGGGAAACGTAAAACCTTTTTCCCTTGTGGAAGCGGACTCGGTTACTCGTCAACGACATGGAAACGATTATCGAGTCTATTTGGATCCGGGACCGCCACCGTTATTGAATGCCGCCGGTGATGGAGTTGTGGGTGACAATGGTGCAAAATTTAAAGCAGGTTTTGAGCAAGTGGTGCAATGGAGTAGTCGACTGGATCCTGCTGATGGGCTGGTGATTGATATCAGCCCTGCTGCAAGAGGTAATAATCCATTGGGTACCAATGATGGTGATGGACACCCAGTGAATCCTGTTACCGGAATATCCTATGCATCCCAGTGGGCCCTTGCCGGGGACTATTACCGGGTGCTTGCAGAGTTTTGGGCCGATGGGCCGAGTTCAGAAACGCCTCCTGGACACTGGTTTGTACTGTTAAATTACGTTTCGGACGGACTGGCTGAAAATAAAAAATTTCGTGGTGAAGGAAAGGTGTTGGATGATCTGGAATGGGACGTGCGTGGGTATCTCGCACTGGGTGGTGCGATGCACGATGTTGCCGTAGCTGCATGGAGTAGTAAAGGCTGGTACGACTACACTCGCCCGGTATCTGCGATCAGGTATTTATGCGACCAGGGCCAAAGCTCCGACCCGGATTTGCCTTCATATCATGCTAATGGCATCAATCTTAAGTCCGGCGTGATTGAGTTGATTTCCCAGGAGTCGTCAGGATCAGGTCAACGCCACCAGCATCTAGCAGGAGAAGGGGAAATCAATCTGGGAAAAATTGCAGTGAAATCCTGGCGCGGTCCTGATTATATTAGTGATCCGGATGAGGACACCGCCGGGGTTGGCTGGATATTGTGTGGAGATTGGTGGCCCTACCAACGCCCCAATTTTGTAACCCCACCTTTCGCTGGCTATGTTTCTGGACACAGCACCTACAGTCGGGCGGCTGCGGAAGTTTTAAGCTTGTTAACAGGCTCAAAGTATTTCCCAGGAGGTTATGCGAGATTTAAAGTTTCCAAGGATGATTACCTGGTTTTCGAAAAAGGGCCTTCCAGGCCTTTCGAATTACAATGGGCCACCTATCAGGACGCGGCGGATGAATGTAGTATTTCCAGAATTTATGGCGGGATCCATCCTCCGGGAGATGATATACCCGGGCGCTTGATGGGGTTTAAAATCGGTCGAAAGGCTTTTAAAAAAGCATCTGGTTACTTCCCCTGAAGATACGGTTCTCCGAAATTAATCTAGAATAGAAAACAATTGATAAATCAAAGTATAAATTGATGACGGATAATATTTTGCTAACCAGGCGCCAGTCCGTGACATTATTTTTTGTCATTGTGATCGCTATATTTTTTGCGAGGAGTGTATATACCTCACATCCCGAACTTGGCGGGGATGCAAAACGAAAATGGATTACTTCTGTTTTGCTCAGTGAAAATAACGACCCCGGTGTTTTGTTGGATGATTGGCATCATTCTGCGCGGTGGGGTGTGGTTGGACCAGTTGCTTTGGTTAACGAATTAAAGGGTGCCAGCCTATTTAATTATTATTTTACGCCACTCATATTTTATGCATTTTTGTTCGCCATGATCATGGTGTTCGCGTATCAATCAATTCCGATCAGCTTGATTGGTATTTTTGCTGTTCTGCTTTTTTACGAGCCGATGTTTTTTCGAGCCAGTTCTCAATTGCAGCCTTACGTATTCGGTCTTACTTATGTCGTTTCAGCGCTATGGTTGACAAACAAATATCTGAGCAGTGACAAGATTGGATTTTTGGTACTCGCTGCAGTTTTTGCATTTTTGGCATATGGTGCAAAAGAGACTTACATATTTTTCTATCCGGGCGTTTTTCTATTTTTATGGATACGTAAAGGTTTTGTAGTGACAATGACTTTTGGATTTATGCTGTTGTTCCTGCTTGCTGGTGAAACTTTATTTTTTAATGCAATTTCTGGTGAATTGAATTTCGGCAGGATTCAATACTTGTCAGAGGGAAAGCATGTCGATGAGATGCAGGAAAAATATACCAATATTAGTTATTACAAATTGATAGCAACCCGATGGCAAAAGATTCCGGATTTTAATCAATCTATCTCAGTAGTTTCCGGAATTTACGCATTGTTTCTGATAGCGACGGGTAGATTTTTCAAGCTAAACAATTATGTGTTGGCAATTTATTTTGTAACAATTTCATATTCCCTGTCGCTTACATTTGTTCCATTGAGCATTGATCCGCTAATGCCCGTTCAACCGTTATTTGGCCGATATTTGACGCCGATTATGCCGCTCATGGTGTTCTGTTTTATATTCTCAGTTTGCGACAGTTTTAGATTTTTATCTGACAGAGCTGGTTTTAATGTCAAACTGATTCTTAACACCGTTGGTATAATATTTTTGGCGTTCTGTATAATTAAAGAATCTCCATTTACCATGAAAGAACGCACTAACATGTACCCGAATAAACAGAGTTTTATGTGGAGATATGATGATTTGGTGGAAATGTTTGAATCAGGCCATGGCATTTGTTACAGGAATTTATTTACCAAAAGTCACACTACCAAGTTTTTTACTCAGCTACTCTATCCGCCCATAGCGGATAACAACATAGAGATATCCAGGTTAAGTCACCAAAATGGAAATAAATATTCCATCATTCACTCGAAGAACTATAAAGCAGATCAATTAAACGGGTATATTCGTGCAATAGACCTATCACCGGTGGAATCCATTGATGGCTGCCCAGCCAGGTGATCGGTTGGTTAAACCCTGATTGCAAATTTCACAGGATTTAACGCGTTGTATCCTGTCCAAAATAACTATAGCCATTTATACTTCTGTTTCACTTTGCAAAAGAGAATCTGATGATAAGAATTATCTCCGCTTTTTTACTTGGTTTGATTTGTATGCCTGTTTTCGCCCACCATCCCCTGGGGGGCATGCCAATGGAAACATTTTCACATGGATTGTTATCGGGTTTCGGGCATCCAGTTCTAGGTTTTGATCACCTGTTTTTTGTCGTATTGGTTGGTATTGCAGCGCTGTTTAGTGGGCGAAAACTGATCATGCCAATGGTCTATATAGTCGCTATGTTGTCGGGCTGTTTGTTGATGTTCTTTGGTTACGATTTGCCCTCAAAAGAATTTGTTATTGGTCTGTCTTTACTCATTCTGGGTTGCGTGGTGTTATCTGGTCGCGGGCTGACGATTCCACTGGGGCTGGTTATATTTTCGGGTTTTGGTCTTTTCCATGGTTCTGCCTTCGGTGATGCAATTGCCAATGAGGAGACGATGGCCGGTGTTTCTGTTCTCGCGGGTTATCTTATTGGCCTGGGAATTATCCAGATCGGTATTGCCTGGTCTGCGGGATGGTTATGGGAAAAATTGTGGCATGGTGCAAATCCAAAAAATATCCAACCCCGTCTGGCTGGTGCATTGGTTGCCGGAATGGGGTTGCTGATAACTCTCGAGCATATCGAAGGGGCGTTACTGGCAACGTTTATTGGCTAAACCAATATAAAAGCACTAACAGTTTAAATTACACAGGGTGAAATAAATGTCCTCATTCGACTCAAAAAAAGCGGCGCACATTCATCAACATTTACATAGTCATTTGCCATCTGACTCTGCGTTAAGAATTAAAGCCCTTGAAAGCGTGCTGGTTGACAAGGGTTTAATCGACCCTACGTCCATTGATGCCTGGGTGGAAATTTACTCCGAAGAAATCGGCCCCAAGCGTGGCGCCCATGTCGTTGCAAAAGCCTGGACCGACAAAAAATTCAAATCGCTACTCATGGAAGATGCCCCCGCAGCCCTGGACGAGCTAGGTTATTTGGGTAATGCTACTGCTCATCTCAACGTCGTTGAAAACACCAATGACATTCATAATCTGGTGGTGTGTACATTGTGCTCCTGTTATCCATTTTCAATTCTCGGCGTTGCGCCGAACTGGTATAAAACTGCAGCTTATCGTGCCCGGGCGGTACGCGATCCCCGAGGGGTTTTGTCAGAATTTGGTGTTGAAATTGCACCAGAAACCGAGGTTCGGGTTTGGGACAGTACTGCTGAATTACGCTATCTGGTTCTACCCCAACGTCCCGCAGGTACCGATAACCTCGAAGAAGACCAACTCGCTGCATTGGTAACCCGGAATTCCATGATCGGTACAGATCGTGATTTGTCAACGGGGTCATAGCTGATGGATGGTATTCATGATCTCGGCGGCAAACAGGGATTTGGGCCAGTTGATGTGGACGAAGAAAATGTGCCCTTTCATCAACCCTGGGAAGCGCGGATGTGGGGAATCTCCAGACTTGCGGATCGACCCGACTGGACCATCGACTGGTGGCGTCATGTCCGAGAACTGATTGACCCCTCCGATTATCTTGATCGGCCTTATTTTGATTCATGGGCCCAGACATTTTTTGCCTGCTATATCGATTCTGGTGTACTAACTCTGGATGAGGCCTGTACAGGAAAATCGGATACACCCGTGGTTAAGAATGTAAATGTACTGGATTTTGATAGCGCGGTACGAACCGTTGGTGAGCAGGCGGTTCGATTTGATCACGAGATCGAACATCTCCCATCTTTCAAAGTCGGTGATCTTGTGAAAATGAACTTGCTGGCCAGTTCCCACCATACCCGACTACCCCAATATGTACGAGGCAGGCAGGGTAGGGTTGTTACCCATCATGGTGCGCATATTTTTCCTGACCATTCGGCCCAGGGCAAAGAAGTCCCACAACATTTATACACTATTGTTTTTGATGCCACTGAATTGTGGCCCGAGGTTTCAAATTCAAAAGACAAGGTTTATCTTGATCTGTGGGAAAGTTATTTTTATGTCCAGTGACGATGCATTAAAACCGTTATGGTCTAAAGATGGGGAGCCGATTTTCGATGAATCCTGGCAGGCGGAAGCCCTGGCTATTGCAGATAACCTGGTAAGACAAAATATGTTTAGTGCGGCGCAGTGGTCGGCCGCGCTGGGAAAATTCTTGAAAAAAGCTGAATCCGAGAGTCAGCCGGATAACTCCCTTACCTACTACAATGCGGTGCTCGCTGCCCTCGAGGAGCTTGTATCGAACCACAGTCAGGTCCAGGTATTTGATCTGATAAATAAAAGAAAGGACTGGGAAGATGCTTATTTGTCCACGCCCCATGGAAAACCCGTTGTGCTGAAGACTATTTAGTTAAATACCAATTGCGTTCTGAACTTCGGCTTCGCCTCTTAGAGCAGATTAAAATTTATCCAGCGTGCCTCCTGAGCGGTTATGTGTATCACACGTCATTCAGAATAAAAGCTAATTTGGGGAGCCAAAATTACAGGTTCAATATAAGGTTACTAACCAGATCAAAAACTTCCTTCCCAAACCCCGAAAAATAAATAAATCCAGCAAAGACTAGAAAACTTAAGATACTGAATATTTTTCGAATCTTAACAACGGTAGCTGGATCCAGATTGGCCTTGGCACTTAGGAATTCATTTTTGATCACATTGACCGGAATTTCCTGTTTTGGCCCCAGGGCTTTTGAAATTTTCTCGATAATCTGGTTAACCATACCGATATTGTTCAATGACTCGCCTAGAGTTATTTTGCGGTTGTCCGCCGTCACAGCAAAAACTGAATAGTAAGGTGTGGTTCGGTTAGATGACGAAGAATGACGGGTGATTCTGTAGTTAATTGACAAGATATCGTTTTTATTAACGCGCCTTGAAAATGAAATGCCGAGCACATTTCTGATACTTGTAATTCCAGCCTGATCTATCAGAACTTCGAGACTATTGCCAACCGCATAAATACTGCCAATCAGGCACAACCCGCCCAGACCAGAAAAAATAATCCGCATAAACAGCGGTATTTCATTGAGGATGGGTGCCATACCAATTCCCAAAAACAATCCACCCACTGCGATGCCGATAAAAGCCATTTTTGAGCGCAACATGGGGTAATAGAATCTTGTTCCGCGCACATCGCGCTCGATTACAACAATGGATTCTGGAATAGGGACTTCTGCGATGTCGGTATGATCGAGATAATCATATCTGTTTTCATTGGTATATTTCTCGTTCGTTTCCTCTGAACGCAATGAACTTTGGCCGGATCTGGTTTGATTTACTATCACTGGAATTTCCCATTGCCGATCCAGTTTACCCCTGGTCGTTTCACCGTCGACGGAGACCTCCCATATAATTCCGTTGACAACAGTGCCCCCTGAAGTGGGAGACAGGTCCATCGGTGGGCGAAATCCAAACTCAATTGCCCATTGATTGAACCCAATTGATTTCGCTGCTACTTGTTTTGCATCTTGCCACAGCACGGTTTTGTCGGTGCGGGTTGATTTTCCGGAGCGTACCTGTCTTTTGTTAACACAGGACAGGGTGATGGTAAAACTATCATAAGACTGAAATTGACCATTCAGCTCAACCCTTCCGCCAACCTGATCACTTAATTCACCTGGAAACGGGTCCAAAATCAAAGGTGTTTTGCCGAAGCGTTTCCATTGTTGGGTTGCTCTAATCGCCCAAATCAACAAACCAACGCCGACCAGAGGGAAAATCAATGCAGCGAGAACAATTAAGTTTCCCGCGGATAATTCCTTATGGATAATAAAGAATACACTGGATGAAATTAAATTCCAGAAACCGGCAAAGAACCAGAGTCCCAACATGCCGGATTTCGCATTGGATAGAATCCTGTTTTCTTTCCATCGCGGGGATATCTGCCAAAACTCGCCTTCAAGGGAATCAATCTCATTTTGCTGACTCCGAGCATGCCAGCCCATAACCATCACACCTGTGCCCACACCGCCAAATACCAGCAGGAAAAATGCGCTGAACAGGAAGTGTCCCCAACGCATTTCCCGATCGATAATGGATTGATCCGGGTGATCCGGGTTAATCCATACAGGGGTAATATTATTCGCCCGTAATCGGTGGTAGGTATCCTGGTGCCAGCTACCAATATTGTCCGATCCGCGTACCAGTCCTACGCGATGACCAGTAAATTCTATACCGTTATAGTTATAGCGATAGTTTGCCACCACTTTGTAGGTTGTGCTGTCGTCACCATGATTGGTTTCAAGCTCAACGTTTATCACGGTCGCGCTACCGGGCTGCCAGTGTTTCATTGCTGCCCAGTCCGTGAGGGCCGGTACGGAGAAAAAAAAGAAAACACCGCTGCCTGCGGCAAAAAAAATCAAACCGAACAGGATTGTGGCAATGGAACCACGTTGATATGCATCCAATTTGGGTTGGTTGATTAACGCCAATTTTACAACTCAAATAATACGTCGGTTCGAATGATGTATTTTATGCCCGAAGTTATCAATTCTGAACTGTGCAGACAGTGCAAGGGGTGGCTGCCATGAGGGAAGCATAGAGCGCCTCCTACAGGGGTGGTCACGTTTACGATATTATGGGCCTGGCCGGCGTGGTTAATGGTTGACCCCGGATCGGGTAAATAGAATTGGGTACAACCCCCTTCATATCCATCGCTTAAGAACAATAAACAGGTGAGTTGACTGAATCGATCATTAAATGCATTGGCGACCAATTCCCGGTTGACCACCGCGCTGCCCGGCCAGGCGCCATCGGTGTGTGGGCTGAAATAGTCATCGCGCTGGTAGCGATAGAACCGAAACCGGTTATTCAGGCCCAGAGCCAGTTTACCGGAAAATATTTCATTTTGAGAATTAGTGGGTGATGTGCATCT
The DNA here is from genome assembly GCA_965237725.1 of Candidatus Spongiihabitans sp. Lineage (GTDB taxonomy): Bacteria > Pseudomonadota > Gammaproteobacteria > Arenicellales > Poriferihabitantaceae. The sequence continues at coordinate 3,451,453 of OZ250151.1, forward strand.
GTCCCAAATGCTGTCAGAAGTGGTCTGATCAACAACCCAGGTAATACTGTCATTATGTCGAACCGAACGCGGTAGAGAAACCGCTGCGTCTTCCACATACCCCAGCGATTCGCTGATATCGACTAGGTTTAAACATTCGTCACTGGATAATACATTGAGTAATTGAAATGTGCCGGGGACGGAATCGATATCAACTCGTTCAACCTGGACAGGACTATCGCTTGCCAGTGCCGCGGGGTTTATGCTGTCATTAGCCCAGGTCGGGATGGCGTGACTTTCTGCCCCAGGCTCTCTGGCAATGATGTAGAAATCCTGGATAATAATTTATACTCCCAAAAATAAATTAGCGGTGCAGCCGGGCCAATTCGATATCGGTTGGGCACAATTCAAGCAATAGCTTACAACCAACATTGTGGTAAATATTTCATCATGAAACTTTTGAGGCCAATTAAAAATTCAGAAAAAAGGGTTTATCTCGAAGATGGCATTGTATGCCTGCGTGGCCTGTTTTCAAAGTCGTGGATTGAATTACTCCAGGAAACCGCTCAACAATGCCTTAACACGCCGGGTGAGTTACATGTGGAATTGGCGAAGAAAAACAAGGATGACGGTCGATTTTTTCACGACACCTTTATGTGGATAAGCAACCCGCGATGTGAATCTTATGTTTTTAAATCTCCGGCAGCATTCATAGCGCGGCAAATTTTAAATTCGGAAAAGATCAATATTTTCTTTGATCAATGGTTAATTAAAGAACCCGGAACCTGGACTAAAACCCCATGGCACCATGACATGACTTACTGGCCCATCGACGGGAACCAAATTTGCACACTTTGGTTGGCGCTGGATGAGGTCGATGCCAATAGTGGTGCGGTTGAATATGTTAAAGGCTCCCACCGGTGGGGGCAAAAATTCAGGGCTGTGAGTTTTAGCGGTAATAGTCAGTACACTGAAGCTTTGCCAGAAATCCCGGATATTGAATCTGTTCGCGATGAACTGGAAATTGTTCAGTTTGAACTCGAACCCGGGGATTGCACCATACACCACGGCCTCACCATTCATGGTTCACCTGGAAATCTATCTCAGGAAAAAAGACGCCGGGCCCACGTATCTCGTTGGATCGGAGACGACATCATTTTTAATCCTCGTCAAGGTCTTCAGGAAATGCCGCCACTACCTGACCTAAATCCGGGAGATCCTCTTGATTCTGCATTATGGCCGAGAATAATTTGAACTTCCAGGCACGCAAACCAAGTCAAAACAGGATTAAGTCGCAATGAAAATAGCAATCCTGTTTCATAAAAATAGTCGACGAAAATTCCGTAAAAAATTTGATATAGGGCTTCTTGCCGACATCTGGGAATGCCAGGGCCATGAAGTCATTGTAATGTTTGGAATTGAAAATTTTGTCCCTGCGGATGTTTGTATCGTCCACGTCGATCTTACTGAGGTGCCAGGTGAATATCTGGATTTTGCAGGGAGGTATCCGGTAGTTATCAATGGTGTAATAAAAGATATTCAAAAGCGAAACTATAGTGAGCATCAGATTTCCCCCGGCGATAATTATATTGGCCGGGTTATTGTCAAATCTAATCAGAATAGCGCAGGTTGGCCTGAGTTTATTGTGGACCACAATATTTTTCTCCAGGTTATTGCCAGGTTAGCGGCTAAACTGAACCTAGTTCGATCCAGATATTATTCCAGTAGTGACTACCAGGTTTATGACAATCTGGATCAGGTTCCCGCCGCCTGTTTCGATAATCCTTATTTCCTGGTCGAAAAATTTCTCCCCGAATTAGTAGACAGTGTTTACTATGTCAATATGTACATATTTTTTGGCGATTGCCACGAATGTTACAGGTTAGGATCGTTAAAGCCTGTTGTCAAAGCTAAATCAATAATCTCCAGAGAAACCATCGACCCTCACCCAGAAATACTGAAAATCAGGGAAAAGTTTAATATCGACTATGGAAAGCTGGATTATTGTATCCATGACGGCGAGGTGGTTTTACTGGATGTCAATAAAGTCATCGGTTTTGGTGGAATCATCGATGGAAAAGTCCCTCCATTTGATAACCGTGCTAATGCGTTGCTGGATTTGGTTGCATTGCGTAGTTAAGTGGGTTTTTAGGTTTCAAACAATAGATTGCGCTTTACCCGCTACAAATTCTACGTGTATGATTCGCCTATCAAGATAAAGGCTTCTAAAGCGCTGCCTTGGTAATAGACCGGTAGCAATCCCGCGGCATGGGATTAGCTGCTTTTTTATTTCAATTCAGCATGAGGAGCACAATATGTCTGATAAACAAACAGTCGGTAAATCCACACTCAGTATCTGGGGCGGCGAACAGGAACACGAATTATACGAGCGTTCCACCCAGGTTCCTGTAGTCCACAGCGTTTCATACACTTATAAAGATATTGATACCTGGCAGAATGTTGCCCTGGAAAAAGAGCCTGGGCATATTTATTCACGCAATACCAATCCCACAGTCAGGGCATTTGAAGACAAGGTAAAGGAACTGGAAGGGGCGGAAGCGTCTACCAGTTTTGCTTCGGGAATGGCTGCGATCAGTAATGTCCTGGCAACATTTTTAAAGCCGGGAGATCGCGTGGTTTCCATAAAAGACAGTTACGGCGGAACCAATAAAATTTTTAATGATTTTTTACCACCACTGAATATTGATGTGGTGTTGTGTGACACAAGTGACTTCGAGCAGATTGAAACTGAAATTACCAAAGGCTGCACGCTGCTTTATCTGGAAACCCCAACCAACCCTACCATTAAAATCGTCGACATTAAACGACTGGCGAAAGTTGGGAAAAAAGTGGGTGCGCTGGTTGTCGTGGATAATACCTTCGCCACGCCAATTAACCAGAACCCGATTTCCCTCGGCGCAGATATCGTTTTACATTCAGCATCGAAGTATCTCGGCGGTCATGCGGATGCCCTGGGTGGGGTAATTTGCGGTAGCAAGGCGCTGGTAAAACAGGTTTATCATTATAGGGAAATCAATGGTGCTACCCTCGCGCCAATGGATGCCTACAGTTTTATTCGTGGGATGAAAACCCTGAAACTGCGAGTGGAGCGACAAAATGACAATGCCATGGCGGTGGCGCGATTCCTTGAAAAACATCCTCAGGTTGAACAGGTTAATTATCCAGGGCTGGAATCTCATCCTCACCACGATGTAGCCAAACAACAAATGAGTGGTTATGGCGGCATGCTGAGTTTTGCCGTGAAAGGCGGACTGGGTTCGATCAAGAAATTCCTACCAAAATTGCAATATGCGCACATGGCCGCCAATCTGGGTTGTGTGGAAACCGTGGTTGGTCCACCAGTGACTACAAGCCATGTGGAGTGTAGTGCTGAAGAACGTGCAGCAGCAGGAATTCCTGAAGGGCTGGTTCGATATTCTGCTGGCATTGAAGATATCGAAGACTTGATTGCTGATCTGGATCAGGCATTTAGTTGTTTGTAGACCAAAGACTCGAGATATAAATTATTTGAATAATCGCAATTTGAGAAAGTTCTTTTAAATTTAGTAGTTGTAGAATGTTTAAAGGTTGCCGGATTTGACCTAGTAAAGGTCGGTATTTTTTAAAACTCTAGTTTTCATACTCAAAATATTCTAACAATGTCCATCGTGCCATTTTGGCCCAAAATTGGTTTGAAGCCGAAACGCTACGCGTGCCTAGGTTGCCACCGCCTGGTCCATATTGAAAGTAACAACTGCCATCATTGCGGTAGGACGGTGAGCGATACAGACAGGGCGATTATGATGGATACACATGTTGATCCCGAAAGAGCGGGCTTGAAATCCGTGGTTTCAATATTTGCCAGTGTGTTGCTGCTAATCTTTTTGGTGGGTGTTTTCGGATAATTGCCAAATTATTTCGAGATACTATTATTCGTAGCTGGTGGGAACCCGAGTCAATCATAAACAGCAATGGGTTCGCCGAGAATTATTGCCTTGGGTTCTATACCCAGGCCTGGCAGGTCATGAGCGCACATTTTCCCATTGTTAGTGGCAATTGGACTTACTACGGTCTCAAAACTAACCAGATCACCTATATCCCAGATATACAGTAATCGATCCGCTGGGCTAGATTGCGCAAGGTGGACAATGGCCGCCTGGGTAATGTTGCCACCTCCAGCACATTGCACGTGAAAAGGTATGCCGAGAGCGGTACAAAGATTTCGTATTTCAAGAGCAGGGGTAAGCCCACCCACTCGACCAATTTTCAAGTTTAATGAGTCGCATACGCCATCATGCCAGGCCCGGGTTATGTCAGCCATGGTCACTGCACATTCATCCAAAGTAATCGGTCGTCCACAAGTTTGTCGGATTACACGACATTCTTCATAGCTATAGCAAGGTTGCTCAAACCAGGCATCAACGGATTGTGTTCCTTGCATCAGGCGAATGGCCTCGTCCACCCGCCAACCCCCATTGGCATCAAATTTGACCGACTCACCGGGGTGCATTTTTGCGCCTAGCTCATTCAGAAATTCAATATCCTTTGATATATCGCCTGATGCCTTGGTAGAGAATTGTAAACAGCCATTGGCACGATTTTCAGCCAGGCGTTGCTCCATCAAATCGCCATGCTCCACCGGTATCCATCCTGCGGTCGGAACTAGCTCATTCAGTTTGCCACCGAACAGATTGTAGAGTGGTTGGTTTGCGACCTTACCCAGAAGGTCCCAGCAGGCCATATCGATACCATGTTTTATATACGGGTGACCTGAGAGATTGTGGTCCATGAGCTGATGTATGACCACGGGTTGTGCTGGGTTTTTCCCCAGCAGTGAAGGCGCCAGCTCTGCAATACCCGCTCTCACACCACCGGCAAAAGCCTCGAGATAATTGGGTCCAAAGGGGCAGGATTCACCCCAGCCAACTACACCCTGATCGGTATCGAGTCGAATGATGGTGCTGTCCATGGCAGTCCAGGTGCGTCCGCCCGAGAGTTTATAGGTGCCCCGATCAAATGGCAGGTCCACTTGATACACCGTGATTCGGGTTAGTTTCATTGTCATTAATCCCTATTTAAAGCTTGCAACGGTCTCGCCGAGCATTTCACCATGGGGTTTTATGCCCAGGCCGGGCTGGTTATTTAAATGCAAATTACCCCGACGTAGTTCAGGCGCGCCACTTGCAACGGCGTCCATGTCATTGATAAATGAATAAGAGCCCAGTTGCAATGATACGGGAGATGCCGCTGCTAGTTGTGCCTGGGTCGCGCGGGTGATTTCCGTACCTGCAGTATCCTCGATGCGCATTTTAATACCATGGCGAACACAAATATCCCGCATCAGCCGTGCCGGTGTCAGTCCCCCGGCATGAGTCACCTTGATTACCAGACCGTCCAGAGCATTTTCAGAAATTGCGCAAACCAGATCTGTGGCGTCATTGATGATTTCATCCAGAATCATGGGACGATCACAACGAGATCGAACCGCCATACAGGCATCATAAGTCGCGCAGGGTTGTTCAAGATAACAATCCACCCCAACCAACCCCGACGCAGCGCGAATGCCATCCGCTTTGGACCAGCCGCGATTAGCATCTGCCATAAACACATCTCCTGGTCGTTTACACTTTACCAGTGCTTTAACCCTTTCAACATCTTCCAGCGGTTCATCGCCAATTTTAATTTGAAATCTTGAAAATCCTTCGCTCTGTTTTTGTTTCAATGTTGATACCATGACTTTTACATCATCCAGAGGAATTGATGCATACACCGGAATTGAATCTGACTGCCGCCCACCCATAAGTTCGCTAATAGACAATCCTGCCTGTTTGCCGAACAAATCCCAACAGGCAATATCGATGGCGGCCTTGGCATAACCGTGACCATACAATGCCTGATTCATAGTTTGGTAAATTCCCTGAACGCATATCGGATCCTGACCGAGCAGGGCAGGCGCCATTAATTCAATGGCGGCAATCAGTCCTTTTGAGAAAGCTGGAAGATAAACCGCGCCAATGGGGCAGCTTTCACCAAACCCGTTGAGACCACTATCGGTGTGGAGTTGGACGACGATACTTTCAAGATGGGAAGGTTTTATTCGCCCAACCCAGAGACTGCCCAAAGGCTTGAACGGAATCTTTATCGAATGGACATCGATTTGGGTTATTTTCATACAAGCGTTGTCCGAGAAATTTTAGAAAGCGTTGTATTTAAAAAGTATTATCTTGAAAGATCGTCACTGAGTTGAACCAGCAGTTTGCCGAAGTTTTTCCCCTGGAGCAGACCTTGAAACGAAGATACCGCTTTGTCCAGGCCTTTAACGATATCTTCCTTATAAAAAATATCACCATTTTTAATCCACTCGCTCATATCTTTTTCAAATAGATTTTGTTTATCCACAAAATCGGTGACAATAAATCCCCGCACGGTTACCCGTTGGGTCAACACCACCCGCATCAGCATTGGTAGATAATTGGATCCTGTGGGTAGGGCGGTATCATTGTAATTGGCAATGATGCCACACACCGGAATTCGAGCCTCAAAGTTGAGCAGCGGTATCACGGTTTCCAGAACTTTGCCGCCGACATTTTCGTAGTAAATATCAATGCCATTTGGGCAGGCCTGCTGGAGTTGTTCTGTAAAATTATTATCCCGGTGATTCACGCAATTTTCGAATCCGAGTTGATCAACCACATAGTTACATTTTTGCGGTGTACCTGCGATCCCCACAACTCGGCATCCCTTGATTCGGGCAATCTGTCCCACCGCACTGCCCACCGCGCCTGATGCGGCAGACACCACTAACGTGTCACCAGCTTTGGGTTTGCCTATTTCCAGCAATCCCATGTAGGCCGTCATACCCGGCATGCCCATGATGCCTAATGCGGTAGATATGGGTGTCTGGGAGGCATCGAGTTTCCACGCATTTTTCCCTTCGGAAATCCCATATTCCTGCCAGCCATCATAGGTTAGGACAAAATCGCCTGGTTTAAGCGTGGAATAGTTAGATTCGATTACCTGGGCAACTGTACCGCCTCCCATGACTTCACCAACTTTAATTGGCTCAGCATAGGACTTGCCTTCGTTCATGCGCCCACGCATATAGGGGTCCAGAGACATATAAATGGTTCGACAAAGAATCTCTTCGACTCCAAGCTGATCCACGGCGCAGGTGACCAAATCAAAATTTGATTCAGTTGGCATTCCTTTGGGTCTTGATTTCAGAATGATTTTTCGATTTTCCAACTTGCTCATGAATAATGCCTGATCAGAAATGTAGCCAAAGTATACTGCTATTACGAATTTGTAATTGTTGCAATATAAAATTTATTGTTGACATAGTTTAACGATAAACTATATAATAGTTAAACATTAAACTAAATTATACTTATTATGAACCGACGAAAATTTTTGAAAATCACAGGAACAGCTAGTGTCATATTTGCAGCAGGGGCTAGTGGATATGTTTTAACCCGAACGCCTCACAAAGCTTTAGCGCCTTGGGATATGGATGAAATGGGCTATCCAGATCCTATGCGTCGTGCGTTATCCTATGCGATTTTGGCACCGAACCCACACAATCGACAACCCTGGACGGTATCACTTTTGAGTGATTCCGAAGCCATACTCAGTTGCGATTTGGATCGCTTGCTACCGGAAACCGATCCATTTGATCGACAAATTGTAATCGGGCTAGGGTGTTTTCTCGAATTATTTTCTATGGCTACTGTTCATGATGGATACCGTGCTGAGATTAAATTATTCCCTGAAGGTCAAGACTCACAGCGATTGGATACACGTCCTATTGCCCGTTTGAGTTTGGTCAAAGATGAGACGGTATCTCGCAACGGTTTGTTTGACTATGCCTTGTCACGACATACCAATAGAAATCCATATGATTTAAATCGCCCAATCGATTCAACCGTATTTAAAAAAATACAAAACGCTGCACTGGATGGGGTCGATGTTGGAACATCGGGTTCTGAAAATACCGATGAACAACGCCAGCAGCTTCGGGATCTGACTCGAGATGCATTGCGCGACGAAATTCTCGATCCCGTTGCATTTCAGGAAAGCGTAGATTTGATGAGAATTGGAAAGTGTGAAATAGAACAGAATCCGGATGGCATAACATTAGGGGGCGCTTTCCTGGAAACGCTTAATTTGCTGGGAATATTGACACGGAAAGAATTCGCAGATCCGAGTTCTGAGTCATTTAAAATCGGATTGGATATGGCGGATGAAAGTGCGGTGACAGCAATGGGTTTCGTGTGGATTAACACAGATGCTAATACTCGAGTTGATCAGATTGCTGCGGGTCGGTGTTATATGCGAATAGCCCTGGAAGTCACGCGCCAGGGTTTGGTCATGCAACCCATGAGCCAGGCTCTTCAGGAATACCCCGCAATGGAACCTTATTACAATAAGGTGCACCAAATGCTGGCAACTAATGTGGGTGAACGGGTTCAGATGCTGGCCAGATTAGGATATGCTGACAAGGTACTGCCTGCGCCTCGTTGGGCATTGTCAACTCGGATTAAATGAATGTAACTCGTTATGACTAAAAATGGTGGGGACCCAGTTCTGTTTCGATTTTTTAATGAAGTAGGAATAATTGAACAGCTAGCAACTGCTCGTCTAGAAGCAGTACTACCAGATGGATTAAAAGTTTCTCAATTTTTTGTCCTGAATCACCTAGTCCGTCTGGGTGGTGAATGGAGTCCATTACGGCTTGCGCGCGCATTTCAGGTTACTAAGGCAGCGATGACAAATACATTGCAAAGGCTAGCGTCCCGAAATCTGGTGAAAGTTGTACCCGACCCCGATGATGGGCGCGGCAAAATTGTGACATTGACGCTTAAGGGACACAACATGCGGCAAAAATGTATTCAGAATATTGCACCAATTCTGTCAGAAATGGAGCAACAGCTCGGAAATCAATTATTCACGAAAACATTACCCTCGTTGGAAAAAGTAAGGATTTATCTGGACGAAAATAGATAGATTATCGTGTTGGATTACTAGTTATTCAAATAATCCAGTTGGTCAAAAAGAGATTTGTGTTCTCCCGTTGTTTCAATGAGAATGTCAATCTCTCCCGAGTCTACACCCAGATTAACGATTTTCTTTATGGTGTTTTTAAAGCTGTTATCATTCCATGCAGAAATAATTAATTCATGATCCCCAGGTCCCAGATTGGTGAATCTAAATTTTCCTGAGGCATCAGCGTTGACCTGACGGCTTGAATGACTACGTACATCGCCATAATTTGCTCGCCAAACCACAACTACATTTGCACCATCAAACGCATGACCCGATTCATCAAAAATCCACCCGCCCAAACTGTAGGGTCCAGAGTCGATAATTAGATTCACGACTTCACCGTTTACGGGGTCAAAACTCAATCCAGTGGCCCGATAGGTGCTTTCCGCAGATGAAACTTCGTATCGGCCCTCTGGGAACTGGGGCACAACAAAATTTCCATTGATATCGGTCATGGTATCGGTGGACCAGAAATCTTTTTCGATCGTTCGAAATTTCAAGGGCATGTCGCTGACCGGACGGTTGTAAGCATCCGCAACCGTGCCATTGAGTACGCCCAGTGGAATAGACTCCAGAATGATGTCATAAACTTCTTGATCCTGTTCGAGAGCCACAAATGTTTTGGAATAGCGTTTAAACATACCAACGGGGGAAACTGTAATAACATAATCGACTCCCGGCCTCAGATCGGTAATGATGTAATCGCCATAGGCGCTACTCACTGCGGGGTAATGGAGTTTTAATTGGGGAGAATGAAATGTGATGTTTTCCCCCACAATTAATTCACCGTATTCAGATACCACTCGGCCAGACACCACAATAGTTTCGCTGGTGGATTTAATTTTCGCTGCGGCAGGTGGATCCGGTTTTTCCGTTGTTTCGGATTTGGTGATGGCATTTAAGGTTTTAGCATCATCGACCTGGGCGGTAATCTTTACTGTTGGTTCGATGATATCCGAATCATTATAATCCCTGGAGGCATCGATTTGATTATGGCTCGGGCGCCACAATTCTCGATCAATGTACTGGATTGGAATCAGTATGATCAGAAGCAGGAGAACAATTTTCAGAATTCGTTTGTAACCCATGATTGAATGATAACGCGAAATACAAATTTAATGCGTCATTGGGCGTAACTTAGCAATTTAGAAGCTTTAGTTGGTGGGATAATGAGCCATGATTAAAGCACAACCCTGAATTATGAAATACCAATCTAGCGATGATTTATGGAATTCTGTTGCCAATGGTAAAGGATTCCATTTTGGTTTGGTGAAGAAATGAATGAGTTTGAAAAATTTTCCCATATACTGAAAACGCTGCTCTACAAAAGCAAAGTTTTTACCGCTGTTCTATTTATTTTGATATTCATTTTTGCAGTAGCGTTTCCTAAATTTATGTTATTGATTGTGACCACTACGGTAGTTTTTGTATTTATTAAGGGCTGTATTTTATTGATTGCGATGATTAACGATAAGTAAAGCCAGTGATGTCGCCTGGATAATGATTCAGAAATATCGACAATAATGGGAAACAAATATATAGTCATGGATTGAAACATTAATCAATGTTGTGAGCTCCAATTTCCGGAATTTATATTATGAAAAATGCTGTTGAAAAACTTCACCAACCCTTGTCAGATAGTGGTCAAACCAATGCCGAGTTAATGCACCGTCGGGACCAGGCCATCGCCCGGGGTGTGGGCGCCATCCATCCGATTTTCACCCAACGGGCTGAAAATGCCACGGTCTGGGATGTAGAGGGGCGAGAATATATCGATTTCGCTGGCGGTATTGCGGTACTGAATACCGGCCACATCCATGCAAAAGTTAAAGCGGCCGTTGCGAAACAACTCGAAGATTTCAGCCACACCTGCTTTATGGTGCTGGCCTATGAGAGCTATGTAGAGCTGTGTGAAAAACTTAATGCTCTGGTGCCGGGAGATTTTGCCAAGAAGAGTGCATTATTTACCTCGGGCTCCGAGGCGGTAGAAAATGCGGTGAAGGTGGCTCGAGCCTATACAAAACGTGCCGGCGTAATTGCGTTTACTTCGGGCTATCACGGTCGAACCATGGCAACCCTGGCGTTGACCGGAAAAGTGGCACCTTACAGTGTCGGCATGGGGTTGATGCCCGGCGCGGTTTTTCGTGCCCAGTTTCCATGTGATTTGTATGGTGTCAGTGAAGACGATGCCATTGAGTCGATCCACAGAATTTTCAAAAACGATGCCGAGCCCACAGATATTGCGGCGATAATTCTTGAGCCGGTTCAGGGCGAAGGTGGATTTTATGTCGCCTCCCCCTCATTTATGCAACGGCTTCGCGCATTATGTGACGAGCATGGTATTGTATTAATTGCTGATGAAGTCCAAACCGGTGCGGGTCGCACCGGAACATTTTTTGCCATGGAACAAATGGGCGTTGCTGCGGATGTAACCGCATTCGCAAAATCCATTGCAGGCGGATTCCCTTTGTCCGGAATTACCGGGCGTGCGGATATTGTTGATTCTATTGCACCGGGTGGATTAGGAGGTACCTATGGCGGTAGTCCCATTGCCTGTGCTGCGGCATTAGCGGTTCTGGAGGTTTTTGAGGAGGAGAATCTGGTTGAGCGCTCAGTAAAGGTCGGCTCGGTGATTACCGAACGACTGAAAAAGCTGGCTGGGCGCTATGATTGTATCGGTGAAGTACGCGGTCTCGGTGCCATGGTGGCAATGGAATTATTCAAGGACGGTGATGTTCACAAACCGGATGCTGAACTAACCGGCAAGGTAGTAGCTCTGGCGCGAGATAAGGGGTTGATATTGTTGTCCTGCGGTACTTATGGCAATGTGGTCAGAATTCTGGTGCCTTTAACGGTGCCCGATGAACAGCTACAACAGGGATTGGATATGATCGATGCATGTTTTGCAGAATTGGTGGGTTAACGCTAAAGTTCAAAGAATTGAAATTCTCTAACATTGTCATTACGAATAAGTGCTCTGCACTTATCCGAAATCCATTTGGCACTGTAAATTAGTAAAACCAAAGGCCAGATGCCATATTCGAGATGCCAGGGCAATGACTCAAAACCATTCCGGCCAGCAGTCTGACAATTTAACTAAGGATCCGTTTTCCGGGGTTAAACCCATGGACGCTAGTCAATGCCGGGTTCCCACACGGCATTATCCATTGGCGTTTGACACTGCTGAATACAAAGCCAGATTAGAACGCTGTCGCCAGGAAATGGCCCGCCAAAATATTGACCTGCTTTACATCACCCAACCCGAAGGCATGTTTTATCTCCATGGTTACGAGGTTTCGTGGTACCGGGCGTCGGCAACTAAAAAATGGTTTCCCGCAACGGCTACTGCGGTACATGTGGACCATGATTATTTGATTTTGCTCGATGGTGAAGACCCGGTACCTGCCGCGGTTGAGGAGAGAAGATCGCTGGATTTAACTTCTCCCAGCGCCGCCGCAGAATCTGCGGTAAAAACCCTTAAAGAGCAGGGCTGGCTGAAACCCAATACCGTAATTGGCCTTGAGTACTGGAGTTACACACCACCGCGTGCGGTAAGCGTCATTTTTGAAGACGTATTCTGTAATGCAGGATGCAGGGTTGTTGATGGTAGTGATGTCTTGAGAAAAATTCGACAGATAAAATCTAGCGCTGAAATCGAGGTTATGCACCATGCAGCTAGGATCGGTGACATTGGTCTGGCAGCCGTTGCAAAGAATTTTACCCCGGGAATGACTCATGGTGAGGTTTTTGCAGAAGCAAGCTATGCCATGTTAAAAGCGGGTGGTGAGATTGCAGGTATCCATCAGGCGGTCCAGCCGGGCTGGCCACAAAGTACCCACCTGCCACCGTCGCGACGTCAGATTAGTCCCGGTGAGCCTTTTGCAGTGGATGTTGCGGGGGTCTATCATCGTTATCATGCCAATATCGATCGGACATTTATCTGGGGCGAGCCCAGTGCAGAATTGCTGCGCATGCATGTCGCTGCCAAGCAGGCCCTGGAAGTATATGCAGAGGTTGCAAAAGCCGACGCCACAGTGGCCGAGGTCGCCAGGGTCATGCGTCAATATTATATCGATACCGACATCTGGCATTTCCATGATTATTGCGGTGGTTATGAACTGGGAATCGCGTTCCCCCCCGACTGGGTCGGCGAGTTTGAATGGTCTGTGGCAGAAGAAAACGAGGAGGGTGTATTCGAGTCCAACATGGTAACGAATTATGAAAACACTTTTCGCAACGAAAGCCCTGATTTCGAGTTTGCCCAGATCGCATTTTCAAGGGACACCCTGGTCTATGATCAGAACGGTGCCCGACGATTGTCTGCTATTCCCGTTGAGTTGATTGTGCTAGGGGGATAAGTCACGCGTTCATCTCGAACAAGTGCAGGAGAGATTCTGATTTTCCGTGCTTATCACTGGAGTCCGGAGGTGATTTCTCACGACAGAAATTGTCAGGCTAAATTTCAGGCATTAGTCTGTGCGGTTTCAATGTCACGACTATAAACCTTGACCAACCAGATCAAAGCCACAAGGGACGCCAGCCCACCGCCCACTACTGCGCCCCAGAACAGGCCGGTTAATCCGTAGTAACTGTTTCCAATCCACACCGCGGGGGCGACACAAATGAATACGCGTACTAAACTGACGATAAGTGTTTTCATGGATTGTTGCGCTGAGTTAAAGCCCGTATTGGCGACGATAAATACCCCATAAAAAACGAAACTCGCTGGCATTATTAATAGATATAAACGGGTGGATTCGATGACGGCAGGGTCATCGGAAAAAATTAGCCCAAGCACAGGGGAAAGGAAAAATATCAGTACCCAGAGCGCCAGATAAAATCCGCTAACAAAAATCATGGCGCTTTTCAATGCTGTACGCGCCCTTCGATGTTGTCCCGCACCTAGATTCTGGGCTATGAAGGGTGAAAGGGCCGCAGTTAATGCAAAGGCCACCACATTGGCTAACATCTCAAATCGGCTGCCAGCACCAAAGCCTGCCACCGCAGCCTCACCATTTTGAGCGACAATGGCGGTGACGATACCGTCCAGGAAAGGTCTGAGGATGTTGGCCAGGACAATGGGCAAACACAACAGGGTCACGGTTTTTAGAAAGATCATAAATGGCCGAACCCCGGGGAAACTGAGTAACAGCAGTTTTTCCCGATAATAGAGCATCCAGCCAAATACAATGACATTGAATATGCCGGCACACAGGGTTGCAATAGCCGCACCTTTTATCCCCAATTGGGGAAATGGCCCGAGACCAAAAATTAACAATGGATCGAGTATGACGTTGAGCAAACCCGAACAAACCATTACAAAACTGGACCATTTTGTGTCACCAGTGGCGCGGATGGAGCCGCTGGCGATAAACGGGGCTAACAATAGAACCACACCCCAGAACCAGATGTCGATATAGTCATGAATTAAAATAATGGTCGGTGGACTTGCGCCGAGCTGGGTGAATAGCCAATTCACCGACAATAATCCTGCGATGCTGATACCGATAGCCAGGAATGCGGTTAACATTAATGCATTCGTAGCGGTACGTGCAGCTGATCGTGCATTTCCCTGGCCAATGGATTTGGCAATCATTATGGAAGTGCCAATTCCCAGGCCCACTGCAACGTTGGTAACGGATTGTGTGACCGGAATAGTAAATGAAATTGCAGCAAGTTCTGCAGTACCCAGCAAACCAATAAAATAAGTATCCGCAATCTGAAAACTAAACAGCACAAATATGCTGATGATCATTGGAATGGTCATCCTGATCAGGGTTGGGGTTATCGGGCTGTTGAGTATTTCTTTGGAAGTCGTTCGCATGCTGGGAATATGCTGGAGAGTTGTTCAATGTTCAAGCGGCATTCTAGGTTATTCGATGTTTTATCGCTTTACAGATCAAGGTGTTACGAATAGGATTAATTTTCTTAACATCTATCGTGAGCCCAAAATGACTGAACTTTTTGAACGAGATGAACAACGCGAAAACTCAGATAAACCGTTACCGTTGCCTATAGATGTTTCCCTATCACTGGCGTCCAATGACATGGCGTGGCAATCCACGGGCAGTGAGGGTTTCTGGATCAAACCTTTGTATGAGAACGGGGACGCCAAACAAAGAACCTGGCTGATGAAAGTTGATCCTGGCGCGTGGTCACCGTCTCATGCCCATGAGGAGCTTGAGCAGATTTATGTGTTAAGCGGGGAATTTTATGATGAAGAAAAAACCTATACACCGGGGGATTATATTATCCGTGCCCCCGGCGCGATGCATACTGCTGGGAGTGAAGATGGTGCAGTGGTTTTGCTGATGTACTCGAAAGCAACCTAGTGGTTATTCGGTTTGCGGATGCAATAGATGTTGAAGACTATGTTGCTTAAGAAATTTGGACCAGTCGGAAGAGGGTTCCCATCCCAAAATCTGTATGGCTTTTTCGTTACTCAACGCCGCCGCCCGAGGATTGTTAAGATAATGTTCTTCATCAACATCATTGGGTAGGCTACCGAATCGGCGCTTTATACCATCCAGGGTTGGCTCCATGCTGTAGGTATCAGAAGCCACCACATAAAAATCATCGTAGGGTCCGGTATCAATTTCCATGGCGAGCCTGAAACACCGAGCAGCATCATCCGGCCGGACGTAGGAGCGGGTGGGTGACATCGAACCTTCGGAAATGGTTTTGTCGGGTTCATCTGTATCTATGTTGAAATCTGCCATGGCCGCTCGGGCAATCTCTTCGAGTAAATGGGGGAACAATACAAATGCGGGACGAAGTGCTGTGATCGATAGTTTGCCGCGCAAGGCAAAACTTCGGGCCATGACCTCCATAACCTGTTTGCTTAAACCATATGGATGAGTTGGGTGAGGAATCTGGGTTTCATCGCAAGGCAATTTATCGGGTGAGACCCGGGGGTTCGCTTCGTTTATGCCAATTGCAGAAACACTGGAACAAACCACGGCTTTGGTAAGCCCACATACCTCCGCAGCGTGTAATACATTCCAGGTGCCCATAACATTGGTTTCGAAGTAAGCGCTATCTGGCGCGTCAATAGCAATGTCCAGACCGGCCAGATGGATTACCGCGTCGTGGCCAGAGATTTTATTTATAACTCTGTCCAGTTTCATAACATCGCAGACATGAAACTCACATCTCGGGCGTGATTCATATCCATCAAAATACTTCAAATCCAGAACAGTTACGTCATACTGCTTAGAAAATTCCTCGACCACATAACGCCCTAACAAACCGCAGCCGCCGGTTACTACAACTTTTTTAATTTCTTGCCCCATCCGGATACCCCCCTATATTGTTTATGAACTTCGAATCCCGTTTCCCCTAAATTTCGAACGTGATTTTCTGAACTCGCATCAACTTAAAACCTAAATATAAACATTCCACCATTATGCACTTCTAACAAACCCCAGCTGTTTATCAACAACATTTTCCAACGGCTGTCCCGAAATATACTTGTCCAGGTTATACTTAAACTGAATAACCATATCCTTCTCGTATCCGACAAAATCTCCTGTCATATGAGGAGATATAAATAGATTTTTGGTCTCCCACAACGGGTCAGATTCCCCTAAGGGTTCATTGCAAAAAACATCCAGCATGGCGCCAGCAATGGAATTATTGTTAAGCGCATCAATTAAATCGTTTTCAACAACAGCTGTTCCCCGACCCAAATTGATGAAATGGGCATTTTCATTCATGGCAGAGAAAAAATGGCGATCAAAGTATCCTGTAGTTCCAGGTGTTGAAGGCAGAATACCTGTCACCCAGTCAAACTGATGGAGAACCGTGGTCAACTCTGCGGAATCGTATATTTCCCTAAATTCATCGTCACCTGGTCGGGCACTGCGTCCTGCGCCATAACATTCTAGGCTATTCGCATTGAGTAGTCGGGCAAAATCCCGACCAATACTACCAACACCCACAATCAGGGCCTTGTCCCCAAACAATTGTCGTGTAACCCGATGCTCCCAGATTTTTTTATTCTGGTGGGCTATGGTTTTTTCGAAATCTTTGGCGACAAACAACATATAAGCCAAAACCGTCTCTGACATGGCTCGATCGAATATGCCCCGGGCATTGGACAGCATGACCTCGCTGTTTTTAAGATCGTCAAAGAGCACTGCATCAACCCCGGCACCACACCAGTTAATCCATTTTAGATCACTGCATTTATCCCAATGGGTTTTTAAATCATCAGCTTCATAGCTCCAGGCCAGTAATATTTCTGACCCGGGGAGCTCCCGCCCAAGGGTTTCACCATCCGGCGCATAAGCAATTTCAATATTTCCTGGCAGTTGACCCATATCAGGAATGTCAGCAGCCGACCTGGCACCGTGTATCAATAATTTCATGGATCAAATTCCCGCACTCATTTTTTACAGTAATACACAATGATAATACGAAACACTAAGCCATAGCAGCCTGATTCCGCTACTGCTAGAAATTTAAACAAATTCGTATATTGGCGAGAGTGGCTAATTGAGTATACTGTGTCGGTATATTATTTTATAAATTGTCACTATGAGTTTTGATAATAAAGTAGATTCAATTACCCCTGAGGGTTTTGGTGGTGTTATCGATGCAGGCGAACGACAGGCTGAATTTTTCGAAATGGTGTTCAATCAGCCCAATTTCTTATCCAGCATTGTGGATAAACACGATGGTCTTTTACTGATCAAGGGCCTATCAAATATCGTTCGGGCTCCCGCTTTACTTGTAAAGCTCAGCCACCTGTTTGGAAATGAGGTGGAAAATTACAGGGAAACAACGACGCCACGAAATATGATTCATGGTTCGCAGGATCAGATTCTGGTAATTTCAAATATGCAGCCTTATGATCGACAGCCCCCAATCCAACCCGATCCACCGGTCACGGCATCCGGCGGGTTGCCGATACAGTTTCCTCACAGAAGGGGATGGCATACCGACCAGAGCTTTCGCCGACCACCACCGGATGTGTCATTATTTTATGCGGTAAAAGTTACTCCCCATGGCCAGGGTCAAACCCTGTTTGCCAATGGTTATGCAGCTTATGCGGCTTTATCCGATGAGCTAAAAGAAAAGGTTAAAAATCTAAATGGCTTGCATGCCCTGCTTGGCACCGGACGAACCGAGCAGACGGTGCGAGCGGGGGTCGAACCCACCCCCTTGCTTGATCACCAAAAATCTCAATTTCAACCTGTTGTCCGGGTTCATCCGATGACGAGGAAAAAGGCATTGTATCTTTGTGAAAGCGGGCAGATGGATTGGCTGGACGGCCCAATGGAAGGCATGACCCCTGGCCCCGACGGTGACGGTGCTGCTCTTTTATACGAATTAATGAACCACTACACCGATGAGAAATACGGCTATGTCCACGAGTGGGATGAGGCCGATCTGGTTGTGTATGACAACCGCTGTTTAATCCACTCTGCAACCTGGTTCGATGCGGACAAATATGATCGGTTGATGTGGCGAACCACAGTATCTGGTAACCCAGGTCCGGAATATGATGGCGAGAAACCAAGCTGGATTCCTGACCAGGGTCTGGACATTCTTGAAGGTTTGGGGGATGCACGCTGGGATAATAAAACTCGAGTCTAAATTTATCTATGGAGTTAGCTTTCAAAATGTTTGGCGAAATTCCAAAGCAATAAAACTGGATTCTTTCCTTCCCTTCGCTAACGCTCAGGGCGACGCACTACGTTCAGGACGGCGCACTGCGTTCAGAATGACGGCGTTTTTTTATATCGGCCCCGTCATCCTGGAAAATTCTGCCGGGAGCAGAATTTCGCGTAGCCCCAACGGGGTGAGTATCAGGGATGATACGAACAAAATTCTGCCGGGAGCAGAATTTCGCGTAGCCCCAACGGGGTGAGTATCAGGGATGATACGAACAAATGCATAGGACTTATCCGGAATCCACTTAAATTCACATAGCCGTATTTCAACTCAGCCGCCCGAGTTTTTCTCATTTTGCCAGTCTTTCAAAACCTGATGTGACGTTAAAGCGGCTGCACGAACCTGTTCATTGTGGTCGGGGCGTTTTGCTGTGAGTTCGATAACATAGCCATTGGGGTCGCGAAAATAAATCGAATCTATAAATTCGTGTTCAGCAATGCCACGGGTTTCAATTCCAGCGGCTTTGCCTTTTTTAATCATGCTGTGCAATGTGTCCGCATCAACTTCTAGAGCAATGTGCAAATCAAAATCATGCTGGACTTTGAATTCGAAATGTTGATCTGGAGCTTCAAAAAATGCTAGAAAGGATCCATCATCCATTTCAAAAAATACATGTAAGACTTTTGTCTGTCGACCACTCTTGGTCTCAGGAATTTGAAATGCAATGGCCAGTTTCAGGCCGAGAAAATCTTCATAAAAATTTCGGGTCTCTTCGGCATCGCGGCAACGATAGGCATTGTGATGTAGACCTTTAATCACGTTATGTTCCAATCAGAGATAAATTCGAGGTCATGTCGACCTATTACATCGACACAGGTAATGAAATTCCAGGGGCTGGCATCATCGAATGCACTAAAGAAATATATTCCTGGCCGTTAACATGGCCGGGTTCGGTATGGTAGCTGAACAAGGCTACGATTCGACGACGATTACCCACTACCGGCGTGACCCGATGCAATGAAGATATGCCTTTAAACATAACCAGGGTGCCAGGCATTATTTTGTGGCGGATGCTATAGGGCTCTGGTTTTTTAAACGCTTTGGAAATAATGTCGTAGTTTTGGTCGCCGTCCTTTCTGATATTGGGCATATATTCAAATTCACCGCCTTGATCTGATTCCTGCAATACAATGGAAAAAACAACTTCGTTGGAATCGTAATGCCAACCGTCGGTATCGCCTTCGCTAGCAATTTTTGATGTCAATGCCAGATGAGGGCAGTCGCTACGAAAAAATTGATCATAACCCATTGCTCGGGCAAGAAAATCAGTCAAAGGTTGCCAGTAGAAAACTTGTCTCAGCATGGAACTGTTGGAAATCTGATAATTCAGCACCTGATGATATTTGGTCGGGTGGGCAAATTTTCTGGGATGATTTTCGGGTAGGGCGGGATCAACGGGTTTAATATATGCGGTACGGGTGATATCAAATCGTGACGCATTGTCAATCAGGGATTCCAATTCGCTTGCTAGTTCAGAGGCAATTTTCGGTTGGATAAAATCGGGCAACATGCACAGTGCTTTTTCATCAGCGTCATTGCGGCATTTTTTCAACAATGCCTGGGCCTTATCCGATTCGATTTGATCTACGGGATAGCGTTCCAGATCGATAATTTTTCCAATATCAGTCAGCATAATAATTCACCTGATTAATACGTCTAATACGGTGGATATTATGTCTATTTTAACGAAAAGGCGAGACATACCATTATCCATTTATAAATAATATATACATGAAAATGACTGTTGCTTGGCAATGTGAATGGTATATATATGAAGATATCCCACTAAATATATTTTTTTTCGGCCCCATGATAGTCACACTACGGATCCGCGGCTTTATTTCGGATAAAGCAATCTGGGATTGGTGGCGATAGCGATGATGTCGGCGACGAGATTAAACAAAATATAAACCGCAGAAAAAATCAAGCTGCAGGCCTGAACCACAGGAATATCTCTTGACGATACCGCATTGATAATCAGGGTGCCAAGGCCGGGATAGGCGAATACAACTTCAACGATAACCACCCCTGTGATCAAGTAGGCCAGGGTCAGTGCTGCAATGTGGGCGATGGGTCCCCAGGCATTTGGAAGGGCGTGATAGAGAATGATTCGTGGTTTGGGCATGCCTTTGATATCCGCCATCTCGATATAGTCACTGGAGAGCAAATTGATGATTGATGCCCTGACCAGCCGCATCATATAAGCCAGGCTGATTGCGGTTAATGTCAGCGCCGGCAATGCCACCCTGGCCAGACGCTCGAAGAAAGGGGTGTGTTCATAGATCAATGAAATAGGGGGTGTCCAGCCCAGTTTCACAGAAAAAATAACAATTACCACATAACCAATGAAAAAATCCGGTGTGGATATTGTAGTTAAGGTAGTCAGGTTAATGATTCGATCAAAGATTCTGTTTCGATAAAGTGCAGCCAGCAGTCCCAGAATGATAGCCAGCGGTATGGTTGTCAACGCCGCAACCGTTGCCAGAAACACGGTATTGGAAAACCGTAGGTTTATCATCTCAGCAATAGGCCGGTTATTGGTCAGGGATATTCCAAAGTCACCCTGGATAAACCTGGATAACCAGTTGATATAGCGAGTATGGGGAGGAAAATCCAGGCCGAGTTTGATTCTTAAAGCGGCAGTGTTTTCCGGGGTTACGCCCTGACCCAATAGAGCCTGGGCCACATCACCTGGAAGCAATTCAACGCTTAAAAAAATGATTACGGAAACAATGAATAAGGTACACAAACCCAATGCAAAGCGTTTGCAAATCATTGGGTAGAGGTTGTTCATTTATTAAAATAGGGGATGTGGCAAAACATACAATTTTAGCCCACGATATTACACGCTATCCGTTAGGAGATAAAAAACGGTGTCGTTAATTATCCAAATGGATACTGGCCTTTGCCAGTATGACAAGGTGGGGCGGGAATTAAGGAATTCATCCGTCATTCCGGAAAATTCTGCCGGGAGCAGAATTTCGCGTAGCCCCAACGGGGTGAGTATCAGGGATGATACGAACAAAATACTGCCGGGAGCAGAATTTCGCGTAGCCCCAACGGGGTGCGTATCAAGGATGATACGAACAAAATTCTGCCGGGAGCAGAATTTCGCATAGCCCCAACGGGGTGAGTATCAGGGCTGATACGAACAAATTCGAAGCACTTATCCCCCCGTCATCCCGGAAATTTCTGCCGGGAGCAGAATATCGCGTAGCCCCGACGGGGTGAGTATCAGGGATGATACGAACAATTTCGCTGAAATATCCGGGATCCAGAGGGTGTATTTCTAGAGCCTGAATAAATTATTCAGTATAAAAACGACCAACAGGGGTGGATTCCGGATAGACCTTCGGTCTTCCGGAATGACGGCGTGGGGAAATATAATTCACTTGGCTCTTGATGTTTTCATACCGCCTCCCCGCCATCATCATTCCGAAAACTACTGCCGGGAGCAGAATTTCGCGTAGCCCCAATGGGGTGAGTATCAGGGATGATACGAACAATTTCGCAGAAATATCCGGGATCCAGAGGGTATATTTCTAGAGCCTGAATAAATTATTCAGTATAAAAACGACCAACAGGGGTGGATTCCGGATAGACCTTCGGTCTTCCGGAATGACGGCGTGGGGAAATATAATTCACTTGGCTCTTGATGTTTTCATACCGCCTCCCCGCTATCATCATTCCGAAAAATACTGCTGGGAGCAGAATTTCGCGTAGCCCCAACGGGGTAAGTATCAGGGATGATACGAACAAAATACTGCTGGGAGCAGAATTTCTCGTAGCCCCGACGGGGTGAGTATCAGGGATGATACGAACAAATGCGCAGCAGTTATCCGGAACCCATTTTAATACAAATTTTGGCTGAACGTTTACACCGCCCTGTGTTCCCGACGGTAGGTGGCGGGCCCAATGTCAAAGTGTTTTTTAAATACTCGTCCGAATGCCGCCTCTGATCCATAGCCCACGTCCTCTGCAATATCAATAATCGGCCGTGTGGAAGACATCAAATGTTTTCTGGCAAGTTGCATGCGCCATTGGGTGATATAACTAAGTGGAGTAGTGTTTAGGCACTGGGTGAATTTATTTGCCAGCAAAGTCCGAGAAACCCCCGCCAATGAGGCCAGGTTCTCCAGTGTCCAATTGTGTTCGGGAGATTGATGAATGGCCTTTAGTGCTTTGGCAATTGCTGGATCATTAAACCCAGCGAGTCTGTTTGCGGTCTCACTTTCCGCTTCCATGAATGTACGCAGGGCTTGGGCAAAAATAATTTCTGATAGTTTTAGTGCAATGAGATCGCTACCTAATTTTTCCTGCCCGGCCTCAGCACCAATAATTTTCAAAGTGTTTTCCATCCATGTCCCTGCGGTGTGCCCATAATCTTTGATGTGAATAAAGTGGGGCAATCCATCGATTAGCGGATGTTTGGCATGGGCATCAAATGCGAAATGTCCACATATTAACTGGGTTTCATGATGGGTCCCCGGCTCACCCCAAACCAATGTTCCTCGACCGGTAAACCCCGATTCAGCTACGACCTGATCTAACTGTACCGCTAGCCCTTCGGTTTTTGGATCACAAAACAGGGTATGTGCAGCACCTCGGGTGATAATAATCAGGTCACCTTGATCAAGTAATACAGGATCCTCATCGGTGCGAATTCGGACCAGGCACCGGCCGCGATGGGCAAAATGAAAGCGCGACACCTGTTCGAAAGCGGGTACGCGAATGCTCCACGGCGATGTGAATGCAGTTCGAAAATACAGCGTTCCGTTTAGTTGGAGTTGGGAAAGAATGTCGCTGAGTAAATCCATGTATCTAAAAATATCATAAATATTGTCAAATACACAGTAAATTGTACGATTGATCAAGAATTAGGAGTTTTTGATCATTCATATACAAATTGATAGGGTTTCTAATCATGTTCTCCAATACGCGTGAAAGCGCGTAAACCTTTTTTATCCCGTCTAATTATTTAGGAGTACAACATGAAAATCAAATTAACAAAATCTTTTACCACGGTGGTTTTTGCGATAACCGCCGGAATTTATAGCTTAGTCGCAATTTCCCAGGAACCATCCGATCTAAATGACCTTGAAATTGCCCACGTCGCATACACAGCGGACAATATCGATATTCGATATGCCCATCTGGCGCTGGCTATATCAAACAATCCAGAAATTCACCAGTTTGCCCAGACGATGATTCGTGATCACACTGCGGTGAACGAACAAGCATTAGCTTTGTTGCAGAAGCTGGATGCCCAGCCCCAGGATAATTTCCTGAGTCAATCATTGAACGAAGGGTCCCACGTACTGATAGATGAAATGAGTCAATTGCGGGGTGCAGCATTCGACAAACGATATGCGGAAAACGAACTGGGTTACCATAAAGCGGTAAACGATCTGGTTGAAAATGCATTCATTCCCAATATCGAAAATGCCGAGGTAAAAGCGTTATTTGAAGCCGGCTTGAGTATTTTTAAAACCCATGAAGGCCATGCTGAAATGATGGTTGGCAACCTCTGATATTATCTGGATAGACTGAAAAATGAAAAAAACTTTTCTCCACTTCATTATTGTGGCGGCGTTGGCCGCCACAAACTTTTCGCCCAAAACGGTTTTCGCTGAAGAATATTTTGTCGAAATTACAGGCTTTGTGTTTGTCCCTGACAAACTCAAGGTTAGTGTTGGTGATACGGTTACCTGGATCAATCTAGATATTGTACCTCACACCGCAACCGCAGTTGACGAAAGCTGGGACACAGGTGCAATGCAACAGAATGAAAGCAAATCGATTAGTGTTACCGAAGATTTTATTTCGGACTACTTTTGCGCATTTCATCCGACCATGAAGGGTAAATTAGAACTTTTGTGATCATCGCGGGGGTCATAATCTTTATGAATTTTGGGAATTGATAACTCAATATCTATATTTTAGATATTCCTTTAGTCGAAAAAGGTGGTTTTAGAAGCTGTACTAGCTTTCCCCTAAAAACCTAATCTCGACATCCTGGATATGTTGGTAGAACATATCTGAGATTCATGGTATCTTATTTTGCTGCTTCAATGATTTGTAGCATTTAATTTACACATGAAATAGTCAAGGTTACTTTCGTGGCTGTTGTACCAAAATCTTATGTTTCTGATTTCGAAATCGGTTAAATTGCAAGCATCAGTAATAATAATGTAACAATCGAAATGAATGCCTCAACCACTGCTTTCGTAGTTACGTCTATATCCCCACCATCTGACACGCTTAAAAAAATTGCTGGAATTGCCCGAGATCAAAGCGCTGAATTTATATTAATTGGGGATCGCAAGTCGCCAGCAAATTTTAAGCTGGATGATTGCCAATATATAGGTTTATCCGCACAAAAAAAATTACCATTTCAATATTCCAAAATTTGCCCGGAAGGGCATTATGCGCGCAAGAACATTGGCTATCTCCAGGCCATGCGTCAGGGTAAATCGATAATATGGGAAACAGATGATGACAATATTCCCTTAGCTGATTTCGAAGTTTCAACCGCTGATAATTTATCTGGATATCTGGTGTCGAGGCCTGGATGGAATAATGTTTACAAGTATTATACTAGTGAAAACGTATGGCCGAGAGGGCTGCCCCTAGCAGAGATATTACAACCGCAGCCTGATTTGGATGAAGAGGTCACATGTTTGAGTCCAATCCAACAGGGACTAGCGAATGATAATCCTGATGTTGATGCGCTCTATCGGTTTACTGGTACGCTGCCAATTGACTTTGATAAATTGGATAAACCCCTAATCATGGAACAGGGATCATGGTCTCCATTTAATAGTCAAAATACAACCTGGCATAAACGTGCGTTTCCATTACTCTATCTACCTGCTCACTGCTCCTTCAGGATGACAGACATTTGGCGTGGATTTATAGCCCAACGAATTCTGTGGACGATGGATGCCAGATTATCTTTTCATAACGCGAACGTTTACCAAGTTCGAAATGAGCATGACTTGCTTGAGGATTTTAAAGATGAAATTCCTGGATATCTTGGAAATGGATTAATAAAGGATTTATTGGAAGGACTCACACTACAAATTGGAGAAGAATACTTGCTAGAAAACTTGAGGAATTGTTACAAGGTAATGATCGATAATAATTTTATAGGCATTGAGGAACTGAAATTGCTCGATGCATGGATTTTTGACATCGAGAAATATCATTTGTAAAGCTATTTGAATTTTTATTATTAGTCCCAGATTCCCAGGTGCTGTTTTTCGCTATTACAATCTAATATTTAAAAAAGGAATGTCGATTTCAAAAATAGCTTATCAGAACTGTAATCAAAAATTAGATGACAAAATATCGACCGGATATTGATGGCTTACGCGCCGTAGCGGTTCTTGCTGTGGTGTTTTATCATTTTGAGATTCCAGGATTTAGGGGAGGATACGTTGGTGTAGATATATTTTTTGTGATTTCAGGGTATTTGATAACATCGCTAATTTTAGAAGAAATCAGTCAGCAGAAGTTTTCTATACTCAGATTCTATGATCGGCGAATACGCCGTATCCTGCCAGCACTATTCTTTGTCCTTATAGTTACTCTCATAGCGGGTTTCTTTATTCTCCTACCAAAGGATCTGGAAACGCTAGGAAAAAGTATTGTTTCTGTATCTGTGTTTGCATCAAATTTTTTCTTCATGCGCCAATCAGGGTATTTTGATCCTGATGTAAGTGAATTTACTCTGTTACATACCTGGTCTTTATCGGTTGAAGAACAATTTTATGTGGTATGGCCGATACTGTTGATGTTGTTGTATCGGGTACAAAAGTCTTGGGTGCCCATTGCATTGTTGCTGGGTATTTTAATGATTTCACTTTTAATCGGTGAATGGTTGTTACATATCGATTCCGAATGGGACTTTTTCTATTTTACGCCAGTCAGAATCTGGGAGCTCGTTTTGGGTGCGATACTTTCAGTTAATTTGATTCAAAGAAATTTCAATTCTACCGTTAAACACATGATGTCTTTATCTGGATTCATCATGATCGTGTACGCTATTTTTTATTTTAGTAGAGAAACAAAATTTCCTGGTATCAACGCATTAATTCCATGTTTTGGAGTGGCGTTAATTATATATTCGGAAGCCAGGGAATCTACGTTAATAGGGCGTATGCTGAGTATTCGCCCAATTGTATTTTTGGGCTTGATTTCGTATTCACTCTATCTTTGGCATTGGCCAATAATGTCGTATTTAAATTATTACATTGTTGATGGAATTAATTCATTCGAAACTGGACTGGTAATTTGTTTTTGTATTGTATTGTCAGCGTTTACATGGAAATTTATAGAGCAACCATTTCGCCGACGATCTGGAAATCTTATTGCATCCAATGTGGTCATACTGCGAGGCTTAGCTTTAACGGGAATGCTATTTGGGGTTGGTATGTTGGTATACTTTCAGGGAGGATATCCGCAAAGATTGTCAGATAATGCACTAAAACCGATTACTAATAATTTGTCACTGCATCCATTCGCACATCGTTGTATTTCGAACTTTACATCGAAAAAGCCTGTGGATGATTGTTTATTTGGAGCACCCTCAATCGATGGAAGTTATCAGGCCGTATTGTGGGGAGATTCCCATGCATCACATTACATGCCAGTTTTTAAGAAGTTGGCGGAAAAAAATAATTGGACCATAAGGCAAGTTTCAATGTACGGGTGCTCACCTCACTTATTTACAACCCCGAAGTCTGAAAAATATAAAACCTGCCCCGAGTTCAACCAAAATGTTCTAAACGATGTCATTAGCAAAGAAAACATTAAACTGGTCATATTCGCGGGGCGGTGGACTGATTACCCAGATGAATATAAATTAATTGTAAATACGATTTCAAAATTGAAAGATAGTAACAAGAAGATTCTGATATTAGGGCAGGTGCCAGAAGCTGATTTCAACCCTGCTAAATGTTTGGCGATGTCAATATGGCACGGATGGTCAGAGCGTGCTTGTGATATATCAATGGAATCCCAAGTATCCAAGACCTTTCAAAATCAAAATGAGTATTTTCGGAATCTATCCGAACAAGATGCGACGATCCAGGTTTTTTTACCCGAAAAATATCTGTGTGATGATAAATATTGCGTTATAGAAAATGGAGGAATATCATTTTATAAAGACAATAATCATTTTCATCAATTAGGTTCTAGTTATTTGATTCAGTTCGTTGACGAAAACATTTTGCCAACCAGGAAAATTTATGAGTAGATAGAAAAATATAAAATCCAGTATTCCGGATGCGACAATATAAAATCAGTCTTGATAGTTAAGTTTATTTCACTGAATTTCACGATTGAATTTCTCAGCAATTGAATGATGATAAAATAATCGAAAATTTGGTATTTCTCTATATTCAAACTGGAATAGAATTGCTGGATTAAATTTGATCGAATTTTTGCGAGGCTATAACATCAGAATACGGGCATACCAAAGCAATGGGGCAGGTTGTGCGACTGTTTATCTAAAATTTAGATATTCCATTTACAGAACCAAGATAATTTTAATACATGAACAAAGGAATAGATTTTAGCGTTGTCATTCCTCTTGCTAATGAGGAAGAAGAATTCCATCCACTGGTTAGTCGGTTGTGTGAAATGCTGGATTTTTTACGCGCTGGCAAAATCTATTTTGTGGTGGACAATGTATCGAAAGATAAAACATTGTCGTTGTGTAAAGATCTGGAGCAAAAGGACAAACGATTTGAAGTGGTTTGGGCTCCCGAAAATCGTAATGTCGTCGATGCCTATCTGAAAGGTTACAGGGTTGCATATGATAAAGGTCACGAATTTATCATTGAGATGGATGCGGGTCTGTCTCATGACCCCCGCGCGTTGCCTATGTTTATTCGGGTTCTGACAGAGGGTAATGATTGTGCGTTCGGCAGCCGTTTTGTTAATGGCGGCTCAATTCAGGATTCATCCTATGTCAGACATGTACTTTCACGGGGCGGAACAATTTTATCCAACCTGCTGCTGTCTACCCGATTTAAAGATATGACCTCGGGTTATCAGGGGTTTCATCGCAGTGTGGTAGCGCGGTTTCTTGAGACGAATATTCGGTCGAAAGGGCATTTTTACCAAACCGAGCTTCGTTATTTGCTTAGAAAGTCGCGATTTATCGAAATTCCAATCCATTATCGTGCGCCGTCGAAAAGCGTCTCTGGAGGTTCGATCAGAAATTCATTTAAGGTGTTATTTTATTACTTCGTCAGAAGAATTACTTTTAGACCAGTTTCAATAGACAATATTAACGAAAACCATCGCCGA
The DNA here is from genome assembly GCA_965237725.1 of Candidatus Spongiihabitans sp. GTDB lineage: Bacteria > Pseudomonadota > Gammaproteobacteria > Arenicellales > Poriferihabitantaceae. The sequence goes on from OZ250151.1 coordinate 3,480,469, forward strand.
TCAGTTTAATCAGATTTATTGTGCCGAGCTTCAAATCAAATTTGCAATAACATGAAACTCTATTTCACTCGATTGATGCAGTTGCTGGAAGAAAATTCTAGTTATGCCACGATTGTTATAGCGCTGTTTGTAGTTCTGTTTATGCGGTTAAATTCTTTTGGAATTACCTCTAACGAAGAGTTTTATTTACAAATTGCGCATCGCCGGGTTGAGCCTGAAAATTTCGGCCTATTGCATGCAGTATTTGATTTTTCCAATTCCAGATTCTTGTTTGAATATTTAATTGGAAAGTTTATTGCGTGGTTTGGATTTGATATGGCTCATGCCATTTTCAGAACTGGGTCAGCGTTGTTATTCGCATTGTCCATCGGCTACTTCTTCAATTCCCTTAAACTGTCAGCAATGTCGAGTGTTGCAATCATTGCAATATTTTCACTATGCCATGAGCAAATAATTGGCGGTGAATGGTTATTTAAGGGATTCGAATCAAAAATACCAGCCTACATTTGTATATTTTTTGGCTTGGGGCTGGTCATGGAAAAGAAATATCTCGCTTCAATTGTGGCCGCAATTGTGTCCACCTACTTTCATTTTCTGGTTGGTGGGTTTTGGGTGTTAGCGTTGTTCGGTATGTGTTTGCTTCAGCAAGTAGAAATTCGAAAAATACTTAGATTATTTGTAATCTATTTTTTGTCCGTAGCCCCATTAATTGGAATTCTAATTTATGAACAGTTAAAGGTATCGATTCCGGTGGGATACGATGGCTTGTCTCCCGATAAAATACTTCAATTGCGTCTACCACACCATTTAGCGCCATTTTCTACAGGAAATTTTCTATCAACCTGGGCACCTTCCATTATTGTTACATCTTTGATGTTGGTGTTTTTGTTGCGCATAAAAAGTTTGAGTAACAGTAGTGTTCTAATTAATTTGGTCATTGGTCTCCTAGTCTATTTCCTGCTGGCATTTGTTGTAAGCTATATCGATAGCAATACGAATTTAGTGGGCAAGTTTTTTCTGTTTCGACCGTCGTCACTTATCCTTTTTCTGTTTATTACCGCTTGTGTTCATTACCTTTATCTGAGCACTGACGAGACGATAGTGAAATTTGTGGCTGGAGGATCATTATGCGTGGCATTATATTTTTTGATTCAAATGTCTCATGTTTTTTCAAAACATCTTTTTGACAATGTCCCAAATCCGATACTGGGATACGAAAACATAGTTGATGCAGTTAAAACAGTTTCCCATAAAAATAATGTGGTTTTGATTCAACCGTATAATGAAATGGTGGCTGAGTATGCCTCGTTGCCAAGAATGCTCGATCGTCAAACCCTTGTTTCCTGGAAATTTAATCCAACCCTGCCATCAGATCTCATCGAGTGGTTCGCCAGGCGCAACTTTAAAAACCAGGTATTTAAAACTGGATGTAATAGACCGTTACAATATAATGTTGACTATTTATTGGTGTTAGCCCCTGGTCCTACAAAATTGGAAACCTGTGGGGAGGTGGTCTGGAGAAATCCGGTTAACCCTGCATCGTACCTAATTAAAGTAGATAGCAAATGGAAACCAACTTGAGTGAAGATCTTATCATCGAAGGTGGTCATTCTTCTGGCTTTCACCTAAATGCAGGGCAGTGTGTCTGCATCGTTAACCTGGAAGGCTCCCAGGTGGTGGATGCGTGGGCATTTTGCCAGGGCAATATCAATGAATTTCTGTCCAATGAACATACCCGATCCTGCCTGGAGAAGCTGATACCCGGGGTTGGCGATCAACTCTATACCAACCAGCGCCGACCCATACTGAGCATTACCGAAGATACTTCCGCTGGCATTCACGATATGTTGCTTTCTGCATGCGATGAACAGCGATACCAGCTACTGGGGCATGTCGGCTATCATCGAAATTGCACGGATAATTTACGCGAATCGTTATCGGAACTGGGACTGGATGTGTCGGAAATACCGAGCCCATTTAATATATTTGAGAATGTCACCATTGGCCCTAATGGTGAGTTGGCTATAGAGCCGCCGGTGGTCAAAGCAGGGAAAGTATCACCTTAAGAGCGGAACTCGATCTAGTGCTTGTATTGTCGTCGTGCCCAATGGATATTGTGCTGACAAACGGCCCGGACCTTCGATCAAAGCCGGTTAAAGTAGAACGGATTAACTAAAACAGCATAAACAGGCGAATATTATGTATCAAATTCACGGTATAAACTTTTCATCCAATACCACTAAATGCGTTTTTACCGCAGAGGAATTGGGTATTGAGTACGAATACATCAATCTGGATCTTTCCAAGGGTGAACACAAATCACCGGAACACATGGCTCGACATCCACTGGGAAAACTCCCGACGCTGACGCACAGCGGTCAATCTATTTTTGAGTCCGGTGCAATTTGCCGATATCTTGGCAGTGTAGAAAATTCTGACATGTATCCTATGGATGACCATTTGGCGCGAGCGCGCATCGATCAATGGATGGATTTTTTTTCAAACCATGTGGGCAGGTGGTTAAACACCTATACCTTTGAGACTGTGGCAAAAGTGAAGTATGGGTTTGGCACGCCAAATCAAGATACCATTGACGAAGCGGCAGGTTTTCTCGATCAGCAAATGCCGGCGGTGGAAACGCATTTAACCAGCTGTAGGTATTTCCTCGGCGATAAACTGACCATTGCAGATCCATTTGCCTTTGCCTATATGGAAATGGCGGAATTAGGGCAAGTTCCCATGGCCAACTACCCCAATCTGGAAAAATGGGTTGAAAACTATAAGGGCAGGAATTCTGTTTCCCGTGCAAAAAAGTGCTTGGGGTTAGCTTAGTCAAATGTTTGCTATCTTAAAGCTAAGTACTGGAATCTCGATATTTCGGATTGTAGTTGTATGGGCTCTGCTTTGGGCGTGCTCAGTCCACGGGCTGCAACCTTCTGCGCCGATTGTTCGCGATGATGGGTGGTATGTAGATACGCTTTCGAATGCGGGATTTGATCTTCAAAAGATGCAGATGCTCACCGAAAAGCTTCAATCAAACGGCCATAAAAATGCACACATTGTAGTTGTGGAATACGATGGTAAGCTTGTCTATGAGCAGTACCTTTCAGGTGAAGATCAGAACTGGGGTACCAAAATTGGAGTGGTGCAGTTTGACTACGATGTCAAACACGACCTGCGGTCGATTTCAAAAAGTGTTACTGCGCTTTTGGTTGGTATCGCCCTTGAACAGAAATTTGGGAATAATTTTGAATCTGCATTGTCAGCATCGATTATGGATTATTATCCCGAGTACAAAAAAATTGTCGCTCCCGGTGTTGAAAAAATTTCCCTACATCATGTGCTGACGATGACCGACGGTCTCGGATGGAATGAAATGGATGTTCCCTATTCGAATAAGATGAATGACGAAATTCAAATGTATTATTCAACAGATCCATTTGCTTATGTATTAAGCAAGCCAGTGCGCACGGAACCAGGAGGAGCCTGGTACTACAATGGTGGTACAACAATGTTGCTGGCGGGGTTGATTCAAAAATTCACGGGTAAAACATTTATTGATTTTGCAGAAGAGGTTTTATTTAAACCTTTAGGGATTACCGATTATGAGTGGCGTGGTGACAATATCTGGCGTAAAGGATTGCCTTCCGCGGCTTCTGGATTACGATTACGAGCAAGAGACTTGGCAAAAATTGGTGCACTTATGCTGCACCAGGGTCGATGGGCAGACAAGCAGGTAGTGCCAAGTCGCTGGATTGAGCTTTCTTCTATCCGCCATACGGAACAAACAAATTCTAATTGGAGTATGGATGGAATTTATGGCTACGGTTATCAGTGGTGGCATGGAAATTTTCGTGGTAATTGGGATAATGCCACAGTTGTTACAGGCACGGGTTATGGAGGGCAAAACCTATTTGTGGTGCCAGAAAGAAACCTTGTGGTTACTGTATTTGCTGGGACCTATGGTCAAGGGGGCTGGACAATGCCTGAAAATATTCTTGCAGAAATTATTTCCGCCGCACCATAAAGTTCAATTCACAATCTCATAGAAATTGTTAAGCGCTGCTTGTTGCGGTTTGATTATTTATGGTCTCCGATGAGTTCCGCACACAATAAACTAGTCACAATTATTATTGCACCAATCCATTGGGTGATTGAAAACCACTCGCCGACCAGAGATATTGCGATTAGTATAGCGAATAGTGGTTCTACAATTGATAACATGGCTGCCCGAGAGGTCCCAATAATGGACACGCTAACAAAAAATAAAACATAACCCACCGTGAAAGTAAGTCCTGCTCCAATCAATGCAAGCCAGCCTTTTAAGGTTTCGGGAAATACCGGGTTTTCGAGTACCCCGAGCATGGGCCCGATTGCAGCTGCAATTAGAATATAGAATGTGGCCCATAGTAGCGTATAAAAATTTGCCCGGATTACCCCAGCGTGACGACACGCTGCGACCATGACCAGGATCATGAAGGTAACGGAAATTAGTCCCAGTGTCGCCAGGGAAATCCCAACCAGATTAACCCCATTGATATCTACGGCCAATGTCATGCCCAGGCCAAACAACCCAAGTAGTATCAATCCGACAAGAGCAGGTGTCAGTTGGGATTCACCGCGAAAGTGATTGATAATCGCGATCAGGAATGGATGGAGAAAAAAGATTAACACTGCGAGACTAACATTGATAAAGGCCACGGCGCCCATGATACCCACGGTGGTTAACGCCTGGGTCATGCCGGTGATTGAGCCAAACCAGAACGCTGAGCGCGGAACGTAAAAACTACGTCGACGAATTATCTGAAATAAACCGAGGCCCAGTAAACCGGTTAGTGAGCGCACAGTAAATACGGCAAGCAGATTAGCCCCTTCCTGATAAGCGATTTTTGCGCAATTGGGTGTTAGGGCAACGGACAGGCAACTGAGTAAGAGAATTCCAATTCCAACGTTCTGACTTTTGCTGGTAACAATGGCGGCGCTAATTTTCAATAAGTCCAGGTCTCGGTATAAGGCCGCAGTTCGATTTCGTTACTCCATGCGGATTTTGGCTGGTTATGGGCCCACCAGTAAGCCTTGGCGACATCATCGGTATTAGCCATTTTTTCCGGGTCAAATTTATCACCGTAATATTCTCGCATTAAAGGCATATCCAGATCGCAGTCCAGTCGAAAATGTACGATGTGCACACCATCTTTCGAATAGGCTTTTGCCAGACTTTGGGATAATGCCCGAAGTCCAAATTTTCCAATGGAATATAACGGGTGGGAGGCGGAGCCGCGAAGTGCCGCTGTTGCGCTTGAAAAAAGAATACTACCGCGCCCACGTTTCTGCATACTGGGCAATACCGATTTTGCTGCAGCAAATGCGCCAATGACTTCTATACGATAGATATCTTCCAGTTCTTCATAGCTCATTTCCAACGGGGTGCGGGATTCGAAACTTCCCCGGGCATTGTAGATCAATACTTCGATCTCGCCCATTTCCAACTCAATTTTCTGGATTGCCTGTTCCAGGAGTTCGGGTTTGGTCACATCCGCTGAAAAATGCTTTATCTTTGCATCGGCGTTTGCCGCATTTGCTGAATCCATTGCTGCAGTACAGCTTTGTTTGTTGCGGGAAACCAGCGCCATATCAAAGCCTTCGCTGGCAAATTTTGCTGCCAGTGCACGGCCAAGGCCTTCACCAGCACCGATGATTAAACACAGAGGTTGGGACATTTTTTATGCCTGTTAAATTATTAGGAAAGGTTACTTTAGGATTATTGCTTTAGTTTTGCTCGGGCTCAGCGATTGCAATTGTGTCACACCGCGCTTCAATGGCATAAGCGGCTTTGAACAAGACATCTTCCCGATAGCGTCCAGCCACCAGTTGAACCCCCATAGGAATATTGTCCGTCATACCCGTAGCCACGGTCATTGCGGGAACACTCAGAATCGGTAAACCTATTTGTGTCATTTGCGCCTCGATGACACCCCGAAATGCTTCCGCAGATTCCACATCCAGCTGATCGCGGAACGGTATTGCGCCGGAAACCGGGCAGATCAATATCGGGTATATTCTTAAAAATTGCTGCCATTGACGCGCTAGTCCTACGCGGCTTTGCAGAATATCCATAAAACTGTTCAGGGTTGGCACTTCACAGATAGACATCATTTGTTCATAAACGAAGTTTGCGTCGGGATCGTTTTCCGCTTTAATTCCTGCGCCTTTGTTGTAATGAAAATCCGACATCCACAGACCAAGTTGTAATTCCATGGGTTCGCGCATGGGAGGGCATTCAACTTCATTGACCTGCCACCCGTCCTCTTCGAGCATGCGGGCGGCATTGTTTAATGCGGTTACAACTTCGGGTGCGGTACCGAGACCGTCGGGATGGGTGCAAAGTGCGGCCACTTTTTCGAATTCCCCTGAATCCTGGGAAACGGGCACCCACCAGGGGTCCAGGTCGCTGGCCTGGGATATGGCCTGGGGCATAACCTGAGACATGGCTTCGTAGCCAAGTTCTACATCCCGCACAGTCCTCGCTAACGGTCCGGATACCGCGGTTATCTGAGCGCCAATGTGACGATCGGGCAGAGATGGATTAAGTGCGGGTATTCTGCCCAGAGTAGGACGCAAACCATGCAGCCCACAGGCATAGGCCGGATATCGCACCGAGCCCGCGATATCAGTGCCATGCCCGATAGCACCAATGCCCGCCGCAACTGCAGCAGCAGCACCCCCGGAAGATCCCCCTGGAGTGAGACCGGAATTATGGGGATTTAGCGTGTGTCCATGGATCGAATTACGTGTGAACCAGCGCATGGAAAAAGCCGGGGTATTGGTTCGGCCGATTATAATCGCGCCAGCGTTGCGAAGGTTTGAAACTACCGGGTTGTCCTGATCTGCAACGTTATCATTCTGAGTCACCAGTCCGTTGGTATTGGCATGGCCTTTTTGATCGATGTTCACCTTTATGGTGATTGGAACGCCGGCCAGTGGGCCTGCATCGCCTCCCCGAGCAATGATTGCATCAATGTTTTCTGCGGCTGCCATTGCTTCATCTGGCATCTCCTGGACGATGGCATTTATTACTGGGTTGACTTTATCGAGTCGCAATAACGCTTGTTCAATTACGTCAGTTGCTTTCAGATTTTTACTGGTTACCTTCTCCGCGATGTCCGCGGCACTCAATCGCCAGAGATTAGTCATTATAATTCCCTGTCACAAACAAGATGCTGAGTGTGTCGGCATCAACCCAGGTGCTCGTGAAAAAATTCTACGCTGCGCTGCCACGCCAGATCAGCGGCTTCCGAGTTATGCCTCGGGGTGCTGTTGTTATGAAAACCATGGCGTGTTCCCGAATACAAATGACGAACATAGGGTTTTTGATTGGCATTAAGCGCGGTTTCAAAATCCGGCCACATAGCGTTTATCCGCGAATCGTCTTCAGCAGACTGAATCATCAAAGGTGCCTGAATTTTTGAAACGTCATCCGAATCCGGAGCCGCACCATAAAACGGAATGGCCGCGCTAAGTTCGTTACCCATATTTACCGCGAGGAAATTAGTTGTCCCGCCGCCCCAGCAAAATCCAATTGCGCCGAGTTTCTCAGTGGACAGGTTATGGGATTTTAGTAACAGGGCACTATTCAACATGTCCTGCTTAAGTTTTGTCTGATCGAGGCTCTTTTGTAATACCTTGCCGTCATCATCGTTGCCGGGATATCCGCCCACCGGGTATAAACCATCCGGCGCCAGCGCTAGAAAACCTTCCGCAGCGAATCGACGGGCAACGTCTTCGATATAAGGGTTTAGTCCGCGATTTTCATGGATCACCAGTACAGCTGGATAGGGACCGGTAGCTGTGGGTTGCACAAGGTAACCGCGCATTTCCCCCGACGTGCCGCCTGGAGAATCGTATACAACATAATTTGCCTTGATGCGTTCATCGGTAAAAGATATGGTTTGGGCCTCTGCGTAATTGGGTAATAATGCCTGAGCCATGGTCAGGCCCGACACTCCAGCAATTGTAATTGTGCTGGCCCGGCTTAAAAACTCACGTCGATCCATTTTGCCATGACAATACTCGTCGTATAAATCGTAAATCTTTTTATCTATAGTGATTTCGGGCATGGTGGTCTCCTGCAGAAATTTAGTTTGTGACGAATTCCAGACAGTATACTCAACTCCAGGATATAAATTAACGGTAAATTTTGCAGGAAATGAAAGAACTTGAGTGTATCGAGTCCGAGACTATTGGTCACTATGAAGACCGCGCGGAATCATTCTGGCTGGGGACCAGAGATCACGATGTAACTCAGAACTATGCCGAATTTCTGAGTGCATTCCCTCAAGACCAAAAGCTGGACATTCTTGATTTTGGTTGTGGGCCGGGCAGGGACCTGGAGTATTTTCATTCTTTGGGGCATCGTCCGGTTGGTTTGGATGGCTGCGGAGAATTCTGCGATATGGCCAGAGAACTTACGGGTTGCGAAGTATGGCATCAAACGTTTTTAAAACTGAGTCTACCGCACCAGGCATTCGATGGCATTTTTGCCAATGCGTCGTTGTTTCATGTTCCCAGTGTAGAATTGTCCCGAGTGCTCGTTGAACTACACGACACATTGCGACCAGGGGGCATTTTATTCTCCTCCAATCCCCGTGGAAACAACGAGGGCTGGTCAGGCCAACGCTATGGCAACTACATGGAATTTGAAGAGAGTAAAGATTATCTCGAACACGCGGGGTTCGAGGTGATTCATCATTACTATCGGCCAGAAGGAAAGCCCTTGGATCAGCAACCGTGGTTAGCGATGGTCAGTAAAATTAGCTAAATTGATCCAGCATTCGATTTCGGATCTGCCATGCCTGGGTCGAGGCATCCACTTTTACGTCTTCCAATGTAATAACCTGATCTTGGGTTATTGGTCTACCAACAACGACGTCACTGGCAAGCCCGATAGGGAGGGCATTTTTCGTTACACTGGTGGAGGATGGCATTAGTTTCCCCCAAACCGTGTACCCGCCTTCACCATCCAGAACTTCACCAACGTTAATATCCCGTTTCGCCACAGCAACAACATCACCATTAAAACAAATTGGAGATCCGGTGGGTCGATTTTGCAATGCTGCGTTTAGGATGGAAATATTCAGTTCCAGGCCGATAAGGTGAAAGGGTTTGAACATCGCTGAATATCGACCACTGTCATCGGTGTTCATGCCGTATTGACGAAAGCATGCGGCGCTATAATCATTTGGCGCTTCGAAAACACAATACACCCCCCATCTCAAGTCTCGTTCTACCGGCCCACCAGTACGATCAAGACTGGAAACCACTTCAACTTGCCCCGAGAATTCTAGCTGGCCGCCCTCGCTTTTTGGTTTAAGAACTTGTGCTAGTTCTTCCACGCCACAGGGTAGAAAGGCGAGACCACTGGTCGGCACTTTCAGGTCAGCGGCATTGGCGATGGCGGCCATCTCGATAGAAGATTTGGTGCCATCCAGAAATGAATTGAACATCTGGCTGCGCATACCTGCGGCGGTGGCCTGGTCTGCGGTCAGCCCATAGTGATCCCATACGGTATCTGGTGTAGATTGGTGATAGGCAGGTAAATATTTGGTACCTTTCCCCGCGGCAACAACATGAAAACCGCAACTGCGTGCCCAGTCGATCATTTCCACGGTTAGTGCCGGTTGATCGCCATAGGCCATGGAATAGACCACGCCGGCTGCTCGCGCCTGGGCGGCAAGATAGGGGCCTGCCAGCACATCGGCTTCCACATTCACCATAACGACATGTTTTCCATGTTCCACACACAGCAGTGCATGTTTTATTCCCGCGGCGGGATGACCGGTTGCTTCTACAACAACATCAACCCCATCGCTCCGAATCATGGCTTCGGCGTCGTCAATGAATGCCGTGTTACTGATTTGTGCTTCAGTCCAGCCAACTTCGCTGCAACGAGCCGCGGCCTGGGCTGGATCCAGATCCGCAATCATGGTGACCTCCAACCCGGGTGTAGTGGGGATCTGGCTTAGAAACATTGATCCAAATTTACCCGCACCAATCAGACCAACCCGGACGGGCTTGTCATCAGCTGCGTGCTGGGTCAACGAAGAATATAGGTACATATAAAAGTTTGGTTAGTTGATCAATTCTGACAGGGTGTCGTCTGCAAGCGGTTCGATTGGGCTGAAGTCGCGGTGGGCAACCCATTCCGGGCGCTTGAATTGCTGAATGTGATTATCAACATGACAAAGGGATAAGTAAACAATGGTGCGATCCATGGGGCTGATATTGGGGGGACTGGCATGGACAAGCAAACTGGAGAACAGCAGCATGGAGCCGGCTTCGCCGGTAGGTGCGACACAGCCGCCCTGTTGATAAAGCTCGGTTACGGTGTCACGGTCCAGGGTCCACAATGGATAGCTGGTGGTTTCGAGATCATGGCCCGCTTCGACGACACCATGTTTATGGCTTCCGGGTAAAAATATCAGCGGCCCGTTGGCGGCGGTAACATCATCCAGGAAAACCGCGATGTTCATTGCCCTGGGTTCGGGCATCAAATCATCTCGCGCCCAGGTGCCATAATCCTGATGCCACTGCCAGACATCGCCATCGAACGCCGCTTTGGCATTGACTTTATACTGATGCATATACACCGGCCCATCGAGAACTTGCATTACCGGTTTGATCAATCTTGGGTGTGCACCCAGTCTACGAAAAGCATCATTATAGGTGTGGGCGGCAAACGCTGTGCGGGCAACGCCGGATGATTCGCGCCACACTTCCTCGCGCTCCAATGCATAGACATCTTTGGCGGCTCCCCTGAGTATGTCAGTTTCCGCCTTGCTAAATGCATTGGGGAAAAACAGATAGCCAGATTGATCCAATTCCGTTAGCTGTTGTTGGTTGAGCTGCATTGGTGTGTTTTGTTAATTTCAGAATATGCTGATGATTTTACACCTAGCAATCATTCAGGGAATAGTGGATCCCGGATAAGTGCTGCGCATTTGTTCGTATCATCCCTGATACTCACCCCGTTGGGGCTGCGCGAAATTCTGCTCCCGGCAGAATTTTCCGGGATGACGTTAGGATGAGTGCTGCGCACTTTGTTCGTATCATCCCTGATACTCACCCCATTGGGGCTACGCGAAATTCTGCTCCCGGCAGAATTTTCCAGGATGACCGGGGAAGGGGCGGTATATTAAAAAACGAGGGTTCAGAAAAAATAACTCCTCCGTCATTCCGGAAGACCGCAGGTCTATCCGGAATCCATTTAACCACCCTGTCATAAATTGGCTTATTATTAGGTAGTTATAACAAATTCGATTAACACTTATGGCTGTTCGAGAGATATTGCAAATCGGTCATCCCATCCTAGGGGCTCGTGCCGAGGAAGTTCCAGTCGAGGATATAAAATCCCCGGAAGTTCAAGGATGGATCGATGATCTGATCGATACCATGCGCGATGCCAATGGTGCAGGGATCGCGGCGAACCAGATTGGTATTCCCCATCGATTATTTACCATTGAGGTTGGCAACAATCCGCGCTATCCCTACAAGCCCGAAGTGCCCCTGACCATTGCAATCAATCCGAGCATCGAATTCCTGACCGATGAAACATTTATTTCAAACGAAGGTTGTTTGTCTGTGCCACAAATTCGTGGCGATGTGGATCGGCATGTAGAAATTGCGGTGAGTTTTTATGATCGCCATGGTGAAATACAAACGTACGATGTTAAAGGTTATTCGGCCTGTACCTGGCAGCATGAATATGATCATCTCGATGGCATTCTGTTTCCTCATCGGGTTACCAATCCCCTATCCTTTTGTTCATGGTTGGTGTTTCAGGAATATCGCCAGGCAGAATTTGCGGATCGCGTAAGGTTGCTGGTTGAAAAATGGGGCGCCTGATAGCAGGCTAACTTTCATAACTTTGCTATCCAACATCCCGAATCGAGGATTTGGTAGACTGCCATCATGTCAATCCATCATTCAGCAAGCTTAAAAATGTCATGAATTCTCCCGCCCCGTTATTATACTTGTCTAGCGAGACCCTCGAGTCGCTCAATATTACAACCGAGGAAGTAATTAACGCCATGGAAACGTTGATCATCGGCCAGGCCAATTCTCAGGTCTGGAATACACCCAAATCTGTGATTCTGCCTGGAGATGGTCGTTACATGATGTCTACGTTGTCTGCCGCAAATGATCCGCCTTACCTTGCGGTGAAGTCGGTGATACTTAACCCGGCGAACACTGAAATAGGATTGCCTCAAATTAATGGCCTGATCATGGTATTGGATAGTGAGACCGGCATTCCAGTTGCGGTAGTGGATGGGAACTGGGTGACGGCGATTCGTACCGCTGGTGCCAGCGCAGTAGTCGCCGGGCGCATGGCAAACCCGGAATCTGAAGTGGTCGGGTTTATCGGTTGTGGAGTTCAGGCATGCAGTCATCTAAAATTATTTGCCGACATGTTTCCCTTAAAAGAAATTCGCGCTTTGGGTCGGGGGGCGGCCAATCGGGATGCCCTGTGTCACATGGCGGAAGGAATGGGGCTCAAGGCGGTTCCCTGTGAAAGCGGAGAAGAAGTGGTAGATAATGCTGATATCGTGGTTTCTTCGGTGACCATGACAATAAAAATCGATCCATTCGTAGATCCGCGCTGGTTGAAATCCGGCGTATTTGTTTCCGCTACCGACGTGGCCTTGCCCTGGATTAAAGCGGGTATGTCTGCATTTGATCGCATCATCATTGATGATATGGAACAGGAAGCGGCCATGCCCGAACCGATGGTGGCGCCTGAACTGATTAGTGGTGATATTGGTGCATTGGTTAATGGAAAAATTCCGGGTCGTAGCAGTAAAGATGAACGATCTGCATTTGTATTTCGTGCCGTAGTTTTAGGGGATCTTGCGCTTTCTGCCCTGGCTCTGGATAAAGCACGAGCAAGTTCTATAGGTCAGATTCTGGGTTAAGCACCAGTTGTAAATGGCGTAATTGTAAAGCTCACTGCGAAATAGTTTTCGTCATAAAATTAAAATAATCATCAAATGATTTATATCGCGTTAGCGATTCTCTCCTCCACAGCCGTTCTGGTTATATTTCGGTTGATCAAAAATACCAATACCGATACCCGACATGCCATCACCATAAATTATTTGATTGCTGCTATTACCGGAGCTGTGTTGTTTGAAATGTCACCAGATTCGTTGACCGCACCCTGGTTCTGGCCAGCAGTAATTGAAGGCGGTATCTTTTATATTGTATTCAGGGCCATGGCGCGAACCGCTCAGGTTAACGGTGTGGCAACTGCTGGAATCGCCACGAAAATGAGTGTAGTGATTCCGGTGAGCGTGGGCATCTTTTTCTTAAACGAAAGTTTAACCACCCTGAAAATTCTGGGTATCGCTGCCGGATTTATCGCCGTGATTCTTTCTGTAGGTAAAGACGCCCGATTTGATCAATGGAAATGGCCATTGATTTCCTTCCTGGGTATCGGTTTTATCGACACCAGTTTAAAACTGTTTCAGGTCTGGACTGTGGGAGAAGCAGAGTTTCCTGAATTAATCTCAACCATATTTGCCGGCGCTTTTGTCACCGGATTTATACACCATTTAACTTTTAACCAATGGTCAATGAACAAGTCCAGCGTTATCAGTGGAACCATACTGGGAATCATAAACTTTGCCACCTTGTACTACATGATGAAGTCATTGGCCCTTGAGGGCTGGGAAAGTTCTGTAATTTTTCCGATAACCAATTTTGGCGTGGTTTTGTTGTCAACCCTCTCAGCTATACTGCTGTTTAGTGAACGTCTGACCAAACGGATCTGGAGTGGGCTTGGATTTGCTGCATTTTCGATATGGCTGCTGTATCTCAGTAATTGAGTTTTCTGGTGAAATACGTCTATGAAATTGCCTAAATCAATGCAAATGGATCCCGGATAAGTGCTTCGCACTTTCCGGGATGACGATGAGATAAGTGCGAGGCACTTTGTTCGTATCATCCTTGATACTCACCCCGTTGGGGCTACGCGAAATTCTGCTCCGGGCAGAATTTTCCGAGATGACGGCTGAATAAACCACCCCAGTGTCCGGGATGACCGTAGGATGAGCGATTTTCAATGCTCGGGAATTTCGCATACAAGAAATGTATGAAATTTCCATGAGCCGGGCTTAACCAATTTTCCCTTCCGTCATTCCGGAAGACCGCAGGTCTATCCGGAATCCATATCTGTTGCGAAAATTTGTATCGATTCCAAGAATACTCTGCAAGCCTACTGAAATATTGATGCATGGTATATTATTTTAAAACTATGGGGAATCTGGTGTTTGTTAGGCATTTGGTGCATTCGAAGGTTTATAGTTCCACGGAACTCAGGCAATGAGTTCCGGTCTAAAACAAGGTTGTTTTCTAACGCACTTTTCTTAAATGGGGTAAATACTATGAAAAATATCATTAAAATAGTTTCAATCGCAGTAGTGTTGGCATTGGGCGGCACATCTATGGCTGCGGAGGAGGATCCATTATTAAACGCCATTAAGGCACGAAAGGCAGATATGACTCTGCGAAATTGGAATGTAGGGCCGTTGTTTGGAATGGTCGAGGGAGATATAGAATACGATGCTGAGCTTGCGTCGGCTTTGGCGAATAATTTAAAACTGTTAACCCAGGCGAATAACGGGACAATGTGGCCCGAAGGCTCTGATAATCAGGCGTATCCCGATGATAGTCACGCATTGCCTGAGAATTGGACTAATTACCCCGACGCTGCTGAAAAGTGGAATGCTTATGTGGACGCGGTAGCGGTTCTTGCAGATGTTGCTGGTAATGGGCTCGATCAGCTCCAATCCGCAATCGGCGACGTAGGGGATGGTTGCCAGGGTTGTCACGATGATTTTAGAGAAGAGCTGGATTAATTCTATTTATTCGGGCCTTCATTCGATATAAGAAATATTGAGTAGGGACCAATATCAACAACTAGCAGTTTGGGATGTCACGACTCGATGCTGGCACTGGATGCTGGCATCGACTGTAACTATTGGATGGTTGCTTGGTGAGTTTCGAAATTACGACATCATACAATGGCATTTTTACGCCGGATATTGCACTGGTGCGCTGCTGTTGTTCCGAGTTTATTGGGGGTTAGCCGGGCCCGAATCGGTGCGCTTCGCCTCCCTGATTCCCCATCCCCGAGCAGTAATCGGCTATCTGAAAGAACTATCTCATCGGCAACCCAGCGGTGTGGCGGGACATTCACCTGTAGGGTCCATCGCTGTACTGACAATGCTTATATTGCTTACGATTCAGGTTACCAGCGGTTTGTTCGCAGAGGACGATGACTTATTCCACGAAGGACCTCTGGCGGATTTCGTGTCATCTCAATTTATCGGATTCGCAACATCTATTCATCACACCAATTCCAGTTTATTATTGATTCTATTTGGGCTTCACCTTGGAGTGATGGTTTTTTATTATTTCTGGAAGAAAGAGAATCTGGTGGTAGCAATGTTAAGTGGGAAAAAAACGGTGCGTGTCGACAATGCAACTTCAGAATCTGTCGAACAAATTTAACTGAAAATATATTTCACACCTCGATCATCTCAATGCTGCCAGCGCCGGCCAGCATCCGAGGTCCGGATTCTTCGAGTACATAGGTGCCACCCTGAATGACACCGAGATTTTCATCGGGTAATTCGATACAAGAATGTAATACAAATGCCATACCGGGCATTAACACCGTTTCGAAGTCTCGCGAAATCTGTAAAGTCTCAAGCCAGATGGGCGGATAGGCTACGCCGATACCATATCCGAATCGCATCATTGCCGCGTGCTCAAGACCATGTTTCACCAACGGCTCGAGGGATGCGGCCTCGACCTCTGCTACACCCACCCCGGGCGCAACCATAGCAATACCCGTATCAAGGGACTGCAATGCAATATCATAAATCTCAGTTTCCCGCGTGCCAGGTCTGCCGCAACAAATAGTCTGAATCGCTGTGGCATGATAACGTTCACACACCCCGGCAAATTCTGCATGTACAAGGTCGCCTTGCTGAATTAGTTTCGGTCTCGGCGTGCCATGACAGCCCGCGCTTCGATGACCCGAACTCAACTCGACGGGTATAGACCAGTAATCGCTGCCCGATTCACGCAGTGCAGATTCTATTGCACCCGCCATGGCAATTTCGGTGATGCCGTCCTTGCATGAATTCATCATCGAAGTTAAGCCGTGATTAGCAAATTTTCCCGCCGCTTCAATCAATTCAATTTCCCGGTCAGACTTGATTAGTCGCAAACGTCCCAGAATTTCTGTGGCATCCACCAGTTGTGCTGGAGACAGTGTTGACGCCAGGGCCTGGCCGAGAGAATATGGGAGGGCATAGGACTGCATTTCAATTGCAATGCCGCCACTTCCGACCTTTTTATGTTTTAGGATATCGCGAATAATCCCGGCAAAATTTTCGCTGTGTAAGTGATAAGTGCGTATATCGCTGAGCCAGCTTGATTCCGTGGCCAGGGACAAATCTACATCCCGCAGTACTAATGTGGGTTCATCAACCCCAGCGGTAAATACCATGGCCTGGGGGCTGTTTACCCCGGTCCAACTATCGAAACCACCGAAATAAAACTGGTGCTCGGGGGCAATCATGATGCAGGCTTCGAGATCGTTATCGCGTAGCGCTTTGCGCGCAAGGGATAATCGGTTGGCGTAAGTGTCGTTATCGAATAGCGTGTATTTGGGCATAAATTGCTTCGATCTTCTGGTTAAGAATTGGGTCAATAACAACTTTTACTCTGAACCAAAACAACACTACAATCAAGATGATCTGATGAAAAGATTAATATCATGAAAATATTTTTGTGGTGAATCGAATAATCAATGAAGTCCATGAAGCCCAAGGCATACAAACACATCCAGGTCATTCCCCTTTCTGGAGCCTGCGGTGGTGAAATTCATGGGGTCGATATTGCAAAACCAATGTCAGATGCTGTTTATCAGGAAGTTCGTCGCGCATTGCTTGAATCCCAGGTCATTTTTTTTCGTGATCAGAATCTCACAACCGACCAACTGAAGGCGTTCGCCGCACGATTTGGTGAGCTGGATATCCATACCATTTTACAGGGTTTGGAAGGCCATCCAGAAATTCTCGAAGTGCTGACCGAGCCTGGAGACACTAACGTTTATTCCGAAGGCTGGCACGCTGATGTCACCTACCAACCCTGTCCTACCCTGGGCGCAATACTTTATGCTATTGAAGTTCCAAAAGTTGGTGGCGATACTTTATTTTCCAGTCAATACCTGGCCTATGAATCATTATCCAAAGGGTTGCAGCAAATGCTGTTGGGTATGACCGGGATCCACAGTTCTTTAAGAGTATATGGTGATCGACAGGCATCTATGGATCTCAAAGATGAGAATATGATTGTGACCAAAGAGCAAGCGCAAAGTGTGGTGTCCGAACATCCCGTAGTGCGAACCCATCCAGAAACCGGGCGTAAGTCGTTGTTTGTTAACGACCACTATACCCTGGGCTTCAAGGGAATGACCGAGCAGGAAAGTGCACCGCTGCTGCAGTTTTTGTTAAATCATGCCATCCAGCCAGAATTTACCTGTCGATTTCACTGGCAGAAAAATTCTATCGCATTTTGGGATAATCGCTGCCTGCTGCACAATCCCATTGGAGATTATCTGGGACAACGGCGTTATTTACACCGCGTTGTAGTTGCTGGCGACCCGCCGTTTTGAATATCCGGTTTTAGATACAACAACGTTGCCCATGAAATTACTGGTCACCGGCGGCGGCGGTTTTGTGATGTGTCATGTTGTACGGGAATTTTTGCTGGCCAATCCAGATGCCACGGCCTTAATTATGGATCAATCACCCCTCGATCCCAGCGCCCAGGGTTTTTTCGCCGATCTGGCTGAGCGAATTGAGATTATGGTTGCTGATGCAGGTGATGCCGCGAGCTGGGGCGCTATCTCCGGGCAAACCCAGATCACCCATATGGTCCATGGTGCTGCAGTAACCAGTATTGTTTCCAGGCTGGATAGTATGCCTGAAATAGAAGACCGGCTGGGTCACATTGAAAATGCCATGGCGACCAATATTATGAGCTCGGTATATGCAATGGGATTCGCCCTCCAACAACATTCCTTAGAGAAATTTATTAATGTCAGTTCGGGTTCGATATACGGCCTTGAGGCGCCCACGGGTCCTTTACCGGAAAATGGCTATGTGGGCCCCAGCGGATTTTATGCGGTATCCAAATACAGCGCTGAATTGTTGTTGGACAGCTATAAGGAACAGTTTGGATTGCCCGGGGCTAGTGTTCGGTTATCTGGGGTTTACGGACCCATGGATCGACAAACATCTGGGCGCGATGTGCGTTGTGTGCCATATCGAATCGCCCATGGGATTATAGAAAATAAACCACTACGCATCAATTCCCTGAATGTTATTGGCGATTTTATTCATGTTGTTGATGTGGCGAAGGCGATCAATGGCCTGTCAATTGCCGACACATTAAATCACGATGTATACAACATCGCCTATGGAAAACCAGTCAGCATAGGTCAAATGATAAGAATAGCCCAGCGACGATTTCCAGAATTAACCTATGAGATCGTGGCAGCGGATGAAGCAGAAATTTTTCTCGACCCACTGCTCGACAAGGGTCGTTATGGACCCTACAGTATTAAGCGCATTTTCACTGATACCGGCTGGCAACCACGTAGTATCGAAGACGGCATTAGTGATTACCTGGCGTGGTTAGAGGGGCACAACTTTTAAATTAAAAATTACAGAAGATGCAGTAAAAATTCTAATTCTGGAAAACCTGGTTTACAATTTCCACAGCTAAAAACTTGAATTGGAAATCTGATTTCAAATTCAACTACGATTGGAAAAACATGTATAAAATTATTCAAACCCCAGACATTGAAATACGCGACACTAAAACAAAAAAAGGTAGAGGCGTATACGCTTGTCGGGATTTTAAAAATAATGAAATTATCGAAATCTCTCCTTACATCGTATTAGAGGATCACTTCAGTTTAATACCTGATTGCCTACAGGAAATTGTGTATAACGGCAGCGGATTTAAGAAACTATCTCGCAAGGCTGAAAAAGAGGGCAAGCAGGTGTTAGCTATAGTATTGGGCTATGGCAGTATGTACAACCACGGAAATCCTGCCAATGTCAGCGCAAAACCAAATCCTAAAACCAGAATTATGGAATACAAATCGTTGCGGAAAATTACTAAGGGAACTGAGCTTTTGATTAACTACGATGCACTGTGGACGGGGGTTAGTAAGGGAAATAAATGGATTGCCCAACGAAAATTAAAATATATTAAGCCCTAAAATCTGTTGCTCATTAGCGAAATTCCGAGTTAAAATTAATCGTGTCGAAGGAATAAACCTATTATTTAACCTTACTTTCGCTGATTCGCGAGGATGAATTAATGCCCAAAATCACTAAAAACCAAATTGCACGCCGCAAAGCGCTTAAAACAATGGCAATCGGTGGAGCCGCAGCGACTACTGCCAAGGAGCTTCCCGAACGCTGGGGAAAACCCGTAATTGATGGCGTCCTGTTACCCGCCCATGCGAAAATGAGTGGAAAAGGAAAAGGAAAAGGGAAAGGAGAACAACCAGAAGAAGGAAGTTAGAGGAAAGAAATTTGACCCGACTATTGGGATCATCCCTAGTCGTGCAATCGCCAGTCATCTACGATTAGTAATCGTTTGTTAGCGTTTCGAACAATGATTAGTTTCTTTTTCTGTCGAGATGAATAACAATCATTTTCTCTCCCAATACCTGAACGTCTTTGCTGCCTTGATCAAATTGCAATAAATGATTCCCAGGTAACACCCTGGTCTCAGGATAATTGGGCTCAATTAGTCCAGCAGAATGCTCAAGGCAAAATACAAATCCTTGATCGCAGGACATTAATCTGACTGACTGCCTGTCAACATACGTGTCCACCTGGGCATGGAAGTGGCTGGAGCGGTTCATTAGGTTGAAGTCAGTAATCGGACCTGAAATCAGTGCCCCATGGGTTTTACTTCCACCATCAAAATTTGCTATGTCGAGAATATTTTCTAATCGGCTAGTTTTGCCAGTATCGTGAACAAGCTCTATGCCATTACCCTGAATCAAAATCAAATTCCGTTCAAAGCCGGGGAAATCTGAGAATGGGCCATCCTCAATTACACTGGCAATGCTGATTCGCCATTGAAAACTCTCCAGGGTTCCACCTGGGTTAATGGCAAGCTCGGTGGTTTCGCCTTTGCCATTTTTCCACAGTGATTTCCTGAACTGATCAGGAGGGATGATTTTCACGGCGGCAGTCTAAAAGCCTCGTATCAAGCCAGGTCTCAGGCGGCGGTTGTAACATAGGTTAAAACTTCAACTACCTGTTCTGGAGTTGTTGCCCAGGCTAGGGCGGAAGCATCAACTTCTTTTAGCGGATGAATAATATCTTCATCGTGGAGGGTAATATAAGGCGTATTCATAGCCGCACAAAAACCGGCGTCGAAGGCTGCATTCCATTGCTTGTATTTATCACCGAATCGAATCACTGCCAGGTCACATTGCTCAATCATTGTTCTGGTGCGAATACTGTTTACTTTGGAAGACTTGTGATCGCGCCAAAATCCAGATTCCTGTTCTCCCACACAGTCCCCCGCTGCATCGCTGGCCTCGTGATTGGTTACCGGAGACAGGAATGAAACCGGTAGTTCCAGCGCTTCTGCCGCAGTTTTAATTTGTTCACGCCAGTCGGTGTGGATTTCTCCTGATAAATAGATTTCCCAATGCATTATACTTCTCGGTTAGTTAATTGGCTGGATTGTACAGAAATTTTCTGACTTAGCTTCGCGCAGAAATATATTCTGCGGTTATTTCCTTGAGGCGATCCGGGCCGAAGCTTTCATCATGGCCACCATGGATCACAGCAGCGGGCAGGTTTTGCAATCTTTCCATGGTAATTAAATAGTCTTCAATATTGGAATCTTCCAGGGTGTCCAGCAATGGGCCATCGTAAATGGCGTCCCCTGAAAACAAGGTTGCAGTTTTTTCTTCCCACAATCCGATGCTGCCGGGCGAATGGCCGGGCAGGTGCATGACCTGGAAATGACGATCACCCAGATCCAGAATATCGCCATCGTCTACCAGCCAGGTTGGCGTAGCAGCAGGGGTGTGGAAACTATGCAAATCGAATCCGGGTTTGGGCAAGGCGGTTATCATGCGCTCACTCTCAAGGGCATAGCCGGAGTCCCGCAAGCTATTGATTTCTTCAATAGGCCAGTCGTTTACATCGAGACTGACTTGAGGTGGTGCGGATAGATTATCCGCTTCACATCGATGCACAACCCGGGTGTCAAATTCATACATACTGCCCATGTGATCCAGATGAGTATGGGTGGCGACTACAATAACCGGTTTGCCCAGTAGATCTTCGATTTCATCTTTAAGACTGCTGATGCCCATTCCGGTATCAATTAACAGGTCATTCTCCCTGCCTTTTACATGCCAGATATTGCAGCGCAACAATTCGTCGACATGGGGTTCTCGAATCAAGGTGATATCGTCACTGATGGTATTTCGTTCGAACCATCGATCTGCCAGTTTCATAAGTTTGATTTCTCCTATTTGTTTTTTTGTGTAACTAGGAACTATAACTTATCTGTTGGCAATATATTGTGTTGGGGTCATGCCAAGGTTCTGTCGAAACATGGCAATAAATGCAGAAGGGGATTCATAACCCATTTCCAGGGCCACTGTGGTTACCGCCACACCTTCAGCCAGCCGTTCCAGTGCGGATAATAAAATTCGACGCCGGCGCCATTCTCCGAAAGTCATGCCGGTTTCCTGCTTGAAAAGCCGCGCCAGGGTTCGGCCGCTGGCACCCACCCTTGAACCATGCTGTTCAATGGTGCGTCGGTCCGTGGGATCAGATAATAATGCATTGGTTACAGCACTC
This sequence comes from Candidatus Spongiihabitans sp., assembly GCA_965237725.1. GTDB lineage: Bacteria > Pseudomonadota > Gammaproteobacteria > Arenicellales > Poriferihabitantaceae. The sequence continues at coordinate 3,502,452 of OZ250151.1, forward strand.
AATCGTGGGTTGGACGATAGAGGTAGATGTAGCGGGGCGGGTTTGGCGCAACGAATACGATCCAGAATTACCATCATAAGTCGGTTATCTGATCCATTCTCATCCCAGGCTCGGGGTAATTTGGCAGCTTCCAGAATTAGATTTCTAAGCAGCACATCTACGCTAAGTACGGTGCAGGAGTCCGGCATCCCCACCACTTCACTCGCTGCAATATACAGGCTTCTAAACTTGGCCGGGCCGATGGGACGGATATCGTGAGTGACACCCGGCGGTAACCATACCGCCATTGCAGGTGGCGCGGTAAAGTGGCCGTCGTCGGTGAGTACGGTGAGCACACCCTCAGCGGAATAAGTAAACTGTCCCCATTTATGTGCGTGGGGCTTAAAGGTTTCTCCGTCGGCCATGTCGAATGCTCGAACCTCAACGGGACGAATCAGCCGGGTTGGAATTTCGTTTATTCGTGTTTGTCTGTTTTCCGACATAACTTGTCATTATACCGAAATTCAGACGAAGTTAAGAGCGCTATATTAGCGCCATTAATTATCGGTAAATTTTGGGAGAATCATCTTGAGTCGTTTTGTACCCCGTTTCCTGCAAGGCTATGAAGGCATGCTGGTATTAATGGCATGCGCCATGGCGGTGAGTTTATACGGCTGGTTCACTTTGTTGAATAATTTTGTGGTTGAGCGCGCCGCATTTACCGGCCGTGAAATTGGATTTCTTCAGTCCATTCGAGAGATTCCTGGTTTCCTTTCATTCCTGGCAATATTTTTACTGCCGTTTATGCGTGAGCAGAATCTGGCTTATTTTTCTTTGGCCATGCTGGGGATTGGTACCGCAATCACAGGGTTTTTTCCTTCGGAATACGCCCTCTATGCAACCACATTCTGGATGTCTATGGGGTTTCATTATTATGAAACCATGAACCAGTCCTTGACCTTGCAACTGGTTGACAAAGCCCATACCCCCGTGCATTTGGCGATGCAGTTAAAAGCATCATCTATCGGTACCCTGGGAATTTTTGCCGTCATCATCTTGTGTTTCGATGAGAAAGTTTTAATCATGGTTCAGAATATTCTCGGTATGGAATCCAGCTTCACCGGTTTTGCACTTGGGTTCACACCGTTGTACATGATCGCAGGTATTTTCACCTTGGCAGTAGCAATATTTTGTAAATTTTATTACCCCATTTTTGAGTCCAAAGAAGTACAGCATAAAACATTATTTTTGCGTCAGCGTTACTGGTTATATTATGCATTGACCTTTATGGGTGGTGCTCGGCGTCAGATATTTATGGTATTTGCCGGATTTCTCATGGTGGAAAAATTCGGCTATGACGTGACTTCCATTACGCTTTTATATCTGATTAACCTGATTGCCAATATCTGGATTGCCCCATATGTCGGACGGTTCATAAAAAAGCTGGGAGAAAGAAAAGCACTGATCATTGAGTATGTCGGATTGATTGCCATCTTCGCAGGTTATGCCGTTGTCGACGATCATCGCATGGCTGCCGGGCTTTATATTCTCGACCATCTATTTTTTGCGTTTGCTATTGCCATAAAAACTTACTTCCAGAAGATTGCAGATCCCAAAGATATTGCGTCCACCGCAGGCACCAGTTTCACCATTAACCATATCGCTGCGGTCGGTATCCCGGCGGCATTCGGACTGATCTGGATCGGCGATCCTGGTCTGGTTTTTTACATGGGATCAGCTATGGCCGTGGTGTCCTTATTGCTTGCGCTTATGATTCCAGGAGATCCACGTCCGGGGCGAGAGACAACTTTAAGTGATCCCCAGCTTGAGCTGCAGCCCACAGACTGAATTTAGCCTGCTCGCTGGTAAAAAATAATGTTGTTGCCCATAAAATATAGCAAAAAATTATAACTGACATATATGACTGAACAAACCGCAAATCAAGCGCAAGAGATGATGCAACTGGCTCTGGCAGAATGCCAGGCCACGGTTAGGGGCTACGACACTAAGGCTCAGATTGTTGGGGTAGGTTACATCTTTGCCCTGGAAATTATTTTCCAATTGTCCAAGCTGCTTCCCAGTATAGGGCAGGAAGTGGATTTGCCTTTTGTTGTCGGCGCCTGGGCGGTTATGATTTTTCCCATCGCATTATTCGGGTTTGTACTTTATCCAACGCGAAAATCTGTCAAGCATTTGAAAATCCCTTCTAAAACGGTAAAAAGATCGCTCTACCTCGAGCCCGAGCGATACGATAATCTGGGGCAATACATTGAGGAAGTCAAACAGGCCGATATCAACGAAGAGCTTGCCCACGAGCTATTCAAAATTTCCAGTCTGCGAGAGCTTAAAAGAAATCGCTTCCTTCGCGCATTATTTTCATCGGGGTTAGCATTTGTCGTATTGTTTGCTGGCCAGGTGGCCAGAGTGTTGTGGAATAGTTAATCAATTAGGAGAGGATATGTCGAAAATGCAATTGATTCAGGCAGAAGTCTGTCCCTACGCCCAGCGCACCCATATGTGTTTGCTGGAAAAACAGCTGGATTTTGAAGTCATTGAAGTTGACTTGAAAAACAAACCCGCATGGTTTGAGGAAATTTCACCATATAGCAAGGTGCCGGTATTGAAGGATGAAAATATAAGGTTGTATGAATCGACCATCATCAATGAATACCTTGATGAGGTGTACCAGGATCCGCCCTTGATGCCCGAAGTTTCTGGTGATCGCGCTATGGCCCGAACCTGGATTGATTTTGATAACGTCAAATTTGTACCTGCCTTTTATCAGGTTCTGCTGGAGCAGGATCTGGATAAACGCCAGGGCATTGCCGATGACCTGGTCGAACAAATGCAGTTTATGGAAAGCCAGGGATTCTCCAAAGATGCCAATGGACCTTATTGGTTTGGTGAAAAAATCTCGCTAGTGGACCTGGCCATTTATCCCCACTTCGAGCGCATCGGCGTATTGGAAGCTTATAGAAATATTTCAATTCCCCAATCCTGTTCGAGGTTAAGGGAATGGTTGGCTGCCATGCTGGAAAGACCCAGCGCAAAAGCCACTGCTCATGACAATAATTATCACGTTGATGCATACAGCCACTATGCCGATGGAACGGCTTCTGGAACCACGGCCAAGGATATGCGTCGATAAAATGAGGTTTTTGGGGTTAGTCCAGAGACAAAAGCGCTAACCCAACGACGGCCAACATGGCCAATGCCATGAAGCAGTTAACAATAAACTGCATACGAGGGTTGAGGTTGAGTTGTTCGATCAGGCTGCCAGCGCCTAGCCAAAGCAGATGGATAGGTATCCAAATTAAATTAATAATCAGAAACTTGATTAATGTTTCTTCGATTAACGAGTCAGCATGAAAAGCAAAACCACTGAACAAAGTGGTGTTGACCACATAGGCTTTTGGGTTGATCGCCTGGAGTATTAATGCCGCACGTATCCCGGGTATTTTATCTGCGAAAATAAATGCAATCTTCGAACCCGCAAATGCAATACGTAGTGCGAGGTAAAACAAATAGAGCGTTGAAAGCACCAGTAGGGTATTGCGTGCCCAGTGGGTCGTCAGAATTACGGTGGCGAGACCAGACACCACAGCAAGGGCAACCAGGTTTGTACCTATACATAATCCAATTACATATCGAATCCCAGCACGAAAACCAAAAGCCGCACCAACCCCTGCAGTTGACAAGACGCCGGGTCCCGGGGTTATCAACAGCAGGAATACTGCGATACTAAATGCGATCATGGCTTGGAATTCTACAGTAAACGATTTGTGGCTTGATTCGAGTAACTGATTAAATTTGTCGGCAATTTTTACATCATCCAGATTTACGTTGTTTTGATTAGCGTTGATAACCATTAACAAAATCATCAGTTCAGACCGGGCCGGGGGATATCAATTCGGAGGTCTTATCTCAAAACATCAGGATAAAGGGGCAGATTAAATTGTCTTGGTCAAGCGTCCCATTTGATCTGTACCCTCGTCAAATCTGTGCTGTTTTGCTATGATATACATCAGATCGATTTCAGTGGAGGGTACAATATGAGTAACGTAGGTGAAATTCTGGATGGAAGGCCCAATAATATTTGGAGTGTTCAATCTGACCAATCGGTGCTCGATGCAATTCGATTAATGGCCGAAAAGGGGATCGGTGCGTTGCTGGTAATCGACAATAACAAATTATCCGGGATTTTCAGTGAACGAGATTATGCGCGCAAGGTTGTACTAGAAGACCGATCTTCAAGTGACACATTGGTCAGTGACATCATGACCAGTAAAGTGCAGACCACCAGTCGGCAGACCAGTGTATCGGAATGCATGTCTCTTATGACAGATAATGATTTTCGTCATCTGCCTGTGGTTGAGAACGATAAGGTACTAGGGATGATCTCAATTGGTGATCTGGTCAAAACTATAATCAAGGAACAGCAAAATACCATAGAACAGTTAGAACACTATATCTCAGGTTGATCTGATAAAAGATATGATGCCTGAAAATTTAAATCTAATTTAGGTGTTCCCGACTTAAAGCATAGGCTAGTTTTTCGACCAGAATTTTCACATGGTCATTGTTAAATACCATGGGTGGTCGAATTTTTAGAACGTTATTGTGGATTCCATCAATTCCAATGAGAACCCCCTGGCGCTTCATCTGATTCGCAACCCAGGTTGCTTTTTCTGGTGCGGGTTCCTGAGTTTGGCGATCATTAACCAGTTCAACGCCAATAAATAGTCCACTGCCACGGACATCACCAATAATCGAATGATGTTCCATAAGTGATTGGAGCCCATTGATTAAATTGCCGCCCACATCATTGGCGTTCACCATCAGGTTTTCATCTTCGATAACATCAAGCATCGCAAGTGCGGCGGCGCAGGCAACGGGATTTCCGCCGGTTGTACTGAAAAATTCATGGGTTGCTTCGAACTTTTGAGAAATTTCACGGGTGGTTACCACCAGTCCCATGGGATATCCGCCCGCAATGGGTTTACCAAAAGTAACAATATCCGGACTGATGTCACCAAACTGGAATCCCCACATGTGTTTTCCGGTTCGGCCGAAACCCGACTGGACTTCATCAGCGATACACAGTGCGCCTGCATCTCGGGCGATTTTATAAACCGCTTCGAGATAATCCGGAGGCGACGTGAAAATGCCGCTGCTACTCATGATCATGTCCATAATAAAACTTGCAGGCTTGTGTCCATGATCACTCAATTGGGCAATGGCAGTCCTGCAATATTCAGCATACTTGGGTCCGCGATTCGGGTCATCGCGCTTCCAGGGCCCTCGATAGTCGTTGGGCCCAGGGAAGGCTGCAATAAATTCTTGGGATTTTTTTGAACCGTCATGACTATAGGGTGTTAGGTGATCTGTGGCTTCGGTGATGCCATGGTAGGCATTTTCAAGCACCAGTCCCCCCTGATTTCCGGTCCATGATTTTGACAGGCGCCAGGCCAGATCATTGGCTTCGCTGCCTGAAGATACAAAATAGCAGCAGTCGAGGCCATCGGGCAAAGTAGCGGTCAGCCGCTCGGCGTATTGGGTAATGACATCGTATAGATACCGCGTATTGGTATTGAGTGTAGCGGTTTGTCTTGCGATGGCATCTACAATTCGTGGATGGCAATGACCGGCATGAGGCACATTGTTATAGGCGTCAAGGAATGCATTACCGTTTGTATCGTAGAGCCAGACACCTTTGCTGCGGACCACATGCACAGGCTCATCGTAGGCAAAATGGCGTGCATTACCAAGGTATTGCTGCCTGCGTCGAAACTGATCATCCAGATGATTGGAATTGTTGCCGTGGATTGCTCCGGAGACATGAACACCGCAGACATTTCTGAATAACGTTTCAATTTGTTTCGGGCCGGTTGTCTGAATGATTTCGAGCATGGCGATGGACTTTTCATGCCAGCCAATCAGGTATTCACGATCATCATTCCATTGGGCCTCACTGGATGACCAGGCATCAATCATGATGCCCATGGCCAGTCGAGTTGCCATTAAATCGGGTAAAAGCTTAAATTCGATGTCCTCCAATGGAGAGACGGCGTGAAAACCAGATACGATTTCAGCGCATTGGGCTAATGAGTCGATACAGCCTGCGCCGATTTCAGAAGTGGTGGTTGCCAGGTCCTGAATCAGCGGTGCATGAATCATATCTCCAAAATCAAAAATACCAGAAATAACAGTGGGATTATCTGGATCAACTACCGTATTGTGAAACGAAACATCATTGTGAATAACCTGGGTACGACAACCGGCTAAGTTTGGTTTGACCTCGGTTTCAAAACGGGTCATCACCTCTAAAATTTGCTGCTTGACCTCATCGTCTCCAATGAATATCTCCAGTCCCTTGAGTTGATCGAAGCATTGAATGTTCCAGCCCAATGGGTGTTGAGCGGCAGGGTGGAAGAAACCTCTGAGGGCCAAATTCATTTTGGCAAGCTTGTTGCCTAGATCTAACATTAACCTGGAATCTTCCGGAGCGTGATCAAACTGAATTCCAGGCATGAAATTGAAACCACGAACTCGCATATCTACCCCGGACTTTAATTTACAGGTTCCCCAGTTTTTACCTTCGATAGTTGTTATCAGATTTGAAACAGGCAGCGAAGGGTCTCGTGCTTGTATGTGCGCCAATGCCTGACATTGCATATCAAGCAATTGATCGGGCTCAGCGGTGTTTGCTATTTTTATTAAATAGTCGCCTTGGTCGGACTTCAGACGATAGTTGCAATCCCTTTCTCCACCAAGGATTTTTATATCGCCTGCCAGTCCAAAAATGTTTTGTGCGATTTCCTTGACCTCGCTTATGGAAACCTCAGGAGGCGGTACGCGAAGTGAGTCAAGTAGGTGGGTCAAGATTGTGGAATGCCGAAGTAATTTAGTGTTCCCTAGGTTGGCCAGGTATCGGAGATAGTATAGCCCGTTGGCAGGGGGTCGTCGTGTTCCAGAATCCATTGTCCCACACCCATAATCCAGGACTGACCGCTTATAGCAGGTATAACAGCATCAAATGTCCCAACCTTTGTTTCAGAAATGATCCCGGTATGAAATGTAGTATCAATTATTGAATGATGAACAAAATTCTCACCCACTCCAATTTTACCCCTTACATGCATTACCGCGAGACGCGCTGAGGTACCCGTGCCGCAGGGGCAACGATCAATTCGACCTGGGGACACAACCACTGCATTTTTTGAAACCAAACCTTCTGCAGATTTTTTCACTGGCAGAGTAAACATCGTTTGGGTGATGGGAGTGGTTTCGGCAATTTCTGGATGCTGGGCGGCAATTTGCTCGTGTGCGGCGGTTTTAATGACCTTCCCCAAATCACATATCTGTTTTCCTTCTGAGGGTATAAGCTCGAAACCAAATTGTCTTGCGTCGGTTATCGCATAGTTCATTCCACCCCAGGCAACATCCACACTAATCTTGCCAATATCTGGGACTTCTATGATTCTATCCAGGCAGTGGACAAATGCGGGCTGATTGATCAGCTTGACGCGACCAATTCGTCCCTCCTGACAATCACATTCAATATCGATTAAACCCGCTGGTGACTCGAGAGTGAACCGGGTTACGGGTTCAGTAGCTGGAATCATGCCCGATTTAAGTAATACCGTTGCGACGGAAATTGTATTACCACCTGACATCAACGGATACTCTTCGCTTTCTCCGATTAAGAAGCCATAGGCCGCCGCTGGGTTGTCCGAAGGAACAATAAAATTAACGCAGTGAGCCATTCCGCCTCTGGGTTCGTGGAGAAAAAATTGGCGAATGTTATCGTGGTGTTGTCGGAAATAATTTAACTTTTCAATCATGGTGCCAGCGGGTAATTCTGGCAGACCATCGGTCACCACTTTTTCGATATCACCTTCGCAATGGCATTCATAAACCGTATATATCTCAGTAGCAGTGACTTTGTCACTAAGTAGATTATTTAGTGTAATCATCCGTGAAAGAGCTTAATCCTCGAGCAATGCGTCGAGTAATTCCTGGCCGAGTTCTTTTACCTTTTCTTCCACCAGGTCGGTAATTTTGCGTGCAGCAGCCCGCTTAAGTGTTTCATTGCTCAATTCGTGCACTATTTTAATTCCTAGTTCTCGGGTTCCAATGCCTTTTTTGCCGCCAATATTTTCAAGTTTAATCTCGTCAATAGAATCCGACCACTGATCGATTCCACGTTGTGCATTCAGGTTTACGTCTCTGATCAATAGTTGATCAATTGTCAGGCGAAAATAGTCTTCCTCAACATACCGCGGCTTTTTATCCTCATCAGGCTCTTCCGTATTGTCATCATCATTTTCTGGTTTCTTTTCAGATTTTTTAGCAGGCTTTTTGCCATATTCCTTGTGTCCCTTTTCTATTTGCTTTTTACTTACATCAATTATATCCTGCAAATTGGATTTGAAATCTTGCTTGAATTCGAGGTTAACCACAGGGGACTCAAACACCAGGTTATTGATTGGCAGTGGCCGGGTGAATAATTGCGACAAATTGACGTCAAAATGAATTTCATCCATTTCGAATGCATATTTATCGCGGTAACCATCTGGATTTTCCACGGTTAATTTGGTAATACTTCCAGTTCCGCCCAGTATGGAAATTTGCAACGAATCAATTTCAACGGCAACTCCAGTTAGATGACTAGCGGTACTTTCAAGATGTGTTTTGATTCGCGTATCCAATGTATATCCGTACCAGGAGACAACAACGATTGCGAATATCAATATGGCGCTTAGAAATTTTTTCATATTTAAATGACGGGTTTTGGGTGGACTAGGTTCTGAAAAGGTAATCTTTCAAACAAAACAATTTTTGTTGATTGGAATTTGAGGATTAGAGTAACGCATATTCTACAAGTTCAGGTAAAAAATGATAGGTTGCTCGCGATCTATCCATAATCTAATTTTAACTGTTCAGTCTCTAGGAATTAAACGTACCCTGTATTTGAATCAGCCAGTGTGCAGTCTGCGCAATTATTTGTCTGCTGGATTTATTTGGCCTCTATAGTTGTTATTTCGTCAATTGATGTCATAAACTGTGCTGTGAATAATAAACGGCCGTTTCAGCTTTATGCAATTAGTCAACGAGTGGTACTACTTCACCCAGGCCCTGGACAAGGCGACCTGTGAACGGATTATTGGCCTGGGTGCGAATGAATTCAAAGAAGCAGCAGTTGACGTTAAAGTCGGTATATCCGAAGAAGAAAGAATTTCTGGCGTAAAACCAGTCATTGGCAAGAACAAGAAAATTAGGACCAGTGAAGTTGTATGGCTAGCTGAGCAGTGGATATACGATTTGATCTGGCCCTATATGCAAACGGCTAATGAAAAAGCTGGCTGGAAGTTTGATATAAAAGGCGCGGAATCAATACAGCTAACCCGTTATTCCCCGGGTGGGTTTTATGCCTGGCATCGGGATGGTAAGTCAGATCATCTTTCAGTTTATGACAATCCGGAAAATAAGTTCCTGCACGGCCACGTTCGAAAACTGTCCATGACCATTTTGTTAAACGATGAATTCGAAGGGGGTAATTTTGAATTTTCAACTTATGCCAAGGAAAAACACAGCGTCTCTACACCAGATTTCAAATCCCGGGGATCGATTATTTTTTTTCCGTCTTTTATTGAACACCGGGTTGCGCCGGTTACTACTGGGGTGCGTTATTCTCTTGTGGCCTGGCTGGTGGGGCCGCCTTTCCGGTAATCGCATCCAGGTGATTGAAGGGTTGTCCCGAGCAGATATAGATACGACATAGTTGCAAATTTAAATAATGAACCATTGCAAAGATACCGCAAAATTTCTATTGGATCGTCGCCTCGATCAAACCCTGGTAGACAACATTCCGGAAAACCTCTATCCCCGGTCTGTTGTCGAGGCATATGAAACCCAGGACGAACTGGTTAGCCAACTCACAGAAAAACATAATTCAGAAACCTGTGGCTACAAGCTGGCCTGCACCAACAAACTGGCAATGGATTTGCTCAATGTGGATGGTCCGTTTTCTGGAAAAATGATGACCCATTCCATATTTAGTAATGGCGTGGTTTTAGATTCCAAGGATTTTGTGCGACGAGTTGTTGAACTGGAATTTAATTTTGTTTTGGGCGAAGACGTAGCTGAAACATCCGTGCCATACACCGCTGAAACAATTAAACCCTATATAAAATCATTTCTGCCAGGGATAGAAATTGTGGATCATCGCTACACGGATTTTACTAATGTAGGTGGCAATGCCCTGATTGCAGATAATGCCATTCACGGCGCCTGTATTCATGGCGAAGCTAGTGGGGATTGGCAGGCGACAGATTTAAGCCAGCATGGTGTTCAGCTGGTTGTAAACAATGAGGTTGTATCACGGGGTAGTGGAGAAGCGGTGTTGGGTCATCCACTAAATGTTATGGCCTGGCTTCAGAACCATCTGCAATCCAGAGGCCGGGGATTAAAGTCTGGAGAAATCGTCACTACCGGTACTGCCTGCGATGTTTATAATGCTGAAGCAGGTGACAAAATCCGTGCAGATTTTGGTAAGCTCGGCAGCGTATCACTTGAATTTAAGTAACAACATTTAAAACCTTAGTATTTCTATGACCACCCTCGCATTTTTCGAAGGGGACATCGTCCCTATTGACCAGGCCAAAATCAGCATTACCAACCATACCTTTCATTATGGCACCGGGTGCTTCGCAGGCATTCGCGGCTACTGGAATGATTCGCAGAAACAATTATATGTATTTAGATTGGAAGATCATTTCGAACGTTTTTTAAACAGCAATAAACTATTGCATAGTGTTATCAATTACGACAACGCGCAATTGTGCGGTTTTACTCTGGATCTGTTGAGAGCCGAAGACTGGAAGGAGAACGTATATATCCGACCCATCGCCTATAAAGACGAAGGGGTATACCGGGTGTGGTTACACGATGCCAATGACAAGGTTGCGATTTTCAGCCAGCCCATCGGCGGATACCTGCCCAGTGATGAAGGGATCAAGGTTTGTGTGAGCAGTTGGCGTAGGGTAGACGATACTGCCATTCCTGCCCGCGGCAAAGTCAATGGTACTTATGTGAATAGTTCGCTGGCCAAGAGTGACGCTATGCTCAGTGGTTTTCATGAAGCAATTCTGCTGAATCAGGACGGCCATGTGTCCGAAGCCACTGCAGCCAACTTCATGATGATTCGCAAAGGCGTGCTAATAACGCCGCCGATCACCGCAAATCTACTGGAAGGTGTGGTTAGAAGATCCATGGTCGAACTGGCTCGGGATAGACTCGGTATTATCGTAGAAGAACGGGAAATTGATCGGTCGGAACTTTATATGGCAGACGAAGCCTTTTTCTGTGGCACTGGGGTACAGATGGCCGCGGTGGAAAGCATTGATCACCGAATAGTGGGTGACGGTAAAATGGGTCCGCTAACTCGGCAGCTAGGTGATCTGTTTTACAGCGTACTCATCGGCGAAGAAACCGACTACCAGCACTGGGTTACGCCCGTCTATTAATCCAGATTGATTAAAAATTCGAAATTGGATTTTTAAATTCCACCTCCTTCAACTGATTAGTGGTTCAGTTCAGTTTGGTTTTGTTCAATTCAACACCCCATCAGGGTCGCTGATCTTGGCCTTGTTCTTGGTCTAACTATGGTTCGATATTTATGTTTGCGAGTAAACTCAGATTCCTGTAATGTGCCATCGCCTTTATAAATAACGAGATAAGTTTAAAACTTGTACGGCACTATCATAATTTATAAGAGCGAATTGGAAAGTTCTGTTTGAAACACTCTGTCCAAATTCGCAATAAAATTTAAATAATATCGGAGGAAGTTGAAAATGAAAACCGTTAACAGGTTTGCTATTTGTGCGTCTATTTGTTTTTTGTTATCTAACCCCATTTATGCAGAAGAGTGGAAAGTTACTTCCCTCGACTGGCAGCCTTATTCGGGTGCTGATATATCCGATGGTGGTAATTCAGTTGTAAAACTGCGAGAAATTTTGGCCAAGGCTGGGATTGATTTAGTCATTGAGTTTTATCCGTGGGCACGAGCCCAAAAACTGGCATTAACCGAAGAATATGTGGGTTATTTTCCAGCCTGGCCAGAAGAAGTTTATGACGGATTTGTAGGTTCAGATCCTGTGGATTTTTCCCATGTTGGTGTCATGACCTATGCTGGATCAAACTTGCAATGGAAGAGTCTGGAAGACTTGTTTCAAAATTACAAAGTTGGCCATGTGGGAACTTATGCCTACCCTGAGAAAATTGAAACACTAAAGGCCCAATATCCGGATGCCGCAGATAGTGCACCTAATGAAATTTTACTGATGCGCAAATTATCGCGCGGACGTAATGATGTTGCGCTAACAGATCCGTCGGTTATGTCATACAACGCAAATTTGGAGGGTATCTACAATATAGAAGTGCTCAATGCAAGCATTGAAAAAAAGGCGCTATTGCTTTCGTTTCGTCAGGGTGCGGATAATGATGATCGGATTAAATTGTTAAACGAGCTACTGCAAGAGTATTCAATCGCGGATCAATAGTTGAACTGGTCAGGAACTTTATCGGGCTCCATTGATTGTAAGATATCAAAAATCTACGATGTTGGTGTTTATGCTATGTTTGGGTAGTATGGGGTTGGCGATTTTGATCGCCCCACATTCGCAACCCATCAGTGATAAACAGGATGCCTTGAATTTTCTCTTAACTCACAAACCCTCGTAAATTATATTTATCCACTGCGCGCTGCTGAGAAATCCATCACCCCATTGTGCCTCGAGATCGCTTAAAGGCGATTGGGCAGCGGCATCCTCAGCAGACATTCCAGCGGATTTGAGCTCGCTCAGGCGTTCTCTCACCGTGTTCAGCATATCCCGATAAGCGGCTAAATCTTTAACCCCGGCCAGAGGACCGTGACCGGGTATGATTTTTGTTTGATCATTGGCCAGCTTAAGAATTTTATCTGCGGCAGCTATCACACCGGTCACAGTGCCGCCGTGCTCCACATCGATGAAAGGGTAGAAGCCATTAAAAAAGACATCACCAGTATGAATGGTCTTTGAGTTAGGAAAAAACACCACCGAATCACCATTGGTATGCGCATTGGGGGTATGAAAAATCTGTACGGCTTCGTCATTGATGTGAAAGGTTATTTCTGAAGAAAAGGTGATTGCTGGCAGCGCCGTACCGGGTGCAGGCGGGGTTTCCATGTTAAAAGCCTTAATCGTCGATCCGCTGGCCAGGAGTGCATGGACATTATCATGAGATACAATAGTCGCTCCGGCACTGCCAAAGTTTTCATTACCGCCGGTGTGATCACCGTGATAATGCGTATTGAGCAAAAATTTGGGTTGATCACCACCGAGGGATTCGATAGCCGCTGAAATTCCCTCGCTCATCGGTGCATATTTATCATCGATCATGAAAGTCCCATCAGCGCCGATGAATACACCAATGTTGCCGCCTTTGCCTGAAATCATATAAATCGAATCAGTGACCTGTACTGTTGTAACGTCCTGTTGGGCGAAGCCTGTCATCGGTGCAATTGTTGTAATGGTTGCGACCAGGGCAATTAAAATGTTGGATAGTGGCCGATGTCGAGAATACTTGCTATTTAACATATTGAATTCTCCAATTTGAGAATGGAAGCTTCGGAATGTACTGATAATAACAGACCCGTATTTTGACTGAAAATTCCACAAAAATTGGGTATGTCCCAATGTTATCTTGGTTATACTCACTCGCTTTGTAAACTCTCGTCTCCGATGAATCTATATGCTCCGGTTTGAGGCCAAAAGTCTTGCCGTAATTTCATTGCCATTAATTGCCGCATACCTTGGGGAGTTTGCAATGTTTGTTACCACTAAATTGGTAGTCGGCCAACTTGGTTATAGGGAGCTGGCCGCGGTAGGGATTGCGGGTGATATATCCTTTGAAATTCTAATTATTGTAATGGGGCTGCTTTCCATCGTCGGCGTACTGTGCGCCCAGGCTGAAGGCGCAGGGGAAAAGAAAGAGGCGGGGCTGGCGGTACGCCAGGGAATGATTGTGTCGGTTATTCTCGGCATTCCTTGCATGGCATTAATCTGGAACCTGGATATCATCCTAGGGTTCACCGGGCAGGATCCGGTCGTTTTATCTCTAGTCAAACCATACGCTCACTATTTTTCCAGTGCAGTTTTGCCGATTCTATTTTTTGCGGTGTTGAGAAATTTCGTTTCAGCCCTGGCTAAACCGATGATGGTCATGGTGATTAGTGTCATCGCGGTGTTCGTGAATTATGTTTTTACGGTGTGGTTTGTATTCGGCGGCATGGGTGTTCCAGCCATGGGTATCGCTGGTGCCGGACTGGCGACCAATTTGGTTTCGTGGTTAATGTTTTTCGGTTTGTTGCACTACGTCTACTCAACCTCATCACTGCGAGGCTATGGCGTTTTTGCAGAACGTTGGCGATTCGATCCAGTGTTGTGCGGGAAAATTGTCCGGCTGGGAATCCCCGTAGCGGGGCTGGTTTTTCTCGAAGCGGGTATGTTTGTCGCAGCCTCTATTTTGTCAGGTATTGTCAGTGCTGAAACCTTGGCTGCCTATGAAGTGGTTACCGCTTGGGTTGGTATTCCTTTTGTTATCGCAATGGGTATAGCTGAGGCTACCATGGTACGGGTGGCTCATGGAATCGGTGGCAAGAATTTTCTCGCCGCGCGCCATGCCGGAATACTCGGTATGTGCATTGGTACTGCTATACTGGTTTTGCTGATCATCGTGCCCCTTGGCTTTGCCAGTTATATCATTGACGCTTTCATCAATCCTGAGGATCCGGGTTTTGCAATCGTATCTTTGCTCGCAGTAGAAATTTTTACTATTGTTGTAGTTTTTCAGGTTTTCGACGGCTTGCAGGCGATCGCCGCCCGGGCGCTACGGGGTATGCACGACAATGTAATTCCATTATGGATTGCCAGTTTTGGATACTGGTTCCTGGGGATCGGCGGTGGATCTTTGCTGGCATTCAAGTTTGATCTAGGCGGTGCTGGGCTCTGGTGGGGACTGGCATTAGGTGTAACCGCCACCGGATCTTTACTGTCGGGGCGATTTATGCAGGTATCTGGGCGAATGGTTAAGAGATCATTAGAAAATGGGTAGCAACCTTCGTGGAATTGTATTCATTTTGATTTCTGGAATCTTCCTGTCATTGAACGATGCCATCTCAAAATCACTGGTCGCACATTACCCGGCGGGACAGATACTTTTTGTCAGTGGTACAACCGTGGCAATTCTTACCTGGGCTATTTTACGATTTCATATCGGTACCGGCGTTGTAATTAATAACTGGCCATGGCATGTCAGTCGGGGGTTGTTGTTTGCTATTGCATCCTATGCCTTTGTGGTTTCTCTCAAATTTTTGCCATTGGCCGAAGTGGTTTGTATTGCCTTTGCCGGGCCGTTGATTATGACTGTGCTTGGGAAATTTTATTTAAAAGAGCAGGTTGGAATTTATCGCATGTCTGCGGTTCTACTCGGGTTTGTTGGGGTGGTCATCATAATAGAACCCGGCAGCATTAATTTTCAGTGGATTTTGCTGTTGCCATTAGTTGTTGCGCTGGGCGATGCGGCACGGGATGTCTTAACCCGTAAAATGGCACCGACGGAATCAACTTTATCTATTGTATTTAGCACTTCATTGGTGCTTGCCCTGGTTATGTCTTTAACCCTGTTTGGTGAATGGAATGTAATTGAATTGAAACATGGGTTTCGTTTTGGGTTAAGTGCGGTCATGACGGTGGCGTCCTATATATTTATGGTAGAAGCCTACCGCCATTCTCCAACAGTGGTGATTGCACCATTTCGGTATTTTCAGATTATCTGGGGCATCCTCGCAGGATTATTAATTTGGGGGGAAGTGCCCAAAACCACAATCTATATCGGACTGATTTTTACCGTGGGTTCGGGCATTTTTATTGCCATTAGAGAGGCCAGGGTTAAATCTGAAGCCAGTAGTTAATCTATATCGACTTCAACTTTTCCACCCATGGCGATATCTGCGCATCGGCTGCCCCGTTCATTACAGATGACAACTTTCAGCGGTTGATTGGCAATGAAGACGGATTCCTGGGCAATAGCATTTTCAAGTGATTGTTGTGAACCTATCCAGATCAGGCTAACTGCTATTACGGTCAGTATAAAACGGGTGTAAAGATCGATTTTCATTTTGGATCCCCTGTGGTGTTGTGATGAATATAAGGGTGGAAAGTATCACATCTTGTTGAAGGACCTTACTTATTATTAAACATGGATTCCGGATATCCTTGCAGGATTCCGGAATGACGGTGGGTGGGTTCCGAAATGACGACGAGTGGTTTAGTAGTAGTCTAAGCTTTTAAAACCCCATCAATAATCTCACCGTAGGAATCAGTATCAAATGCCGGCAGGACCAAGGGGTCTACATACCCATCTCTTCTCGCCGTTAATACATATTCCATCATCGCCTCATTGTCAGGCATCTCAAAAATCTGGATAAAGTCATATTGTCCCATGGTGGCATAAAATGAAATCGATTTACCGCCCAACGCAACGACCCTTTTCTCGCTGAGTTTTCTGCGTGTGGCGCTGTCTTCCAGGGCATTGAGGCCCTTGGCAGTCAATTTCATTAAAGATATATAGCGTTGCATAATAGATTTTGCAAATTAAATTAATTTTCTCAAGCCAGCGACAACGTTATCCGTATTCGAAACCGTTCCGAAAATACCATCTTCTATTAATACCATTTTTATTGCAGCTTCATGGGCCCATTGCTCACCACTGGCGCAGGCATCCTCAATAGTCAGGCACAGAAAGTTCCGGTCGCAAGCTTCGCGTAACGTCGTATGTACGCATACGTCGGTTGTACAGCCGGTAAATAATAAATGGGTAATGCCCTGGGATCGCAGAACATGTTCCAGTTCGGTAGCGGTAAAAGAACCATTGCAGGTTTTATCAACGACTATATCTGTAGGTTCAACATCAATTTCAGGATCGGTTTCGAATCCCGGGCTGGATCTTAAAAGTACCGTCGTGCCTTCCAGTCCCGAACGTTTTCTGCGCCACTTTTCATAAGGCGTCATGTCTGCCATATCACCACGATAGCCTTGGCGGGTATGAATTATCAAACAACCCGCCTGACGCGCAGTTGCAATGACTTTATTGACATTGGGAATAATTGCCCGTAACGGTGATGGGTCGTAGCCCATTTTCGCGAAATAACCGTGCTCGGATAAAAAATCAACCTGCAGGTCGATGACCAGCAATGCGGTATTTGATGGAACTAATTTTCCGTCGTAAGGATAGTCAAATGGCTGGGCTTTGATCATGGTTAACTACGAAGCTCTTTGTGTGAAAAGTTATTATTTAAGTATGCAATTAGAAATTATGCTAGCACAAACATTTTATCATTTCTTCGTATCAATAAATTTTCGACGCAACCAGATTTCCAATGCCCGAGTGGCGCGAACATCATCATAGTTGTAATCCAAAATGGCAATCTTTATTTGCCCTCTTTGGGAATCTCTCGCTTCATCCAAAAACTCATTAAACTGAACTACTGACCATAACGATCCCGATTCGCTGTCCTGCCAGTGAAAATTAACCAGATCTTTGTGCTTGCAAATGTCTTTCAGACCATATCCATCCAGGGGTAGAACCAGGTTTGCCCTGATGGGTTCAAGCAAATCGAACAGCGGACTGTTGTCTCCAAGCAAATGTTCAACAGTAGGGTGGTTTTCCATTTCATAACGCACCGCGTATTGTTTGATTGTTGTTACTTCGTGGTTTGAATAATGGGCGAGGACTAAATCTGAAAAATCTTTTCGATATTCTTCAATCAGTTCGAGGAATTTTATCCACCCCTCATAATCCTGTTCTTCAGAATCAGTCCAGATAGATTGATAATCCAGTTCGCTGTAATCGGGATTTAGAAAGCCCCATAGATAGACGTGTTTTTCACCACTCGGAGTTAGCGGGTTGTCTTCGATATCAAAATGAATCCAGGTTCCATCTGGCAAGGTAAAATCATTCAGCTTAAAAACTTCTCCATCCAAAATGGATTTTGCCTGGTGCACTGCCCGGGTTTTCCTCTCAATACTTTTTAAATATTTTATTTCCGGCATTGCCTCGGGTTTTGTTCTGGATAGCTCGGTGATGGTATGTATGTTTGCATCTTTTTCCAGGGACTCAGCAGCACGACCTTCTACGCCATATAGCAATGATGTGTCCTGTTTTTTCTCAAAACCTGGTCGACAATGCAGGTAATAGGGGCAGGCACGACATTTGCTATGGCTATAGCGCACTTTGGGTTCAAATTTTTCTGAAAGTATTTTTCTCATGTCGTCTACGAAGCCATCAACAATATTGTCAGCATTTTCGTCTATCAGAGCCTGGCTACGGTCGCCGCGGAAAACAATTGCAGGTAAATCATTTCCAAGCATTCGACGATAGAGTCCCAGCTGTGCCTGAATTTCCTTTTTGTTTTCATTTAGTGCCAGTTTTGCATCCGCTGCCTGATACTTCCCAGACCCATTCCGGATCAGGAAATCCGGATTACCGATGATTTTATTTTTTGAATCGCGAAGATGTCCCTGATAAATAACGTCAACACCGGAATCCATCAAGGCTTTGGTTTTTGATACGGATTGTCCGTTTACAACAGTGAAAGATTTTTCAAGCTCTGCCAGAATCTCTTTTTCATGGGCGAGTCCCATTTCGATAATTAACTGCTCGAATGGATCATCGCTTTCGATCCAGACCCCGGGCTGGTTGTCCAGCCAGACCCGGCGGTGGCACAGGGCCCAGGCTTTTGCATCAGATGGTTTTATAAATTTAGAGTTCATTCCATAAAGCGTATCACAATGAATCGATCTTACTTCTTGCTGTCAACCCAATCCGGAATAATATAGTATTCAAATTTCTTAATCCTTTTAACAGAATATCAGCTATGTCTTACCAATTATTCTATTCAGAAAAAAGTGCAGCCATGGGTATACGGGTGATGCTCGAAGAAATGAATCAATCATACGAGTTAATCGATACCAGTATTACTATGGACGTGCCACGGGATCCGAAGGTGCTTGCTTTAAACCCCAATGGCTGGATTCCAGTTCTCATCTGGGAGGCAGGTGCAATTTACGAATGTGGTGCGATCACTACTTTTTTATGCGATCGACACTCAGATTCAAACCTGATACCGGGTATAGATCACCCGGATCGAGGGCTATTTCTGCAATGGATTTTCTTTTTCTCAAGTTCCATACAGAATGCCTACCAGATGACCTATTATCCTTTTCGATTCTGCGACGGTGAAGAAGACGAAGCCAGCGTGAAACGCCGATCTATAACAAGATTGTCCGAATTATGGCAGGTGATAGATGATGCCATAGGTGACAATGACTGGCTGGTGGGAAATCGATTTAGCGCGGCAGATATTTACTTGTTTATGTTAACAACCTGGATCGGGACAAATCTAGGGCATCCGTCCATAAGTTCATTCTCCAATGTTTATCGGGTAGCCAATGGGGTTATGCAGCGTCCATCGGTACAACTGGTTTATAAAAACTGGATCAAGAACCCAGAGGCATAAGCTGAGGGTCCAAACCAATCGATGATCGGGTTGTTTACTTCGTAAATTTAGGAAATCCCTTATATGTTCATATAAATCAATGGTATATCTATGTTATTTCGCCTTGTTTCATGATTAAAGATAGTTGTATAACGTGAATTTGAATTGACTCCAAAACATATATAGATTACTTTATATGTTTTACAGGCCCAACAGCCTCCAATAGCCGAGTTCTCTAGTCATCACGGTTAATTCTCTAAACCCGCCAGGAGCGTTGAAATGCAATATTACAACTCAATCATTGAAACCGTCGGAAACACCCCGCTAGTCAAACTAAATTCTGTTGTAGATGGGATAAAGGGCACCGTTCTGGCAAAGGTTGAATATTTCAATCCGGGTAATTCCATGAAGGACCGCATGGCAATAAAGATGATTGAGGACGCTGAGGCTCGGGGTGATTTGAAACCCGGCGGCACAATTATCGAAGGGACTTCGGGAAATACCGGTATGGGACTGGCATTGGGGGCAATCGCAAAGGGGTATAAATGCATATTCACCCTGGCGGATAAACAATCCCAGGAAAAGATCGATATTCTAAGAGCGGTGGGTGCTGAAGTTTTTGTTTGTCCTACCAGCGTCGCTCCGGAAGATCCACGATCCTATTATTCCGTAGCCCAAAGGAAAAACGAAGAAATCGAAAATTCCTATTATCCAAACCAGTATGACAATCTTTCAAATACCGAGGCACATTATGAAACCACGGGTCCGGAGATATGGCAACAAACCGAGGGTAAGGTCACCCATTATGCAGCGGGGGTTGGAACCGGTGGTTCGATGTGCGGCGTGTCCCGATATCTGAAGGAACAAAACCCGGATATCGTAACTGTGGGTATTGATACCTATGGTTCAGTTTTTAAGAAATACAAAGAAACAGGCCAGTTCGATGAGAATGAAATTTACCCTTACTTGACCGAAGGCATTGGTGAAGACATTTTGCCGGCCAACGTTGATTTTTCCCTGATCGACCATTTTATTAAGTGTACCGATAAGGATGCTGCGGTAATGACCCGTCGACTCTCCAGAGAAGAGGGATTATTTGTGGGCTGGTCCTGTGGCTCAGCAGTTTGGGGCGCGCTCGAATGGGCCAGGGATAAATTAAAAGATGATGATGTTATGGTTATTATATTGCCAGACCACGGTACTCGATATCTGGGCAAGGTATACAACGATAACTGGATGAAAGACCACGGCTTTCTGGAAGAGCGGGACTATGCTTCTGCAACCAGTATTATCGCCAAGCAAAGTGGAGCAGATGCGTTGACAACCATTGACAGAAAAGCCACAGTATCTGATGCGATTAAACTCATGTCGGAGCTTAGTATTTCTCAGCTGCCTGTAGTTGATGATAAAAATGAATTTGTCGGCCGTCTTTCTGATTCGAAATTACTTTCTCAGTTAATCGAAGATCCATCAACCAATAACAAGGCAGTCGAAGAAGTTATGGAAAGTCCATTTCAGTTTGTACCAGCGAACAGCACACTGGACGTATTGTCTTCGATGATTACTCGAGACAATCCGGCGGTAATGGTGCGCGACGCTGATAATAATCCACGTATTATTACTCAGCAGGATTTACTCGAATCAATCGCTGTTCGGTAGGGTTGCCAAAATTTATCCTTTCAGTTTCATTGATCGTCGTCGATTTATTTGCTGTAGTGTTTATTAATAGTTTCTATAAAAGGTATGAGCAACGGTTGTTCGTTATATAAAGAACAGTAAGATTCATAATCCTTTACCGCTTCATTTTTATTGACGTAATAGTTTGTTGCCAGTCGGTATCGTAAATCTGTCAATGACAATTTTCGGCCTTCACTCCACAACTCATTGTGTAATTCTGTTGCCTTTTGACCGCTGACCAATGGTGTAAGCCCATGCCCCATGGTATAGCAGGCCGCCTTGAGCGCAAGCCTGGTGAAATACCAGTTATTTTTGAAATGCTGCCAATAGGTTTGGCCATGACTTGCCAGATGTTTTTTAATCATTTGTTATCTCAATCGATTACAACAGTTAATCTTGTGACCTTTGTCAGAACGGCTAAATTTGTTTTTGACCATCCATAAATACGCGGGTCCATTCGAAAATCTCTATCGATTTTCTTAATCCCGTAGGCCAGAAGGGGTCTTCTTCAACCAATTGTTGAATCTGAGACGAATCCTCAGCTTCTACAAACCATATTCCTCCTGCAGGTTCATCAGTTTTTGTGTTCTTTATTGGACCTGCCATATGGATCGAATTTGCATTTTTAGTCAGGAATTCCAGATGATTTGCCATAAATTTTACTCTTTGCGCACTACAGGCTTCGTTATCTTCAAATCGAACGATATAAAATGACATCAGTATCTCCAAGAAATTATTTTAATGGTAATTATTCTAAACCTGCATTAATCTAAGTAACATACAAAAAAGTGCAAAGTAACGTGGCAAAAATGCAGGAATTGAATTGGAGTAGCCTCAAATATGTATTGGCAGTGGCGAGGTCAAAATCACTCGCTGAAGCAGCGCGCAAACTGACTGTCAATGAGACCACCGTCTCTCGCCGAATTGCTCAAATTGAAAAGCAACTCAACGCCAGGGTATTTGAACGTCTCCGTGGGGTTCTGGTCCCAACCGTCACCGGCGAAGCTGTTATCCAAAGTGCAGAACGAATTGAGAATGAAACCCAACATCTGCTCAACACGGTTTCAGGCGCGGATCAACTGGTTGCTGGAAAGGTACGATTAACTGCCGTTCCCATTATGTTGAACCACGTACTTGTTCCACGATTACCTATGTTAGTAGACCATCACCCGGAATTGCAGGTAGAAATGGTTGCAGATTCGCGTGATCTGAGCTTGATCAACCGACAGGCGGACATTGCGGTTAGGTTGGCCAGGCCGACAAAGGAAAACCGAGCCCTTGCCAGAAGAGTGGGCCAATTTGACTACGCGCCATACGTTCGGTCGGATCAACTAGAGCATAGATCGAACTGGATTACCTTTGAAGATAGTATGAATTATTTGCCTCAGTCACAATGGATCACGAACCACACAAAACGCAGCGATCAAAATTCGGCTCTGATTAGAGTAAACGATGGTGAAACCATTCTCGCCTGCGTGAAGGCAGGCCTTGGGAAATCTCTTTTACCTACGGTGATTGGTGACGCGGATTCCGAGCTTGAGCGTTTGGGCGTCGGTATAGCTTTATCTCGGGAAGTTTGGCTTATGTCACATCCTGATTTACGACAGTTGGCACGAATAAAGCAAGTCATCAATTGGGTGGAAACCGTAATTAACGAGATGTAAGCTCTGGGTTATTGCTGTGGCTCGATTGCGCTACTTGTTTTTAAATTAATTTGATCGTTTGATATTTTGAGTATTGTTATGTCTGCAAATACCGTGGAAGAGAACAAAAAACGGCATGTATTCTCGGAAAGTGAACAAATCTGGTTGTTCGGATATGGGTCATTGATATTCAAGGCAGATTTCCAATATCTTGAAAGACGCCCTGCAACACTTCAAGGATGGGAGCGTCGATTCTGGCAAGGTTCCCACGATCATCGTGGTACCGAGGAATTTCCGGGAAGAGTGGTTACGCTTATAGCAAGAGATGATTCAGTTTGCCACGGCATGGCCTATCGGATTACCAAAGATAATCTGGAACATCTGGATTATCGTGAAAAGAATGGGTACTTACGATTCTTCACAAATCTTTGTTTCGATGATCAATCCACCGTTGACGGGCTGGCTTATATCGCCAGGGAAAATAATAGCGCATTTCTGGGACCGCTTCCAGAAGCGGATATTGCGCGCCAAATTTATTCTGCAAAAGGACCTAGTGGCACCAATGGTGATTATCTGCTGAAACTGGCGGATGCATTAAGAAATTTAAATGCCAGTGATGAACATGTATTTAGCGTAGAGCAGCATTATCATAATCTCATCGGTTAATCATTATTACAGAAAATGGTTTCTGCTGATAAATATTGTGCTCGGGTATGATCTATACTCAGCGAAATTATTCTTACGAGAAATATTCTTTAAATTGGTTCCAATTTAATATCGATAATGTCTACACTGATAAAAATTAAAAATCTGAGTAAAACATATAGTGACGGTTTTACCGCTCTGGATTCAATTAATCTGGACATTGAGGAGGGTGAAATCATTGCCCTCCTGGGCCCCAATGGCGCAGGGAAAACCACATTAATCAGCATCATTTGTGGAATTGTGAATCCCGGTTCGGGTAGCATTAGCGTAGATGGAAATGACATTGTTAGAGATTATCGAGAAACTCGAAAACGCATTGGTCTGGTTCCCCAGGAATTGACCACTGAAGCCTTTGAAAGCGTATTTGATACCGTGTCATATAGTCGAGGACTGTTCGGCCGTGGGCCAAACCCTCAGCGCATAGAAAAAATTCTAAAAGATCTGTCTTTGTGGGATAAAAAAGATACCCGAATCATGGCACTCTCTGGGGGCATGAAGCGTAGAGTAATGATCGCAAAAGCACTTTCCCACGAACCGCGAATATTATTTCTGGATGAGCCCACCGCCGGGGTGGATGTGACTTTGAGAAAAGATATGTGGGCATTGATTCGACAGTTACGAGACAGCGGCGTAACCATTATTCTGACAACCCATTACATCGAAGAAGCGGAGGATATGGCCGACCGTATTGGCGTGATCAGCAAGGGCAGGTTAATTTTGGTTGAACAGAAAGCAGAGTTGATGCGCAAATTGGGTAAGAAACGTCTAATCCTTGATTTGCACAATTGTTTGTCTGAATTGCCTGGCAGTCTCGATCAATACGATCTGAAAATCTCGACCGATGGGAGTCAGCTGATTTATACCTACGACACCCAGAAAGAACGTAAAGGGATTACTTCTCTGTTACACGACTTGAGCCAGTCTGGAATAAAGTTCAAAGATCTCAATACCGAACAGAGTTCCCTGGAAGATATTTTTGTCAATCTGGTGGAGCAATCTCAATGAACATCCACGGTATGAAGGCGATATATATGTTCGAAATGACCCGGGCATGGCGTACGGTATTCCAGTCCTTGGTTTCGCCGGTCATTTCAACTTCACTGTATTTTGTTGTGTTCGGCTCAGCTATCGGTTCGCGCATTACAGATGTGGATGGAATTTCCTACGGTTCTTTTATTGTGCCCGGCCTGATTATGTTGGCGCTCATGACCCAAAGTGTTGCCAATGCTTCATTTGCCATTTTTTTTCCAAAATTCACCGGTACGGTGTATGAGCTTTTATCCGCACCGATTTCCTATTTTGAAATTGTTCTCGCGTACGTTGGTGCGGCTGCAACCAAGTCTCTGATAATCGGCGTGGTGATTCTGGCCACCGCGGGAATATTTGTGCCCATCGAGATTGCCCACCCGGGATGGATGATTCTGTTTTTGGTACTAACTGCTTTTACATTTAGCTTGTTTGGTTTCTTAATTGGAATCTGGGCGGATAGTTTTGAGAAATTACAAATTATTCCGTTGCTGGTTGTGACCCCACTGGTATTTCTCGGCGGCAGTTTTTATTCGGTAAATATGCTGCCTGAGTTATGGCAAAAAATTACATTGCTCAACCCTGTATTGTATCTGGTGAGCGGATTCCGCTGGAGTTTCTATGAAATTTCCGATGTCAGTGTCATTACAAGCTTGTTGATGGTGATATTTTTTCTGATTGTCTGTATTGCTCTTGTGTGGTGGATTTTTAAAACGGGTTACCGGTTAAAACAATAACCACGCAGAATAACAAAATCCGCTGACCGACAATTATTTCTGGATGACTATTTCCAATGAATAAGCTGTTTAAGAATGATACCCAGTTGGGTATTGCCATGGTTATGTTCGGGCTGGGTGTTGCTGCCTTTACCGGTTCGATGATGAAATTCCTTGCTAATGATTTGAATGCATTTCAAATAACCTGGTTTCGATTTCTTGGGTATGCGCTGATTTTATTACCCATTGTCGCTATTCGTGTTGGACGATCGGCGATTAAACCCGGGCGAATAGGGATGCAAATTTTTCGCGGTGTGACTCTGGCTACAGCAACTACTGCATTTGTGGTTGGCGTAAAAACTATCGATTTTGCAGATGCCATCGCAATCCTCTATGCCTATCCGTTTTTGATTACCATTCTGGCAGTGTTTTTTCTGGATGAACGTGTGCCCTGGATCGGCTGGATTGGGGTTATTGGCGGGTTCGTTGGCGTGTTGCTGGTTATGCGCCCTGAATTCGATAACTTTAATGTTGGTTCATTATATGTATTTTTGTGTGCCGTGATTATCAGCATACAGATGATACTGAATCGGAAACTCGGCTATCGGTCCCATCCCCTGGCGACTTCAATCTGGGGTGCGGTTGTTGCAACAATTTTGCTTTCTTTCATCGTACCGTTTTACTGGCAGCCTATAAATCTGAATCAATTCTGGTTGCTCTGTCTGATGACTTTTACCGGAGCGGTTAACCAGACCTGTCTGGTATATGGATTTTCAAAAGCCAAGGCCTCCACACTTGCGCCCTTTACCTATTTTGAAATTGTAGCTTCGGTATTTATTGGCTTTTTCATGTTTGGTACGTTGCCCGATTGGGTTTCCTGGATAGGAATCGGACTGATAATTGCCAGCGGATTACTGGTTGCACATTCCCTTGCAGGTGGGCACACTCCCCGTCGCATTCCGAAATACTAGGGAAACCCTGACCAAACTAGGGTCTACCTGGCCGACCTTCCCGTTAATAGTGCCCGCATATGAAAAACAAAGAAGCTACCTCGGCCATGGCGATGATGATAGTGGCAATGTTAATGCTGCCCGGGCTGGATGCCATTGCAAAATGGCTATCGGGTTCAATTTCTTCCGGGCAAGTGACCTGGAGTCGTTTCGCATTTCAGATTCTTTTAATGACACCGTTGTTACTACGAACTCAAGGTCCCTGGTTCAATCGGACCCTGTATCTACATGCCGTCCGGGGCGCATTAATTGCCGGGGCGACGCTGTTATTTTTTAGTGGTTTGGCATATTTACCAATTGCAGATGCCATCTCCATATTTTTTATCGAACCGCTTCTGGTCACATTATTGTCTGCGGTATTCCTCGGCGAGACTGTTGGTTGGCGTCGACTCTCGGCCATTGCTGTGGGGTTTATTGGTGCATTGATAATTATTCGACCAACATTCGCAGATGTCGGCTGGCCGGTGATGTATCCCGTGGGGGCAGCAACCTGTTTTACCTTTTACATTTTACTCACCAGAAAACTGGTTGCAAAAGAAGATCCCATTCGGCTGCAGTTTTTTGCGGGCATTTTTGGATTTCTGGTTATGAGCGTGGCTTTGTATTTTGGCACGATTAATGATGTCGGAATTCTAAGCGCGGTATGGCCGACTCGTTTTCAATGGTTTTTGCTCGGGGGCTTGGGACTAATCGCCACCATCGGCCACATGCTGGTGGTACTTGCATACCGGCGCGCGCCGGTGAGTGTGCTGGCGCCATTTCAGTATGTGGAAATTATTGGTGCAACTGTTTTAGGGTATATTATATTTGATGATTTTCCCGATCTGGTTACCTGGCTGGGAATTACTATTATTGTCGGTTCCGGAATTTATATTTTTCATCGCGAATCCCAACTACCAGGAATAGATTCAAATCTGGATCTTCCAGGTTAATTCGCATTCATAACCAACGACGTAAAATTCTCCCGAGTCCCGTTTGGTCATCTGGGTATCAGGGCGGCCGACTATTTTTGCAATGTCCAAAATAGCGTTACACTGAGGACAGCGCTGGCGCGCGTTTCTGGAAAACCGATCGCCGCACTGACAATCAGACATGTAATCCTCTATTAGCAGGTCGGAGTCATAATTCGGGGGGATGCTGGATTTGTGTTTGACAACGGAGCGCGCACATTTATTGCAACGGTAAACGTCAATCCCAACGTGACCGGGTGAATACTCTTTTAATTCAAATTCTGCACTGCACTCCGGGCAAGCCATTCTGAAATCCCTCGAACCAGTTAAAACTGAAAAACGTTATGACAACAACACTGTGGACCCTGTGGTAGCGCGGGATTCCAAATCACTATGGGCTTTAGCAGTTTCTGACAAAGCATAGGTCTGGTTAACCGAAATTTTTATGGTCCCAGAACTAACCGCATCAAACAGCCGGTTTGCGCCTTCTTCCAGTAATTCGCGGGTTGCAGTATGGGTCGCCAGAGTAGGGCGGGTCACATATAACGAACCTTTTGGTGCAAGGATGCCGGGACTGAATGGTTCAACGGGACCCGAAGCATTTCCGTAGGTTACCAACGTACCGAATGGTGCCAGTGAATCCAGGGAGGCTTCGAACGTTGACTGGCCAATGGAATCATAAGAAACCGCTACGCCGTTGCCGTCAGTAATTTCTTTTACTCGTTGGGCGATATCTTCCTGTTTGTAATTTATAGTATGGTCCGCACCATTAGCCCTTGCCAGTTGAGATTTTTCTCCGGAACCAACGCAGCCGATTACCGTAGCGCCAAGGTGTTTTGCCCATTGACAGAGAATCAAACCCACACCTCCCGCTGCCGCCATCACCAGGATGGTATCCCCGGGCTTAACTGCATAGGTCCGAAATAACAGGTAGTGGGCAGTGAGACCTTTGAGCATCATCGCAGCGGCTGTTTGGTCGTCTATACCGTCGGGTAATTTTAATAACTTTTCAGCAGCAACGTTACGCAATTCCACATAAGCGCCTGGCACCATACAATAGGCAACCCGGTCTCCAATGGACAAACTGCTAACGCCATCACCTACAGCCTCAACTACCCCTGCGGCTTCCATTCCCAGCACTGCAGGCATATTCGCCATGGGATATAAACCAGTACGCATATAGACATCGATAAAATTCAGTCCGATGGCGGTTTGTTTAATTTGTGCTTCGCCAGGGGCTGGATCGCCAACGCTGATTTCGTCCCAACTCAATTTATCTGCGCCACCAACTTCGTGGATACGTATGGCGTGTGTCATTGTTGTTCTCCTGTACTATTGCTAGCTGTTTTGAAGCGGTAGAGTATAAACAAAAATTAGAGAAAAGTAGTGCGTGAGGTTGAGACAAACCGAGTCAGGTTATTCGGGTTCATCTCCGAGCAAATATCGGGGCCCGGAGCCAAGATTGGCGGCCTGATCGTCGGCGTTGTATAAGGCACAACGCTTTAACGACAAACAACCGCAACCAATACAACCCGCCAGTTTTTCTCGCATAATCTGCAATTGACTGATGCGATCATCGAGTTGAACTTGCCAGTTCCTTGAAAGTTTTTCCCAGTCTTTTTTGGTGGGTGTGCGCCGGTCTGGCAGGGTGTCGAGGGCAGCACCAATCTCTTTCAAACTCAGACCGAGGGATTGCGCAATTCGGATTAACGAAATCCGTCTTAACATGGCGCGATGATATTGCCTCTGATTGCCACTACCGCGCCTGGATTTTATCAAATCCCGGGTTTCATAAAATCGCAGTGTGGACGTGGCGACACCACTACGCCAGGCAGTATCGCCAATACTCAGATATTCATTGGGTTTTGTCATAATATTTGTACCGAAATTAGATAGTATTTTTTACTTGACTTAAAGTTAACTTTAACTTTTATAATCCCAATATTCAACCTGGTCCTGGAAATCTAAAAATGAACACAATTGCCACAACAGCAGAAAAAATAGAACCAACCAAAATTACATCGGAAAATGAAATCTGGTGTATGACAACGACAATCGCGGAACTTGAAAGCGAAGGGATGTTAATGGTGCGGATTGAGGGCAAACAAATCGCTCTGTTTAAAACAAAGGAAGGTGTTCGAGCCTGTGATAATCGATGTCCCCACGAGGGCTTTCCACTTTCTCAGGGAAGTCTTTCAGATAGCTGTACGTTGACCTGTAACTGGCACAACTGGAAATTTAATCTCGACACTGGGGATAATCTTTATGGCGGTGACCGGTTGCGCACCTATCCAGTCGAATTGCGTGGAAATGAAATCTGGGTAGATATCAGCGATCCGCCTTATGATGAGCGTTATAAATCCATCGTCAATAGTTTGCGTGATGCATTCGAAGATCATGCCTATGATCGCATCGGCCGGGAAATTGCACGATTGTTCAAAATTGGTGCGGATCCTCTGGATTCTCTGCGGCTCGCTATTGACTGGTCCTGGCAGCGCATGGAGTTTGGCTGGACCCATGCTTATGCGGGAATGATGGACTGGTTAACCCTGTACGACGAGACCGACGACAAAGAGCTTAAGTTAGTCTGTTTAATGGAAAGCGTTGGCCACACGTCTTTTGACGTACTTCGAGAACCCGAATTTCCCTATACCAAGCGGACCGAGAGTTACGACCAGTCTGGATTTCTTGCGGCAATCGAAGCAGAAGACGAGGACAGCGCGGTTGCGATGATCCGCGGCGGATTAAAAGATGGTTTGGGTTTTAATGAGTTTGAATTTGGTTTCAGCCATGGGGCTCTAGCTCACTATAATGGTTTTGGTCATTCGCTGATTTACGTTTCCAAGGCGGGTGGTTTGATTGAACGTCTCGGAAGTCAGGTTGCAGCGCCATTGTTACTGTCATTGGTGCGGGAACTGATTTATTCGCCCAGAGAAAATAAAATCCCCGAGTTCAGGCA
The DNA here is from genome assembly GCA_965237725.1 of Candidatus Spongiihabitans sp. Taxonomy (GTDB): domain Bacteria; phylum Pseudomonadota; class Gammaproteobacteria; order Arenicellales; family Poriferihabitantaceae. The sequence continues at coordinate 3,532,717 of OZ250151.1, forward strand.
TTATGATACGGCGTTGCAGAAATGGGGTAATCATGACGGCACTGAACCAGATAAAGCGCTCTGGTTTAAGTTGGGTATAAATAAGGCCCTGGACGCTACGGTAAGTTGCAGTGGAGCGCCTCCAGAGTCAATTTACAGCGAACTGCTGCTGGCAAATGCAGTGAATATGCTCAGATTCGATCTTTCCCAACAGCAGAAAGTACATGTCAGCATTTCGGGTAATGTAGGCTGGCTGGACTTTACCCATGGCCTGACTTTTGCCAATGCAGTTAGAAAGCAATGCACGCGTTTTCCTGAACTATGGCCCAATGGACTATTACAAATGGCCTGTTTCAGTGGCCGCAATGCTGCATTTACAACAGCTAAAAACGATTTGGATCAATGGAAAATAGACCATACAAATGGAGAATTCGATAAATTAATTCAGGGCTTGTTCGATCACGGACAGGATGAATATATCGTTTCGGTACATTTGCTGAAAACTGCATTGGCGGTGCGGGAAGAAATTCAGGCATTGGATTTCGATGATGAAATTCTTGGCGCTACACTCAACCGATTTTTTAACTCTCCGTTAAAACGCAAACAGGCGCAGCGGACGGCCTATCAGTCTTTACAATTTGTTTCCAAAGAATAAAATTTATACCCGAATATCCCTCAAACGATATCCGTGTTCAATAAACTGGCATCCCAGTTGTCTGGGTCGGTTAAATCAACGCCATTGATATTTTGAAAACTTAATCTTTGGGTATTGAAATTAGTTAGCAAATAGGGGCGCTGGGCTGTTTCTATTTCGATGGATACTGCAAATTGGTTTTCCGTCAAAAGTTCAAGTAGGGATGCTGGGATTGCAACCGAGGATATTGCGATTGGATTGTGTCTTATAGCTTTAACAATATATTCAACCACTGCGGCGTAAGTTTCATCTGTATCTGCGCTCAGTTGCAGAATACATATCGTATTGGAAGTTCGATTTCTTCCCAGAATAGCGTAACCACATAATTCCGAATTATCAGCATAAATTACCCGATACTCGCAGCCCGGATTCAATAGACGCCACTTAAAAAATTCAGCAGTTTTATATGTGGTTGCAGGGTAAGGGTCGGATTGAACTTGACAATAATGAGCTAACTCATTTTCGCGTAATGGGCCGCTGGATAGTCTAATCCCCAAAGCTTTAGAAGCTGCACTGGGCAATTGATCCAGATCACTAAAAGGTAAGCCTTGTTTCATCGCACCTCCAGACCCAGATTTGTAATATATATCCCACGGTCCAACGGTGAGCCAGTTACGCCGTTGGGATAATCCTGCGACAACAGGCCCAGGGCTGAGATTTATTCCAAAGTCGAATTTTTGCTCCAAAGCCAATTCGAACAAGGCATCTGTCATTTTACTCACCAGGCCTCTGCCTTCGTAAGATTCCCGTACCACGGTGCCACCAAAACAGGCCAGCTTTTTTGGTTCTAAAGACGCGCCAATTTTCCACTCCAGACCATAGGCATTACGAGTACCCACTACCTCTCCACTGTCTATGGCAACAACAACGAGGGGTTGATCAGAAACCGGATTTGCAATGTGCTTCCATTTAAATATCTGAGCAAGGCGCTGGGGCGTGGCGCTGGATAGGCGTTGGTATAAGATCAGAAGATCTTCCAGGTAACGAATATGAAATGGAACAATTTCCATAATGTCAGAAATTAACGTTTACGCTATGGTTTAGCAGCTATATTTTTAGTCGTTGGAAACCACCCCAATTTTCCAGTGGTTCATAATTTTCTGATTCCAGTTGCAGGTCTTTTATAATCAGGCCAATCATGTCTTCGATAAGTTGGTATTTTAGGTTGCCCGAATATTCTGGCGTCATCGCCGGGCCACGATTACATTCGATAAGCCAGGGCTGCATGTTGCTATCGATCATCATATCCAGACCAATCAATTCGAAGCACATACGTGGGTCACCTAATAACTTATTTGTTGTTGCCTGTAATGGTTCAGTGATGGAATTGAGGGTATCTATAAGGATTTTCTCAATTTGCGCCCATGTATTGGATCCGGCGGTTGTTTTTGACGCATAGGATTGCCAATATTCAATGGTGCGACAATGAATCTCGGCGTCATAGTCCGGGTGGGTGGATTGGACCCCTGAATTGGTGTTGTACATGTAGTCACTGACCAAAGGATCGTGTCCCGGTTCATAGGGAATGACACACAAGTCGGTACAACCTTCATTATATAAATAGGCGGTTAATGGATTGGTATTGACGATCAGAAGATACAGCCGAAGATTGTATTTACAGCCGTCAATCAAATGAACGTCATCGAGATATTCCTGTACCAGCCATTCCCCCGAGATCGGCATTTCTGACACATCATTAACCCGTCTGATATATCTTCCCCAGGATCCACCTCTTGGTTTTATTAGCCATTGACCGCAGTCAAATATTTTCGAGATATCATCCTTTTGATCGGGCCAAAGATAGCTTTTTGGGAAATATCGCGGAAAATTGTCTTTATCGTGATTATTAGAATAGGCGTTGGAGAGATTTTGAAACAGCGACCACTTGTTGGTCAGTACAGATATGCCAGGAATATGGTTAATTCTCCGACCGGTAGGGATATGTTTGTAAAAATCCCGGGGTGGTTCTTTGTCGTTGTACCAGAGAATATCCCAATCGGGTGTTTCAACCTGAATTACGCCGGCGTTTTTGAAACCCTGGATGACAACCTGTGCGGATGGGTCGGATACAGGGCCGACAAATCCAAACTTTGTTGCCATGAAGTTTGTTAGTTAGAAACAAATTCGCATGTTTTGGGTTGTACCAAAAGTAGATCAAATTGTGATCGGGCTAGGGGGTCACTTTTACTATAATTTTTGAGCCCATAGAATCGCCGCAGCCGGGAACACAGATAAATTGATCTGTCGGCACAAGGTTGGCGGTAAACTTTATACTTTTGCAAGATTTATTTCCGTTGTCCTCATTAAAAATATCGAATGCTCCCGTTACGGTCATTGCATCAGGGTCATACTCCATACTGAATAGGTCCACCCTCTCCTGATCATCTTCAATGTCAATACTCTCATCAATTCTCAAAATCGATGTGTCCACGAGTTTATTGTCTGGCAGGAGGGTAGAGCTTGTCTGGCCAGTGCATTCCTGAAACCCACCGGTAGTACTAAAACAGATATCGACGTCACCATTTTGGAGGATTCGAAATATGACAATAATGTTTATTTTATTATCCTGGCAGGCAGACTCACCCACATCATTGTGATAGCTGTCCAGTGCTGAGGCGGTTGGGATGACACTTTCCAGTGTAGCTGGTATAAGCCCTTCCAGCAGGGTATTGCCTTCCCACCATTTGGAATTATCAGCCATATCGATAGCTTCAGTTGTAAATATGCCTAGAGGTGACATCATGGCATGAGCAGGCAGAAATACCGTATCAACAACAGGTTTTCGCCAGGTTTCTGGCAAAGCCTGGCTGCCCGCCACTAATCCGCCAGAAGCAACCAGCGACTTAAGCGCTGTACGTCGGTGGATATTTGGTGTGGTATTGGATTTCCCGAATATTTTGTCTTTATCGATATTTCTCATAATTCTGCCTCAAATTCTGTTAACCCATTAGGTAGCGTTAAATTGTGCGGCAATTGGTTGATGCTGTCAAAAGATTATTGGGAAATATTGGGTAAAAACCGATTAATACGGATGTTGAAATCCTATTTGCACAATTTTGATGTCCATATGCTGGTTAATCTTTTGCAAAAAATAGTGTATCGTTGAAAAAATACAATTTATCTAATCGAAACGTAAAGAGAATCTCGAAATGAAGCTTAAGAACGTGTTAAATATTGGAATTGCGACTGTCATTGCCTTAATGTTTACAGGCTGCGCACCGGAGGTCGGTAGTGATAAATGGTGCGCCAACATGAAAAACAAATCCAAAACTGACTGGTCGGTAAACGAAGCCACGGACTTTGCCAAGCACTGCCTTTTAAATTAGTCGTCGAGACTACTGTTCCAGATTCGTATTCAGGGATTGAGCCTGGGAAATTTAGTACGTAGTTGATTAATTAAGAACGCTGGTGAGTAGTCGTCTGTATTTCGAAGCCAGCTCGCCTTTACCGCCGAGTAATTCAAACACCTTGATCAGGGTAAGTCTTGCGATGTCGTCCTGGAACTGCCGATCCTGTTTAATAATTTCCAATAACTGATCCATGCCTTCGGCGTATTTTTGTTCAGCGATGTAGCGCTGTGCCAACTCCAATCTGGCCTGCAAATTTGATGAATCCTCATTGATGGCATTGAGTAATTCAGACTCTGCTGGCAGGTCGTTAACCACCTGATCAAATTCGATTTTGGCCAAATAGGCCTGAAATTCCGGCGTTGATTTTCCTTCATCGGAAATTGCTTCAGCCACCTTGGCGGCATCAGTCATATTATCTTCCGCGCACAGCCACCCCAGTAGAACAAGCTTCGGTTGATCGTTATCCGGCTGGGAATGCATCATCTGCACCATCAAGGCTTTGGCGCCATCGGTATTACCATTTTCGTATTCCGCCTGGGCAATTTCAACTTCACCAGGGCCTGGCGCACCAACGTGTTTGTCGATAATTTCCCGAATTGCGGATTCCGGTTGGGCGCCCATAAATTGATCCACTGGCTGCCCATCTTTAAAAAAGAATACCGTTGGCAAACTGCGGATTCCAAATTGCCCTGCCAGTTCCTGTTCCTGCTCGGTATCTACCTTGACTAATTTGATTGCGCCCTGGTATTGAACCACCAGATTGTCAAGAATTGGTGCCAGGGATTTACAGGGTGCGCACCAGTCAGCCCAGAAATCAACAAGTACCAGGGCTTCATTGGATGCTTCGATAACGTCCGCAGCAAAGGTTTGCATGCCTGAATTGACATGGTTTTCAGTGGTTGTGTTCATATACAAATATTGTGGTTTGACAGGTTGGTATCTATGGCCGGATAAGTCCGGAAAATTTCGTAGACGATTAAATATTATAAATCAAATACGCTGATAAAAGTTTCCCCCCAATAAGAATTATCATTCCAAACAGGAATGTGGAAACAAAGATTCCTGCGGATGAGCGAATGCCCATTAGTACGCTTTGGCGAGTGTCCATCGAATTTGCTTCCTATTTGTTTTTTTAGTGAATTTCTTGTACCAGAACCCAGGGCGCGGTAACTACAGCCCAGAAGGTACTCTGATTTTCATGCCACAACCGGGCATCGTCCTGTTGCGCTTTTCGTACGCTCGAATCATTTAACAGCGCCTCAATTTTTGTTTTGTCGTCGTCAACAAAATTCGCGGCGATGTCAACCAGATCCAACTTCGGATCGACAATCAGAATTAACCCCTGGGCGTAAAATTTCTGCAACTCTGACCAATGGATTTTCGCGGTTTCAAGATTTAATTTTTGCGCGGAGGTGAGAATTGGATCGTGGTTGGGCATTTGTGACCTTGAAATTACTTTAGAGGATTATGGTAGGGTAGGATTTTATTATAGTTCTTGCATTCACTATACAACGATTTCCAAAATCCAATGACCATAAGTTTTCGATCGGCAAACCCTGAGGACATTGATGCCATGGTGACGTTTTTGTTTAAGCACGGCCAGAACCAGTGGAACTACTTACCCGAGGAAGGTATTGCCGCAGAATTTCAATGTTTAAATTCCGGGGAGGCCATTGCCTTTATCGCCGAGGACACCAATATGGTCGGATTTGCCATTTCCCTTTTGAGTCAGGCATGTCCGGAATATCTGTGGAAATATACCCCGTTGTCTAAAATTATGTTTATAGCGGATGTGGTTGTCGGTGCAGACCACGCAGGGAAAGGCATTGGCAGTGAATTGTTAAAATTATCTATTGCACAATCCGTAACCCTGAGATGTGAATCAGTCTTTATCGAACGCCACGAAGAGAATTTGGCTTCCGCAGCGATGATGAACAGAGCGGGTTTTACGCTGGTAGAAACTTTTTACGATCCAGGTAAGCGGCATTCGGGGTCGCAAAATTCTTCAATTTTAAAAATTGAACATAACAAATCCTGAATCAGTCCAGTTTTGTATCGCTGTACAAATTTTTTTATCGCTGTTGAAATGGAATTTCGCAATAGGGGTCGAGTTCGATAATTTCACTAATCGGTAAATTGCCATGAGGGGCATAGGCCCAGCTCGGCAGAACCATGGAATAGGTTCCCATGCCGCCGGCGACAACCAGCATGATTTGATCAACATGTTGTAGTGCGCGAAAACCTGATTCGGGTTCCTCTGATTCAATGGCCAGGTCACCATAGATCGATTTCCCATAGTCAGAGGACATCACAGCAAATTCCATCATTTGTGCCCGTGCGCTCTCACGCGTGTAGCCCGCTTTGAAAAGAATCGTCGCATGTTCCGGACAAATCACCACAACCAGCCCACCGTTACCTCCGCGATAGATGTTGTTACTGCCGGGATTAGCGATCACGCCACCAATTATTTTCAACAAACGCAATGCATCCGAGTCGATGTCCTCGGTAGGTTCCATGATCAGGGAATGGGGCGCTTCCACAGCAATGACCGTAGCCACACTTTGATCAGCTTTGAATCCTTTGGTCACATGATAGGGCTCAAACGGCGATTCATGCTCGGCTTCGGCGAAACAGGCGGAGAATTTTCCCGGTGTGCTGAATATGGCCATATCGCTGGAACCCGGCTTACGTCCGCCGATATTGATAATGGCCAGGGAAAGGGCCCTGCCAATGGCCGCGCTGGCTCGGTTGCCAGGGCCAAGGATGCCTGCACCCGATGCGATGGGGCCGCATAAATCCCGCGCCGGACCGTTTACGATGATTAATGGTGCAAGGCAGTGGGTGGTTTGATTGACCTCGGTCAAATCAAATTCCGGTCGGCAAACTGCTTTTACAGCGGCCACCACCACTGGAAAATATCCGGGCATACAACCCGCCATCACCGCAGATGCCGCAACCAGCTCTACCCTGGCCGCGCCCTGTTTAGGACCCATTTCACCCAACACCAAATCCGGGTCAAGGTCGGTGCTCGACATCATGGCTTCGATTCTTGTTTGCGTGGGAATGACCACGGGCAGACCATCGGTACAGCCCTGGGCGTGCAGAAGCTCGAGGGCGGCTTCTTCATCAGCAGCTTCAAGCTGCCTGGGCATTACTATTTTCCAGAGCCTCGAGGATATTTATGATTACATCATCTGCCACTGCGCGCATGGAAATTTCGTCCGTCCCCCAAATTGGATAGGGCAGTTGCACCCGCGGTGCGTCGGGCCAGCCCAGGGACCGGGACAGGGTTGTGGCCTGCTCCCAGAATATTTCAGTGACCAGAGAAACCGCAGGGCAGTTTCGGCTGACCAGCGCGATGCCATCTTTTACCGTTCCCGCGGTACACGAGCCACAATGACCAATTGCGCATATCGCGGCATCACATTCCTCAGCAACACGACACATGAGAGCATCATCAGCATAGGTAATTTTTCCGGTTTCGTAGTACTTGATTGTGGTGCCAGGTCGTGCCTGAAGCAGGGTGTCACCAACAATCTTCATGAAAACATCACAATGCACAATTTTATTAATCACCAGGCCCACAGTTGCCGGTTTGCCAAGATCAATAGCAAGATTATAGACCTGTGCGGGAACCAGGCATTGTGCTTCCGGGTTGATAAAAGTGACTGGCATGATTATTTCAATATTGTATAGTCTGGATTATGTAGTTTGGCAATTTATTAATCGTGGTTAAATAACGTTAAGTGCTTGTATCGGCAATGGGCCATGCTACAAATTTTATAACAAATATTCAAACTAAATATACCGGATATCATCATGAAACCAGAAAGATGGTCAAATCCTGACCTAAAACTTTTTCCATATCAAGTCGGATTCACCGCGCCACCCATGGATTTTGATGCTGCACCCACGGATTTTTTGCGCATAGCGCCGGAGACAGTGGGTGTGCATGGGCGATTGTTACATCTTCCGGGATATGCCCACGAATTAAAACAACGGGCAAATAATTTTCATCTGCTCGAAGAAGTGGTGCATTGCATGTCCAATTCAGGCGCCGATGCGGTAGGCCAGGTCGGAACCAACTGGGTGCATTGCAATGGCACCAGTGCAGACGATATTCGAAAATTTTGCCAGGAGATGGTGGATAAATATGAAACCCCATTTCGCATGGCAGGAATGTGTCTTGTCGAAGCTTGTGAATCATTAAATATTTCGAAGGTTGCGTTAAATTCGGTGTACTTCTGGCCGGACTGGCGGGATGGGGTTGTCCGATTTTTGAAAAGTGCCGGGTTGGAAGTGTTGTGGCATGGCAATTTTGTCGATCAGGGATTTTATGCTGACCAGCAGGAAGTGAATGATGCGACCTGGATATTCCCAGGAGATCTGGCATTAAAATCGACTTTGAAAACCGCGGAAATGGCACCCGACGCTGAAGCTATTCTGATTAATGGTATGCCCAACTGGCGCCGGGCAGATGGTCTGCCCCAACGAACTTTAAGTCGTGTCAATGAACTGGAAGCGGCGGTCGGTAAACCGGTGATTTCTTCAGATTTTGCATTGTACTGGGGGGTATTCCAGAGTCTTGGGGTTGCACCCTCCGGCAATCATGGGCACTTACTAACTTCGCTGCAAAAAGAGCTGGGCAACAAATAATTCGAGGGTCTGGATTTAATGAGTATTGATATTTACTGGATTAGCGGTAGCTCGCCCGCCTGGCGCGTGCTGCTCATGCTCGACTGCAAGAACATCCCCTATACGTCCCATATTCTGGAGAATTCCAAAAACCAGCAAAAGGAACCCTGGTTTTTGGCGTTAAGTCCGCGAGGTCAAATTCCACTGCTCAAGGATGGCGATCTTGTAATCAGCGAGTCCCTGGCGATTATGCATTATCTTGAGAAGCGCTATGTTGAATCACCCATGTTTGGATCAAGTGCAATGGATACCGCGAAAATTGAACAATGCATGCACGAAATTTTATCTTATGTGGATAAGCCAGTCGGCGATTTTGTACAACCGGTGTTTAGAAACAAGGTCGAGGAACATCGGCATACGCTGCCAGATACTGCTGAAAATATCGTAAAAGAATTGACCGCGCTGGAAACCAGACTGTCGGTGAGCAACTGGTTAGTAGGTGATTTTTCAGCTGCAGATATTATTCTTACTCCGACTTTCCAAAGGTTGCTGCGGGCAATAAACAAGGCGCCGGAACTTGCAGATGAAATAGGATTGAATGCACTGGATACTCAATTTCCCAATCTGGATCGGTGGAATAACAATTCAGAAAACCTGCCAGCGTTTCAGAAAACTTTTCCGCCACACTGGAGATAAATACAGTAACGGGATAACTCAGATCGGCTCGGTCAGGGTAGGGCCGCTGCCGCGAACTCGGGTCTGATGCATACGCCTGCGGTATCGATCCGCATCGTATCCACATCCTCGGTGTAACACGCATCGATTATCCCAGATCGTCAGGTCACCCGCATTCCATTGGTGACGGTAGATGGATTCAGGCCGGGTTGCCTCCTTCAACAGCCTATCCAGTAGCTTGCGGGATTTCTGATTGGGCCAGTCAACAATATCCCGCACGTGGGAGCCTATGTAAATATTTTTTTCACCTGTCCGGGGGTTTTTCCGCACCAGGCGTTGGCGGACGGGGCGCATAAAAGTGCGTTGCCCTTCGCTTACCGCATCTTCGCTCACCTTGGTCCGTGAATAGATGTAGTCGTGGATACCGATCAGCGGGGCTATTAAATCCTGGGTTTTTTCATCCAGTCGATTGTATGCCGCACGGCTACTGACAAACTCGGTATCACCCCCGCTTTCGGGTACCTCGTAGGCATAGAGAATAGAATACAAACTGGGGTTTTCTCTAAACGAGCTGTCTGAATGCCACATCTCGTTTCCGGTTTGGGCATTTACCCGTCGATTTTTGTTTTTTTGTTGTTTCCCCGAATCATCAACATTGCCTACATGTCCGATGTAACCCACCTGCCCAAAACTGTAAAAAGACACATGCTCTTCTTCGAGTGGACCAAACATTTGGGTAAAGTTTAAATGACGCTCATCATCCAGATTCTGGTCTGAGAAAATTAAAATCGAATACTGGTTAATTGCATTATCGATGAATTCGAATTCAGCTTCGGATAATATGGCGGATAAGTTAATTCCTGATACCTTCGCGCCAAATTCCGGATGAATAGATTTAATTTTCATAACGGTTAATTTATAAATCAGTTCCAGATCATATCCCAATATTGCATGGCATCATTCGCTTCATCGCTGTGTTCGTGGAAATAGGCAGCATGCTGATCGGCGCTGATGTTTTGTTGTATTTCTATCATCCAGAATGCATCGATCCTGTTGGGAATCATCGAGTATCGAATATCGATTATACGGTTAGGATTCTCGGGATGGATAGCGAGAAAATCATCGGAAAACCAGCGAAAGCGCTCAACATCCCTGGCCTGTTGGGAGCTGGGGTCGAGCCACGGAAAATCTTCTTCAATTTCCAGTTTCTTGATTGCGTCCCCTGGATAGTGTTTCGAATTGATACCCAGTTTAAATCCATCCACATAAAACTGGTTATCAACCTCATAAACGATTTTCCACATTAAATTACTACCAAAACCTGGCTTGGCCTCCAGTCGAACCGGCTCGTGACCTCGTGACGCTGCCACTTCCCAGCCTGCGATTTCAGCTCGTTCCCGTTGAATAATGCCCAGACTCATATAAATTAAAACCCATGCTGCCGCGATTTTGGCGTAATGAGATTTGCGTTTCATCGCTGCGGTGATGATTAAAACCAGCAGGGGAATAGTAAAAAATGGATCAATAATCGAAATGGTATTCCATGAGACACGCACATCGCTAAAGGGCCAGAATAATTGGGTGCCATAAGAGGTACAGGCGTCGAGCAAAGCATGGGTTGCATAACCTGCGGTGCAGTACAGGTAGGTTGTCTTGAATCGAAGTTGCCAGCGTTTGGCCAAAAGCCATTGGAATACCAGGCTGCAGATCAAACCGCCGATTGGAATAAATATCAGGGAATGGGTAAATTGCCGATGGTATTCAAGGAACATCATAGGATCAGTTTCCGAGCGGATAAATACATCGAGATCTGCGGCCATTCCGGACAAAATACCGAGAAAAGTGGCAATAATAATATTACGCTTAGTTGCGCTATTTTGAGAGGCGACAGCCCCCAGCACACCCTGGGTTACGGGATCCATATGAATAATTTCAGGTAATTTCTATTGGTTTAAGGCTGCTGAATTCTACGGGATTCCAGAGAAGAAAAACGGGTGACTCGTTTTGAGTTGTGCACCCTTGTATTAGGGTAATCATAATCTCTTTTTAACTTCACTAGTTGGCTATGATGTTGAGGTTCAGTTCAGTATCGGTTCGGACACCGCGATTTTTGTGGCTATGCTAGACTTATCAATTTCCTGTTTTAAAACAAGGCTATCAACACATGTTCAGTCCAGCGGTAATTGAAAAACTGGAACACTATGTTTATTTTCTTCAGGATCCAAGAAGCGATGAAGTATTTTACGTCGGTAAGGGCATTGGTAATCGCGTATTCCACCACGCCCAGGATGCACTGGAACCTTTTGAAAAATCCGCCAAGCTCGATCAGATTCGACAGATTTATGCCAGCGGACATGAGGTCAGGCATTTCATATTAAGGCACGGATTGACCGAAGTCGTTGCGTTTGAAATCGAGGCTGCGTTTATTGATTATATTGGCATGGAAGATTTGTCCAATGTTATGGGTGGGCACTATTCCAGTGACTTCGGGCTCAAGAGCCCAGGTGAAATAATCGCCATGTACCATGGCGAAGAATTAGATGCGGACTTGCCCATAATGCTGATCAATATCAATAAACACTATGGTCGGGAAATGAGCCAACGCGAGCTCTACAATATCACCCGAAAGGCCTGGCGAGTCGGTACTCGCCGGGAAAAGGTAAAATATGCAGTTGCGGTCTATGGCGGTTTAACACGTGAAGTGTATCGGGTTAAAAAATGGTTCCCGGTTAAGGTTAAAGGGAAAATCCGCTGGGGGTTTAAAGCAAAAGGGGGTGCGATCAATTTGGAGGTTCTGGAGAAGCTGCGATATAAATCAGTTCGCTCATATTTTAAGCCTGGCGCCACTAATCCGATCAAATATTTAAATTGTTAATCGGTGCCGAAATTTTCTGAAATTCTCAACATACGCATTCGCTTTATATCAAGGCTTTATGTCAAAATAGCGTTAGTACGTAAAATCAGATATCGTAACCGCCATTGGAATTGCAGTACAATTAATCCAGGGCTACGGAAAATATGCAAATAAAATATCGAAACTTAACACCCTGGATGGTCCTTGGATTGTCAATTGCCATGGCATTGTGGGTGGTATTTGAAATGACAAACCGGCTTAGGGAGTTGTCGGTGGAAGATCAGGTATTGCACTTTGGCGAAGATTCTGCAGATCCCCAATTACCCCAATCGCTGACACTGGATTCGGTTATAAACGCCCATCTGTTTGGTCTGCCGCCAACCGAAAAAAAGGTTGTTGTGCCAAAGGTAGTTAATGCCCCCATCACCGAGCTAAATCTTATCCTTAGCGGCCTGGTTATCGGACCAACCCTGGATAGTGGTTATGCATTGATTGAGGTCGCCCGTGGTGAAACCAGTATTGTTAATATCGGCCAGAAAATTGGAAAAACTGGGGCGGTTCTACATGGCATTGAAGCCGATCATATTTTGATTGAGCGCGGTGGAAAAATTGAGAAACTTGAGATGGATCGAGAAGTTCTCGGTAGTGCAAACCAGGAATCAATTTCCATGAACACAATAAAACCGCTTAATCTTAGCGAAGCGGAATTGTCGGCCCTTACTGAAATAGGCGAGGCTCAAACAGGCGAGGCTCAATACAGTGAAGTCCAGCAAGAATTTCAATCCGGGGAAATCCTTGAGAGTGATGACGATTTCCTGGATTCAGACGAAGACCTTGAGCCAGGCCTTGATGAAAATCTGGACCAAAACTCCGAGGTAGATGACGGTCAATAATCAGTTATAGTTTAATATCAGCATCAAAATTTTCCCGGTATCGGGCTTCGATATCGCTTTTGCTGGGGGAGTGATTTTGGGTGCCATGCTGTTCAATTTTTATGCCACCCATTAGCGATGCCAGTTGGCCGGCCGACTGCCAGTCCCATTTATTTTGCACCCCATACAACAGCCCAGAACGGAAGGCGTCACCACAACCCGTTGGGTCCTTGATCTCGGAAATTTTAATGGGCGGAATTTTAATTTGTTGAATCCCAGTGTAAATTTCAGAACCTTCACCACCGCGAGTAACGATCAATGCTTCAACCTCACTCGTAATTTGTTCCAGTGACTTTCCGGTTTTATCGATCATCATTTCCGATTCATAATCATTTAAAACAACATAGGTTGCCTGTTCGATAAATCGATTAAGTTCGTCGCCATCAAACATCGGCAATCCCTGGCCGGGGTCGAAGAAAAATGGAATGTTTGCATCCACGAACTGGGTGCAGTGTTCAATCATGGCATCCCGTCCATCCGGGGCGACAATACCGAGACTGATATCTTTTGCATCGCCCACTTTGTTTTCATTAGCATTATTCATGGCGCCGGGATGGAAGGCGATAATCTGGTTATTATCCGTGTCGGTGGTGAGAAAGGCCTGGGCGGTATAGGTGTCTGCAATTTCTTTTACGTGGCTGTCATCGAGACCGATTTTTTTCAACCACTTTCGATAGGGTGCAAAGTCTTCTCCTACTGTGCCCATGGGTACCGGGTTTCCACCGAGCAAATGCAGGTTATATGAAATATTGCCGGAACACCCACCAAACTCTTTGCGCATCTCTGGTACAAAAAAGCACACATTCAGAATATGAACCTGATCGGGCAAGATATGATTTTTGAACTGGTCCTGGAATACCATAATGGTATCGAAGGCAAACGAGCCGGTAACTAATGTGCGCACGAAATTACTCCTGATAAATAGGTTATGAGAAAAAGATTGAATATCTTGTTGTTAAATCTAATTGTCGGCTTCGCAGCGCTTGCAGATTCCATAGAGTGTAAGGGAATGATCCTGAATCGAAAAGCCATGCTCTTCAGCAACTTTTTCCTGAAGTGCTTCGATCCTTTTGTCTAAAAATTCGGTTACGCTGCCACATTTTGCGCAAATCATATGATCGTGGTGATCCTCATCATTTAATTCGAATACCGATCTCTCACCTTCAAAATTATGGCGAATCACCAGCTCAGCGCTTTCAAACTGGGTCAACACTCGGTAAACCGTGGCCAGGCCAATGGGGTCGTCTTCGTCAAGTAGTTCTTTATACACGTCTTCCGCCGAAAGGTGGCGGATCTTGCTGTTTTCCAGAATAGACAGCACCCGCAATCGGGGCAGTGTGGTTTTCAATCCCGCCTGCTTTAAGTCTGTGCTATCCAAGTTATCTGCTTTTCGTTAAAAATCTGGGTGGGGATTATACAGTACGGCCTTGCCTATATGTATTGGCCTATATGCCTGGCCCTATATGCAAGGGCGTTTCACAGGACTTTGCTACCCTATATAAAGTGCAATTATTGCTTGCAGATTTCCGGAATGTCGCCGGACAGTCCCATGGCATATCGGGCAAACTGATTTTTCAGAGGCAGTATCTGGTCGGTTACTTTAAGACCAGCCTGTCGTGCTGTTTTTGCCGGGCCGGTAGTCTGACCAAATAGGATTTTAAATCCTTTCATCATATTCAACACCAATCCATTATCGCCTTTACGCCATCGCTCATAACGGCGTAAAACCGAATGCTTTGAAATATTCTGGTTTTTACCCATTGCGTCCTGTACCACTTCAGCCAGTGCTGCGGCATCCATAAATCCGATATTCGCGCCCAGTCCCGCCAGGGGATGAGTGACATGGGCGGCATCGCCAACCAGGGCGGTAAAGCGCGAGATATACTGAACCGCATGGTATTGTTCCAGAGGGAAACGAAATCGTGTTGTGCAGGTATTTATCTCGCCCAGATGGGTGCCGAAATATCCGGTCAGTTCGCTACAGAACTGTTGATCAGATAATGACATTAACCGGTCGGCATGGCTCCGATCACAGGACCAGACAATGGAACAACTGCCGTCTGTCAGGGGCAACAAGGCCACTGGGCCGGAGGGCAAGAACGTCTGCCAGGCGGTATGGCAATGGCTTTTATCAGAGGATATGCAGGTGACAATGGCGTCTTGCTCATAGTCAAAATAGGCGGCATCTATGTCGCAAATCTCACGAACCTTGGAACGCGCACCATCTGCCCCCACCAGCAATTTACAAGCGATGCTTTTATTATCATCGGTGGTGATGATTAAGCGATCGTGTTCGATTTGTCGCCCCACCAGGGTTGTATTTTCCAGGATTTTAACGTTGTAGTTCTGGCGAAGTTTGTCAGCTAGAGATGAGATGATGGCGCTGTTCTCAATGATGTAACCCAGTTGCGCCTGACCTATAGATTGGCGATCAAACGAAATCGATGCATTGCTTTGGTGTTCCCATACCTCCATGGCATGATAAGGGCTTGGGCGTTTTGCCTCAATATCATCCCAGATATCAAGCTGACGAAATAGATTCATCGATGCGATATTAATCGCGCTGACCCGTCCGTAATCCTGGTCTTCGTGCCATTGCTGCAAAGTGCTGGAATCAATTAAGCCTACCTTTAACCCCTGTTTTGCAAATAAACAGGCCGTAGCACCACCAATCATCCCGGCGCCAGAAACCAGCACATCGAATTCCGAAGTGGTTTTTGAATTTCGACTAGTTGGCATTTTTCATCAACAGGATTTACTCGTTTAACGGGATACCCAGTGCCATGCGGGATTGCCTGCCGGACGCGCCCACAGACAGGCCCATAGTACGATTCAATAAAAATCGTTTGGCTATAGGCAAGTGTTCAATGGTATTTAATCCTAGATTTCGAACAAATGATATGGGTTTGGACTGGCTGGTAAATACCTCAATAAGGCCATGGGTAAACGCACTGACCATTGCGGTATCCCGTTTTCGAGATCCCAGGTACTGATCAATCATGGATTGACTGCCGGGATCTTCATTGCAGTAGATCAGTTCAGCCAGAGCGGCGACATCTCTCAGGCCCAGATTAAATCCTTGTCCTGCCACGGGGTGGACGGTATGAGCGGCATTACCAATGACAATCACTCTGCTGGCGGCAGGATGACTTAAGCTGGAACGTTTTAGGGGGTACGCCATTCTTTTTGATGGTGCACTGAAACTTCCGGCCCGATGACCAAAGGCAGCTTGCAGGGCAGCGGCAAAATCAGTATCAGACAATCCCAGGCGTGATTCCAGGTTTTTATCCTGCGTACTCCAAACCACGGCATATCGGTGCTGGCCATTGATTTTGCTATGGGGCAGCAGGGCCAGGGGACCTTCATCGGTAAACCGTTCATAAGCCCGGCCGTTGTGCTCTCGATCCACGCTAACAATGCTGAGCACTGCAGATTGGTTATATGAACTGGACTGATAGTGATTTGATGATCCATCATCGGTATTATCCTGAATTTGGTTTGCGAGGTGTTTCGCCAATGGCGATCGGCCACCATCTGCCAAAACCACCAGTTGCGCATTTACACTATGGGTGGTGTTGTCCTGTTCAATAGTTACCGTAGTGCCATCATCCTGAAATTCGATGTCCTCGGCGGTGGCCGGGCAGACCACAGTCGTGTTTTCATGCTCGCTCATTTTATCCCATAGCACTTGCCCAATTGTTCGCGTGGGAACAACATAACCCAGGGCATCGGTACCGGCGTGTTTGTGGGATAAATGGGTTTGTCCAAAATGCCCACGATTGGAAATATGAATATCCAGTATGGGTTCAACCCCTAAATTCAGAATTTCGTCCCAGATACCCATAGCGCTGAAAATTAGTTTCGCACTATGGGTCAGGGCGACGGTGCGCTCATCGTAACTGGGCTGACTATGGGACTGGTGGGGAACGGATTCCACCACCAGCACTTTTTTATTCGTCGGGACCAGGGCAACTGCCAGACTGGCACCAACCAGGCCACCGCCAATAATTACAATATCGTATGACGACACGCAATCTTCGAGTTTATTACTACTGATCCTGGGTGTTGCGGGCATCAGCTTGCCATCAGTGCTTCGACATCATCCATTTCACTGGGAACATCTTTGGTTAACACTTCATTTCCTTTGCTGGTGACATGGACATCGTCCTCAATGCGAATGCCGATGTCATGCCATTTGGTGTCGATATCATCTTCGGCAGAAATATACAATCCGGGTTCAACGGTCAGCACCATGCCAGGTTCCAGAATCCGCCAGTCTTCATCGATTTTATAGTCGCCAACGTCGTGGACATCCATGCCCAACCAATGGCCGGTTCGATGCATATAAAATCGGTGATAGGCGTTGGTTTCAATCAGCTCATTGACCTCGCCACTTAACAGGCCAATATCAATCAGACCCTCTGTAATAACCCGCACCGCGGTTTCGTGATATTGAAATACACTGGTGTTGGGCTTAACCTCGGCGATGGCTGCTTTTTGCGAGGCCAGCACAATTTCATATAGCGCCCTTTGTGGACCACTGTATTTACCATTGACAGGAAAGGTTCGGGTTATATCTGAGGCATAACAATCTACCTCCGCACCGGCATCGATTAGCAATAAATCACCATCGTTTAACTCGGCATTATTTTCCACGTAGTGAAGAATGCAGGCATTTTTTCCGCCTGCGACGATGGATGGATATGCCGGAAACTGGCTGCCACCCAGTGAAAATACACATTCCATTTCCGCCTGGACCTGATATTCATATTTTCCGGGAGCGGTGGACTGCATGGCACGAATGTGCCCTGCAGCGGCCAGTTTTCCTGCGGCGCGCATAATTTTTATTTCGTCTTTTTTCTTAATTAAACGCATCTCGTGTAGGATGTGACGCAGATCGACATATTCACCAGGGGCATGGGCGCCAGAGCGGCGATTACTGCGCACGGCATTGATGTTGTTCAATAGTTCGCTGTCAAATTCGGGATAACGCCCCATCATGGTAAATACCTTGTCGCGGTTATCCAAAAGCGCGGGGAGATGTTGATCTAGCTGTTCGATAGGAAAGGCCTGGTCCGCGCCATAATCTTTGACTGCACCTTCGAGTCCAGCGCGCAGTCCATCCCATTGTTCTTTTGCGGGGTCCTTCTGGCGACAAAACAACATAAATTCACCCTCGACCCGATTGGGAATAAATACTGCAACGGCTTCGGGTTCGGGGAAATTTGTCAGATAGAAAAAATCGCTATCCGGTCTGAACTGAAACAGCACATCGCCATTACGTAATTGATGGTGGGCGGTGGTCAAAATGGCGATACCATCACCAAGCATACTCATCAAATCCTGGCGTCTACGTTTGTGAATGTCTTGGGACATAAAATTAGATTTTTAATTTAGTGTGGATGTTGCAATTCTCAATGAATTTCTGCGCTGGGGACGGCGGTTGGTAACGATGAATTATTGACCAATTCGTCATAAATCAGCTGAACGCCGACGCGCAGGAACTCTTCAATTTCGATAATGGATTTTTCATCTTCATGATCTTTATTCTTGATCGAATCGACTTCCATGCTGCTGATATTTAAAACGTCATTGACCATTTCCTGGACTGTTGCGCTACTCTGCGCAATTGCAGATTCACCATCGTGACAAAAACCGAGCACAAAGCCTTCGCACCAATTGACTATTTCAGTAGCCGTTTCATTGTTGCTGGCGTCTTCACCGGGTAATAACAGATTAAAGCTGAATTCGGTGGATTCCAGGTCTCGCAACACCAGATCAAACAGCCCGCTCAGAGCGGCAAATTCTTCCGTGTCGGAAATTTGAAACAAAACCATTTTATTCTGAATTTGTTCCGAATTGATGCCCCGACAAGCCAGACCGGTCAGTGCACCATGGGCTTCAGATGCGCCGCTGTTCCAGGCGGTGGACTTCAGTTTTTCGTCCAGGGTCTGGTATATTTTTTGCTGAAACGCCCTGGGGCTAGCCTGGGGGTTATCCGGATTTGATTCGTTCATATCGCGTCATCTGGACCATTTTTAGGGTTTTTTACCAAGGAAGCTCGCTGCCGTCTGCATGATAAAACGAGCCTGAATTTTCCATGTCGAGCCGATCAACGCGTTCGATTAAGCCCTGGGCTGCCTGTTCCGGTGGTATGCCATTTTTATCGGTCATTTCCGTTGCAACCATCCCAGGATGGAGCAGAATGACGGCAATGCCCCGTGGTTCCAGATCTCGAGCCAGGTTGACTCCCGCCATATTAACAGCGGCTTTGGATATTCTATAGCCATAATAGCCTCCCGAGCTGTTATCGTCTATGGAGCCCATACGACTACTGACAATTCCAATTTTTGAGCCGTTTACTAAGTTTTGCTGTAACCCATGAATAACTCGCAGTGGACCCAGGGTATTGACCCGAAACTGGGTTTCTATATGGTCAAAATCCAGGGTATCCAGGGAATCCCTAAGTAGTATCCCGGCGTTGTGGATCAACATATCCAGCTTGGTATTGCCCAGGGCCTTTTGTAAAACCGGAATGTCATGGGCCCTGGACACATCGATATCTTGAATGACCTGAACGTTCAGCATATTCAGTTCTGGGGTCGATTTGCGACAGGTAGCGATGACATCGTCACCACGGGCGCTAAGTTGCCGGCATATTTCCAGGCCAATTCCTCGATTTCCGCCAGTTACTAAAACTTTTGACATGGGATATTGATATTTGGTGGGTTAAATTATTGGGTGTATTGTAAACTACCGCTATCAATTTTCTCGAATATAAAATTTTATAATCATAAAATTTTCAAATCTCCAATAAAAATTGATATAGTTACTGAATGTTGATTAACAACAACTGACTGTGACCTTTTAACGACTACGATTTTAATATTAATTTTAATTTTGATTAATCCATAATCCAACGACGTCTTGGACTATTAAGAATTCGCGGACTATCAAAATAGCAAGTTTAAGAATATCGAAAAATATGGTAGACACAATTGAGAAACTAGAACAACGAATTGCGGACATGATTCAACTGGTAGAGGACATGGGGCGGGATAATGAAACTCTGAGGACTGATCAACAAATGCTTCGGCAGGAATTTAGGTCGCTCCAGGAAAAAAACAAGATTGCCAGGGGTAGGGTTGAGCAAATAGTTGCGCGACTGAAATCCCTCGAACCATAACCATAAACCTAAACCAATAACATTATTGGAGCGCTAATCCGTGGCGGATTCAGATAAATCAAAAAAACAAAGCGTCAAAGTCAGCATAATGCAACGGGAATATACCGTTGCCTGCAGCGATGAAGAAATGGATGGACTGGTGGAGGCAGCGGCTTATCTGGACAAACAAATGAGCACTATTTCCAAAGGTAGTCAGGTGCTCGCCATCGATCGCTGTGCAATCATGGCGGGTTTAAATATCAGCCACCTTTATCTGGAATTGCAGAAAAAGGCTGGCAGTCACGAATCTGTGGATGATCGATTGCAAAAACTCCACGACCAGGTTGATCAGGTTGTATCCAGTATTCAGGAAGTAGAAAACTAATTCGTTTTTCTCTAATCCTCTTCGTCGGCCCTCTCCATCGGCCCGCTCCATCAGCCCTCTCCATCACCCCTTCGGCTTTTTAGTTTTCTCTGGTACACTTCACTTTGGTATTACCTGCGGTGTTCGAGTTGTTCTCCGAATCCCTTAGAACCTAATATTTATACTCGGGTGCTGTTATGAATGACCGGCGTGTATGACCCCAGCCTGGCTGGTGCGAATCCCAAAGTTATTCTTTGTACCCACTTGGACCTCCTTGGTTCAAGGTAAAGTGAGCATACGGCACTCGCGGGTAATGCTTTTTATCTCTCCGTTTAGTTGACATCATTTGTGATAAACACCACCAACAAAACCGATTTGCGTAAACTGATACGCGATAAACGAAAATCCCTTTCTGATATTCAGCAGGCTAAGGCTGCTCAGGGGTTGTTAAGCCAATTATTGGTCATTCCCGAATTTCTTAGCGCCGAAAAAATTGCCCTATATTTGTGTAATGATGGCGAAATAGATCCTGTTGAAGTAATGCAATGGTGCTGGAAAAATTCCAGGCAGGCCTATGTACCTAGGGTGGTGCAAAATCATAAGAATTCACTTTTGTTTGCGCAAGTGACAGAAAACACGGAATTTACCGAAAATCGCTATGGCATCAGCGAACCGGTGGTTGCGCAAGAACAACTGTTATCCGCGCAAGATCTGGATTTGGTTTTAATGCCCCTGGTAGCTTTTGATGATAACGGTAATAGGCTGGGAATGGGTGGTGGTTTCTATGACACGACTTTCGAATTCATTAAAAAAGGTAATGTGGTGAAACCGCATTTGATTGGCATTGCTCATGAGATTCAAAAAGTAGAAAACATCGAAGCCGAAAGCTGGGATATTCCGCTGTCAACGGTGGTCAGCGATAGTCGGGTTTATAATTTGACGATTGAGTGATAAATTACTGAAACCTCTGCGATAGTCATGTCGGACCAAATTGAGTCCAAACTTTCCAATATTTTCGTTGGACAACTTCGTAATTGATCGACTATTGCGTGGGTTCCCCGTCTTAATCTAGAAAAGTTTTTCTATCAACTTGATTCGCCCAGATATAGGCTTTCTCAATTGCTAGCATAGAATCTTTCTAAAATGATATGACTAAAGTCACATCATTTTTTATTACAATTTGGTAGAAAAGGGCTAACAAGGGATATTGATGATAGTTTCATTTTAGGTTTACTCTCGATTTTATCTAAACCTTAAAGGTACAGCTTATCTGTAAAAAGCGACACTTCGTTTGAAATATTCGTATTCGCATAAAATTTAAGTTAGTTTCAAAGTGCTCCGTGGGGTTGAATTAGTTACACCCCACAAACTGTCTTTGAGATTAGTTTGAGAGACGTTTGGTAATAGTCAGACTTTGGTAGGTACGTAAATTAGTACTCCAATAGTCAGTCTCGGAAAAAATGGAAGCGCACTAGTAAATCTTGGCCATTTAAAACTAAATGGCGTATTTGGATTGAACGAGAAATGAAAAGGGAAATTAATGGATTTTTCACTGCTCAAAATCTACGGTATTACATTTCATGGCGGTGGAATTATATCTACTGTGGGCTTTACTTTTCGATCTCAGTGGCTATTAGGACTTTTTCGTCGCCTTTGCTTCGTCACAGTCTTAGTCTATTCGTCTTTCCCAACTTTTCTCCATGCCCAAACCCAAGACTACATCGAATATCAATACGATGGTGCGGGGAATATTATCGGCATCATTACTAAGAATAATGGAGGACAACCTGATGTAACTAGCCTGGTCCCCGACCATGTTAATCGGGATAAAACAATTACGATTAGCGCGGCAGGCGTGAATCTTTATAAAGCACAAGTTGCCACGGATCACGACGGCATCACTATATTAAATACTGAGACGATTTCATCGGAATTGGTTAAATTTACAATTTCATCAAAATTTGATGCGGAAATTGGCTTTGCGAATTTCACCTTTACCACAAGATTAGGGAGGGATATCGAATCAATTTTTGTCGCAATAAGACTTCCGGTCATTTCAACAGACCCAAATCCGATTGCACTTGTGGCAAGTGGACCAAGCCGTCCTGTATCGCTCACATTTGATTTGCCATATCCAACAGATCAGGAGTTTAACCTGGCGGCCTCAAATACATCATTAGCAAAAACCAATGTTGGCAGTGTGACATTAGAGGCAGGCTCAACAGAAGCTTCATTTTTCATGGCGGGGTTAGAAAAGGGAGTTACAACCCTCGAAGTATCCCAGCCTGCGGCATTCTCTGGCGTATCCATCCCGGTTTTTGTCTCTGATCCTTTTGATTTGCCAAATGGAAATACCGAATTTACCAGTAAATCTGTGGGAGTTACGGTTAGCCGTTTTGATCTTTCAACAGGGGAATCTGAATTTGTTTTATCCACAGTGGGTGTTCTAAGAAATGCCAATGAATTGATCGTTGGGGATAAATTTGTTCATTCAAATTCAGTGGGTATTTCGATGCCCGCCCCAATTAACGAGCTACCTAGCGGAAACGCATACCTAAATACCGAACCTTTGGGTGTGTTAAAAAATTCAGAAAACATGTTACCTGAGGGTGAAAGTTATTCTTACAGCGATTTGCTTGGCATAAATATTAATACAGAATTTCTCCTTCCCAATGGGGACGCATCATTGTTGTCTGATGCATTGGGCGTGACCAATCCTCCCTACATCAATAATCGATCTCATGGAAATTTTAGTCAAGGTTCCTCCCTAATATTAATATTAACGGGTGTAGGTCTCGATGTTTCGAGGACAGTAATATTTGAACCAACAACAGGAATAACACAATCGTCGGTATTTGTCGTCAATCCAGCTGGTACTCAAATTGAAGTGTTCCTGGACATCAGCCCAACGGCGTCTTTAGGCCCGCGACAAATAAAAATAAACACCTTAACTGGAGCAGTTCCATTTATCCAATCTACTAACGAAATTTTTCAAACAATTAGTAATTAAACATATGAAACCGAATTCAATATTACCCAAACCGAACAGGAGTACCGTCATGAAACACTTGTATATCTATTCAACGTCACTAATTTTATTGATACTAACATTTACAAACTCTCTTGCTTTCGAAAGCGGTAGTAATGGGTCCGATGGCGTTCTAAATGTGACTGTTGATACTGTCTTACAACTTCCGGCGAGCGGCGTATTTAATTTTACGGATGTGACAGTGGCCGAAGGTGCGACGTTGAGATTTAGAAAAAATTCATCTAATACGCCGGTTTATCTTTTAGCTAGTGGCAATATTACAATCGAAGGTACGATCCAGGTTAATGGAGAAACCTCAGTCAACACTGATGACGACGACCGGGTCGGTGACGGACAACCAGGTTCAGGTGGCGCGGGTGGATTTGACGGGGGACGAGGCGGATACATTGGTATTGATGCTGATAACGATGGTGCTCCGGGTCAGGGGCCAGGAGGAGGGAACCCTGGAACACTCGCAAAATCTTGTGCATTTGAATTTTCCGGAACAGGTGGTGGTGGTGGTGGGTATTTTGCCGCCGGTTTGAAAGGCGACTCTGGGGGAGCTGGCGGACAAGCTTATGGGGTTAGTTACTTAATCCCGTTGATTGGCGGATCAGGAGGTGGGGGCGCTTCTGGTCCTGGAAATAGCGGTCGCAGTAACACCTTTGGTTCTGGAGGCGGTGGAGGCGGTGGCGCAATGTTAATTGCGTCATCAGGATTAATCTCAATTACAGGGACAATCACGGCAAATGGTGGTGGTTCTGGGTCAGTTGTAAAACCTTCGGGTGGAAGTTGCGCGACTGGAGGTAGCGGTGGTGGTGGCAGTGGTGGTGCAATTCGAATTATTGCCAGCAAGCTTACGGGTACTGGAACATTGAGGGCAATTGGCGGTGTCGCAGCGAGAGATGCACGTGAGAAAGGTGGACGCGGATCACATGGTCGAATTCGACTTGAAGCCGATGAGTTTCAATGGTGGGTAGCAACAACTCCTTCATTTAGTTCATCCGCACCAAACCCGGTATTTGTAGCGGATCTCCCTGGAATCGTAATCAGCTCTGTTGGCGGCATTAATGCGCCCGGTTCACCAACTGGCTTTAACGATATTATTCTACCTGACAATACACCTAACCCAGTTACAGTGGAATTCACAACAACAGATATACCCACAGGAGGTGTAATCGAATTAACTGCGACTCCCGTTACAGGATCTAGCGTTACAGTCAATAGTTCCGCAATTGGTGGTTCAGAAGCAAGCGGGTCGGCATCAGCCTTAATCGATTTACCCAACGGCCCCAGTACGTTGATTGCCACAACGACATTTCTGGTTATCGCCGATCTTGGAAAAGATTATTCAAAATATGTCATGGGAGAAGAAGTGAAAGAAGTGAAGATTGCTTCTGTTGCAGGTCAGGGCTCGGTTACGACTTTTATTACAACCCAGGGTAATGAATACCCTTGGCATACGGGGCAGCTTTCAAATAACTAAGCAATGAGCCAGTTGAGTTTGAACAACGATGCAAATTGCATAGTGGAATTAGCATGAAACCAAATTGGAAGTATTGCCGAATATGGGTGGCTTCAGTTTTTCGAGTATCTTCTCGAAGAAAAAATTCGAATGGTCGACTCTCCCATCCAATTGAACAAGTAGGAAAAACGACCTTAGGTGGGGCAATCTTCTTAGTTTTCATGGGAATGGGAGCATTAATCTGGCAGTCCCACGTTACTGGGCAAGTTTCCCAACCCATTAATTCCGCGCCCTGGGTTGGTGAAATAACGGGAATTTTTAAACTAGACACTGATGGCCAACTAGTCAATCATTTCAAGCTTGGTGAAGAAATTGAAGACAGAGACATAGATTGTTCACCGCTGGAAGAATGGCAAGAGAAAGTGAAGTATCGGAAAGGGGATTTTGTACAACATAATGGCAATGCCTGGCGGGCCAATAAAAAAACCAAGAAGGAACCAAAGGCGGGCGGAAAGGGGTCAAAAGGTCCCAAGGGATCGAAAGGATCCAGGGGATCGAAAGGTTCCAAAGGTTCCAAGGGTTCCAAGGGTTCTAAAGGTTCCAAAGGTTCCAAAGGTTCCAAGGGTTCTAAAGGTTCGAAAGGTAATGGCTCGAAAGGCAAAGGTTCGAACTGGGCGTTACTAGGCCCTTGTGCATCCGACTCAAACGATAAGTCAACTGGTGTGATTGGGCTAATTGACGACGAATCCATATTGTGGGCCTACCTTCACGATCACCGTTTATATCAAATTAATACCGATAGCGAACAAATTACCGAAATTATCTTCCCCGATCCACCCCAGGACGGTAATTTCGATTGTGCTGATTTAAATCTCTGGGATGCTTCAGAAAAATATAAGAAAAACGATTTTATCGAATTCATCGGACATGCCTGGGAAGCCAAAAAATCAACCTCTAAAGAACCCGATTTGTCATCGGATAAATATTGGAAAGATTTAGGAGAGTGCATAGCGGATGTTAACTATGCGGGACACCTCATAACCGATGGACAAGTGCTGTGGCTAGCACGAGGGAGGCAAATTATTCGCTATGAGAATGCAATAGCGGAATCGTTTGAAACGATAAACCCAGTCAATGCCATCACCTGGGATGAAATCAGTCAGCAATTGTGGGTTGCATCCGGTACAACTTTCGAGCGCAGAATTGCGAATGGAACTATTGTCGATGTAGATTCCTTGACTAACGGCCCAGTAACCGCCATGGGTGTGGATCTTCGCAATGGTTATTTATGGCTTAGCACAAATTCAGGAGTGTTATCACAATACGATGCGAATAGTACTTTCATTGGTAATCTGATTTTGCCAATGGGTGTGGTCGAGCATATTATTTCTGATAATCAGGGTGGGTTGTGGGTAGCGGACGCGAGCAAGGTTATCAACCTGGACGAATTCGGAAACATTGTGCAAATTCTCGAACCCGTACTGGGCGGTAGTGCCATTAGAGATATTACAGTCGCAGCAGACGGTAGTTTGTGGATAGCCACTGCAGATCAACTTTGGCGCTACGATGACGTCCAAGGTCTAACCCAAGAATGGGTAGCCCCGAGTGCAAACCCGATTATCGTAAATGTTCTTTCACAACAAGTTAGCCATAACAATCCGCCAGAAATTACTTCGGACCCTATTACCGACGCAATCCTTAACGACAATTACAGCTACGATGTTATAGCGACAGATGCAGATGGAGATGATCTGGAGTTTCAATTAACCGCCGCACCTGTTGGAATGACCATCGATGAATTCACAGGTTCAATCTTATGGCTTGCGGACAGCATAGGCGACTTTGATGTAACTGTTGAAGTATTCGATACCCGAGGTGGGGTTGATAGTCAAAGTTTTACGGTTAGCGTCATCGATCCAGATACCACGCCGCCAGTCATTACCCTGACCAGCCCCCAGAACGGACTCCTGACCAATAATTCAGTACTCTCCATCGTGGGATTCATAGACGAGATCGCCACGTTATCGCTAAATGGTTCGCCCCTTTCCCAAAATCCAGATTTGTCGTTTGGCGCTACCGTTAGTTTGGTTGAAGGGATCAATAATTTTGTGCTCAATGGGGTAGACCCTTCTGGAAATTCCAGTGATGTTTTATTCAGCGTTACATTAGACAGCATCGCGCCACAAATTGTGGTCAGCTCACCCAGCGATGGCGATTTAACTAATGAGGAAAATCAATCCGTTGAAGGTAGCTTATCGGAATCCGCTGTACTCACCATCAATGATCAGTCGGTTACAGTTCATCCATCATTAGATTTTACAAGCGCCCTTACCCTAATCGAAGGCAACAACACCATAACCCTTGTTGCTACTGATCCCGTTGGCAATCAATCCACCACAAACCTATCCGTTACCTTAGATAGCATTGCACCAGAAATCACTAACTTAGTCCCAATATCGGGTTCGTTTACCAATATTCCAAACCAAACTATTTCTGGTCAACTAAGCGAACCCGGCAGCGTAACCGTTAATGGTAATGCAGCGACGGTAAACAAAGATGACTCATTTGTGTTTACCCCTTTTGCGTTAACCGAAGGGGCCAATCTGATCGATATCACAGCAACGGACTCAGCGGGAAATTTTACTGATGCTCAGATTAACATTACCCTAGATACAGTAGCGCCGGTTATACAACTCGATGCGCCAAACAACAACGTTCAATTTAATAATCCAGATGTTCTGTTTGAAGGCACTGTTAGCGAGCTTGTCAATCTAACTATTAATGGTGATGCCATAGCCTTAGAAAATGATAATTCATTTAGCGCAACCCTGACCCTGTTAGAAGGGGATAACAGTGGGGACATTGTGGCCACCGATTTCGCGGGAAACCCAACGACGATTACCCGTCAAATCAATATCGATTCGATCCCCCCAGCAGCCATTGATCAGGGCTTGGTCAATCGGGGTAATCCCACTAATGAAATTGTTATGGTCAGTGGTTTGCCCGGGGCCGCAGAACCCGGAAGTCTGGTGCATATCATCAACATCATTACCAGCTTCGAAGTATTTACCCTTGCTCAAAATGATGGCAGTTTTTCAGCGGATATAGCCGCATTCGATAACGAACCGTTTACCTTGTTTAGCGTTGATGCTGCAGGTAACCAGGGACCGTCATTTGTACTGGTCCCACCAAACCCGCCGTCTTTAATTCAGGATCCAGTCGGAAATCGTATTGCACCTTTAGGCAAAACAACGAGCTTTACGATCACAGCAAATGATAGCGATGGCGATCCCATAACCCTGGGCGTGACCCCGTTGCCCCTGCTAGATGGCATGACCTATAACATCGTCACTGGTGAAGTCAAATTTACTCCATCAGAAGATCAAGTGGGTGATCATGAATTAATCTTTAGCGCCCAGACCGATGATGAGCGGGTAACCGAAACCGTTAATCTTACCGTCCCAGCCATCCAGGCTTCTGACCCAACCATATTTAGCGGTCGGGTGCTCGATGCCAATAGTTTTGAGCAGGGCGATCTTGTTCCATTGGTCGGCGCGACGATCTCATTTCTGAATAGTGGCGTTATCACCACAACAGATTTCGACGGTTATTTTAGCTTAAGCAATCTACCACCCAGTGCGTTAGTATTTTCCATTGATGCCAGCACCGCCGCTCTAGGACCTGGTGGCGCCATCTATGCGTCGTTCCGCGAAGCGCTGAATCTGGTGCAAGGAACAACCAATCTTGTCGAGCGGCCATTTACCATGCCGAGGATTGCCGTTGATAGTTTGACTACAGTGGATCCAGCTCAGACTACTGTGGTTACCAACGCCGATTTAGAAATTTCTATCGAAGTTCCGCCCAATACGGCGTTTAACGAAGATGGCAGCCCGTTTACCGGTCAGATTTCCATTAGCGAAGTTCCTCGGGATTTAGCACCAGCTGCCCTGCCTGAGTTTCTCGATCCCGCCGTTTTAATTACTATTCAGCCTGCGGGACTGGTTTTTGCAACACCCGTACCCATTACGTTTCCAAACATCAGTGAATTACCCATTGGTGCGGAAGTGGATATCTGGTCTCTTGATCCAATTCTGGGGCAATTCGGAATTGTGGGTATAGGCCAGGTCAATGGAGATGGCACAATCATCGAAACCATCAGTGGCGGTATTAGAAGAGCAGACTGGCATGCAAATAACCCACCAGGCCCCGGTGATGACCCACCTCCTGATAATCCAGATGGCCCCTGTGGCGACTGTCCAAAAGGCGCTGGTGCATCAATGTTTAGTTTATCTGATGGTCATGTGTCAGAAGATTTTAGTTTGCCTGTATATCGGTCACTGGAATCTAGTCGATCTTTAAGTTTCGATTATCGAACCTCCAGAGCTTATCCACGCCCAACAATAGGTTTCGATGGGATAAATTCAGTTCGAAATACCGTACCACAATTAATTTCTTACAGCCTGGAAATAGCTGGAGTAATACAGGGGGAAACCGTATACATCGACCCTTCAGATTTGGAAGTAAATATCGACGAAGATTTCCGAATCCGGATTGCGTTCGACGGCGCTGATTTTGAATCTGGGATGTATGACTATCGTATAAAAGTGACCAATCACTTTCGAAGGGGTGCGAATATGTCTGCGTTTTTTGACGGTCGCGTTATGGTCGAAAATGAAATTGATAGCGACTTTGGCACAGGCTGGATGATCAAAGATTTATATCGATTGGCATTTAACCTAGATAGTAGCGTAACGTTACTTACACCCCATTCCAATTCATTTAACTATTTGCTACAGCCCGATGGTAGCTACCTGGAACCCGATAGTAATTTTGCCACACTGGGGAAAAACCCTGACGGCAGCTTTACCCATACCGAAAAAGACGGCACGGTTATGGAATTTGATAGCGATGGATTACAACGTCAATATCGAGATCGTAATAACAATACAATTTCATATGCTTATGATGCAGAAAATAAATTAACTAGCGTTACCGACCCCGTTGGATTGATTACGCAACTTGACTACGACATTAACGGATACTTGGTGTCAGTGATAGACCCCTCAAATCGAACCAGCAATTTTGAACACGATTTATTTGGCAATCTTACGAAAGTGACTTTTCCCGATGGCACCTTCGAAGAATTTGAGTACGATTCAAGAAATCTGTTAATAGCCCATAAAGATGAGCGAGGGAATCGCTATACCGACCGATATGACTTTATCGGCAGGGTGATCGACGGCACATTACCCGATGGGACTGTACGCGCAGCAGTCAACTACACCTCCCAGGGACTGGTCGATACAACAACCGGTATTGGATCTATCGATACGCCCGCACCGTTGCTCCGCCCTGATGAAGTGGAATCGAAATACATCGATGGCCGAGGAAATGATTCAACAAAAACTTTGGACCGACACGGTCGCGCATTAGTGGAAGTCGACGAAGTCGGACGTACGACTACTCATACCCGAGACCCTGATTCGAATGCAACGCAAACCGTTAGACCGATCGGATCCGTTGTAAATAGAACCTTTGATGATAACGGCAATGTCCTGACCAGCGTGGAAACCTTCAATGGCGCGACTATGACCTATGTCTATGATCAATTCAGTCTCATGACATCTGTGACTAATCCCAGAAATCATACATCCAACACCACAAGAGATGCTAAAGGTAATCCCACCTTAGTAGTCAATCATCTCGGTCATACCACTGCCATGGTATACAACACCCAGGGTCTGGTTACGAGAAGTGAAACTCCCAATGGACTGGTTACAACCTATTTTTATGATGCCAAGGGTTTGCTGGAAACCATGATAGAAACACCCCCAGCAGGCAGCCCAGGTAATATCCGTACATCAACCTATTCCTACTTCTCAACAGGATTGGTCCAAACCGCCACCAGCCCCGACGGTATTACCTTGACCTACACTTACGACGAGCGCAGTTTGGTTACGTCGGTTACCGACAATTTGGGTCAATCCATGGTCTATACCTATGATGAACACAAGAACGTCATTCAAACCGAAACCAAAAGCAGCGATGGCAGTTTAGCGCTACTGACCAACAGTGTTTATGATGTGCGCAATCGATTGGATCGCACGATCGCACCGCATACGGTTGACCCCAATACCAACCAGCAACTCAACTCGGTTTATCAACGCATTCTAGATAACAACAGCAATCTTACGGGCATGGTCGATCCCAATAACAATTCATCGAGCTCGGTATTCGATCCGTTTAATCGCATTATCTCCAGCACCCACCGAGAAAACGGAGTTACTCAGTATGAATACGATGATCAGGATCAGATCATCAAAGTCATCGCCCCCAATGGGGTTATCACCGAATATGAATACGACATCATCGCGCGCAAGACCAAAGAAATCTCAGCGGACCGCGGTACCCTGATCTATGGCTATGATCTGGCGAATAATGTCATCAGTATGACCGAAGGGCGGGGCATTACCACCACCCTGGTCTATGATGAACTGGAACGGTTAATCACCAAGAGCTATCCCAACACGATCCCAGGCAAAGACGAGAATTTGGCCTATGACTATGATTGCGAGATTGAACCCCAGAAACTCGCCATCGGCCGGCTGTGTCAACGAGACGATGAATCAGGCGTCTATGACTACGCTTACGATGCCTGGGGTAATCTAATCACTCAAACCTTCACCGAGATCAGTGGCACGGCCTATACCACCGCCTACCAATACGATGAAGGCAATCATGTGGTGACCACCACCTATCCCTCATCCCGCCAACTCAGTTTAACGAGAGATGGCCTTAGAAGACTCACCGCCATCGATACGACCTTAAATGGCAGTCCTCAGAATATCGTACATAATATGACCTATCGGGGAGATAACCAGGTCTTAAGCGCAACCTATGGTAATGGCCTTGAAGATAGCCGCAGCTATGACCTGCAAGGCCGACTCTTAACCCAACGCTTAATCAAACCCAATACAGCAGTGATAGATGATCGCACGTATACTTATGATCCCAACAGCAATGTGATTGATATCCAGACCAATTATGAGAATAATGCCTATATCTATGATAAACGGGATCGATTGATCAATGATGAGGTGGATGATCTGATGAGCAGTCTCAATAACGCCATCTATGGCTATGACCTCAATGACAATCGTCAAATCCGGGCCAACCAAGAATCCAACACCTTTGATGGCGATACGTTGTATAGCTACGCCCCTAATACTAATCGATTATTAGTTGAAGACACTATTGACCTCAGTCAAAACACGGTCGATAACAACATCGACCGTCAGATGGTTTATAACGATGTGGGTCGATTGTTTGAAGTTTATGATCAGGGCAATAAAACAGCGGAGTATATCTATAACGATCAAGGTCAACGCACCCGAAAGACCCTATTTACCAACAATGCCCCCACAGAGACCACAATCTATCACTATAACCAAGGGGGCTTGTTGATTACGGAGACTGACCAAAACGGCAATCTCAGACGAGACTATATCTGGAGCGATACCAGTCAACCTCTGGCTCAGATTGATATCAACAATGAAAACAATCCCACGAACACCGAACAGATTATTTATTTACACAATGATCACCTGTTAACCAACCGACTGGCTACAGACCCAAGTCAGGAAATCATCTGGCGATGGGAAGGGGAAGCCTTTGGTGAAACGAAAGCAGACGAGGACCCTGATAACGACACAACAAACACAATCGTTAATCTTAGATTCCCTGGTCAATACAACGACGAAGAGACCAACTGGTATTACAACTGGAATCGATATTATGACCCAACAACAGGCAGATATATTACAAGTGACCCGATTGGGTTGCAAGGTGGGGTTAATACTTATGGGTACGTCGGCGGCAACCCTGTTAGAAGAGCTGATCCAAGTGGCCTGAAACCTGTACGACCAATTAATCCTTACAATAACCCGCTTTCTAATCTCGATGACGCAATTGATTTTATGTTTGATTTAAGATGTAATTTCTCAAGTGGATTTGAACGTGCGAAAATTAACAAAGATATAGAAGACTTTAGATATACTTTTTCAAAATGTGATAAACGATTTGTCCAGATTTCTTATAGGGTTGATCCAAGTGGATGTAAAAATAACTTTAAAGTGTTTTTTAGCCGTAATCCGTTTCCGCCTTGTTTGATTGGTGAATATGATACTAATATACGAAGGGTGTCAAATGGATGCGAGCAATTTTCGGTAAACGGTTTGAGAGATACAGAATGTTGTGGTTAATTAAATTATCGAAAATTATTTCAATAGTGCTCGTTGTGCAATCACCAAGCTGGGGAGCAGATTTTTCGTATGATAGAGTATTTGATCTCTATTTAAATGGGCAGAATGAATCTGCTTTAAAGATCGTAAATAACATCATATCTCAAAACTCTAATGACGTTAAGGCAATATATATACGGGGGCTGGTTAACGAAGCTTTAAGACTTTGTAATCAATCGATAGATGATTTTTCAAAGGTTATTAATTATGCTAATGAATACAACGTTGGCGCAATAAATCAAGATATTGCGCGAGTTAAATTACACATTGGAAATTTAGACGATGCCAATCGGTTTTTGAGTTTAACTAACACGCATAAAGGTCATGCGTATTATTTGTTAGAGGGAAGAATTGCAGTTGTGGAAAAGGAATACACTAAAGCGGTTGAGTCTTTTGAGACTGGACTGAAAGAGTTGACATCATCTTCAACTTGTAACAGCGTAGATTCTGGTTGTTATAGCCCAGATGAAATTGAATTGATTCAGTTGTTATCAAATGCGTACCTATCATTGGGAAAAGTAGAAGACGTAAATCGTGTGCTTGCTTTGGGTCGAAATAGAAATCCTGGAGCGCCAATACAATCTTTTGATATCAACTACATTCAGGGTTTCAATAATTTATTTGAGAGTAATGTTTTAACATATAGTTGTAAAAAGTAGGGAAACAAAAATAAGTGGGTGTCAGAGTGTTAATTATTTCAATTGGAAACTATAGTCATCACTAAATCAATGCCCTACTTACCCAAACGAATAATGCAATTTGTAGAAAATTGTGGTTCAAACGTTAGGAAAATTAAGCGTGAATTAGTTTGCGTGTTTTCTGATGAATATACGTCGTCGGACGCAATTCTGGTCTATAAAAACGATTGGGATTATGATGATTCACACAATTATTATTCAACCGCGCTTGAAGCGGGAAAATGTCTAGAGAATCAAGAAGCACATGCATACTCGATTGCTGCTTTAAAACCGGAAGCCTTTGTATTCTTTCTAAAAGATTACATTCTTTAATAGAGATATGATTGAAAATTTGCAAAAGGATGTAAAGTTTTATCAAGAAATTCTCAAGATATCTCACGTGCAGTCTGCCGTAATTGATATTTCAAACCAGGAAAAGTGGAAACTCCCTATTGCAATGTATTGTCGCGCAATTGAGCTAACTGAAGCGATAAACAATTTGGATCAAAATGGGCAGATTAATGCAGGTACGATTTTGTGTCGAAGCCTGTTTGAGTTGCACGTGGATTTTCTGTTGTGCTTGAGCGATCTCAATTACTTGAATCAAATGCGGAGAAATGAACTCCCTGGCGAAATAGAGATGGAAAAATCTTTCGAGGACTCTCAAATCCTTGTAGACCTCGAATCTGAATTAGAAGAATTAAAAGAAAATGGATATTCGAAAATTAATATCCAGCAAAAGTTTAAAAAACTGGAGTCAATCCCAAATTGGTCTAATTTGTACGATGGACACTATCGGTCGCTTTGTATTGAGACTCACAACTCTAGTCGTAGTTTAATATCGGCACACATAGATGATTCGGAATCTGAAATTAAATTTGGAAGAGGAGTTGGGATGTCTAGCGGAAAGTTCTCTGTTACGAGGAAGCAAGTGGCTCTAACATTGGGTATGATGTCGAGACTGATACATAATCTTTTATGTACTGGAAGATCAAACAAATTTGACGCGGTAATTAAAAAGTACAAGTAGGAGAAATAAGTGCACATCCCAGTTAATTTTACTCAACACGACAATTGGCCCTAAATTTCCATGGACAGTTTACATAATTCTATTGACTGCGAGACTGAGCCCCAGAAATTGGCCATCGGCCGCCTGTGTCAGCGGAATGATGAATCGGGGCTGTATGAATATGCATACGACGTCTTCTTTATCTAGATTCCTCATTATGAATCTAACAATCGTTCGCGCTCTAAAATTTTTCGAATTTCTTCGAATACCGCTTTAATATTTCCTTTAGGAAATCGAATTTGCCCTAATCCTTCAATATTGCTAAATTGATCACATCCTTCTTCCAATAAAACGACTGCCTTAGTGAAACCTAGACGTCCTTGAAACAATCCAGCCTCATGGACCACGTTCATCCTAGCTTGTATTCCACCATCAGCTCTTTCGTCTTCTGCGGTCATGATCACAAAAGCAATTGCCGCGGAATCCAGCATTTCAGATAGCCTTGCAATATTCGTTACCCCAGCCACGGGTAGACGATTAAACTCATCCCAACGTAACTTCAATCGATCTTGTAGGAAATCTTTTAAGTCGTGCCAAACTAATGATTGACCATGCCCGATAAAAACATTCATCCTATTTCCATCAAGAGTCTTTTCTCCTAGGCTCTTTTTTTCTAAATGCGATGCAACTTTGATAGCTATTTTTTCCGCAGATGTACAGATATTGAATGAGTGACGAATAGAATGCACTTCCGATAAATAGCTGATATGCGGCGGCACCTGTGAGCCTTGTCCGAAGACTATTGTATCGCGAGTCATAATTTGGCCCTCTGGTGAGATATATTTCGATATATCCGCTGGTGACAAACTTTTTAGTTGCTCTAAATCATCATTTAATTTGTCCAAAATACCATCTCCTTTCTTATCGAGTTCAATTTGTATGATTGAATTAATTTCTGATTTGGTGTGCTCGAATATGTTTTCAGCTTCTTCGGCTTGCTTTTGTGCGAACTTTAAAGACGGCTTCCCTGCTAACTTTTCTATGTGAGCTTTAACGTCTTCTATTTGAAATTCTTTCCAATGACCACGTGAACCATAATCGCCAAATGTGTTCTTTAACCCCCATTCTTGACTAAAGTGCGCTCCAGGCGGAGGCGCTTTGAACCCTTTGTAGTAAATACGTGAATGATAGCCTAACCAAGATCCGGAAAAGGATTTTTGAACCTGCGATACGGCTGCTTCTAGTTCATCCAATGGTTGTGAAACATCTTGAATTTCTGATTTGCTTGCCACTTCATTTAGTTTTTTAGCAAGGGAAAATAATTCCTCAATATTTGACAATTTTACGATCCCATATCTTATGGTTGTTGATAGGATTTAATCCATAGCACGCGACTGATTTGACTCTGGCAACATTCCACTTCGGATTGCTACCCAATTATATTGAAAATCATATAAATAGCGGGTTTGAGTATAAAGCGCCAGCTCAATAAAAACAAAATAAACCAAAACCCTACATAGTGCACATATAAATTATAGTTTTTTGACTACTATGCTATTCCTGCATCAATTAGTGATAAAGGTGATAAAAGTGACGGGGCTGTTGCTTGTCTTGTCCGCTTCGCGGCCAGAAAAGTTAAACAGCAAACTTTACTGGCGCTGCGCTTATCCCCCTAACCGTCCCCCAGGGGACCCGTGTCCGGGTAAGTAACATAATGTCAGGAATTATGCGCAGTAATCGATTTACACTCTCCCTCGTACCTCGGTCGGGTATTGACAAGTTAACTAAATTTTGGGAAAAAAGTGGCATATTAGATGTGGTTTTCACCATTGCTCTCAGTCATTGTGGGGCTTGAATCCAATATTGCAGCTTAACACAGTCCATTATGTTGCCCTTACCCAGGTGCATCAGTTAACTTGTCAGTACCCCTTGGGTGTACCAAATTATTTGTAGCGCGTCTGGTTCCGTATCTAGAAAAACTCGTAAGGACCCGATCGCCAAAGCGCTTTGTTGGCTAGTTGATATGACAATTTTGATAAAGACAGCTTGGTATTCGTCATCCACCATGGGTGTTTTCTGCGATTCAGTGCAAACTGATTACAAAAAACATTATTTGATTTAGGAGTAACAAAAACATTTGCTGATACAGAGTCAGTGCTTAACGCCGTCACTGAATGATAAGCAGCAGTGGGGATAGTAATGGCCTCTCCTGGATTAAGGATGACCTCGTAATACGGCAATTCACTTATCCATGTATAGGTTTCCAGATTTTGTTTGGAGAATAAATAATTTGAGTCCACTATATCCAAGCGCATTTTATGGCTTATCTTGTCGCACACCCTCGCAGGAAATACGATTACAAGCTTTCTCCCCGATAGTTGGAGTAATATATTGTCGAACCAGTCGTAGTGCGGTCTCCCGGAAGATAATCCCATCCATAAAAAGTACATCACGTGTCTAAATTGCTTACGAAATTCCCAAGTTGCTAAATGCGTGTCAGTCATTCTCCTGGTGTTTATCACGCCATAAAGGGGGTGCTTGGCGGATGCAGTTGTTGCCAAAGGATCATCGTTAGATTTAGCGATATTATCGACTAGGGAAGCGATACTCAGTTGTTGGGCGTTACCGGCAAAACCGTCGGTGTGAGTGTAGATACCCACATCTCCATACATTTTTTTCAGATGATCTGGATTCCAGCCAAACACATCTTTCTCAAAAACAAGCATTCCATCGATTTTTCCAGGCAGGCCTTCTTGATACGCCGCTGTTATCTCAGCGATGGTATTTAATTTCTTGCATTCAAGTAGATTTGATAAATAGTCTTTCATTTCTTACCGGGTCTTTGAGGTCAACTATAGCTTATATCATTGGGGTTGTTGTATGACTCCCTGAGTTGCACATAACATTTATTGCTAATTTAACATGTTTAAGGTATTGTTTAGCCAGCATGGATGGGGGTTAAATTGGGTCTTCTGGGTGTCGATTGTTTTAGTGATCGAATGTTATTGGAGGCAAGATGGAACCAGCATTAGCTTTATCTGATTCGCCCGATGTGGATATTAAACAACTCCATAAGGGAGATATCAGCGATATCATGGAATTGGAAAATGCAAGTTGGATTTGCGGCGTCAAGGCCATGGATGAGGTGTTTCTCAATCGATTAAGAATGGGGCACATTTTTCTGGGTGCCCGAATAAATGGGGAACTAATGGCCATGACTTGTTTTTCCTATACTTATGTAGGTTCCATTACGCCAGAAAATTTGCCCAAATCGTTTGTGGAATTTTCCAGTGTGCCATATACAGGAAATTGTAATGTTGCATTTGGATATAGTTTGAGCGTCCATCCCAAAGCCCGTGGCAGTAATGTTTTGGTTAGATTGCTCAGAGCAACATCCGCACGAGCAAATTCCGATGGGTGCAACTACCTCATTGGCGATGGCCGATGCCCGTCCTACAATGGCTCACTCGTCTTACCCGATAAAATCGAACATTCACCCATATTTAAAAATGCAATCGACCGATACATGGATACGGGAGAATATCCGGCAGACTCCGAAATAATCTGTGACCCTCTTCTTCGGTGTTTATATCGGTATTGGAAGTGTGAATTTATTGCAATTTTCCCTGATTTTTTCCCCACTGATATCCCGTCGGGTGGATTTAGAGTAATGTATAAAATGGATACCACTAAAGGATATTGATTAAGCTTTCTATTGCTGCAAAACTGAGTTTAATTGTGGATGACCAATAATCGATCTATAATTGTTTTATTTCATAAAACAAGTAAAAAATTTTCTTACAAGAATTATGAAATAGAGTTGCTCGCAAAATTCTGGCGACAACAAGGGAGGATTGTTCAATTCGTTTTTGGTACCGACAAATATATTCCTGCCGACATCTGCTTTGTCCACGTAGATCTTTCGGTTGTCCCAGACAATTATCTGGAATTTGCCAACCGGTATCCAGTAGTCATAAACGGACGAGTAAAGGATATACGTAAAACAACATTCAGTAAAAATTTACTAAGCAGGACCGAACCTTATGACGGCCCGGTTATTGTTAAGTCCGACCTGAATTTTGCCGGATGGCCAGAAAAAAAAGCGAGTAAGAACCGTATCGTTTTGGTGGCTTCTCGCTTGAAAAGCATTTTCTCCAGAACAGGGGATTACTTGCTATTCGATAACCCCAAAGAAGTTCCAGGACGTTTTTATGATGATCCGAATCTTGTCGTCGAAAAGTTTCTGCCAGAATTTGACGGTGAGTTTTATTATCTCCGAGTGCTTCATTTTCTTGGAGACAATATTCAGTGTTTTCGAGATCGGGCAAGATCCCCGATTGTAAAGGCAAAATCTGTGATTTCCACGGAAGCTATCGAGCCAGACGAAAAAATTTTGTTGATGCGTTCTAAGCTTAATTTCGATTACGGTAAATTCGACTATTGTATTCATGATGGCAAGGCGATACTTTTTGATACCAACAAAACAATTGGATTGTCGAGATTGAAATTAACGGACTGGATTGAATCCAGATACGAAGAAAAATCTACAGGAATAAATAGTTACTGATTGTTGATTTGGATGAAATGACTAAAATGTTAATCAGAGCGCATATAATTTCGCAGCATTATGACGATATCTTTTGATACATGGGTTACACATACTCTAGGCGTAGGATATCACCCATAGCTATGAATTGACCAATAACGTGATAGCCATGACCAAGGGCAGGGGGATTATTGTAGAGGCTCCTTTAGGTTAAAATCAGGAGCTCTGGCTGGTGAGATTAATCCGGCGATAGGAATTTAATTTTCGATGTGTAACTTTTGGAAAATACAGCTATGAAATACTGGTTAATGAAAAATGAACCCGATGCATTTTCAATTGATGATCTGGTGCGGGTAAAAGTCGAGCCCTGGGACGGGATCAGGAATTATCAGGCAAGAAATTTTATGCGTGACGATATGTCTGTGGGTGATAAGGCATTTTTCTACCATTCCAGTTGCAAGGTTCCGGGAATTGTAGGACTAATGGAAATTGCCAGCGAAGCCTATACTGATCACACCGCATTCGATTCCAGCGAGCACTATTACGATCCAAAAAGCAAACCGGACAGCCCGACCTGGATTATGGTTGATGTGAAATTTAAATCGAAATTGAAAAATATTATCACTTTACAAGAGCTTCGCGGCTATCCTGAGCTTTCCGGCATGCGATTACTGCAACGAGGAAATCGCCTATCGATCACACCGGTGGACAAAGCGCATTGGGATTTTATTCATTCTCTGATGTAGAATGCCGCTCGCTTTGTTTCACTAAACCTATCCATTAAATTATTTGATGAAAAGAATACCTTCTCTATTACTGATTATATTTGCAAGCACTTTTAGCTTGTGTTCTTTAGCAACCGAAACCGGAAATAACAATATGATAAAAATGACTACAACTCTTGGCGAGATTGATATCGAGCTGTATCCAGATGAGGCCCCCGAAACCGTAAAAAATTTCTTGAGTTATGTAGAAAGCGGTCATTTTGATGGACTGATTTTTCATCGGGTGATTCCTGGATTTATGATACAGGGTGGCGGATTTACCCCTGATATGAATCAGCGAAATACCCAGCCCCCTGTTGTTAATGAAGCTGATAATGGTTTGAAGAACCTGGTTGGTACGCTTTCCATGGCGAGAACCCCTGATCCAAATTCTGCAACGTCACAGTTTTTTATCAATCTGGTGGACAATGGTTTTCTCGATTTTACCGCCAAGACCCAGCAAGGCTGGGGATATGCGGTTTTTGCAAAAGTAGTTAATGGCATGGATGTGGTCGAACAAATTGGAGCTATACAAACCGGCAACGTCGGCGGCCATGGTGACGTTCCAGTTGAATCCATCTTTATTGAAAAAGCGGAAGTTATCGCTGAATAGTATTCATCGACTATGACGAGGTTGCTGATCTAGCAATGTGGCTATACGTCAGTAAACTACTGGGTTATTTAGCCGCACCGTTCTCCCTGACCGTATCGCTGCTAATCCTCGCATTGTTGGCGTGGCTTGTCAGGGCAAAACGGCTATCTAGATTTTGCCTGATTACGGGTGTTGTGGTGCTTGTTGTTTGTTCGACGCCTCTAACATCCAATTGGGTGCGATTCAGTCTGGAAAATCAATATCCTCCCGTAGCTATTCATGCTTCCCCAGAGGCTAACTTGATTGTTGTGCTCGGTGGTGTTCTGGCGAAACCGGTGAAACCACGACTTGAAGCAGAACTGGTGGACAGCTCGGACAGGATATTACACGCATTCAGGTTATACAAAGCAGGAAAAGCACCAGCCATATTCTTGTCAGCTGGCGGGATCGGTGTGACCGGTGATGAAAAATACGAAGCATTTTATATCGCCCAGTTGCTTATGGAATGGGGTCTGCCCGAATCCGCCATAATACAGTCTAATCAGTCCAGGACTACGCGGGAAAATGCCCTGGAAACTGCAGAATATCTTGCCCAGAAAAATTCGCTCCATGAGCCCGTGTTGCTGGTGACCTCTGCGTTACATATGCCCCGGGCGGTTAGGACGTTTGAAAAAGCGGGTGTAACAGTAATTCCCAGCGTTACCGATGTGAGTGCGGGCAAACCGATTTACCCCAGCATTGTTTACTGGTTGCCATCTTT
Source organism: Candidatus Spongiihabitans sp. (assembly GCA_965237725.1). Taxonomy (GTDB): domain Bacteria; phylum Pseudomonadota; class Gammaproteobacteria; order Arenicellales; family Poriferihabitantaceae. The sequence continues at coordinate 3,574,506 of OZ250151.1, forward strand.
GGGGGCACTGAATAGTTTTACCAAGGCATGGCACGAGTATCTGGGACTGTGGGTTTATCGGTTTAGGGGTTGGGTTTAGGCTGGGGTGTTGAATTGAGCGGCAAAGTGAATCACTATTTTAAGAATGCATTATTAGCTATCGGCTCAATTGTAATCACATTGCTGCTGCTGGAAGGCGGCGCCAGATTTTTGTTTCCGACAATTGAAAAAAATACTTGCACCACCGAACATCCGACTGCAATTTATCAAAATCAATCCAACTGCAAGTTTGTAAGACAGCAAGTTGAAAACCCGAATCCAGTAACCTACTCCTATAATGCCTGTGGTTATCGTACACCCTTTGAATGTGTAGACAGGGCAGAGGTCGATGTGCGCGCGGTCAGTATAGGAGACTCTTTTATGCATGGGTCGATGTCGCCAATAGAAGATCATTTCATGGCGAAAATGTTGGCTGATTTATCCCGCGAAATTCCGAAGCCGGTTAAATATGACTGGCAGAACCTGGGAACAGCGGGTTACGATCCGCTGCAATATTTTGCCCGCCTCGATGAGATGCTTGCATTGGAACCAGACTTAGTTATAGTCAGCATTACCCCAAATGATCTTTTTAAAGATTTGTCCATGAGTCGCCTGGAAGTCAGGAAAAATCTGGTTGTAAACGTTGGGGCAAAAAAAGCGACAAAAAGAGATCAAGAACGCGACTTGATGGGCTCAATAAAAATATTAATCGCGAAGTCTCGAGCAATGAGTGTTGCCTCTATATTTTTGATGTCCAGTGACAGCTTGTACAGTAAAATTTACCTGGCCCGAAAATTCGTTTCTGATTATTTGTCCGTGCCATTAACTACCCAGTGGCAATCCAGAATTGACCAGTTGTCCATTTTGCTGGAAAAAATGGATGAAAAGGCAGAAACCGAGAACGTAATTTTGGCCGTTGTTTTCATTCCACAGCGTATTCAGTATGTCCTCAAGAACATTGGATCCAATGAAACGAGAATTGACCCAGGTATTCTGGGTCGGTCAATAGGTTTGAGAATGCAAAAATTGGGCATTCACTTTATTGATGGCCTGGAAGCGTTTAATTCCAGGAGCGATAACCAAAATCCTTATTTCCCATTTGATGGCCATCTGACCCCGGAAGGTAATCAATTTCTTGGTGGTTATATGGCAACCCAGATTCGGGAAATGGTTGATGTGGAAAATTTATTCAACCAGGCAAGATAATGACCAGGCGTGCATTGACAGTGCCTGGTGAAATAAAGTGCCTAGAAGCATTCTGGCAAAACCGGGTAGAGCAGATAGAGGCCAGTATCTATGGGCGATACCGAAATTCGATTTCCTGGCTCTCAGTAAAATAATTTAGGGCGTTATTGATTTTATCGAATACTGATCGATTTTGTTGCCGTCGACGTCGATAAATTCGAAATGCATGGCGTCGTTGCTGATGGTAATTTTCATGGCCCCATGATTATCATTGAACCGAACCTTGCTGTTCTCCAATGGATCACCAAACTCCCTGATTGTGGTGCCGCCGAGACCGTTTACGAAATATGGAACACCGTCGATATCTAACCGTTCATACATGTGATCATGAGCTGAAATTACCGCGCTTATGCCCCACTGATTAAAATCCCATCTCATCAGGTTTGTACTACCGTTTTTTCCAGACGAATAGGGCGAATGATGGAACAGAACCAGTTTCCATTTAGCCGTTGAACTGGTTATTACTGATTTGGCCCACTTTCGTTGTTCAGAGCGATGATTTGTATTTGCCCTCTTATTGCTATCCAGAAAAATTAAATGGACCAAATCAAATCTGACGTCGTAATAGGCTTCATTGTTAGGCAATGTGAAATAATCAAAATAAGCATTTCCATTTTCTTCAATTCGATCATGATCTCCCAGGGTTGGAAAGAATCGGTTCATTTTATTTGGGCCGCCTTCGCAATAGGTTCCATAATAGGGATAGATAAATTCACAATAAAATTGTCCAATATTTTGATCAATAGTGGATGCCGCCCCTCTGGAATAATTGTTATCACCCAGGGTTGCGATAAATTCGGGATCCCAGCTTTTAACTAAACGGGCTACATTTTGTGGGCCAGGCGCTCTTTTAGCATTGCCATAATCTCCAATCACAGCAAAAGTGAACTCGGGTTCGATTAATTCGTTTAAATGAAGATGTTCATCAACACAGGATGTGAGAAAAAATGCTGTGATCAAAATCCAGCAAGTTGAAGTAATAACGTGCATGTTGTTTCAGGCTAGGTACCAGATATCTGATTTCTATTGAGCCAAAAGCGAACAATGGGCCGAAACTGAATCGAAATCGGATTAACATATTTGCGCGTAGTCTACAAGGTTAGTTTCATATTGCAATTATTTAAATATTGCAATTTTGTGAGCCTAAAATCCAGGGTCAAAAGCGAATAGGGCGGAATGCTATATTCAGATATGAAAATCCAGTAAACTATTTGCAAACATAAATTAGAGGGGTCGGTCACAATACCGAAAAATTATTTTCTGGAAATAAATTGCACCACCAATCTTGCCCCGCCCCCTGAAAATAAACTGGAGATAATAGATGTCTGAATTTAGTGGAAAAACCGTGCTGATCACCGGCGCTGGCCGCGGGATTGGCAGTCAAATCGCCCGTGATTTTGGTGCAGACGGTGCCAATGTCTGTGTTAACTACGCACACTCAGGGGCACAGGCAGAGCAAGTTGTATCCCAAATCGAAAATTCCGGTGGCAATGCCATAGCGTGCAAAGCAGATATTGCTGATGCATCTCAGGTTAATGCCATGGTTGATGCCACCATTGCGACGTTTGGGTCTATTGAAATACTGGTTAATAATGCCGGTTTGAGTATGGACGGGCCATTTTTAGAAATGACGGAAGCGGCCTGGGACCAGGTTTATGGCGTCAATCTCAAAGGCCCTTTTCTGGTATCCCAGGCAGTGGCCAGGAATATGATTGCCGACAATGGTGGGGTTATCGTCAATATCTCAGCGACCACTACCACTTTCGGTCGGCTCAATGCGGCAAACTATTGTTCAACCAAGGCGGGTCTGAACATGTTAACCAAATGCATGGCATTGGAATTGGCGCCGAATATTCGGGTGAATGGCCTGGGTCTGGGATTCGTGGATTCGCCATTGGTAGAAGAACTCTATACCAAATCCCAAATAAATGAAGTTGTCAAAAATACGCCGTTACAACGCATGACCACCAATGAAGAAACGTCGGGTTTTGTTAAACTTCTTGCTTCCGGTTCTACTGCCTTTGTGACTGGCCAGACGATTATGTTTGATGGTGGGCGAAATATGCGCTGACATAAATCATCAAGCCTGGTTCACAATGGATATTCAATTAACATAATACGCTTTGGTGGATTTTATGGTGCAAACAATCTCATTCATAATTCGGGGAATAAATTTCAATTTCGGTGTAAAATCCGCGAAAATTTGGAATCAATTGAATTTCCCGTGACCCAAAAACTTTTCATCAAAACCTTCGGCTGCCAGATGAACGAATACGATTCGTCGCGGATGGCTGATTTGCTTAATTCCAGCCATGGCTATAATCGGGTTGATGATCCGGCTGAGGCGGATTTAGTATTGCTAAATACCTGTTCTGTAAGGGAAAAAGCTCAGGAAAAAGTGTTTTCACTGCTTGGTCGCTGGCGCGAAATTAAAGAAAAAAATAAAAACCTGGTGATTGGTGTTGGCGGATGCGTGGCCAGTCAGGAAGGTGAAATGATTCTTCAACGTGCGCCTTATGTCGATATCGTGTTTGGTCCCCAGACTTTGCACAGATTACCCGCACTGCTCAATCAGGTGATTGATAAACGCAAACAGGCGGTTGATATTTCATTTCCGGAAATTGAAAAATTTGACTGCCTGCCACCGCCCCGTGTTGAAGGGGTAAAAGCATTTGTGTCCATCATGGAAGGGTGTAGCAAATATTGCTCCTTCTGCGTCGTACCCTACACCCGCGGGACAGAATTTAGTCGGCCATTTGATGACGTCATCACCGAAATTGCTGGGCTGGCCGACCGGGGCGTACGGGAAATTACACTTCTCGGTCAGAACGTCAACGGCTATCGCGGACTGACCCACGATGGCAGAATTATGGAATTTGCTGAATTGCTTCACTTCGTTGCTGCGGTGGAGGGTGTTGATCGTCTTCGTTACACTACGTCCCATCCGATAGATTTCACCGATGAGCTAGTTGAAGCCCACCGCGATATCCCTGAGCTAGTGAGTCATCTTCATCTACCAGTACAAAGTGGATCGGATCGTATTCTTGAATTGATGAAGCGGGGTTATAGCGCCGCAGATTATCTGCAATGGATCGAAAAATTAAAGCGGGCAAGACCCGGAATTTCGCTTTCCTCTGATTTTATTATTGGCTTTCCTGGTGAAAGTGACGCCGATTTTCAAAAAACTATGGACTTGATTGAGGCCGTAGAATTTGATCAGAGTTTTAGTTTTATTTACAGCCCAAGGCCGGGCACCCCTGCAGCGGACCTTAATGATGACGTCAGCATGGATATTAAAAAGCAACGACTCTCAAATTTGCAATCTAAAATTTCAGGTAGTGCCATGGCATTTAGTGAGAGCATGGTTGGCAGTGAACAAATTGTGCTCGTGGAAGGTTGTTCGAGAAAATCGTCAGACCAAATGTCGGGCCGGACGGAAAACAATCGCGTGGTTAATTTCGATGGCGATGAATCCCTGGTTGGAAGTTTTGTAAGGGTAAAAATTACCGAAGCACTTCCAAATTCGTTGAGAGCGTCCCTGGTAGCCGAAAATCACAAACAGGTTGCCTGATCCTCGATATCCGTTTTCACCCCTAAATCTGTTCCCAATCATTGTCTAAATCTATTACCTTTGAGCTTCTCCCCGCAGAGAACGACCGACTTTCTGATTTATGCGGTCAGTTAAATTGCCATTTAAAACAGATTGAAAATCATCTTGAAGTCAGGATTATCAATCGCAGCAACAAGTTTAGTATCACCGGCGACGAATCAGATTCTCATCGAGCCGCATCAGTGGTCAAAAAACTATTCACCATGACCAAGCGCAAAAATCAGCTGCTTACCAATGGTGATGTTCATCAGGCATTATCGAGCACAGGGGATATGGCTGAAGATACTCCAATGGCCGAATCAGATGTCAAAAATAGTGGGAATGCCTCGGAATCCGGCACGCCAAAGCCCGATGCTGACCAGGATGATGAAGAAGTCATTATTCGTCTTCGTAAAAATTTAATTCGCGGACACAATAAACGGCAAAGGGATTATTTGATTAACATCAGGGATAATGACATCAGTTTTGGAATTGGTCCTGCCGGTACGGGTAAAACTTATCTTGCCGTGGCCTGCGCGGTCAATGCATTGGCTGAAAATTCCATTGAACGAATTTTGTTGGTACGACCTGCGGTGGAAGCGGGGGAGAAACTGGGATTTTTACCTGGTGATATAGGGCAGAAAATTGACCCCTATTTGCGACCGCTTTTTGATGCATTATATGAAATGCTCGGATTCGATCGGGTGGGAAAATTGATCTCTCGAGGAACTATCGAACTGGCACCACTGGCTTATATGCGAGGTCGGACCCTGAACGAATCTTTTGTCATTCTCGACGAAGCTCAAAATACCACTGTGGAACAAATGAAAATGTTTTTAACCCGAATCGGCTTTGGATCCAAGGCCATTGTCACCGGCGACATCACCCAGGTTGATTTACCCAAGGGTCAGTTATCCGGCCTCAAACATTCCCAGCAAGTACTGGCGGATATAAAAGGTATTAGCTTTACCCTTTTCAAACCACAAGATGTGGTACGTCATCCATTGGTCCAACGGATTGTGGAAGCGTACGAAAACAATAGCGACTAATACCTGTTTCAACCAGTGGCCATTGATTTACAACTAGCCAGTATGGATGATTCAAACATTCCTGGCCAGGAATCTTTCGAGCTATGGGTCGAAGAATCACTATTTGCCATTGGCAGAAGGCCTGAGGACCTAACTATTCGTCTGGTGGATGAGGAAGAAATCACCGATCTGAATTTTCGTTTCCGGAGCAAAAATAAACCGACCAACGTGCTGGCATTTCCATTTGAGCCCATCGACGGCGTTGATTATCAATCCCTGGGAGATGTTGTTATCTGTGTTGGGGTGGTAAAAAATCAGGCGGAGCAACAGGGGATCACATTCTTAAACCATTTATCCCATATGGTTATCCATGGTACGCTTCATCTTTGTGGCTATGATCATGTTTCTGATGATCAGGCTGTAATAATGGAGGCTGTAGAAAAAGGCATACTGGCAAAACTCGCATTGGTTAATCAGGAGAATACAGATTCGATTTTGCCAACTGCAACATAAAATCATAAATATAAAATCTACACCGTGATGAAAACACTGTTCGCCCTGGGTGCAGGGGTTCTCAATACACTATCATTTGCGCCATTCAACTGGTGGCCTCTGGGCCTGTTAGGTTTCGCGGTATTGTTCTGGTTGTGGCGCGAGAGTAGTCGTAAAAGCGCGGCCTGGTATGGCTTTGTATTTGGCTTGGGTATGTTCGGAATGGGCATTTCATGGATGTATATCAGTATCCATACCTTTGGTGGCATGCCGCCGGTTATTGCAGGAATCTGTATTGCCGTTTTGGTTGCATTCATGTCGATTTATCCTTCACTGTGTGGATGGTTGCAAGGTTGTTTTTCGTCCTGGAATTCCATATCCCGATTTGGCCTGTTTATGCCAGGACTGTGGATATTACTGGAATGGCTACGGGGCTGGCTGTTTTCAGGATTACCCTGGCTGTCAACCGGATATGCTTATCTTGACACGCCGCTTTCCAACTACGCCCCCATCGGTGGCGTATACCTGGTTGGTTTTATTGTGTTGACGACAATTGGTATCGGGGTGACCTTAATTCGACAAATCACTCGGACCAATTCTGTGTTTGCGAGTGTGATGGTCTTGATCTGGATTGCTGGATGGCAGTTAAATGAAACCGCCTGGACCCGGGCCGAGGGTGAGCCGATTTCGGTTGCCATCATTCAGAATGATGTACCGGTTTTTGAAAAATGGGATAAAGATCAGAATAATCGCATCGTTAGCGAATACATGACAAAGAGTCAGTCCCACCGCGATGTGGATCTGATTGTCTGGCCCGAGGCTGCAGTTCCGGACTATCTTGATAATGTTCCAAACGATTTTTGGCGTGATCTTGAAGCCCACCCGGCGGACTTCATATTTGGTGTTCTGCATCGAGACGAGGTAAATGGGGTAACCGAATATTATAATAGCGTGGCCGCAGTAACCCATCGAATCATGATTTACCGGAAACAACATCTGGTGCCATTTGGTGAGTATTTTCCGATGCAAGGTTTACTCAGACCGCTAATAGACCTGTTGAATATTCCGATGTCTGATTTCACCGGCTGGAAGCAACCCCAGGCGCCCCTTATTGCTGCCGATAATCGATTTGCGGTTTCAATCTGTTTTGAAGATGCCTTTCCACGGGAAGGGCGAAACCAGGTGGGACCCGCCGGCGCGCTATTAAATGTCAGCGAAGATGTTTGGTTTGGTGATTCATTTGCGCCCCACCAGCGATTGCAGATGGCACGATTCCGTTCCCGGGAAGGAGAACGGCCGATGATTCGTTCCTCAAATAATGGTTTGTCGTCCTTGATTAACTGGAAAGGTGGCATAGACATCTTTGCACCCCAATTTGTGAAACACATTGTTGTTGGAGAAATTCAGCCGAGATCTGGAGTGACGCCTTACATTATGTTTGGGGAAAAACCGTTGCTTGCATTGGTCAGTATGTTGCTTGTTTTGGGGTTGTTGTTTGGGCGATCGAAGTCTTAACTATTCGTGAAAAACCGTTATCGATTTTATCCTCACCAAGTCAGCTGATACTTATTAGTGCTTAAATGGTATCATTGCCACCCAACCAGGGCCATGCCACATGCGTGTCCCAATTTTGAACCTGGATTCTCTTTCCAATCGGAAATCACCTCATTTGAAACCTACCCAATACTCGGCGACCGCACTTGGTGTTGATCGATCCGCAGTTAGTTACAATGCCATAAGTGTCATCGAAGGACTGCAATCCGCAGGTTTCGACGGTTATTTGGTAGGCGGTTGTGTTCGGGACTTATTGATGGGCAAGCTACCCAAGGATTTTGATGTTACAACCAATGCTAGCCCGGAAGAAGTTCGAGGCCTGTTTAGCCGCTCCAGAATAATCGGTCGTCGATTTCGACTGGTTCATGTCACTTATGGGCGCGGTCGCGAAAGGGAAATTATAGAGGTAGCGACCTATAGAGCAAAACCAGACAGCGCCAATAAAAGTCGATTCAAGGGCAGTCCCAAGGCGAGCAAAAGCGGTCGAATTCTGGATGACAATGTCTACGGCACTATTGAAGCAGATGCTATTCGCAGGGACTTTACGATCAACGCGCTGTACTATGATCCGATAGCAGAAATTGTCGTGGATTTTGTCAACGGCATAGAAGATGCAAAATCCCGAACATTGAAAATTATTGGTGACGCCAACACTCGTTTCGCCGAAGACCCGGTGCGGATGTTACGCGTCATTCGATTTCAGGGCAAGCTTGACCTCAATGTCGAGCCATCCATAACTGCAGCCATTGCGAGGTGCGGAAGGTTGCTTGAAGATGTGCCTGCTGCTCGGCTGTTTGATGAAGTATTAAAAATGTTCCACCATGCCGCTGCGGTTAAATCATGGAAGCTCTTAAGGCAAACATCACTGCTTGGATATTTGTTTGATCAGACATTGCAATCAATTGAGCATGATGATGGCGATAAATTCGAATCATTAATTATAAGTGCGTTAAACAATACCGATATCCGGGTGGGGCAGGGTAAGCCGGTAATAGCTGGTTATATGTTTGCTGTTTTGTTATGGGCACCATTTCTACAGGAATTAGCCCGACAAACAAAAGCAGGAGTGAACCGGAATGAGGCATTCTGGTCAGCGGGGGAGGTGGTGTTTAAACATCAAACCCAATCGGTTTCCATACCTTATCGGGTGCGTAGTCCCGCCAATGAAATCTGGGAAATGCAAACTTTATTGGAAAATCGCAGGCCGAAACACATCAATCGGTTGCTGGAGAATCGACGGTTTCGGGCAGCATACGACTTTTTGCTGTTGCGCCAGGAAATTGGTGAAGTGGACAAAGCAATTACAGACTGGTGGACGACGATTCAGGAGTGTGGGTCTAATCAGCGCGGCAATATGATCGATGAGCTGAGAAAACACCCTAACTCCAGCCAGCCGGGCCAAAATCAAGGAGATAAAATTTTCCCATCAAAAAAGAAAAATAGAAGCCGTCAAAGTAAAAATAGAAGGCGATTTAATAAACCAAAAGATCAATCCTGAAATTTGCCCAGAAAACTTCGAAATAAAATTTGGTAAATGGCGCAATATTTCTCCATACACCCGGATAATCCCCAGGGCCGACTAATAAATCAAGCTGTGGAAATCATCCAACACGGTGGCGTGATTGCATATCCAACGGATTCCAGTTATGCGCTGGGTTGTGCGATTGGGGACAAACAGGCCATGACACGGATCAGGAAAATTCGTCAAGTTGGCGATGATCATAATTTCACGCTGATTTGTAGAGATTTGTCAGAATTAAGTTTATACGCGAAAGTAGACAATGATATTTACCGATTGTTGAAACGCTTTACTCCTGGGCCATATACATTTATTCTCGCCGCCACACGGGAGGTTCCGAGACGACTGCAAAACCCGAAAAGGCGTTCAATTGGATTGCGAGTCCCGGATTTTCCCACCGTTGGCATGTTGCTGGATCAACTTGAGGAGCCGTTAATGAGTTCGACATTGATTCTGCCTGGACAGGCATATCCGATGAATGACCCTGAAGAGATTCGTGAAACACTCGAGCACGAGGTTGACCTGGTGATCGACGGCGGACCTTGTGGCCTGGAAGCCACATCGGTTGTGGATTTAATCGACGGCATTCCAAAAATTCTCAGAATTGGTAAAGGTGATGTGACGGCATTGGATTAAAATAGACGAGATGAAACAGACAGAATCTAAAAGCACCCCGAAAAATAATATCCAATCAAATAATCGGGTTTTATCTGGCATGCGGCCAACCGGTCGATTACACCTGGGACACTACCATGGTGTATTGAAAAACTGGGTGCGCATGCAAAAAGATTATGAATGTTTTTATTTTGTTGCTGATTGGCATGCACTGACCACCCATTATGACGCGCCGGAGACCATGAATGAGCATGTCTGGGAGATGGTGATCGACTGGCTGGCAGCGGGTGTTGATCCCGAGCAAGCCACCCTGTTCATCCAGTCGCGGGTTCCTGAGCATGCGGAATTGCACCTGCTATTGTCCATGGTGACCCCCCTTGGTTGGCTGGAAAGGGTGCCGAGTTTTAAGGACCAGCAGAAAAATTTAAGGGAAAAAGATCTGGCAACCTATGGTTTTCTAGGCTATCCGCTTTTGCAATCTGCGGATATTTTGATTTATCGAGCAGCCCATGTCCCGGTTGGGGAGGACCAGGTTCCACATGTAGAGCTGACCCGGGAAATTGCTCGCCGGTTCAATTATTTTTTTGGCCGGGGTGCGGGTTTTGATCTTGCAGTTGAGCAGGGAATTAAACAAATGGGCAAAAAAGCGGCAAAAACATTTAATCAGCTCAAGCAACAGTATTCAGAAAAAGGCGACCAGGGGGCGTTGCAACAGGGAATCGCCTTGATACAGGATCAGCAAAACATCAATGCAGAGCAAAAACAGCTATTATTGGGCAGCCTCGAAGGCCGTGGTAAATCAATACTGCCTGAGCCTGAAGCGTTGTTAACCGAGGCGGCAAAAATGCCCGGACTGGATGGGCTAAAAATGTCCAAGTCCTATGATAATATTATCGCATTGCGAGATGATCCCAAACGTGTTGAGCAATCTATCCGGGTAATGCCAACCGATCCCGCCAGGGTGCGGTTGACCGACCCGGGAGATCCGGATAAGTGTCCGGTTTGGCAGTTACATATGGTGTACAGTGACAATGAAACCCAAGAATGGGCTTCAACGGGTTGCCGGGCGGCATCTTTTGGCTGTCTGGAGTGCAAGAAACCTTTAATCGAAAAAATACTTGAAGAGCAAGAAGATATTCGACAACGGGCCCAGCCTTATGAATCAAACCCGGAACGGGTCAGGGAAGTGATTGAATTAGGCAATCAAAGGGCTCGGGAAGTTGCATCTGAAACAATGGCTATTGTCAGAGAAGTCGTGGGCACAGTGTATAAATGAGTGACCTGAAAGACTCACAAAATCAAACCCTGTCCGACCATGACAGCCCGGATGCAGGTCGCATTCCAAATAAACAGGTAAATCATCCCGCAAATCAGGACAGTATAGAAACTCCAACAGAAGTTCTGGTCAATGGAGAGGTCTTCGATAAATGGCCCCAGGATCTGTTTATCCCTCCCGATGCCCTGGAGATATTTCTTGAAACATTTCAGGGACCTTTAGACCTGTTGCTGTATTTGATCAGAAAACAGAATCTGGATATTCTGGATATTCCGGTTGCAAAAATCACTCGGCAATATATGGACTATGTAGAGTTGATGCGAAAATTCCGCCTGGACCTGGCGGCGGAATATCTGCTTATGGCAGCAATGCTCGCTGAAATAAAGTCCCGTATGTTGTTACCCCGACCTTCGAGCGACGACGGAGAGGAAGATATAGAGGACCCACGGGCTGCCCTGGTTCGTCGATTGCAGGAATACGAGCGGTTTAATCAGGCTGCAAAGGATATTGATGCAAAACCGCGACTCGAACGTGATCTTTATCTGGTCACCATGGATTTCGATGATCCAGCACCAGTGAAAGTTGCAGCCCGGGCTTCGTTAAACGACCTTGCTATGGCGTTTAGAAATATGCTGGATAGATCCGCACTGAACAAACATTTTGCCATTAACAGGGAAGGACTAACAGTAAGAGAAAAAATGACCCATATTCTTGAGCGAATTCGTTCAACCCAATTCATAAGATTTGAAGAACTTTTTGATGTGAATGAAGGCAAGCCCGGACTGGTTGTCAGTTTCATAGCAATACTGGAACTGGTTCGGGATGACATGTTGGTGGTTATACAAAATGAAGCATTTGCACCCATTCGAATAAAAAGTGTAGAAGCCGGCCAGGAAGAATCTGACATTGAATCTTAATCAGAATCCAAAATAGAGCCGGAATTAGAACCAGGAGTAGAGCCAGAAGTAGAACGAAATGAATAGTGAATTAAAAAATATTATCGAAGCGGTGATGATGACATCAGATGTGCCGTTGAATGTTGCAAAAATCCAGGCACTATTCGAAAATGACTCAGCCCCTGAAGCTGATGAAGTCAAAGCGGCAATTGCCGAGCTTCAGGAAGATTGCAAGGATCGAAGTATTGAATTGCGTAAAATTGGCAGTGGTTATCGGTTTCAGACAAGAATTAAATACGCTGACTGGATTAGAAAACTCCAGGCTGGTCGCCCGCCACGATTGTCAAGGGCCCAGCTCGAAACCCTCGCCATCATAGCTTATCGGCAACCGGTTACCCGTGGCGATATCGAAGAGATTCGCGGGGTTGGGGTAAGCGTGGAAGTCATACAGCGATTGCTGGAACGCGAATGGATTAAACAAATCGGGGTGCGGGATACCCCTGGGCGTCCGGCGCTTTTTGGAACTACCCCGGAATTTCTATCCTATTTTAATCTGACTTCATTAAATGAATTGCCAGCCTTAATGGAGCAACGGGAATTTGTGGAAATTTCCAGAGATCTGGATGTTCCACTTCCGCCCGAGGTGCTGTCTGCACTGGAAGGCAGAATCGGCGTTGAAGAAAACCAACGGGATGTATTCGAATTAAGTCTCGAGGCCAGTCAAAAACGGGTGTCCTCGGCGGTGGATCGTGAAGAAGAAATGATCGAAACCCTGGAAGACCCAATCGATCCTAATGACCCTGAAGCGGAAGTTTTAGAGCCCGATGCCGAAACCTGATGGTAGTCTCATCCGGCGATCGACTACAAAAATATCTGGCATCCCTGGGGGTTAGTTCCAGGCGGAAAATTGAAGACTGGATTAGTCAAGGAAAAATTACTGTTGATGGCAAAGTGGCCCAGCTGGGAGATCGCGTAACCCCAACCAGCCAGATAAAAATCGATGGCCGGCCTATAAAAACCCAACCGGGAAAATCTGATCCCAAGTATCCAAGAGGAAAAAACCAGCAACGCGTCATTTTATACAATAAACCCGAAGGAGAAATCTGTACCCGTTCGGACCCGAAAAAGCGACCTACGGTATTTCGCAATTTACCTATAATCAAAGGCGGACGATGGGTGGCAGTAGGGAGGCTGGATATCAACACCCGAGGGATGATGTTATTTACCAATGACGGCGAGTTGGCGAATCACCTGATGCACCCTAAGCTGGAAATTGAGCGGGAATATTTGTGCCGGGTATATGGCCAGGTGGATGATGATTCTATGGAACGGTTGAAGCAGGGCATAAAAATTGATGACCAGGTCATACGTTTCCATAGCATTCGCCGACAGCAGGGTGAACGCAGTAACGCCTGGTATTCTGTGGTCGTTAAAGAAGGTAAGTATCGAGAGGTCCGCCGACTGTGGGAAGCTATTGGATGTCAATTAAGCCGACTTTCAAGAATTCGCTATGGCAAGGTGGCATTACCCAGGGGAATCAAACTGGGAGACTGGATAGAATTAACCCCTGAAACAATTGAGCGATTGGCTAAAAATGCTGACAAGGATAAAGTAATAACCCCAAGGCTGGGTAAAAAGTCGAGTCGCCGCCAAAATCGCAGCAATAGTCGAAGATGAAAATATCTGTGGTTACCGTGGTACTCAATGCTGCGAGTACCATCGAGCAGACAATGGATTCGGTGCAAGGCCAAAACCACGATGAAATTGAGCATATTGTAATTGATGGTGGATCCACGGATGGAACCAATGAAATCCTCCAACGTCATGCGGATAAAATTTCCAGGCTGATGATCGAACCAGATAAGGGAATTTATGATGCCATGAACAAAGGCATAGCTATGGCAACCGGAGACATTATTGGTTTTTTGAATGCAGATGATGTATTTGATAACGATAGTATTCTATCGAAAATTTGTAATGTATTTTCAGATCAAACCATCATGGCCGCTTACGCTAATCTGGTTTATGTTAAATCCGATGATATTCATAACGTGGTCCGATACTGGCAGTCCCAGGATTATCGGCCGGGGTTGTTCGAAAAAGGCTGGATGCCTGCTCATCCAACATTCTATGTCCGCCGCGAAATTTATGAAAAATATGGTGGTTTTGATTTGAACTATCAATTTCATGCAGATTATGCAATTACCGCAAAATTCATGGCGGTAAAACAAATCAAAACTAAGTTTGTTGCTGAAACCTGGGTCAGAATGCGCATGGGTGGTTCCAGTAATCGCAGTCTTGCTAATATCATTCGTGGCAATCTGGAATCTTATGATGCTTGTAAAAAATTGGGGCTTAATATGTCACCAATGTATTTCGTCACTAAATTTTTAATGCGATTGCCACAGTTCTTCAGGCGACCCTAGATTAGAATTTTATTCCTCCAGAGGGGCCAAGGTAAACCTTTGCGCCGATAGATTTTTACTCGCATCGCAGAGCAGATAAACATAGGCATCGGTAATTTCGCTATGCGCGGGGTCTCTCAAAAATTGGCTGCTTTCTCCCGGGTAAAACTGTTTTCTGATCGTAGTTTTTACCTTTCCAGGATCCAGGGAGTTTACCCGCACCTGATGATCGGAAAGTTCTGCGCTTAATGTCTCGCAGCAATTTTCGATACCGGCAAACGCTGCGCTCACCGGGCCCCAATAAGCGCGTCCCTGTCTGCCGGTTTCCATAACAGTAAATATGATGGATGCCTGATCCGCATTTATAAGGCCGGGTAAAAGTGCCTGAGTCAGCGACATGGGTCTGATTAATTGCTGATCAAAGACTTTTCCCCAAATACCCATATCCGCGTTGGCGATTGGGGCCAGGGGCGCGCCCCAGATTGCACAGTGAACCAGTCCATGGATTTGGGGAAACTGTTCCAACAGTGATGAGCCAAGTTGGGCAAAATCTGTGGCTTGCGCACTCAGCATATCAAATTCAATCATCATGGGTTCTTTGCAACCCTGATCGCAGATTGAATCGTAAAGTTCTGTCATGTTACGTTGTTTTCGGTCAGTGAATAATACTGTTCCGCCCGCCCGGGCAATTGCCATGGTAACCGCATGGCCAAAATCTGAAGTGGCGCCGGTTATAAACACGACTTTATCTTCCAGGGTTGCCTGAGTTGATTGAAAGCCGGCGGGAATAGTTGAAAATTGTTCCATTAATTTATTGATCTTGACGTCGATGTTGGGGTTGGCGGGATAACCTGCGATGTTAATGCCATGAACGATGATTAACAATGATGTTTGGGATATCATTGGGGAAATAAATTAACATCAATCCACAAAAATTAGAAATGACTATACCCGTACGGGGATTTCCCCATAGTGAGTTTGAAACCCGCACCAGCATCATGCAACAAACCATGGCAAAGGAAAAAATTGATGCCATATTGCTAACCACAGAGCCCAATGTTCGATACTTTTCCGGATTCCTGACCCAGTTCTGGCAGAGCCCAACCCGGCCCTGGTTTCTGGTTATTCCCGCGGAAGGCAAACCAATCGCTATTATTCCTGAAATAGGGGTTAGTGGGATGGCCCAAACCTGGATTGATGACATACGAAGCTGGCCTTCGCCCCGTCCCGAAGATGATGGTATGTCGTTGCTGGTTGACGTTTTTCAAAATCTACCTAATCGGTTTGGACAAATTGGCATGACCCTGGGTGCCGAGAGTATGGTGCGCATGCCATTGAACAATCTGAAATTTTTGCAGGACAAGTTGACCGCGTTTGAATTTGTCGATA
The DNA here is from genome assembly GCA_965237725.1 of Candidatus Spongiihabitans sp. Taxonomy (GTDB): domain Bacteria; phylum Pseudomonadota; class Gammaproteobacteria; order Arenicellales; family Poriferihabitantaceae. The sequence continues at coordinate 3,590,532 of OZ250151.1, forward strand.
TCGCACATAATATGCATAGCCAGCGCATGGTTAAATCCAGCCTCGAAATCGAAAAAACCCGGTTTATATGCCAGATTGTTTCCCAATCGTTTCAGGCCCTGCCGCGGTTTGCAAAAATTGGTATGACCGAAGCTGAAGTTGTCAGTAAATTTAAAATGGAAATCCTCGGTCACGGTGCCGATTCGGTTTCTTACGTGGTTGCGGGCTCCGGTCCAGGTGGATACCATAGTATTATTATGGGGCCCACGGACCGTAAGCTCGATGACGGTGATCTGTTAATCATCGATACGGGATCAACTTTCGATGGTTATTTTAGTGACTTCGATCGAAACTGGGCATTTGGTCATGCTGATGATGCAATGAAGCGTGCCCATGAAATTGTATGGGATGCAACGGAAGCAGGATTCAAGACCGCGCGCCCAGGGGCCACTACCTCAGATTTATGGCATGCCATGAATGATGTCATGGTGGCTGGCGGTAGCCTGGGCAATGACGTCGGCCGGCTGGGTCATGGTTTGGGAATTGAATTGACCGAGCGACCATCAAATACCGAAACCGACAATACCGAATTGAAATCGGGCATGATCATGACCCTGGAACCTGGCATGACATTTGCACCGGGCAAACAAATGGTTCATGAGGAAAATATTGTGATCACCGATGATGGAGCCGAGTGGCTAACGGTTAGAGCAGAGAGAGAGCTGCCAGTTATTCGTTAGTTTAAAATTAGTTTGATAATGAAGCCGGGTTTATTACCAGGCGGCAATACTAGATATCCGTCAGGCAAATATTTTGTAGTTTTGAATTTGTAAAATAGTTCGGAGTAATTTAGTAACAGATTAATTTATCAACAATCAGTTAGCAAGAATCCGTTTTAATTAAATTATTTTTTACAAGAACATGAGCCCAATCGAGAAATTCGTATATAAAAAAGTAAGTTTATGGGTACTACTAGCGATAACGGTAATCCTTCTAATCATTTCCGCATCATTGTTAATCTTCTATAATTTTGAAGTCAACAGGAAAGGGGATAAGACGCAGTTTGGCAATTTAATGATCGGGGGACTTGATTCAATACGTGAAACATTCGAATTGACGTTGGATGCAATTAATGGTCCTGAAAGCCAAAATTTTGCGGCAAAAGAAGTTCGATTTGAGCCAAACAATACGCCTGGATTCAAAATTTTCAAATTAGTCGACAAAGATTATTTATTGCTAAACAGATTTAATAGTTCTAAAAAGTTGAATGTCGTAGAATTCTGGAAAGTGGGCAACAGCTCACCAATTCATGAATGGATTATTGAGGATTATCTGCCTTTTAGTGGTGATAACATCCGGTTCGGAGAGAAAATACATCCCAGTAAGCCCGAAACTTTTAGAATTCAACATGCCTGGCTTTCCTTGGATGGGTCGCTCACCTTCCATGTTAAAAATAATCCAGTGTATCAAGTTGATGAGTGTGGAAAATTGATTTGGCTTAATGACGATTTTCAATACCATCATTCTTTGCAAGTGGATTCCAGGGGTAATTTCTGGGCTTCAGCATCTGCTCACAACCCAACCCTGGATGATTCATATGGAAAAAATTATATCGATGATCACATAGTTCAAATTGCCGAAAACGGACAAACCCTGTACTCAAAATCTGTAGTCAAAATTTTGGAAAAAAGTGGTTTGGCTAACCGAATGTATGTTTACGATCAACATCAAATAGACGGGACCCATCTAAATGATATTGAACCCGTTTTTAGGACCGGGAAATACTGGAAGAAGGATGATGTGTTTATGAGTCTTGGTCACCTGAATTTGATTATTCAGTTCAGACCATCCACAGATAAGGTTATATGGTGGACACAGGACGAAATTATGCATCAACATGATGTTGATGTTTTGGATCAACATCGGATATCTATATTTGATAATCGACGGACAACTAGAGTTACTGGAGATATTGTGCTCGGACACAATGAACTAAAAATAGTCGATTTTGATACTGGAAGGATGGAATCGCCCTGGAAAGAAAGCTTCAGAATTTATGATATTAATACTGTTACTCAAGGGCTGGCTGATTTTGACCAAAATGGAGGTGTAATGATAGAGGAGACTAACAATGGCAGATTAATTAAGTTCGACGCCTCTGGGCAATTAGAATGGATGTATACGAACAAGAAAAAAGAAAGAAGTCGTGTTTATTCTTTAAATTGGAGTCGACTTATTGACAAGGAAACTGGTATGCAATTGGAAAAATTACTGTCTAATTTTAAATGTTAATCAATGAAGTCAAGATTCAGTAACGCAATTCGGGACAGACCACAATTGATCAATTTGGAATCGTCTGCTCGGGGCAATTCTGGGACAATTATTTGATACACAAAATCGTCTGCTTTCTCCATAGTTGTAGTTCATAGTAATTTGGGAAAGAGCAGGGTTCTACACATTGTCGACCTACGTTAATATTTTATTTCTGGTGTATCCGGGTGTCAGATTAATTTCTTCGCGCTCCGAAGTAGAAGCCGAAGGTGTCGTAATCGCCGCATAACAAGATACTGCTGTCAAAAATCCGTATTTACTCGTGTTCAGATAACGTTTAAAACTAAATTATGGAATTATCTCCTATCTTTATAAGCATTCTAACTTTGGTTGCATTTTTCGGTGGCTTGTTGAATGCAATTTCAGGTGGTGCCGGCATGATTGTTGTACCCTTAATGCTGGTGTTGGGAATTCCGCCAATTAATGCCATTGCCATTAACAAGTTTCAAAATACACTCGGCAGTTCTACAGCCGCCTGGCAATACTTGCGCAAAGGCTTCCTTGATATTGCCGCGATCTGGCCTTTGTTGGTTTATGCTCTCGTAGGAAGCTGTGCTGGTGTGGGCTTGCTGCAATGGTTTTCGGTGAACGGAATTATTGAACAAATAATTCCCTGGATTTTGATTTTAGTAGCCGTGTATTTTGCATTTGCACCGCGATCGGTCGACCATGCTACAACGCCGAGATTGTCAAAATCAAAATTTAATGCCCTGATCGGCTCCAGTACAGGGCTATATGGTGGGTTTTTAGGCATTGGTACCGGCCCCAGTCTGGTACTGGCGTTGTCGGCTTTACGTGGTTATGAACTTCGCCATGCGGTTACCAACAGCAGAGCAGTGATGATGGTAATTCATTCATCGTCGTTGTTGATATTAATGTTAGGGGGTCATGTCTGGTGGGCAGTTGCCATGGCCATGGCGGTTGCAAATATTGCGGGTTCCTACCTGGGTGCCCATCTGTTAATAAAGACTCCACCTGGTTTTATCAAAATTTTGTTGGTCCTTGTTCCAGTGGCCAGCGCATTCAAATTGCTTCTGGACTGATGATGATCCTTTTAATTATTTTGTTACTGGCAGTTTTTCGAACGCCGATACAACCCGATCACCAAACTCATTGGTGCTCACCATAGTAACGTCAGTTCCGGGTTTTGAAAGATCTGCAGTTGAATAACCCGTTGCAAATACGGATTCCATTGCCTGCCAAAGGTTTTTGGCTTCACCATCCATGTTAAATGACATTTCCAGCATCATCGCTACCGATCCGATCATGGAATAGGGGTTGGCTATATTTTTCCCGGCGATATCTGGCGCAGAGCCGTGGGACGGTTCGTAATAGGCTTTGTCTGGCCCGATGCAGGCCGATGGCATCAAACCCAGGGATCCTAAAATTCCCCCTGCCTGGTCACTGAGAATATCGCCAAACAAATTTTCCATTACCATGACGTCAAATTGACCCGGGTTCAGGCACAGGTGCGTGGCAGCGGCATCCACCAGCATGTGCTGCACTTCCACCTCTGGATAGTCAACCGCAACCTCGCCTACTATTTCCGTCCACAGCACGCTGGATTTCAATACATTACTCTTGTGAATACTGTGCAATAATTTTCTGCGTTTCATTGCGGAATCAAAGGCGATTTTTACAATTCGAAAAATTTGTGTCTCGTCATATTCCAGGGTTTCCCTGGCATAACGCAATCCCTCTTTATTTACACCCGACTGTTTCTTTCCAAAATACAGTCCACCGACCAATTCCCGAATAATTAACAGGTCTATGCCATCTTTAATTATTTCGGGTTTGAGCGGTGAGAAGTGTGACAGTCCTTTGGGTAGATACACCGGTCGGAAATTGGCATAAGTATCGTATCGACGACGCATGGGTAACAATGCGCCGCGTTCGGGTTGTTCGTCCAGCGGGATTTTTTTCGATTCCTCATGACTAAGACCGATAGTGCCTTTTAAAATCGCGTCAGCCTTGTCGCACATTTCTATGGTCTCTTTGGGGAAACTTTTTCCGGTTTCGAACCAGGCGCTGGCACCAAACTGACCATGCATAAGATTGAATGAAACCCTATTTCGATTTTCAACTGCATCAAGGACTTTGATAGCCTGCTCCATGATTTCAGTACCAATTCCGTCGCCGGCAAGAATCGCGATGTTATATTTTTTCATTTCGAATATTTAATATTGTATGAAGCCTGTACAGCTGGAAAAGTAAAACGGAAATTATAATTTCCAGTCTGGTTTTCGCTTTTCAATAAACGCATCAATTCCTTCTCGGGTCTCTTCCAGCATCATGTTATTGGTAATGGTTTCTGTAGCCCCTTGATACGCCGCTCCAAGTTCCTGATTTAACTGTTGGTAAAACATTTTTTTACCCAGGGTGACAACGCTGTGAGGGTGACGAATAATTTTTTTGACCAGATCATCGACCTGGGCATCGAGATCTTCCGCGCTTGAAACTTTATTAATCAAGCCATGGTTCAGTGCGGTTTGTGCATCTATAAATTCCCCAGTCATTAACATTTCCATAGCGTGTTTTCGAGAAATATTCCTGCTCAAGGCAACAGCAGGTGTCGAACAAAACAGGCCAACTCTAATCCCCGACACCGCAAATTGAACGTGATCTGCAGCGACGGCCAGATCACAGGTCGCAACAAGCTGACAACCCGCAGCGGTGGCCATGCCCTGGACTTTTGCAATCACCGGTTGGGGCAGGTTGACGATCTTCATCATGACTTCGCTGCATTTACTGAACAATTTCTGTTGGGACTTTTTGTCCGCATTGGCGCGCATCTCTTTCAAGTCATGACCAGCACAAAAAGCCTTACCATTGGCGGACATAACAACGGCACGAATGGTGGAATCCTCGGCGATTACATCGAGCTCATCAGCCAGTCTTTCCAGCAGTTCCGCAGACAGCGCATTGAACTGGTTCGGGCGATTGAGGATGAGGGAAGTGATACCGTCTTTGTGGTCAGCCAGCAGGATTTTGTCGTCTACCATTGTTCAGAATCCATCATTTTGAAACACCCGAGATTATAAATTAATTACAAATTTGAAATGGCTGCATTCGCATGAACACAAAATTAAAAAAGGGCGCAATTGCACCCTTTAGTATTTTTACGATTTTTGAAATCGTTGATTGAAATCGCCAAATAACTATTTTATTGCGATTGGTCTACCATGAACTGTACAGTTGCCGTGATAGTGTCATCACTGAGCGCAGGATTGCCGCCTTTAGGTGGCATAACCCCCGAACTGCCGGTGTATCCCATAATGGCATGATCGACCAATGTGTCAATACCCTGGGCCAATCGATCCGTCCAATCATCGGCTGCTCCCATAATTGGAGCGCCTGCTACACCGGCATTATGGCATACCCCACAGGTAGTGTTATATACGGTTTCGGGATCCTGGGGCTCGTCTGACGCAGATGTCATTGCACCGGCTCCACCAACGTTAAGCGTGCCCACTGCCGCTACCCGGGCAGCCAGTGCTTCTTCTGAGTTGTGGTTGGCATAGGCCGCTGAGAAAAACATCATGGCGACACCGAATAAAACGGCCTTATAAAATTGTTTCATTTTTATCTAAATTGGTTCATTGAGAAGGATAAATCGACGAATTTCTAAGTTTTTGCATAGTTTGTAAGAGGCAGAAACCGGCGGGATTATACCGTAAATTTGATAATTCAAAAGCCCCAGAAATTGACAATATGTGATGTAGAATTTACATCATAAAAGGATCCAATAGCTTCTTAAATCAATGTATTATCAAATTTCTAAATTATAACGATAAGTTGATAAGGTGACAGTTTAAACCAAATTTGGACCAAAATCGGGAAAAAACTGTTTTTATATTTTTCGTTACCAAGTAGAATTGATATCCGTTACTTCGATTCTAAAAGTAATAGATATTATAACTAGGTCGTAACGGGTAAAACTTTCCTCTTTAGTTTTTCCGGTATACGACTCCACTTTTTGATAACCATACAGGAGGGAGCAAATGACTCCAGAAGAACTACAAGCGGCAGCGGCAACCGCTAATATGATAAATCTCGAGATTTATTATTATTGGTGTACCGCGATTATGATAATGATTCATGCAGGCTTTATGATGTATGAAATGGGTGCTTCCAGAGTTAAACACGTTCTGGCATCTGGCACCAAAAATATCCTTGCCTTTGCATTTATGATTCCAACCTTCTATATGTTTGGTTGGTGGATTTATCTGGCAATGACCAATGGCTTCGTCCCTGATTTTGAAGCGGGCGCGGCTGGTGTACCATGGGGTGACAACATGGGTCCAAACCTTCAGGACAATGCCTCTGGCGTATTCTGGGGTGCGTTCACCTTATTCGCCTGTACTACCGCTTCCATTATGTCTGGCTCAGTTATTGAGCGAATCAGAATGGCAGCTTTCATCGTACTGGCTGTAATTCTAGGTTCTGTTGCCTGGAACCTGTCTGCATCCTGGGGCTGGCACTATGCTGGCTGGATGGTTACCAGCTGGGGCTACCACGATATGGGTGCCTCTGGTGTGGTACACATCATTTCAGGTTTCTTTGCCCTGGGCGTCTTGTTCAATCTCGGTCCTCGCGTTGGTAAGTATAATGCGGATGGCACACCTAACGTGATAAAGGGACACAGCCTCCCAATGACTGCTGCAGGTTTGATGATGATCGTATTTGGATTCTTCGGATTCCTTGCAGGTTGTATTATCTTCCCTGGAACTGCCTTGAGCTGGTATCCTGATCTTTGGGCGAATATTTACGGTCAACCGACAACACTGTCAACCATCTGTTTTAATACCTTGATGGCTATCGCTGGCGGCATGATCGGCTGTTATACCATGACCCGAGATCCATTCTGGATGATGTCCGGCGCGTTATGCGGCGTAATATCTGCGGCAGCTGGTTTGGACATGTGGTATCCCGGACTGTGTTTTGTTATCGCGTTTGCAGGTGGACTTCTCGGCCCATGGGCTGCGGGTATCATCGAGCGAATGGGAATTGATGACGCGGTTGGTGCGGTATCTGTGCACGGTATCTGTGGAATCTGGGGATTGTTAGCGGTTGGCATCTTTATGGGTGGTTACCCAACCTTTAGTCCTGACATTCCTGCAATTACTTTCATGGGCCAGTTTAAAGGCATGATTGTGATGGTATTGCTTGGATTTATACCAGGTTACGTTTTCTCATGGATTTTCAATAAGTTGGGGATACTGCGCGCCAGTGACCCAGTTCAGGAAGCAGGTATGGACGTTGAAATCAACGCCGTTGCCTATCCAGAAGAAATTAAATCTTAATTTAACTATCGGAGATTATTACTATGTTTAATTCAAGTCCAATTGATACTTGGGAAGGTGCAGCGGCATTCTTCAACTATGCTGGATCCGGTGGCGTTGTCTTCTGGTTCTGGGTCATGGTGGTTGTATGCCTGGTTCCACTTTGGGTATCGCTAAAAGCTGAAAACGCTGCAGAAAAAGATCACAACTAATACCCAATCTTAAGTTTTTAAATTGAAAGCCGCGGTTTACCGCGGCTTTTTTATGGCCAGAATGGCCGGTATGCCGCGGGCGCATGGATGCGCAGGAGCGGCGATGAACAACATGGATGTAGGCAGATCGCGTTCTTGGGGCCGAAAATTGCTGTCTAATTAATTGGTTCCCCGTTGGAGCTTGCCCTCGGCTCGATCGGGGGCGAGGACAGGCGGCATTTGTTTGTATCATCCATGATACGAATCCTTTGGACCCACCTCGTTCGCGAAAATCTTTTCCAGAAAGATTTTTCCACCGTCCCCCTGATCAGAGCCTGTGCCCAGCTTGACTGGGTATCAGGGGCAGGCTATGGTGGTCATGCGCAGGAGGGTTGATTTCCAGAACGGTCAGCCGAGGGCTTGAAGGATCCACAGTCCATAGGCCGAAGTTGGAATTTTTCGTATACTCGTCGGACAAGTGGATTCTTCACTCCGTTCAGAATGACAGCGACTAGATAATTTATCTCGCTGTCATCCTGAGGAGGGACGACGAAGGATCCATAGTCCATAGGCCGAAGTTGGAATCTTTCGTACACTCGTCAGACAAGTGGATTCTTTACTCCGTTCAGAACGACGTGTTGCGTCGTCCTGAAAGCCGCGGGCTTGAAGGATCCACAGTCCATAGACCGAAGTTGTGATCTTTCGTACACTCGTCGGACAAGTGGATTCTTTCCTTTCCTTTCCTTCACTAACGTTCAGGACGATGCACTAACGTTCAGGACGATGCACTACTTTCAAGACGACGCGCTAAGCTCAAAATTACGGAATGGGAGGACAGGCGTAATACTGGAATGACGGAGTAGGAGGATGTGCGTAATACCCCAATGCCTGATCAGCGAATGATTAGAGACTGAAAATGGACACTCAACTGCCGAGCAAATCTCTCTTGGCCTGATTTAGATGTCTGATCATTAAATTTGCAGCGCCATCCATATCACGCCGAATAATGGATTGGAGTAATTCGGAGTGCTGCTGATTGTACATTCCAATTTTATCAGTGGTCAGGATATTGTTCTTTCTGTAGCTCCACTGAGTGTGGCTTCGAATATCATTGATCCTCTGATACATCCAGATTAACAACGGGTTTTGAGAGCAGTGTGCGAGCATTAAATGAAAGGCTTCGTCTGCAGACGAAAAACTGTTTGGGTCGTGTTTGGAGTTAACCACCAGTTCCAGGGCCTCTTCGAGTTTTCGCAGATCGCGATTGTTGGCATTAGCAACTACCAATTTCACAATATGGGGTTCAATGGCTAATCGGGTTTCTATCAATTCAAGTGGACTGGTTTCTTCGGAAATATCTTCCTGGTCAAATTTTTTATCGAAATTGATAAAAGTACCACTGCCAAATTTTTTCCGAACCAGGTTTGCACGTTCCAGTTGTTCCAGCGCAGCCCGAATCGTGCCGCGTGCGACTGCAAACTGTGTGGCCAAATCTCGCTCAGAAGGAAGCCGTTCGTTATAAACGTAATCTCCGCTCATAATTGCTTCACGAATATGGGTAAATATTCCAGCTGCACCCGTTGTAGCTTGTAGATGATTGTCCATAGTAGCAAATTTGAAATTACTAATTAATCAAGTTTAGAGATTTAACCCTGGTTCATATATGGTCTATAAATAGATTGTATATCAGCTAATTTGGTATTGCAAATGTTCATTGATTAGTGTTTAATTACTAATAGTAAGTAAATTCAAGTAAATGGTATAGTTTTAAGCGGATATAAATATACAATAAATATACCATAATTGCATAATTATATATTGAGAAGTTAGAACAAACCCAATGCAGTGACTGTTCAAATTTTTCGATTTTGACAATCAGGGTAGAACGGGTATGCACATACTAATTTTTTAGCAAGCGAGATAATTGGCGATGTGTGAACAAAATACATTACTATAGGTTTTAAATCACCACAAACTAGAATTTTTATTGGAGAATAAAATGGCTAAAAAGAAAACTGCTACAAAGAAAAAAGCGACAACTAAACGCTCAACAACACGGGTACAGACGTCTACTGATCTGGAGCGGCATGTAAACGCCCCGGGTCGACAACAATTGATCAAGCAGGTCCGTGCAAAAATCAAACAAACTGGTGTTACCTATTTATATTTTCAATTTGTCTCTGTTACTGGACGAATTGTTGGTAAAGGTATTCCGGCGGATCACTGGGAAAGAGTTGCAAATAGCGGTTTCCAGTTAGTTTATGGTTCAACCGCAAACTTGTTTATTGACAGGCACGGTGACTATATCGGATACGGCGCAGAATCATCAGAATTGATCGGTATTGCTGATCCTGAAACCTTTTGTCAATTTCCATGGGACAAACGTATTGGCCGAATTTATTGTACGCTTTTTCGCAACCGGGAAGAAAAAGTTGATCCAGGTAAACATCTAACCTCAGATTGCCGTGGAAATTTGCGAATCGCTCAGCAAGAATTTGAAGCCAAGCACAAAATGCATATGAGGGCTGGCACAGAGCCGGAAATGATGTGGCTTAAGCTCAATGAGAAAAAGGAATTAGATGGTGGAGTGACCAAACCGTACTGTTATCACATCGATCAGTTCGAAGAATTGCGCCCCGCATTTATGAAAGTAGTTGAATATTCACAAGCCATGGGCTACGACATGATCCAGGGTGACCACGAAGATGCGCCAGGTCAACTCGAGCTGAATTGGATGTATGATGATGTATTACGAAACTCGGATCGATTGACAACCTACCGCCAGATTTGTGCCCAGGTTGGCCGTGAATTAAATCTGCATGCCTGTTTCATGTCCAAACCGTTCATGAATGTTTCGGCATCGGGTTGTCACCATAACGTATCACTCTGGACCGGCGGTAAAGATGTTGTTAATAAATTACATCAGAATCCAATTTGCGGAATGGACGACGTGTTCTCATATCTTACGGGTGGTAAAAACCACTTCATGCCTGATCCAAAGTACCACCCAACTAAACCAGGTCCTGTGGGACTGGCTTCAATTGGGGGTGTAATTAAACACCTGAGCGCATTAACTTCAATTGGATCTTCCACCGTAAACTCTTATCGACGTTTGTGGGATACCGGTTTCTGGGCGCCCGTTTTTGCTGACTGGGGATACCAGAACAGAACCTGCGCACTGAGAGTCTCTGCACCAGGTCGATTTGAATATCGATCCGTAGATTCAATGGTGAATCCATACTTGATGGGTAATGCGCTATTGAAAGCATTTGATGATGGTATTGAGAATAACCTGGATCCAGGTGATCCCGAAGAACGTAATATTTATGAAGCAATTGAAGCGGGTAAAAAAGTTAAAAAATTACCTATGACTCTGGGTGATGCTTTGACCGAGCTCGCAAATGACAAAGTCATCAAGTCAGCCATGCCCGGAGAAATGTACAAGGTTTATCAACATTACAAGAATGACGAATGGGAACGTTTTAACCATCAAGTAACCGATTGGGATATAGAGCAGTATTTGCACTGCTTACCTTAAAAATATCGAAAGACTCCAGTGGTGTTGAAATCGGGGCGTCGTTAATTGGGATTCTAATTGAATTTCCTAGGCGCCTCGAATTTCATGGAAATTACTATTCAAATTAAACTTTAATACTGAGGATTTTAAAATGTGCGGTATCGCAGGATTAATTCATAGAGGTAAAAGTTCGGATATCGGAACAGAAATGACGTCGATGCTTCAATCTTTGAAGCATCGAGGCCCCGATTCAACCGGCTATGCGCTGTATGGTACACCAAAGAAAAACCAATATATCCTGCGCTTCAAAGTTGCAGAGCAGGAGGATATGAAAAAGGGATTCGACATCCACCAGGAAGTGATCGAGCGTCAGAAAGAAGTTGATGCTCGACTTGAAAAATTAGGCGTGAAAGTAAAAAGCAAAGACGAGGCAACTGAATATTCCCACCGTTATACCTTTTCATTCGATGGTGATATGCGCAATCTCGCTGATTATGTAGAAGATATCGAAGGGGTTGAGATTTTATCTATTGGTGAAGGACTGGAATTAATCAAAGACCTTGGCGACGCCGCGATGGTATCTGAGCAGTACGACATCAACGGATTCAAGGGCACCCATGCCATTGGGCATACCCGGATGGCTACTGAGTCTGATATCGATATCCGCTCGGCCCACCCCTATTGGGCATATCCATTTAACGATGTCGCAGTGGTACATAATGGCCAGTTAACCAATTACTGGACTTTCCGACGAGAAATGGAACGTCGCGGTCACCGCTTCATGTCAAACTGCGATTCCGAATTGATTGCCGTGTTTATCGCCGATCGCATGGGTGAAGGTGACGATTTGGAAGAAGCCATGAAACGATCGGTTGATGAACTCGATGGTGTGTTTACTTATTTGGTTGCAACCAGCGATCAGCTCGGCATGGCAAAAGATGTCATGGCGGCAAAGCCCATGGTGTTATATGAAAGTGATGATTTTGTTGGGCTGGCCTCTGAAGAAGTTTCAATCCGCAGTATTTTCCCCGATGAAATTTATACATTTGATCCCTATGAAGGAGAGGTAAGAGTATGGCAAGCGTAGATCATAAATCCCATGATATGGGTCTGCATGCCGAGCAGTTAACTGGCCGGACACAGCAGCGTTTTTTCAGTGCCACCGAAGAAGAAAATTTTATCTATCCATGGTCCCATGAGGTTGATCCAAAGAAAACTGCAGAATTTGATGCTCTGGAAATGGAAACAACCGACATCAACCTGAAGATCAGGGCGTTAATGGAAGCGGGTCACGGCACAATTACCATAAAAAACCCTCGTGCACGACACGGTGTAGGTGTAGGTGTGCTCAATCGAATGAATCTGAATTTCGAAGGCTCACTGGGTTATTTTGGCTGTGGATTGATTGATGGACCCAATGTTCGAATCAGTGGTCGGGTTGGATGGTCTTGTGCCGAGAATATGATGGCGGGCACCGTTGTCATCGAAGGTAACGCGGGTTCAACATTTGGCGCAGCAATTCGTGGTGGTGATCTGGTTTGTAAGGGTGATGTTGGATCCCGTACCGGCATCGACCAAAAGGGCGGCACGATTATTGTGGGCGGTAGAACCGGTGCATTTTCAGGTTTTATGATGCAACGCGGCCGGATGGTTATTTGCGGTAACGCTGGCAAAAACCTTGGCGATTCCATGTACGACGGAACCATTTATGTGGGCGGTACAGTTGAAGATCTTGGTGTCGACTGTGTTCCCGGTGAAATGACTGAAACCGACCAGAAATGGTTAACCCAAAAGCTGGCATTGTATGACATTAAACCGGCCTGTGACGTCGAAAAAATGCAGAAGTACGTTTCTGGAAAACAACTGTGGAACTACGACAATCTTGAGCCTTCCGAGAAAAAATTAATTCTCTAAAAAATTTGGAATAAATATTATGTCTAAACAGTCACAATCAAAACAGAAGAGAGATACTAACCACCTCGGGCAGAGCTTCATGTTTCCGCCCGAGGTTATGGATGATATCCATATTAAAGCGGAACTGGGTCGTTACCGTATGCGTGGTTTCTCCTTATTCAAAAAAATTCCAACCTGGGATGACCTGACTTTTATGCCGGGTACGCTAACCCGATTTGTAATCGAGGGGTATCGGGAAAAATGTTTAACCGAAACCATCATCGGCCCAAAAGCAAAACGACCCATGGTGCTTGATATTCCGGTTTATATAACGGGAATGAGTTTTGGTGCATTGTCTTATGAAGCCAAAACAGCTTTAGCACGGGGTGCAACCATGGCTGGAACAGCAACTTGTTCTGGTGAAGGCGGCATGATCCCCGATGAACGACGATACTCCGAAAAGTGGATGTATCAATGTATTCAGTCCCGTTATGGATTTAATCCTAACCATCTAAGACTTGCAGATTGCGTCGAGTTCTTCATCGGCCAGGGCTGTAAAGTTGGTCTAGGCGGCCATTTAATGGGTCAGAAAGTAACCGACCAGGTAGCTGAGATGCGTTCATTACCAGCTGGTATCGACCAACGTTCACCTGCACGCCATCCTGACTGGTTAGGTCCTGATGACCTGGCATTAAAAATCAATGAAATCCGAGAAGCCACCAATGGCGAAATTCCGATTCAATTGAAGCTGGGTGCAGCACGGGTTTATGATGATGTTCGTATGGCGGCTAAAACCGGCCCCGATTCAATTTATATTGATGGCATGGAAGGTGGAACAGGGGCGGGCCCTCACCTGGCTACCGAAGAAACCGGTGTTCCCGGCATTGCAGCGATTCGCCAGGCGCGACGTGCAATTGAGGACGTCGGTAAGTCGGGAGAAATTTCTCTGGTCTATGCAGGTGGTATTCGAAATGGCGGTGACCTTGCTAAAGCATTAGCTCTTGGTGCGGATGCCGTAGCAATTGGACATTCCGCGTTAATGGCGTTGAACTGTAACAAAGATATCCCCGAAGCGGATTTTGAGAAAGAAATGGGTGTGGAAGCAGGGCACTGTTATCACTGTCATACCGGACGTTGCCCAGTAGGGGTTGCAACCCAGGACCCAACTCTGCGTAAGCGATTAAACCCTGATGCGGCCGCAGAAAGGGTATATAACTTCTTGCATACACTGACCATTGAAGCCCAACTTCTGGCACGAGCATGTGGTAAAACAAATATCCACTCGCTAGAGCCTGAAGATCTGGCCGCATTAACCATGGAAGCCTCTGCTTTGGCACAGGTTCCTCTCGCTGGTACCCAACACACCGTTGGCCGTCCAGACATGACACGTTTCTAGGAGGTATAAAGATGAGTAAAGATGTAGATAAATTTATTGAATCAGATGGCCTGGATTCTGCTCGTGAAAAAGATATTGGTCAGCATATCGGATATCGATATGACGTAAATCTGGTACCTGATATGGATCGTTGTACAGATTTCCTGAAAAAATATATGGATATCATGGGTTGGCAGGATCTAAACTGGCTGGAAGATGTTCACATGGGTTATGAAGAAGGCAAGCCTGCGGTATTCGATCGCAATATTAATGGTTGGGTGCAAATTCCGGAAACCATAAAATTGCCGGATAATCAGCAGGATCGGGATATGATTGCGCGGGAGCTATTGATCAAGTTTCAAATGTCCAAGAGCCATCCCATGGTTGATTTAACTAATGCCTACAAAAAGTTCTAATCCTGACAATGTATTAACTAGAATTTAAGGCACACATCCAAAACAGAGAAAACTAATGACTTATTGCAGAATAACTACACTCGAATATAAAGATCAAGCGTCGGTTGAATCCATAGGAAAAGCATACGTTGATGAATTAATACCCAAATATCGCGAGTTAGGCGCACTTGGGTTGATGGCGGTGCGAGTGGGACCGCGAAGTATTGCTTATGTCAGTCGTTACGAGAACAAGGAGCAAGCTGATGCAGCATCCGCTACTGTGCGTTCAGAGGTACTGAAGAAATTTAGTAAATACGTCGTATCTCCACCCAGCACGACCGAAGGCGAGGTCATCGGTGAGTCTATTGGTGACTGATAGCTGTATATCTATTTATTAGTAATCGACTATTGATTTACTTAGATTAGTTCATAAATTAAACAAGAGAAAATAACCCATGGCATTCCCCAGTCATACTAAATATCTAGTTGTCGGTGCCGGCATCCACGGCCTTAGCACGGCTTACCACCTCGCATTGGAATTAAAATCACGTGGTCGTGGCAGTGGTAAAGATATCCTTGTGGTAGACAAGACTGCGATCGCAGCCGGTGCTTCCGGTATAGCCTGCGGCGTAGTGCGAAATAATTACTTTCAGCCAGCCATGCGCGAGCTCATGGCACAAAGCGTAACCGTATGGGAAAGTGATCCAGAGGCATACGCTTATCATGCGGTGGGGTATATGCAAATTAGCCCAGAATCGATGCATGAGGATGTTGCGTCAATAGCAAAGCAGCAGAAAGATTTGGACTATGAGTCGGAGTTTATTGAAGGGGAAAAAGACTGCAACAAGTACATGAAGAATATGTTCTACGATTGGCAGGCTCAAGGGATTACTTCGGTCCTGCACGAAAAGCCTGGCGGTTATTCCAACAACACCGGTATGATTTTTGGTTTAGCAAATAAGGCAGAGCTCGAAGGCGTACGAATCATGACCGGATGTACAGTTACGGGTTTTAAAAGTGCAAGTGGCAGTGCCGCGATAACGGCAGTAGAAACGGACAAAGGTGATATTGAGTGCGACTATGTCGTGCTCGGTGCGGGACCCTGGGCGAAGACAATGTGGGATATGTTGGAAATGCCAAAAACTGTTGATATTAAAGGTGCGAATGGGACGATGCATAAAGATGTGCCGATGTGGATTTACTGGTCACTACAGGAAGGGACTTTAGGAATTGACCCTGCATTACACAGAACCAATGACGACTTTTTCCCGCCAGTTATCCATGTTGATTCAGATGCACCGCTCTACTCAGACGTCGATGGCTCTTTAATCACGGATGAAATGTGGGGAATCTATTACAAGCCAGATTACAATTTCGGTGGTATTCAAGGGGGTGCAGCACCTTTCAAGGTCCAAACTGACCCAGATATGGTTCAGGTTGATCCCTATGGACCTGAATCCCCGGAATTTGTTGTCGGCGACGATTTCGCACATATGTGGTGCTCAGCACTGGCCCACTGTCAAAAACGTTTCGAAGGGCAAATACCCAAATACAAAAACGAACCCTCCGGTGGTATAGGTGCATTTACACCCGATAGCTTTCCGGTATTTGATGTTATTAGAGAGAATTGCTATATGATCGCGGACTCTAATCATGGCTACAAAATGCTTGGAGTCGGCAAACTGGTAGCGAATGAGATTTGTGATACGACCAGTGCCTTACTCGAACCTTTCCGGTATTCTCGTTACGCCGAAGGCAAACTGCATCCCGTATCTAACAGCCCATTTCCGTGGAGTTAATGACGAGTAAAGATTTTTATATAATTGAACCTTATTCAACGCTTCGGATCAATTAGCGGCTATAAATTTTTTTGATTTAGTATTATTCTCCTTTGAAGGCGCGAGATTAATATCTCGCGTTTTTTATGTACAGGATGTACGGTATGCCGCGGGCGCAGGGACGCGCAGGAGCGGCGCATGTACAGGATGTACGGTATGCCGCGGGCGCAGGGACGCGCAGGAGCGGCGCATGTACAGGATGTACGTGCCGGTTTTTGCTCCTGCAAAACCGGCACTTCCGCCATCCCCCTGATCGGAGTCAGGGGCAGGCTATGGCGGTCGTAGCCGCGGGGTATAAAACAGTGGTCATCCTAACTCGCCATTCCCTGCCGTCATCCTGAATCGTGTAGCGATGAAGGATCCATTGGTCGATGTTTCGTGGTGGTTAAGAATGGATTCTGCGCTGCGCTCAGAATGACATTACGGGACGTCATCCCGGAACCCTGAAAGGGTATCCGGGATCCATGCTTGGAGCTGAGAGCTTGTCAAGATTTGGCCTTATTGTTGGATGGATCCTTCGCCAAGGCTCAGGACAGGTGGATTCCGAATAGGTCTCCGACCTTCCGGAATGACGGAGTGGGAGGATAGCCTGCGGGTCCACTCCCCCCCTGATCAGAGCTTGTGCCCAGCTTGACTGGGTATCAGGGGCAGGCTATGGCGTATAGGCCGATTTTTGCTGATTAATTTCGTGGTTCCCCGCTTGCGCGAGGACAGGCGGCACTCCCACCGTCCATGGCGGTCGGTCGTATGTCGCTAATACGGGAAATAAATTTATAGAATATTGTTATCAGTTTGATCTATGCCAGAATCCATTTAATATTTTATTTGTGGAATTCCTATTATACTTGGAAAATTGCAATCTGATGGAATGGAATCCAACTACCTGGGATGGGTATTTGGATCACAGACGGTGACTTGTGATTAAGCTAGTTATTACAGTGAGTCTATTCTCCTGTGTCTATAAGATGACAAGCGGGTCTGTATTTCGTAATATCCGCCAATATAATTATTTAATATTCGTTGTTACTTAATCCATGGATCAAATCACACCAGAAAATCTGCGTAAACAATTTATCGGCTGGCAATGCCGAATTCGACAGTATGCTGTGCGCAAGAATGAAGGAAAGTTATCCACTGGAGTTCGCCCAGAGTTAAAAATCGTAAACCAGAATTTGGGACCCATTACTGTTCAACTTGTTAAGTCGGATAGCGAAGATGATACTCGGGAATTCAATTTTATGATGCAAAAAACCCAGGATCCCCAGGCCCGTCAGGAAGATGCGATAAAGGTACTATCCGAATATTTTTACCAAATCCCCGATGAATTTGATGAAGAGCTAATCGGTGTATTTTCACTGGAAAGTGATCTGGCGAATCAAATTGTCGACGCGAAGACCTGTGTACTTGATTTTGAACAGGGAAATCAAGGTTATCATTTGACCTGTGCCACTCGTGCTCTGGGAATAGAAGAATCGAAATACCAGGCCACCTACTGGCATAATTCGTTATTTAATCCTGCAATGCCTGGGGTAGTGTCTATGGTTGGATTTATGCCCGACTGGGGGGCATCCAAGTTTGAATCTAGCGGAGCGTAAATCGTGACTAAATTAAGTGTTAATCTGAACAAAATTGCATTACTTAGAAATTCTCGGGGCAGGGACTATCCAAATGTCGTCGAATATGCTCGAAAATTTATTAAACTGGGTGTTCATGGAATAACAATTCATCCAAGGCAAGATGAACGGCATGCAACAAAAATGGATGCAGTGGAACTTGGCGAGCTATTAACAAACTATCCCAAAATTGAATTCAATATCGAAGGTTATCCGTCAGATGATTTTCTCAGGCTTATCGAGCGGGTCAAACCCGATCAATGTACGTTGGTTCCAGACGATGTTAATCAACTGACTTCCGATCATGGTTGGCGGGTTGATGACTTCAGGACAATTTTGACTCCCAGCCTGGAGCGAATTGGAAACGCTGGGGTTCGCAGTTCGCTTTTTATCGATCCGGATGAAACAGAAATCACCGCTGCGGGAAAAATAGGATGCGATCGAATTGAGTTATACACTGAGCATTTTGCGGAAACATTTGACACTAGTAATAGCCAGGAAGTATTTGATAACTATAGAATATCAGCTGAATTAGCCCAGTCGTTAGGATTAGGCGTTAATGCGGGTCATGACCTGGATCTACAAAATCTGTCCCGATTCCTGGAGATAAGAGACATTCTCGAAGTATCCATCGGGCACGCGTTGACTGTTGAATGTATCGAACAAGGGATAGAGAATGTGGTACAGCGATATTTAGAAATTTGCTCAATTGTCTAATGCAACAACGGTCTAACTTTATATAAGGTCGGAGCAAGTAATACTTTGTCATGGTAACAATTGAAGATATACGGCAAGCGAAAAAAAGGATTTCTGGTACCGCAATTGAGACCCCACTGATTCCATACCACGGTTCATGCAACCTAAGACAATTATATTTTAAACCCGAAAATTTACAGCCCATTGGTGCTTTTAAAATACGTGGTGCCTACAACAAAATATCATCACTTAGTGATGAAGAAAAGTCTAGGGGAATCGTCGCCCATTCGAGTGGAAATCACGCACAGGCAGTAGCTTATAGTGCAAGAGCGCTGGGCGTTAAATCCACTGTGGTAATGCCAGCAGTTGCACCTGCGATAAAAATCCAGAATACAAAAAGCTTTGGCGCAGAGATTATTCTTGTTGAGGATGGCGCCGAAGTTGAAATGAAAACAATTATGGATGAGTTGTCGAAACAACATGGGTATGTCGCGATTCCTCCTTACGACGACGAGTTAGTAATTGCAGGCCAGGGAACGGTGGGACTGGAGATTTTTGATCAGTGTAAAAATGTTAACACCGTGTTAGTTCCCATAGGCGGCGGGGGCTTAATTTCAGGAATTGCAATTGGCCTAAAGAGATTAAATCCAAACATACAAATTATCGGTGTAGAGCCAGAATTGGCTAACGACACACAATTGAGCTTTGCCAGTGGAAAAATTCAATCGATTCCAAAAGAACAGGCTAAAAGTACCATAGCCGATGGGATGCGCGTTACCCAGCCTGGGAGCTTAACCTTTCCAATTATTCAAGAATTTGTAGATGAGATTGTGACTGTTAATGAGTCACAAATTTTAGAAGCAACGGTAAAAATGTTAAAGGAAATTCGGTTAATGGTAGAACCGAGTGGTGCAACAACTTTTGCCGCTTGGTTAGATCAAAAAAATGAAAAACAAACTGAGGGGAAATCTGTTTGTGTTGTGAGTGGCGGAAATATTGACCTGGGACTACTTGAGAAATTACTGGCTAAAGCAGAACATTAATCTGCAGAATGCCTCATTACAATGCCGGTGTAGCGGCTTTTGTTATTTGACAATTAGAACGGGGCATTTTGCAAGAATTTCAACTCGATGGGACACGCCACCGCGTAACAGTCCCTCTATATCCCCCATACCTCTTGACCCAAGAACAATCATGTCCGCTTTATGACGTTCTGCGGTGGCAATAATAGTTCGAGCAATAGATCCTTGTTCTACCTCAACTTCAACCTCTGAAACACCTGCCTCGCGTGCGTTTTCAACTTCGCCTTTCAACATATGCTGCGCAGCGTTTACCAGCACGTCAATATCTGTTCCAGGAAGGTGTTCACTCTTGATGAATTGTTTCATTACTTCTGGCAATTCATCCTGTTTGACCACATGTAGAAGAATCAGTTTTGCACTAACACCTTGAGAAATTTCTGAAGCAATTTTCACGGCTTTAGAAGACTGAGGTGACCCATCAACTGCAAGCAAAATATTCTCGATCATAAGTTTTGATTGTTCTTGTTTTACAGATTAAATATTAGAGCATTCCAAGGGCTTTCTTTCTTTGATCCGCCCAGGTGCGAATAATTTGATCAGCCGCAAGACCGATGAACGCGACGCAGACTCCCAATACTATGCCGTTACCAATACCTCTTCGATCTGAAAGTGCCCCTAGTATTAATTGACCCAGATCATCGGTACCAATCATCGAGCCGATAATTACCATCGCCAGGGCGAAAACAACAGTTTGATTTATTCCCAGAGCAATGTGGGGAAAGGACATAGGCAACTCAATAGATAGATAGCGTTGTATCCGACTCACGCCAGACATCGAACCCGCATCTTGTAAAGATGGGGGGACACTCAGCAATCCTTGTATGGTGTAGCGCGTAGCTGGAACCGATGCATAAATAACAATGGCGATCAGAACTGATGTATCGGTTACACCAAACAACATTATTACTGGTATCAGATAGATAAACGAAGGAAAAGTCTGAAACGTGTCACAAACCGTTAGCATAAAAGCGGTACTCTTGGGATGTTGTGCACAAATAGTGCCGCTAACAATGCCAATAAACCCAGAAATGATAACGCTGAGTGTGACAATATAAGAAGTAATTAACGCTCTATCCCACCATTCGGTTAATGCGATAAATAATAACAACCCACCGATGATAAGTGCAGAACGAGTTCCACCAATAATATAGCCGACTCCCATCGTCAACGTAAACGTTGCTACCACGGGCATGGCTAAATAAGCTTTCTTGGTTGGTATGAGCACGCTGGTGATAAACCATACATTGAAATCTTTTAGCACGTAGAAAAATGTATCCCAAACCCAATCAACCCCGGCTTGCCAAAACGGTGCGGTGGAGATGCCTTTGTTGTGTGGTATCAGGTACAGATAGTTAAATCCTTCTTTGAAAATAAATTTACCAATTATGGCGAGGATGACACCAACAACGAAAACACCAACAAACATCAAAGGATATTTATGTCTTTGAGTAAATGATAAGTCGGCAAAATAATCAATCTGTTTGTTGGCCCAGGCAAGAGACAATCGGTCGAGAACAATGGCAATCAGGACAATGCACACTCCGAGTTCCAGTGCCAGTCCAATCCTTAAACTATTCAAGGCGATGAGTAAATTATTACCCAGTCCCTTTGCGCCAATCAGAGAAGCGATGACCACCATGGCCAAGCATTGCATGATCGCCTGGTTCACGCCGATCAGGATATCCCGACGGGCAGTGGTAATCTGAACCTTAAGCAATAGTTGCCGATCGGTACAACCGTTCATCAGGCCGGCTTCCGTTACTTCTGGAGGTACTTTTTTAAGACCCAATATGGTCAAGCGAACCATGGGAGGAGTGGCAAAAATTATGGTTGCAATAGCACCTGCATGGTCTCCTATCCCGAAAAACACCATGACTGGTATGAGATACGAGAATGCAGGAACAATTTGCGCCATGTTCAGCAAAGGGAGCATAACCGCTTCCGCCCTTTTACTTTTAAACCCCCAAATTCCAAGGACCAGGCCTAAGAAAACGGACACCGGTGCAGCAATGAGCACAAAGGACAATGTCTGCATCGACGGTTCCCATTGCCCGAATACCGCCAAATAAACAAAAGACAATCCAACAAATGCACCTAATCGTACACCACCTAATGAATAACCCAGTATGGCCGCGCCGCCAGCAATCACGGTCCATGGTAATGCAGGCCACCTGGCCCAGGGATTTGCAGTGGCCCAATCCCATCCGCTAAACGTAACAATGGTTTTAACGCCACCCAGAAATATTTCGCGGATAAATTCAATAAGAAATAATATGAATCCGGAAGCTACCCTGGTAAATTCCTTCATCAACGGGCTATTTTCGTATTCTTCGATATCTGGATCGTAAACTTGGATTGGCCACCAATCAAACATGACGTATCTAACCGAATCGTTTATCCAGATCGGAAATTCAGCGATTAACGGTGGTAATCGCCAGAGCAGATTACCTTCAGATGGTGCGACAAAAATACATAGCAATGCAAATACAAATAGCAGCAGCAAAAATTGCAGAAACTTTCGTTCGCGGAACTCGTCAATCATGTTTTTTGCATCAATCATGAGGTTTGTTCGGTAGAATGATCGGCATGGCTACCGAACAGAATACTGATCACCTTGGACGCATGCAGTGACCCCACGAACTCGCCTGCATCATCGATAACGGCGACTGGTCGTTTGGAGTTTAGAATAGATTCGGCCACAGTTTCTATGATGGCGTCTTGTGACACCTTTAAATCGCTGTGATCTTCTTTGGAGTCGTATGGATCCATTACTGACTTGATCCTCAGAACTTTTTCCCGTGGTACTTCTTCGGTAAATTTTCTCACGTATTCGGTGGCGGGATTGAGGACGATATTTGCAGGTGTGTCGAGTTGTTCAATAATGCCGTCTTTCATAATAGCGATTCGGTCAGCCAGTCGTAACGCTTCGTCGAAGTCATGGGTCACAAACAGAATGGTTTTTGCAAGTACATCCTGAAGTCGTAAGAACTCATCCTGCATTTCTTTTCGAATTAGCGGATCAAGAGCAGAAAAGGGTTCGTCGAGGAACCAGATATCAGGTTCAATGGCAAGGGAACGGGCGATCCCCACTCGCTGCTGCTGACCACCCGAAAGCTCTCGCGGGAAATAGTTTTCCCGTCCGGTCAGGCTCACCAGATCCACCATTTCCTTGGCGCGGTCTATGCTGTCTTTGGTGCTAACTCCCTTTACCTGCAATGGAAAGGCTATATTTTCCAGCACGGTTTTGTGGGGCAACAAAGCGAAGCTTTGGAAGACCATACCCATTTTGCTACGGCGCAATTCGATCAGATCTTTATTGTTCAACGACAGGATATCTTGACCTTCGATGTAGATTTTTCCGGCGGTGGCTTCATTCAGCCTTGCAATACATCGCATCAGTGTCGACTTCCCAGACCCGGACAAACCCATAATAATGAGCAACTCTCCCTTATGAACCTCAAAAGATGCGTTATTAACACCGACAATGCAGCCGGCTTCCTGAAATTTTCCATGATCGACCACACCACCTGAGCTTTCCAGCATGCTTTTCGCATTGTCGCCAAAAATCATATAAACCGATTCGCATCGGATTACGGGTTCATTTGAGATTGAGGTTTCGGGTTGGGATGACATGAGCGTACTCTAGTATTGTTATATTAGGTTGTAAAGCTACCATATTTTAGTAACTGGGGAAAATTTAAAATTATAGATTATTTGATAATTAGATATTAAAAAAGATGTAGAAAAACCCATAATTATAAGTTTTAAGAAAAAAACCCCCTGGTTCGAAATCTCGCCAGGGGGTTTAAATAGTTTAGACGTTAATATTTCGTCCAATATTCCGGTTGATTAATTAGTCCAACCTTTCCAAACATCTTCATTGTCTGCCAACCATTTAGCACCCGCATCGGCATGATCCATTCCGTCACTATCAACTAAAGCAGCCATTTGACCGACTTGAGTTGTTGAGAAAGACAGTTGTGAGAATGCTTTGTAGGCAGCAGGGTGAGTTTTAGGGAACTTATAGTTCGCTGCTTTTTTCAACCAGCCTTTAGGTGAACCACAACTTCCGTCACCACCGTCAGCAACACGGCAACCATCGAAATATGGAGGGAACTCGATGAAGGTGAAACCTTCAGCATCAGTGAAGTTTGGAGTCCAGTTGAAGATTACAGTACCGCGACCTTCTTTCTTGGCAGCAGCCAATTCAGCCCAAAGCGCATCAGCACCGCCGGCAAATTTAACAACCCAGGTATCACCAAGACCAAGCGCTGCAATACGCTCTGGCATTAAGTCACCGTGCCAGCTTTGTGGGCCTTCTAACCAACGACCTTTTCCTTCTGAATCAGGAGTCGTGAAGTTTGCAGAACAATCTTTAAGTGCTTCCCAGTTAGGAAGGCCAGGGCATAGACCATCGTCGATAACCCAGGTTGGTACACCCATTTCTTCAAGCGTTGATGCAGAATGAGTACCGGCGTCAATTAGCCCACCCGCGCCCATCGCATTGTAAAATGACGCACCAAAAGTGGATTGCCATACTTCGTGTGAAATTGTTACGTCACCGTTACGAATAGATTCGTATACCGCTTGAGTATCCGCAGGTACGTATTCAACGTTACTGCCCATGCTTTCAAACATGCCACCAATAACGTAAGCCATAACAATTTGGCTTGACCAGTTGTGTAGCGGGATAACAATCGGTTCGGAGCTGTCTTGTGCTCTTGCAACACCTGTTGCAGCGAGCAGTGAAACACAACCGGCAAGAACCATTGCCCGGATTGATATTGATTTACTTAATTTCATTTAAGGGTTTCTCCTCGTTAGTTTTATCGATAATTCAAAAAAGGGGGTCCATATAAAGATACTACGCTACCTTTTGACGAACTAGTTTTATAGCACTCTAAAGTTAAATCCTCCTTTAATGATGAATATCAGTTGATAATCATCACAATACATGAATAATATTAAAATAACCCGAAATAGGAATTGGTCAGTGCGTAAGCAAACACAAAAATCTTCTGATTACATCCCGACTATTTCCCTATCCTTAACCGAGCTATTAGCACGAGTATGTTAGTATTCTAATAAGAATCAGATTTACTATGTTTGTTAAAAAATGTTCTAAATAAGTTAATAATGTTAACAAGTTATGATTTCCTCCCAACCATTACCTAAAGATGAGGCCACACTGCTAGTTGTTGAGGATGATGAGGCCACCCGTGAGAAAATGGCGGCGTATTTCGAAAAAGAGGGTTATCGAGTATTGACTGCAACCACGGCGTCTGAATGTAATCATCAAATGGGGCGCAACAATGTTGATCTTGTGATACTCGATATAAATCTACCCGAGGGAGACGGGTTGACACTTGCTCGAGAAATTCGTGCCAAATTAGATATCGGAATTATATTTGTTTCCGGTCGAAGTGAAGATGTTGATCGAATTATCGGGCTTGAGATTGGGGCGGACGACTACATGGTTAAGCCGTATAATCCACGCGAACTGTTAGCGAGGGTAAAAGGGCTTCTCCGTCGAACTCTAAGCGGTCAATCAAAGCCAAAGGCAGTTCGGGAGTTTTCCGGTTGGCAACTTGATATGTTACGACGAGTTCTCATCGCAGCAGATGGTCGCATATTTGAATTGACGCGAGCCGAACTTGAATTGTTAGATATATTCACAAAATTTCCTGGAACCATGTTATCAAGGGACCGCTTGATGTATAAGGTTACCCATCGCGCCTGGAATCCGGGTGACAGAACTATTGATGTACTAATTCGGCGTTTGCGACTGAAACTCGAGTTGGATCCAGCAAAGCCTACGATAATCAAGACAGTACATGGTGAAGGTTACATGTTCTGTGATACGGTGGTCGATTCAATCAACTCATCTGCAGCTCTAATAGATTCATAAAATAGAGGCGTAATTTCTTCCAGTTGACTCGTCTGTTGATTTTCATCGTTCTCCACAATATGCAACAACGCAGAGAGACGTAAAAATCCAAAATTTCCCGAAGCACTTTTCATTCGATGTGCGACATTGGAAATTTCCCGGCTGTTTTCTTCAGCTATGCAAGCCGCTATTTGTTCGAGATAGCGATTGCCACTCTTTTTAAACACGCCAAGTAATTGGGATACTTTTTCTTGCCCCAGCAGTTCAATATCATTTCGTATTATGGATCCGTCAATAATTATTCTGCGGCGCCACGAATCAATCTGATATGTTTCTGGTTGACTTTTGCTAACAAAAACATCGCCGATGCTAACTTGGTTGACAGCGTTGTTCAAATCATCAATTGTAAACGGCTTGCCCAGAAAGCCATCCATCCCGGCAGCCAGGTATTGTTGTACTTCTTCTTCAAAAACATGTGCAGACATTGCAATCACCGGCATATTGCGGATTTCTTTAATATTATGTTTGCGAATTCTTTTGAGTACTTCAAGGCCGTCTATACCAGGCAAACTTATGTCGAGTAATGCCAGATCGGGCAATACAGACTCCATCTGAGTCAAAGCCGATTCACCATTACTAGCGGTAGTAACATAGTAACCACTCTGGATCAGATACTGCTGAGCAACTTCCATATTAGTAGGATCATCTTCTATCACCAGAATTTTACGGCCCGGTGAGCTCTTAACAACAGATTTTGAAATTTTTTTGGGTATCGCTTTGGTAGCACCAAATGGTAGATCAAATCGTACTACGGTCCCAATATTCAGTTCGCTTTCAAGTTCGATATTTCCACCCATTTTGTTAACCAGCCTGCGGCAAATTGCAAGCCCGAGCCCAACACCACCGTAGCTGCGCGAGATTGAGTTATCTGCTTGAGTAAAGGCCTTAAACAACTCTTCCTTGTGTTGGGTCTCAATTCCAATTCCTGTGTCACGCACTTCAAACATGAATTTAAAAACTTTGTTGCTGCTTTCCAGTAAATTTACTGAAAGCGTTATTTCTCCATTCTCAGTAAACTTGGCAGCATTCCCAAGTAAATTCATTAGGATCTGGTTCAGTTTGCCAGAATCCCCCTTGAGTTGAGGTGGTAGCTCGCAATTAATTTTCAAAAATATCTTGTTGCCTTTTTCACGAGCGGAAGCTTCCATTACACTAACCAGATTCGTTACCAGTCGGTGTAGATCGAAACTATTGAATTCTACTTCTATTTTCCCTGCTCGTACCTGGGAATATCCTAAGACATTATCGAGAATATTCAGCAAAAGAGAATTTGCAGTATCTACGGCATTGAGATATTGAGTTTGTTTGGAACTCAAATTGGTTTGACTTAATAAATTTAGTGTGCCCAAAGCGCCACTCAAGGGCGTACGTAGTTCGTGACTGATCGTAGCAAGAAAGTCAGTTTTTGCCTGATTGGCATGTTCCGCTCTCTCTCTGGCGACGTCGTGTTGTGCAACTTCTTCGGCCAGTCGCTGATTTGCTTGTTCAAGTTGTAATGTTCTTTCTTGGACCGTAACCTCCAGGTTATCTTTATATTGGTTAAGTTCCTCGTTTAGCTCTTCTTTGGCAATTGCATTGTCACGAAACAACCAGAGCGCTTGAGCCATTTTGCTAACTTCGTCATTCCCAGAGGCGTCTACGGGGTGGTCCAGATTTCCACCTGCAATGGACAGCGTTGCTTCCTTCAAGCCAAGCAGTCGGCGGATGACATCATGGTGGACATAACGCCATAATATAAATGCCATCAATACAAGCGCGACTAGTGCACTAAGAAAAAAGGTTTGTCGACTGTCGTTGAGTGACCGCCTGGCGGCTGCGCTGGCCTCAGTTAATACCCGACCACTGGTACTGGAGAGCTCGCTGACGATAACATTTAGCCTGTCCGCCTCAGATTGATAGCGCTGTTCGGATTCTATTAATGTGCTATGGGCTTCTAATAAAGATCTGCGGGTAGTGAATATATTACTGATATTGATTGGGCCTGCATCCAGGTGCATCGACTGCAGTAGCTCGCCTGCCCGCCGTTTACGGTGTGGGTCGTTGATTTCATTAATTCTACGTTTCAATATCGAGACAATATTTATTGCGCGTTGTTCTGTCGCGTCGATTGTCGAAATTTTGGTTTCTTTTGATACCCGATTAATAATCTGGCTGAGACTAGCGCTACTTTGCCGTAATTCGTACATCCGCTCAAGTGCGTCAATATCGATTTCGACTAGCCGATCAAAAACATTGTATAGAATCGGTGGAGGGGCTTGTTGTTCTACTAGATCGTATAGACTTGAAGTTACGGCAGTTGTCGTCGCTGCTGCATTCGCAACTAATGAGTTCGCCATACTGTTTAATTCGACAGTATTGGTAATAAGTAAATCGGTCAGAGATTTCATTTGTTGTTGAAGTCGAATCCTGTTACCAATTTGGTCATTACGTTCGTCCAAAATTTTCCTAAGGTTTTCCACTGTGTTTTCAATAGATTGGAGAAAGTAATTGTCGACTCCCTGATCCTCAAGCGAGGACACCAATGGCGAAAAAGCTTGTATATGGTGATCTAGTAAATCTAGAGTTTGCTTTCGTTGTTGATCACTCAGTGCTTTGTCCATACTTTGCACGATCGCACTCAAACGGGAGTTTAGCTCAGTCACTTCATGGGCATTTCGCAAAACGGGAACAGCTTTATTTACAACCGAGTCCTGGGTATTGGAGACATTTTGAAACCCACCCAGACCAATCGCAGCGGCTAATAGTAATAACAGCGCAATGGCGCCATATGCGAAGAGTAGCTTATTTGCGATGCTGTTAAATTTCATATGTCTATACCACCTGTATCTGATGATCAATCAAGGTTACAATGTTTTTGATCCAAATATAAAATATCTTTTTATGCTGAAAACGATTTCTTCCATACGAGTTACGTATTATTTAATTTATGTCGTTATTGTATACATAAGTATGGTTGCGAATGTAATCCATGCCCAAAACAACGATTCGTCATTTTGGCCGGTGCAAACTTGGGAAATTCCGTTCGATTACAATAGCCCTACCCATGAGATCAATTATAGCCGTGCGGAATTGCCTAAAAAACGCTGGAACTTGTGTATCGCCTATCCCCATTTAAAAGATGCATACTGGCTTAACGTCAACTATGGCATGGTAGAAGAAGCAAACCATTTAGGGGTTAATTTTACTTTAGTCGAAGCAGGGGGGTACCCTAATCTTGAGCGACAGAGACAACAAATTGTCGAATGCACCAACAAAAATGTTGATGCGTTAATTATTGGTACAGTTTCTTTCGAAGGATTGATGGAAGAAATTCTAAAAATAGCAAGTAGGATGCCTGTTTTGGCAACCGTCAATGACATCAGTAACGCCGGGATTACTGCAAAATCCGGTGTTTCCTGGACTGAGATGGGAAGAGTTACGGGTGAATTTCTTGCCCATCGACATCCTAAAGAATCTGAGCCAGTTAATGTAGCCTGGTTTCCCGGCCCCCAAGGTGCGGGCTGGGTTAAATTTATTGAGGACGGATTTCGTCAGGGTATTAAGGACAGTAGTGTAGAAATTGTTGTGACTAAGTGGGGAGATACAGGGAAAGAAATACAACGAACGTTAGTACAAGAGGCGATGGAAACATATAGCGATATCGACTATATCGTTGGTAATGCATTGACTGCAGAGGCAGCAATCAGCATTCTTCTGCAATTGTCCCGCGACCAATCTGTGGGTATCGTTTCAACTTACCTAACCCCGGCTGTCTATCGCGGTATTCGGCGTGGACGAATTCTCGCGGCGCCTACAGATGCACCGGTATTGCAAGGTAGGATATCTATCAATCAGGCGGTACGTGTATTAGAAGGCCTGCCTTTTGTGCCGCATGCCGGACCTCAAATTAGAATGATTACAGGACAAATAGAGGATGCCGAAATAATTAATGATTCTTTGGCACCGCCTACTTTCACCCCATCTTTCGTAGTAAAGCACTAATTCATGAATTTTGGGCGTGTTTGCTAAATGGATGTCCGAAAGCGAAGGGAAGTGATATATTAATTAGATATGAACCAAAATAGTACCATACATAAGTTTTAGTATGAAAAAAGGGAATAATGTGTATACTACCACTGAATTTTCGATTATTTGGTATACTTTTTGTACAAACTTGATTGCGGATATTTCTTCAAAACCTGATTAAACAATTGAATATACTTGACTTTCAGGTTCATCAATCCGGTATTAGATAAATTTGGAAAGTTTTTAAATATTTTGAGAAATTAAATGACAGTTGATATAAGTAGCATTGTAAGTCTTCGGGAACCCGGACTGGGTCAAGAATGGATTGGGAGAGAACGCTATGTGGTTCGTGGTGGGGCGGTAGTTGCTGTACCGATTTTGCAAGGCGATGAAATTGAATTAATTGATCCCGAAGGACGTCAATGCGCTCATATTCTTGGGTTTAATTCTTCGAGTAAAGTGGTTACCGAGCAATTTGGAATTACACCAAATACCAATGGAGAGCGCATGGCTCATATGCTGGACAGTGATAGTCTGGTAGCGAAAAATATTAGCCGTAAACTTAAATCTTTTTCAATCGATTTAAACGGCGCTCCTGTTGCCGAGGTTTTATCCGGCGATACACCAGCGGGGTCCAGTATCATATTGACCAGCGAAGCTGAAATGGTTTGCCTGATTTGTGCCCCGGGGGAACCCATGACGCCGGATCAGCAGTCTCCACCCACAGATTTAGTCGCTTACATTAACAGGGCAAATCCTGAATTGGTTGTCACCAATGAGTTGCCCGATCCGTTGGCTGACGAAAGCCAAAGTATTCGAATTGACGCCTCAACCGCCCAGGCGTATGAAGTCAAAGCCGGGGAATATATTCAAATTATTGATGTAGATGGTCGACAGTGCTCCGATTTTCAATGTTTTGACAAAGCGAAATTAGAAAAAGGCAAAACCCGATTTTTAAGCGCAACCACAACCCGAGCATTATTGGGTTCAGCATATCCAGGGCCGGGATTGTTTTCGAAATTCTATGATGTAGATTTCGACCCATTAATTGAAATTGTTCAGGATACTTGTGGACGACATGATGCTTTTGGGCTGGCATGTACCAGCAAATACTATGACGAAGCTGGATATCCCGGTCATGTTAATTGCTCAGAAAATTTTAACAAGGCACTGGAACCTTATCCCATAGAACCCAGGAATGGCTGGCAGGCCATGAATTTGTTTTTTAATACCTTCTTCGATGATGCATACACTTTTATGTTCGATGATCCTTGGTCACGAGCGGGAGATTATGTGTTATTACGAGCGGTTAAGGACTTGATATGTCTTTCATCTTCCTGCCCGTGTGATATTGATCCTGCCAATGGTTGGACACCCACTGATGTACATGTTCGAACTTATTCCAATGAAAATTTATTTAAACGTGCAATTGCATTTAGAAAAACAACCGACGCCGAACCCGAAATGACTAAAGAAACAGGCTTTCATAGCAGAACTTCACAACTGACCCGTAACTTTACCGAATATAATGGCTATTGGTTGGCCAATAATTTTACGAATTATTGTTGTACTGCAGAGTATTGGGCGTGTCGAGAAGGTGTCATCATGACCGATCTTTCACCATTGCGAAAATACGAGGTAGTTGGCCCCGATGCTGAAATTGTGATGCAGACTTGTGTGACCCGGGATGTGCGTAAAATGGGTGACGGCCATGTGGTCTACACCGCAATGTGTTATGAATCCGGCGGCATGATTGATGACGGCACAGTTTTTAAACTGGGAAAAGATAATTTTCGTTGGGTTGGTGGTAATGACACATCTGGTTTATGGATTCGCCAACAAGCCCAGGAAAGAAAAATGCGAGCCTGGGTTAAAGACTCAACTTCTCAGCTAAACAATCTGCAAATTCAGGGACCCAAAAGCCTGGATGTTTTGAAGAAAATTATTTGGACCAGACCGGATCAGGCAACCGTAGAAGAGCTGGCGTGGTTTCGCTTTTCAATTGCTCGAATTGGCGATGAGTCGGGAGCCCCTATTATTGTTTCACGCACCGGATACACTGGCGAGCAAGGCTATGAAATATTTTGCCATCCACGAGATGCGGAAGTTGTCTGGGATGCTGTTTGGAAGGCAGGTCAGGAATTTAAAATTGTGCCTTTGGGACTGGAAGCGTTGGATATGCTGCGTATTGAAGCAGGCCTGGTTTTTGCAGGTTCTGAATTCTGCGATCAAACCGATCCCTTCGAAGCGGGTATTGGTTTTACTGTGCCCTTGAAGTCAAAACAGGATGACTTTATTGGGCGTGAAGCATTAGTAGCTCGAAAAGAAAATCCCCAGGAAAAACTCGTTGGGCTGGAAATTTCTGGAGAAGAAATGGGCGGTGGCGGTGACGGCGTTTACATTGGTCGTGAGCAGGTGGGCACCATAACCAGCGGGATGATATCGCCTTATTTGAGAAAAAATATTGCGTTGTGCAAGATGAAAATTATTCATTCAGATTTGGACACGGAAGTAGAAATTGGGAAACTGGATGGGCATCAAAAGCGTATTCCAGCCAAAGTTGTGGCTTTCCCCCATTTTGACCCCAAGAAAGAGCGTGTTCGGGGGAATTACTAAATTTATAAAGCTCGTATCGTGAACTGAAGAGTCCTCCATATTTGCGCTCCATCATAATTGTTTGACAGTAGAACGTTTTTATATAAATACTTCATTTGCTAAATCGAGGTACGAATCTAGTATGACAAAATCTCCCGAATTCATTTTTGCTGATTCGAATTCAATTCCGTGGCAGCAGTCAGAAATGGCTGATGGCGTGCAGGTGAAGACGCTTTGCTCGGCCAATGGCCAGACTATGGAGATATACAAGTTTGCCCCAAACTGCACCTATCCTGATCATTTCCATGAAGGCGTGGAGTTTGTATATTTACTGGAAGGAGAGGCGCGACAAAACGGCAAATGGCTGTCAGCAGGCTGGTCTAGCGTTGCCGAGAAGGGAACCATTGACAGCGAATTCATTAGTGGCGATTCTGGCTGCACATTTTTGACTGTCTATGCTGCATCTCGTTATCTCTAGATCACCATAAGCCATCGTGCACATTTGTAGTGTAAATTACACTATCAAATAATTAAATCCAAAGCGTTCGCTAAACTATTGCGATGGATTTCCGCAGGGGTTAGTGTTCGTCAATGAAAAATCTCCCCATATCAGCGATTACCGCAGGGTTTATTTCTGTACTGGTAGGTTACACCGGATCCGCTGCCATCATATTTCAGGCGGCGATAAGCGCAGGCGCCGATGAAGCGATGATCGCATCATGGATGTTTGTCCTCGGCATTGCCATGGGCGTCACCACTATCGGACTGTCGCTTTACTATAAAGCGCCGATATTGACTGCATGGTCCACTCCCGGTGCGGCGGTGCTGGTTACCTCTCTTGCTGGCTTCTCCATGGCCGAGGCCATAGGCGCATTTATCGTATCTGCAGCTCTGATTACGCTGTTTGGGGTGACTGGATGGTTTGAGAAACTCATGGATAAAATTCCATTCCCCATAGCAGCAGCGTTACTCGCCGGTGTGCTGGGAAAATTTGGCATCGACGTGTTTGTTTCCATGCAGTCGTCCTGGCAATTGGTTTTGCCCATGTTTCTGTCTTACCTTGTTTTCAAGGCATTCACAAAAATTTATGCCATACCCCTGGTTTTTCTGTTTTCCATGATTCTCGCGGGGGTGCTTGGACTTTCGAATTATAGGGAAGTGGAATTGTCTATAACCCAACCCATCTGGACTACGCCCGAGTTTAGTTTCGCCAGTATATTGACAATCGCCATTCCGTTGTTCGTCGTAACCATGGCGTCACAAAATATTCCCGGGGTAGCCGTATTACGATCTTGTGGATATAAGGTCCCCGTATCCCCGGTGATCAGTACGACAGGTATTACAACCTTGTTACTGGCACCGTTCGGCTGTTTTGCCGTTAACTATGCGGCGATTACTGCGGCCATTTGTGCAAGCGAAAACTCCCACCCCGACAAAGACAAAAGATATATTGCCACGGTGACCGCGGGAATAAACTATTTGCTTACCGGTATTTTCGCAGCAACCTTCGCCAGTTTATTTGCGTCCTTCCCCCAGGCCATGGTTTTGGCCATTGCCGGGATCGCCTTGTTCACGACTATTGCCAATAGCCTGAAACAGGCTATGGAGGGTGACAGTCATCGTGAAGCGGCATTGATTACCTTCCTGGTAACGTTGTCGGGAATGAGTCTTTGGGGAATTGGCTCAGCATTCTGGGGCCTGGTTTTTGGGGTTATAACCTTAATCGTGCTCGGGACACGAAAGCGGCACACATAACTAGCAGATTATAGTTTAACCACTATTTATCAATAAGTTTCGACGCTTATCCAGCTCAATTCCATCGTCGAACAAACATACAAAATTAACCGTGGGCTGTCCCCATTTGTACTGCCCATTTGTTCTGGTTGGATTTCAGCTTATACCATAGTGGGAGGTTGTGTATTTAAACCCCTGGTGATATTCGAATTTTCGTTGACCTGGTTTGTAATAATGATACAAAGGGCGGACACCTTCAGCGCAGAAATGACCGACAAGGCTTAATCGTGTTTGATTATCTGTTTTGATGGGTGAGCCACCATGGACGAGGCCGCCGTGCCAGAAAATGACATCTCCTTTATTTGGTAAAAATCTCTGTATAGCAGCATTACGATTTTTGGCTTCTCGTTGTATCCAGTCATACCATTGTTGCAGTTGGTCTGGTCCATCTCGCTCTTCATCGTAATGCTTGAAGTGACCGCTGAACAAGAATCCCTCCCAGTTATGGCTACCGGGATAGAATATGAGTTCTCCTGATCCGATCTCTACATCTTCGAGGGCCACCCAGATGGCACCAAATGTCATGGGCGCATTTATTCTTACAAATACAGTATCCTGGTGTAGTTCTTCTTCGGAGCCGAATTGATATCTGAAACTTTGTATCAATATTGGTGGAGACTCGAAGACAGTTTGAAAAAAACTCGTTGATGCTGAAGAGAACAGAATCTTCCTCGAATACTCAGAAAATTTGTAATCGTCGACAATGCGCAAACTCCTGTGCAATTCCAATAATTCAGGTTTGTATGTTACGGGGGTCCTGAAGCCTACGCCTGTTACTTTTAATGGTGTGTTGTTTTTATTGAGTAACTGTTCTATTTCGATTAAGTAATTATCAATTAGCTCATGTTTAATGGCATTGGAAAAAATTACATAGCCATGATCACGCCAGTGTTTCAGGTTTTTCTCTTCAAATTTTGAGAATCCTCCAGAGTTTCTCTTTCGATTCAAAATTTGATAAAAATCGTTCCGATCTGTCCACATTCCACCAAATCTGGAGCTGTATTTTCTGCGATGAAATTTCTGCTTCAGGTATTCAAAATTTAGTGTTCCTAATGTATACAAAACCCTGTACAGGAAAATATTGCCATGAAAAATCCGTTTTAAACAGTAGATAATTTTTCTTAATAGGTTGTCCATATTGTGTGGTTCAAATTTTGACTTACTGGATAATTACTAAGATATTGGCTGTTAAGCGTAGTGCAAATAACACCGTTGCGCACTTCAAAGTTCGGTCTGCCGGGCCGCTATCGAGGATATCTCGGTCCAGCTACTCGTTGATAATTGACTCCGCGCCAGTGTCTCTCCATTCAAAGACATCCTGTAACGAGTATACAGCAGTTATACAAAAATTCGAAAAAGTATAGATTTTCGTAGAGCTTTAAACTCGAAGGTTCGATATCCAAACTAAAAATAAAAATGCTGTGAATGTGGGAGTGACGATACCCTGCAGCCCGCAACTCCAGTTTAAAGGAAGGGTATGGCTGTAAAATCGGGGTATAGCCCAGTTGCATGCTTTATAATTTGTGCTGGTTAAGCAGGCATGCGGACTAACCCGCATGCTGAATTGTGATTAATTAGGCGACTAAAAGTTAGGCGACCAAATAATAAATACAAATAAAATTGAATAAAACTAAAGCACTCCGATCCCACAAGAATGCGACGCAAAAGACGCTCCTTATTCTGAAAGATAGAAACAGTAAAGGGAAAAACTATCTTATCGATGAGATTGCCAGCCGTTGGGAGAATGATGATTACGAGATAGTCGATCACTTCGGTTGGGAAAACATACCTGAAGCGGAAATTACTGTATTGCATTTTGATCAAACCAGGATTCAAACAGACCAGTTGTGCAAGTTAACTCATCGTAAAACAGTTTTGAATCGGGAGGTTACTGACATCTCAAAACAATGCTTCAGTCAGCTGCTAGTTAGTTCGGATGACCCATATCAAGGGAAAGTTATTGTAAAAACAAATCTGAATTTTGGCGGCATCCCGGAATTTGGATGGTTTCGTTATTATGTTTCAACCATTTTCAGCCCATTTGCAGGAAGGCGGGTAAAGATGATAAACCCATACAAATATCCGGTATTTGACAACAAGGAGGAGGTGCCAGAAACCGTTTGGCAGAATAAAAACCTAATTGTCGAAAAATTCCTTCCAGAATTTGAAAACGGATTATTTTATGTCAGATGTTGGGTTTTCCTTGGGGATCAAAATTGGGCTGGACGGTTTGGTGCCCGGGAACCAATAGTAAAATTCAGTCGAATGGTAACAGAGGTTGAGGAAATTTCCGTACCAGATGAGCTGCTGCAGTTTAGAATGAAAAACAATCTGGATTACGGTAGAATCGATTTCGTCATGCACGATAGCAGACCCGTCGTGCTTGATGTAAACAAGACGATTGGTTGCGCTGCTAATCCTGAACCATACAATTCTGTCCTTTGTCATCTCGCCAAGGGCTTCGACTCATTTGCGAATCAAAACTAAGCGAAATAATGTCGAAATTTTCAGAGGAAAATGCAAGTCAGTTTATGTGCGTCTGGGATAGTCTTCGGTGCCCAGTAAGACCAGGGAGAGAAGGGATGACTCTATATGGACAACAACTTCGAAGTATCGAGAATCCAAGCGTGCTTATATTTGGGGCTACTCCAGAATTGGTAGATGTTGCTATTGAGGCTGATGCCAACCGAATAGTTTGTATTGAGCAAAACCCCGATATTCTGGAAGCTATGAACAGACTGAGTTCACGGAATTGGCAACAGGTAGAAAAGGTGGTTGGTAACTGGCTGGAAGAGGATCCGCGATATATCTGTCAATTTGATTACATTGCTTGCGATGGCGGACTGCTGTTCATAGAGTACCCTAACCATTGGAATTCCTTGTTTGACCTTTCCAGAATATATTTAAAGCCCGGCGGGTTATTCATTGCCAAAGTGTTTCTTGTAACTGACTGCAATAAGAGCTATTCATCTCTTACCAACGATCTAATCGAAACGTTTGACAATAATTTTACCGAAAATAATGCTGAAAGAATTGAAGCATTCAAGCAGTTAGTCAGTGAATTAAGAATAGCGACTTACATTGATGCAAGCCTAGATGATGGTTCATTCAACCAGGAGCTGCTGGTAACCAGGGCAGACGAGTTGCACGATACTCTTACTGCTAAATATAAGTTTGACGAAATGAGCTTTATTGTCAAAGCTGCAATGTCATTACTAGCGAGATCCAGAACAAATGTAACAGATACCATTTCTGGAGTCGTATATGAAAAGACTGAAAAGCTACTGCAGGAAAAGGAATTTTCGGTAAGTTACCACCCATTGCCCGATCCTCCTATCCCGAATTCGAACTACATGTTCGTAGCAAAAAAATCTGACGAATAGTATCCAATGATTCTGGCCTGTGGTTCGCCTTTTTAAATTAAGTATGGATTCAATAGAAATCACTTCACTAACACCAGATGGGGCGAAATTAGATGCTCAAATTTCCGATACCTCGGTAATTCTGGGGGAACCTCAGTTTACTTATTTCCTCAAATTCTAGATCTGTCGGTCTGAGATTGAAATAAGTAAACTGTCCCCTTTATTCCAAAGCAAGAATTCCTTGACTTAAAGTTAGGTTGAAGTATTACACTTTAATCTAATTTGAACAGCAGGAAATTAACATGAAATTTACCAGAACAGGCATCATTCTGTGCACCGAGAATTATGCGCAATGCGTAGACTTTTACATCGAAATTTTAGAATTGCCAGTTTTGCACTCATATGATAATCAACACTCGAAACTGACTTGTTTCGATATGGGTGGCAATAACTATCTGATGATCGAGACCGGTGGAACAGCCAAGCCGGATGGTAAATCAATAACCGACAATCCGGTGTGGTTGAGATTTAATCTTGAGAATGTCGAAGCGGCGGTGAGGGAATTAGAACATAAAGGGGTGGAAGTGGTGCTGCGAAAAGAGGTCTGGGGCACGGTAGCTGATTTTTTCGATCCCGATGGTAATGTATGTTCTTTCAGGGACGAAGGGACGTTTTAAATTATCCAGATTGATTGTGAAAATACCCAGGATCAGGGTATACAAAGTTTCCCGCTCAGTATACGGGTTGCCGTACCACTCACTTTTACCGAAGTAATGACATCTTCGGTGACACCGATTTGGGTTTGAATTATTGATTGCCGTTTCATTTCAACGCCCTGATGGGCGGTAATCAAGCTAATTCCATTTGAGCTAACCGGAATTTTTTTATGGGTGACCAGATAACTGCCTACGGCACCATTGGTGGTTCCAGATGCGGCTTCTTCAGGCACGCCAATAGCCGGACAAAAGTCCCGTATACGCACATCGATTTCGGAGTTTTCTCTATCCATTGAAAACACGGCAACGGAATCAACATTCAGTCTGTTAGACAGGGCATGCAATCCATCAATATCAGGATGGATTGCTTCCATGTCATTCACACTTCGCACCGGTAAGAAAACGTGTTTGAGTCCTGTGGATCCCGTTTGAATGGGTAAATCCGTATTCATTGCCGCAACCGGTAATCCCAGCAATTTCGCTGCTGTCTCGATGGATACGTCGGTTGGTTTAAACCAGGGGTTGGGTTGAGTCATGATGCAATGAGGCTGGTCATTTTCATCCCAGCTAATTTCTATAGGAATCTCTCCCGGTGGCGCCTGGAGATTCAAATTAGCGATTTTGTTTTGATCGGTCGATACGATATCCAACTCTGCCAATGCGCACATCCCAGCGACGATGGCATGTCCACACATACTGAATTCACCGCTTGGAGAGAAAAACCGAATTTGTGGTGAATTACTTTTGGCCTGAAAAATAAATGCGGTGGCTGGCGCCGCCAATTCTGCAGCGATTTTCCCCATATCGCTTTCATTTAAATCATTACTATGCGGTATTACCCAACAGACATTGCCGCCGAATGCCTCACTGGAGAAAGGGTTGTAAAGGTAGGCATCAAAACTTCGCATGATTATTACTTCAAATTTTGTCTATGATTTTTTGTTTCCATGGACAGCATTGAACTACGCCCGTGTCATGGCCCGAAAAATGCCAGACCCGTAATTTAGGATTAGTTATCCTGTAGTCTAATATTATCCTATGACAAGACTATCGATATGAAATATTTAGCTCTAGATACGAAACACGTCAGACAATTGCAATCTGGCGGTGTCGATGCAAATGGTCAGATTGCGGAACACGCCATATCCGACGGCACCGGGAATCCTTGTCGACACTGCCTCGGAGATATACCAAATGGGGAATCGATGCTGATTCTTGGTTATCGACCTTTTACAACATTGCAACCCTATGCTGAGGTTGGGCCCGTTTTTCTCTGTGCAAACCATTGCCAGCGCCATGATGAATCTGGAGGAGTGCCCAAACTTTATCAATCGAGAAAAATGTTAGTTCGTGGGTATGATCAAAATGAACGAATAATTTATGGAACAGGAAAAATAGTTGCCATGGAAAATTTTGAAAGCGAAGCGGAAGAGCTATTTGATCACGCTGAGGTTATGTTTATTCACGCCCGCTCTCCATCAAATAATTGCTACCATTTTCGTATCGAGCGGTAAATTATTTCGATTTAACCGTAATCGACTTCCACCATCTGTGGTCAGATTGGCTTTGGAAATCAGTAACAACTGATTTAGTCGCACGCCAGGACCTTAAAAATTTGCCACCAACAATAATTTCATTGGCACCTTCCTGGGGTCTTAAAATTTTTATCTGCCTGAAGGTTTTGCCATAGGCTTTGCGAATCTGGATTTGCGTATTTCTGTGATCCTGGTGGGTCACCAGATTGCTCATGACAATTCCTTCGCTTCGACTACAGCGCGTAAGTAAATTCATCATCCGGTCAGAATCAATAACCGGCCTGTATACATCCGTAGTGCCGGTCAGAAACAGGTCGTCGATGACAATGTCGAATCGTTTTCGGGTTGTGGCCAGGTAATCATAAGCATCACCAATCACAATTTCGAGATTGCTGGATTTTTCAAGATGCAAGTATCGTGTTGCCAGGTCGACGAGTTCGGAATCGATTTCGACTGCAGTAATTTTTGCTTTGGGTAAGAGGTGCCTGATAATGTTTACGATGGTTCCACCGCCCAGACCCAGCACCAGAATTGCAGTTGGTGATTTTGGATGCAACAGACAACCCGCTCCGAGGGCATCCCAGTAATAGGCGGTTAACAAACAGCGTGGATGCCAGGTGCCGAATGAACCCCCTGCAACTTCCATCTCAATACGGTCATGAACTTTTCGTATTGAAACTTGATTAAATTGTGTCGATCTCGAATGAATCAGACCCCGGGCCGGTTTGGTTTTCATGGTGAGTTTCCAGGGAAGTCAGCCTGCAAGTCAGCCATGAAGTTATCCTGGATTATTCGGAAATTCGTTCTTGCTCCACTGCGCAAATGCCTGTGCTGAGAGGCTGAGCTCGCGATTGTCGGGCCATATCAGATAATATCCCAATGACGAACGAACGGACAAATCCAGGGCCTTGACCAGCAGGCCTTTGTTGAGATCATCGTCAATGAGATACCGCCAGCCCAATGCAATGCCCTGTCCATTTTTAGTCGCTTCAATGATCAACGGATAACTATTGATATGCAGCCCTTTGTGATGGGCTGGTAAATTGACATTGTTTTTGCTTAGCCAGGATCGCCAGTTTATCCAGTCCCAGTGATTGTCTTCTAGCTCGAGCAATACTTGATCCACCAGGGAATCCGGGGTTAGGTTTGAATCTAGTTGCTGAAGATAGGCTGGACTGCAGACCGGAAAAATTTCTTCATCAAATAAGCGCTCAGATTTAAACCCGGGCCAGATACCATTACCATGAATGATTGCAATTTGAATTTCATCTGCAAGGCAATCACGCTCATCATCAGATGCGATAAAGCGCAATGTCGTATCTGGATTTTGTTGCTGGAATCCGGGCAATCTGGGCATCAGCCACATCGATGCAATGGACTGATCCGTGGCAATATTGAGCTGGTCTTTTGTGGGTGGCGTTGATAGCTCCGTAGTTGCATTGGCCAGCTGATGCAGAACAGTAGATACGGTATGCTGATAAACCCGACCCTGGGCGGATAATTGGACAGATCTGTGTGAACGGATAAACAGATTCACCCCCAGGCTTCGCTCGAGGTTTCGGATCTGTTGGCTCACCGCTGCCTGGGAGAGATTGAGTTCAGTGGCGGCTGCGGTAAAACTTAATTGTCGTGCAGCGGCCTCAAATGCAATTAATGGTTCCAGCGGAGGGAGCTGCTTTTTTAACGTTTGCATAAGCTAATCTTATCAATTAGACCTGATTATTAACGTTTGAACTAAATAAGGCATTATCATACATTATGCGAAACCCTATCCAAACCAGGTAACGAAAATGAATCGTCCAGTCCATAACAAACAGGCCGTAATCGCCAAACAAAGCGGAGATCAGTCTTTTTGCGCTAATCCCCAAACCTCTTTTACCATGCCGGCGCGGTTTTACCAGGATTCCGATGTCTATGAACTGGAAAAAGAGGGTATTTTTTACAATAGCTGGTGTTATGTTGGCCATGCCAGTCAGCTGGAAAAGCCCGGTCACTATATAACTGCAAAGGTTCACGAGCAGAATATTTTCGTCGTACGGGACAAATCAGGCGACCTTAACGGTTTCTATAATGTCTGCATGCATCGTGGGCATGAATTACTAAAAGGCCAGGGTAAAACCAATCTTATTGTCTGTCCTTACCATGCCTGGTCTTATGCCTTAAACGGTGAACTGAAAAAAGCCCGTAATTCAGAAAATGTTGCGGGATTTGATCAATGTGAATTCACCCTGAAAACCGTCCAGGTGGAAGTGTTTTGTGGGCTGGTGTTTGTTAATCTCGATGCTGATGCAGAATCACTAAAATCTCAGTCAGGCAAACTGGAAAACGAAATACGACAATTTTGTCCCGGGGTAGACGATCTGAAATTTGCCCAAAGAGATATTTATGAAGCTCAGTGCAACTGGAAAGTAATGGTGGACAATTTTCTCGAATGCTATCACTGCGCAGTTGCTCATCGAGATTTTGTCGATTTGGTGGACATGGATACTTATCGCACCATCTCCAGAGGAATTTACTCCAGCCAGATCGCTGGTGCACCCCGCTCGCTGAATAACAATGCATTCAAGTTCGAAAAGGGCGATGTTGATTTTGGTTATGCGGGTTGGTTTCTGTGGCCAAACCTGACCATCTGGATTTATCCCGGCGAGACCAACCTGTCGGTGTTACAGATGAATCCTAACGGCACTTTAAAAACAGTTGAATATCAGGACTGGTTTTTACCCATCACAACGCCAAGCAAACAACAAAAAGATGCTATGGTGTATCAGAAAGATGTGCTTCAGCCCGAAGATATTTCGTTATGCGAAAGTGTCCAACGGGGACTAAACTCCAGGGGATATAACCAGGGTCGATTTATAGTTGATCATGAGATGACGGAATTATCAGAACACGCGGTGCATCACTTTCAAAAAATGGTGGTTGAAGCTATTGGCGCAGAAATTGAGGATTGAAGTCACGAAAATAGATACTACAGGAAATTAAACAAGTAATCATTTACCTAAATCAATGACACCTTTACAAAAGAAAAAGTTCGAGATTGCAGGCTGGACCGTTTTTGTGGCTTCAGCTATTTGTTATACCTGGGCAGGTTTGAGAGCTGGGGATCTTTTGAGTATTTTTGGCAGTCTGTTATTTCTCGGGGCGTGTTTTTTATTTTTGTTTCCTGCAATTTTGCATACTGAGGAAAAAGGAAAAAAATAAAGTTTAAAGCTACGTCAAAAGGATAATTTCTCGGCATAGTGACAAGCGATTTAAAAGAAATTTTGAATTTGTTGTTATAAGTCCAACCAACCAATTTCCTCTGCTGTCATTTTCCCCACGACTACCTTATTTAGGTTTTTTGGAGTGACAGAATTAGTGTCAGATACAGGGATGCGTCCGCCCATAATTTCTGCAAATGATTGTGGATAGAGCGGTTTCTGTAAAGGATTTGCGAATCCTTCTGGGAAATTTGGTTGGTTGTTGTTGACGTCATATTTATCTTTTGCACCCAGCGTGTGCAACAACTCATGGGCAATAATAAAT
The DNA here is from genome assembly GCA_965237725.1 of Candidatus Spongiihabitans sp. Lineage (GTDB taxonomy): Bacteria > Pseudomonadota > Gammaproteobacteria > Arenicellales > Poriferihabitantaceae. The sequence continues at coordinate 3,634,203 of OZ250151.1, forward strand.
AAGTTTTGGTTGTGTTGTCTTTTGGATGCGAATGCATTCACCAATCCCAGTTTGCCTTTTCTAATTCCAATTGAGTGAGAAAGAGCCGTATAGTCATCGGGATTAAAAAATTGGACAAATATTCTGATGTCTTCTGGTAAATCGGTATTTGCATTTTTCCATGCCCAAAATCTTAAGTGGAGGCTGTAAATTATATTGCTTAGTGGGGTATTCGACGATTGGATTGGAGGTAATTGATCTATTTGACTCGACACATTAAGGACTATTGGGTTTGTCAGAGTTAATTTCCAGTATTTCGCTTCTTCATCAATAAATAATCCTATAATTTTAAAATCCTGACTATCCAGAGCATCAATATAGGTTTGGGTTATTGTAGAGCTATCCCCATTAATCGGGTAAATAGTGACCCACAACGGCTCATTCCATTGAGTTTGTTTGGCATCATTGAAATAACCAATTACAACTCCCAGCAATATAAATAGAAGAATTGTGACACGGATGAATTTGAACATGTATGAATCCCGTAAATAAAAACGCCCGTAGAAAATTTTAAGCGGGCGTTTTAAAGGTAGAGAACTAAAAAGTGCTTATGTTTCCAAGTAGCTCTCCAGAGAATCATCCAAAGCATCTTTCCATGGCGTATGATGTTCTGGTGCCATAGTTCCCGTCAGTACAGATTTATATCCATTATCCCGAAAAGTCATGATGTCATTCTTTTTGTGTTTTTTCCACTGATAGAATGACTGATTTACATTTGCGATATCCAAATCAGGATAATCTGTCATCGCCATCAATCGCATAGTGTAGTCGCCCTGGAACTCGATACATTTGTAATCGTCTTCAAGATTATCTTCAACATCACGCCAGTGATCTATATCGGCATGCATTTCTGCCAGTCCAGGAACGTCAATACGACCTAAAACGACATCTCTTGCATACCATGCCTGGGCATCAAACATATTAAAGGTATACCACTGGTCCTGCATCCCAAGATACATCAACTTTGGATTGTGTTCCCAAACCACGCCATTGTATAAGTTGACTGGATATAAGCGGTTGTTGGTTTTCAATTTCAGATTCTCAGCCATAAACGGAAAATGATGGATATAGCCTGTGCAAAGAAGTACTGCATCCACATCTTTTGTTGTGCCATCTTTAAATGTTGCAGTATTACCTTCAAGCTTTTGGAGCAACGGTACTTCTTGCCAATTATCTGGCCATTTGAATCCCATCGGCGCAGTACGGTGGGAAACAGTCACAGACTTACAGCCATATTTCCAGCATTGTGATCCGATATCTTCCGCTGAATAAGATGTTCCAACAATTAACAAATCCTTATCTTTGAATTCCATTGCGTCACGAAAATCATGAGCGTGTAGAACGCGGCCCTTAAAGGAATCAAATCCATCAAACTCTGGAACATTTGGTGTTGAAAAATGCCCGCTAGCAACAATCACATGATCAAATTCTTCGGTGTATTCCACATCCTTCATGTGATCTTTAACGGTGACATGGAACATGCCTTCGTGTTCGTCATAGGTCACATGGCGAACTGGAGAGCCGAAACGGATCATATCTCGTACACCTGCTTTCTCTACACGACCGATAATATAGTCAAACAAAACTGCTCGGGGGGGATAAGAGGCGATGGGCCTGCCAAAATGCTCTTCAAATGAATAATCAGCAAATTCGAGGCACTCCTTCGGTCCGTTGGACCACAGGTATCGATACATACTGCCGTGTACGGGTTCACCATATTCATCGAGCCCTGTCCGCCAGGTATAGTTCCATAATCCGCCCCAATCGGATTGCTTTTCAAAACAAACAATATCTGGGATGTCCGCGCCTTTTTCTTTGGCGGATTGAAAGGCTCTTAATTGTGCCAGACCACATGGTCCTGCACCTACAATTGCTACGCGTTTACTCATATTTTTTCTCAAGTTTTATGATTCGGAGATTCGCCAGGAGTACTAGTTTACAACTTTTATGCCAAAATATTTAAATGTTGAAAACCAGTTTACTAACGGATGTGATTATTTGTGCTGAATTTTAGAACGAAATTCGGAGAAACTCTATTGTGAAATACACTAAATGTGTAAAAATTGTGTGAATTTAGACATGGCCATCAACTATCCCTGCCTTAATTTTGGGGTCAATTGTGTTGTTGGGCGATGCAATTTCCAATCCAGTAAGCTGCATTTTGCATAAGACTGTTTGAAAACCATATACCGAGGCCACACTATTAATTTCCATAAGTTAGCAATAGATTCGAATCAACTATTGGCAACCTATAAGCGTAACGGTTATTTTTTATAGCTGGATTGGTAAGCCCGGATTACATACAATTTACGGGGTAAGATTTGTATTCAGTGTGTCAACTGCAAATCCGATACTCAATGTTAGTTAAATTTATGTTTTATCCAGAATCACGGGTTTTAGAAATACACCTAAATAGCCAGTGGAATGATATGCTTCTCGATCCGGAACAGATGATCAGGGGTATTTGTAGCTACCTATGTGGTACACATTTAAGGCGAGTGTGTATCCGAATATTCGGCTGTAGTATTCCTGACCTGAAATTAATCAAAATCTGCATCGAATATCGGCAGATACAACAAATTCATTTAATGTAGGAGTTTAACTATGGCTAGCCCAAGACAATCGGTAATCGCATCCAGGCATAGAGCACTTGGCTCGGAATTGGGAGACTGGAATGATATGGACGTTGCATGGGAGTACGATCAGGATGTTAATGCTGAGCATTTGGCGGTACGAAACCATGCGGGATTGTTTGATGTTTCCGGTCTTAAAAAAATTCACGTTACTGGTCCTGATGCCTTGGCAGTAGCCGATCATGTTGTCACTCGTGATCTTTCCGAGATACCCCACGGAAAATCCGTATATGCCCTAATTCTCAATGAAGAAGGTCGATTTACCGATGATTGCATTGTATTTAATATCGGTCCAAACTATTTGCTGTTCGTACATGGTGGTGGCACCGCAATGGAACAATTACAAAACTCCGCAAAAGGTAAAGATGTAGATATACGATTTGACGACGATTTACATAATTTGTCTTTCCAAGGACCAAAATCGGTGGATATTCTTAACCAGCACACCCCCTATGACTTGCCGAGCCTGAAATATTTTCATCAAGTTTCTACATCCTTGTTTGGGAATCCCTGCATGATATCTCGTACGGGATTTTCCGGAGAAAGAGGATATGAAATTTTCATTAAAGGGGAATATGCAGGTGATGTCTGGGATAAGATTTTGGAGGCTGGTAAAGATCAGGGGGTAATGGCGTGTTCGTTTAATTGTCTCGATCAAAATCGTGTTGAAGCTGCATTGCTATTTTATCCCTTCGATATGAACGAGGAACATAGCGTATGGGAAACCGGAATGAATTATGCTGTTTCGGAGAATAAGAAAGCAGACTACCGCGGTAAGGAAGCGTCTATCAATCTGATCGGTAAAGATAAAATTAAATGCTATGGAATTGAGTGTGATTCCGACAAAGCAGTAGATGCAGATGCTGAGTTATTCCATGGGGACAAAAAGGTTGGTGTTGTAACTGCGCCGGCGTTTTCACCCGTGTTAAAAAAATCTTTGGCATTGGTGCGTATCGATGTTGAGTTCGCTACGCCAGGAGTAGAAGTTGAAGTGCGTGGCCCAAATATAACATGCAGGGCAACGACTCATGCACTTCCATATGACGACCCCAAGAAATCGAAACGCTCGACATAGTTTCGTATCTATATGAGGAGCGTTATAAATTTGAGTATTCAGTGAGGTATGATTCTTAATCAAAAATAATTCGAAGAGTCCATCACCCAGACTCGCAAATATCTGTAAATAGGCGGTAATCCAAACTGCAGTTTTTGCGATTTTGTGGCAATTTTCTTGGTTTCACTGGGTTTTTAGTATTGCTCTGCTCAGCTATTGCGAGATGGGCGACTATATAGGCAGGCTCAATTTTGCGGTTCTGCCACCATCGATAGTGAACGTCTGACCCGTTACAAAACTGGCTTCATCGGACGCCAGCCAACAAACCAGGTTGGCTACTTCTTCTGGCTTTCCTGTTCTTGCCAATGGATGAATCTTTCCAATATTTTCGGCGAATGAATCTGGATCAGGCATTGACGCTATAAAATCCAGATTTAGATCGGTATCAATCCAACCCGGCGCAACTGCATTGCAACGAATGCCTTCCGGGCCGTGGTCTACTGCAATAGATCGGGTCAACGCATGTAGCCCGGCTTTGGATGCACAATAAGCGGCATGCCTTGGATTTGATCCCAATCCTTCGATGGACCCGATATTAACGATGTTACCCTTGGTTTTCCTTAAGTGGGGGAGCGCGTATTTGGTTAACAGAAACGGTGCGGTAAGATTAACCGCCAACGTCCTTTGCCAATCTTTGAGATCCATATCTTCAACTGTTTCCTCCACCATCATTCCCGCATTGTTGATCAGAACGTCCAACTTTGAGTGCCTGGAAATAACTTGTTGAATCAGGTTTTCACATTGGTTCGTGTCAGAAAGATCTACGGCAATCTGGGTTATGTTATCAATTGAGGATTTGCTTCTTTGGGCGATTACAACAGTAGCGCCAGCCTCAAAAAGTGCTGTGGAAATAGCAGCACCAATTCCAGAGCCCCCGCCGGTGACTAATGCAACCTTATTGGAGAATCTGTTGGCCATCAGTAAACCGGCTTAGCGCCGTTAATCTCAAGTAACGATCCACAAATATAGCTGGCATCGTCTGACGCAAGGTAGGAGATAGCGTCTGCAACCTCATCTGGATTAGCGATGCGACCGATGGGCACAGTCTGGTTGAGGGATTCAATTCCCGTATCAGGATCGAGTCCACGAATTTCGAACCCGGTTCGCAACATAGGTGTATCCACTTCATTGGGACAGACCGCATTGATTCTTATACCATCGGCGGCATGATCTCGGCCCAGGCATTTGGTCATTGCAGCTACCGCGGCTTTGCTTGTGCAATAGGCTAAATGGTTTGGTCCGGGATAAATGCCCCAGCATGATGCGGTATTTACGATGGCACCCTGGCCCTGGTTTTTCATAATACCAATGGCAGACCTGCAAATGCGAAAAATTGATTCCACATTGATTGTCATGGAATCCGTCCAGTCCTGGTCGCTGGTATCCAGGATATTTCCGCGGCGCATTAATCCGGCATTATTTATAACGATATCCAGCTGATTATTAATTTCAAATGCGTTTGCAGGAAGTTCATCGCAATAATTGGGGCTACCTAGATTCCCGGGAAGCATGTGAATTTCTGATTCTGTAGTATCAGCCATTTCTTTGACTCGCTCCAGAGCCTGGAGGTCCAAATCTGCAGCGACAACTTTGGCGCCTTGGTTTAGAAATTTTTCAACAACTGCCAGGCCGATACCACCACCAGCGCCGGTTATGAGTACGGTTTTTCCTTCAAACTGTTTTGACATGCTTGACTGTGAATAATATTAACTTGGTGGATGTTACTTCCATTAAGAGAATTCCACCACTACAAATCGCTGCAGAATATTATCCACTAGATGGAACTTTTATTCTGAAAATGTACATTCTTAGATGAAGAATTTATCCGTTGGTGCAGCAAAATTGTCATGGGTGAGTCGTGCCAGATCTGGCCATACTGTTTGTATTATTTTTATGCGTTGTTTCATCGCGGCGAGAGGGTGAAGGACCATAAAAAGCAAAATGTTCCAGGCAAAAAAAAACCCATCCCTGGGCTTTAATAATAATTCCACCAAAATAAATCGGAGGTGAAGGAGGTGTTGGTGGAACTCTAAAGATAAGTAGTACAGTCTTTCGTGTCTCATCAATATCGGCTAATTATTATGGTTCTGAACCTGAATGTCAACCGTTTATCGTATAAAAATAGCCGTTTGTCGGGTTTTTGTTCAGTTTCGCGTTCAGGTAAGGAATTTTTCACGGATAATGAATAAAAAGATATTGGACTTTTATTTTTCAAATATTTGTCTCATTTCGTAGCAGTAATAATAATTATTGATCTGGTTAAATGAGAATTACTTGAGATCAAAATTCTTCGATAACTTCAGTAATATTGAGAGCAAAATTTCTCGTGTTAAAGTCCAGCTTGGGTATGTAATTAATAAATCAACAGAAACTACAAATGGAATCCGAGGAGAAAAATAAAACAATTGGCTGGCGTGAGTGGGTTGCTCTACCTGACCTCAATATAAAGAAAATTAAAGCCAAAATTGATACTGGTGCCCGAACTTCAACCCTCGATGCCCGGGGTTTTGAGGTGTTTGAGGAAAAAGGTGAAGAATTTGTTCGTTTCAAGGTATTGCATGGAACTCGAACGAAACCAAAACAGTCGATTTGTACTGCCAAGGTTCTGGCCCACCGTAATGTGACAAATTCTGGTGGCCAGGTAGAAGAAAGAATTGTAATTCTGACCACTATAATACTGGGAGATCAATTTAAAAAAATTGAAGTTACATTGACCCCGCGAGAAAATATGAAATTCAGAATGCTGCTTGGTCGCACTGCTGTTAATGATGGTATTAAAGTCGATGTTTCGCGTTCTTATTTGACAAAGGCCGATCGAAATAGTACGAAGGAACCTCTAAACAAGTCATGACCGATCAAATTGAGACCAAAACTAATTTACTGCGTGGCAATATCTACGTTAAAAAATCTCGCCCAAGTGATTGTATGGGCTGTGCTATTGCACCCATTTTTTGCCTTGATCTTGGTCATTTTGCCCAGTGCCATATTAAGTGGCAATTTGATTCGCCCGGACTCGTTCAGAGGTCCCTAGTAGTTAATTAAAATTCAAACCTCTCACCGATTCGTACTTAAATATGAAAATAGCTGTTCTCTCGAGAAATCGAAATTTATACTCAACCAGGCGCCTGATCGAAGCTGCGGAAATCCGTGGTCATAGCGTTCAGATTCTAGACCACCTTCGTTGTTTTATGGATATCACATCTGACAACCCAACAATCCACTATGGTACCGAAGAATTTAATCGAGATGACTTCGACGCGGTTATTCCCCGGATTGGAGCATCGGTTTCATATTATGGAACGGCCATCGTTCGTCAGTTCGAAATGATGAATATTTATTCTGTGAATGAATCGGTGGCGATTACCCGTTCCCGTGACAAGCTGAGATCGCTTCAATTGTTATCCAGAAAAGGAATTGGAATGCCTACAACTGCGTTTGCACACTCGGGTAAAGACATCGACGGCATTATCAAGGAAGTTGGCGGTGCCCCTTTAGTAATAAAATTACTGGAAGGCACCCAGGGGAAAGGCGTGGTATTGGCTGAAACCAAAAAAGCAGCGGAGAGCGTTATTCAGGCTTTTATGAAGCTCAATGCCAATATTCTGGTACAGGAATTCATTAAGGAAGCGGGGGGAAGCGATTTGCGATGCCTTGTTGTAGGCGGAACAGTAATTGCAGCCATGCAGCGACAGGGGCCCCCGGGGGAATTTAGATCAAATTTACATCAGGGCGGTAAGGCCAGCCTGGTGAAACTGAGTCCGGCTGAAAGGAAAACCGCAGCCAGAGCTGCCAAGGTGATGGGCTTGAATGTATGTGGTGTAGATTTATTGCGTTCGGATAATGGACCGTTGGTGATGGAGGTGAACTCATCCCCAGGATTACAGGGAATAGAAAAAGCAACCAGTAAAGACGTTGCCGGAATGATTATCGAGTTCATAGAAAAGAATGCTAAGCCCAAAAGGAACCGAACTCGTGGCTCAGGCTAAGAACCAAAATTTTAAAATTGCAGAGCAAATAATAAAACCCGGCGAAAGCCGGGTTGTTAATTTGACCCTGCCCAGCCTGTACACCATGCAAAGTTCGTTAAACATGGCTGTTCATGTGATTAACGGAAAGCGCCCTGGTCCAATATTATTTGTATGCGCAGCCATACATGGGAATGAATTAAACGGCGTAGATATCATCAGGCAGTTATTTAGGAAGAAAACAATACGCAGTTTGAAAGGCACGCTGATTGCGATTCCAATTGTTAATGTTTTTGGCATCATTCAGCATTCGCGCTATTTACCCGATGGCAGAGACCTGAACAGGAGTTTTCCAGGCACAGAATCCGGGTCCCTGTCCTCCAGGCTCGCCAATACCTTTACCCAGGAAATAATCAATCAATGTACCCATGGCATTGATTTACATACTGGATCTGGACATCGTACCAATCTGCCTCAGATACGCGCTGACTTTAGTCAACCAGGAACCATGGAACTTGCAAAAGCATTTGGTGTGCCAGTAATCATCGATTCACCTCTGCGCGAAGGATCATTAAGAGAAACCGCCGGCCAGGCAAACATTCCATTGCTTGTGTATGAAGCGGGAGAGGCAATGCGATTCGATCCTTATTCAATCACCACCGGCGTCAAGGGAATTATTTCTGTTATGCGCTTTCTCGAGATGCTGCCACAGTCCAAAGCATCGAGTAATAAAAATCAGTTAGAACCTTTTATAGCGGATTCCAGTAGTTGGGTACGATCTCCAATAAGCGGTATTCTCAATACCAATAAGACGTTGGGGGATCGAATAAAAGAGGGGGAAGTGCTGGGGATTGTTACAGATCCTTCGGATCTGTTTTCTGACCCCGTAGTGGAATTCCATGCTCCCTTTGATGGTATTGTCATCGGTCATACTAAAGTCCCATTGGTAAATGAAGGGGATGCGATATTTCACATAGCAAGATTTTCCAATGCCAAAGAAGTCGCCAAGGAAGTTGCCAGGGAAATGGAAAGCTTCCAGGATGAAATTATTGATTAAAATTAATCGAATCAAAATTCTAATATTCAATAAGTGCAATGCGAACCATTTACCTTTCTTATTTTCATGATCTTTACTCTGGGAATGTATCACCTGATTAAATCCTGGTGCGGAAAGAAAACCATCTTGTTAATTGCCAGTTAATTAGTTTCTATTGCTCTTCCATTCGGGATTAAGCAGGTATCCTATGTTGGCACATTGTTGCAATGGATTGATAATTCTGGGTATGCTAGGTCATGCTAAATCATATTTGAGAATATAGGACTATGAATACACAAATGCCTTCTGAAGTCGTGCAATGGTCTATCCAGGCCCAGACCGGTGTGCTCACTGATGTTTTACTCGGTGACCCATCTCATTTTCGCTGGGTGCCGCTGAATTCCATTTCAGCCATTACCTTTGCTCATCAAAAAAAACTGGGTTATCAATTTGACAAGGTTAAAGCCCTGGCCCAGCACCGGAAAATGGTGGCCGTCTATGAAGACAATGGTGTGCGTTGTCATTTTGTTGAATCTGATGAAGGCTTGCCCAGCAGTGTGTTCACACGGGACTCGAGTTTTATGACGCCATGGGGCGCAGTGATAACCAGCATTCAGACACCACCCCGACGCCAGGACTATTCTGTCGTTTCTGATTTTTATCATAATGCGGGCATTCCAATCTGGAAATGGGTGACTGCTGATCACTTCGAAGGCGGTGATTTCTGTATTCTTAAGCCTGGAGTTGCTTTTCTCGGCTGGGCCGGGGATCGATCCACCCAGGCTGGGGCAGAGCAGGTAGCCGGATGGTTTAAAAAGAAAAACTGGCGGGCTCATATCATTCCCCTTGCGCCACAATTTGTTCACATGGATGCTGTGGTGGTAATGCTGGAAAAAGGATTGGCCCTGGTTTGTGTTGATGCGCTACCGAGTTATGGGCTAGAGATTCTGGAGCAGGAAGAAATCGAGATTATTCCGGTGAGTTATGCCGACTGCGTAAAACTGGGTGGCAACCTGGTCAGCCTGGGGAATCGCCGAATACTTTCCATGGCCCACAACATTAAGGTAAACAAGGAACTGGAACAAAGAGGATTTACGGTGAATGCCATCGACTATGATATGTTCGCTCTTGGCGGCGGTGGGGTGCATTGTTCTTGTCATGAGTTGCGACGAGAAGATGATTGATGTTCGATTTATGGTATCCGTTAAACTGGGGGAGGCTCATTGTGCTCCCAGAATTACTCCCGGAGGGTGGGGTCAGGATGTCCAACTTATCTGCGTTACCACAAAAAAAGGTCACAAAATTTGTGAACTAACGCCACAAATACTATTTCGAATAGCACAACATTAAAATAATCACATGATCAACGATCTCGATAGTTTGCTTTCCCCGATATCTATTCAGGAGTTCAGGGCACAATATTTAGATGAAAAAGCACTTTACATTAAAGGCGATTCTGATAAAACGTCCGGATTATTCGGATGGGAAGACATCAATCACCAAATCAACTTCGGAACACACAACTACCCTATAATAAAACTGATACACGACAAACAGCCCCTAGGCAGCGACGCCTTACGGGAGTTCGACAAATGGATGCGTGACGGGGCGACTCTTGCAATCAATAGCCTTCAGTCCTCTGACCCTGTAGTAGATGGTTTAGCCACAGCAATAGGTCGGGATCTTTCAACAACTGTTAATATAAATAGTTATACCTCGTGGCCCCATAAACATGGATTTGATACCCATTACGACCATCATGACGTTTTTATACTCCAGCTCGAAGGTATTAAGGAATGGTTTGTCTACGAACCGACTCTAAAATGGCCCATTGAACAAGCAAAGCAGGAACAGAAATCAGAGGAAAAATCCAAGGATCCCTATCTGGTCGTTAAGCTGAACCCGGGTGATGTTCTCTACATTCCTCGCGGACACTGGCATCACGCAATCGCCATTGAACCAAGCATCCATCTCACCGTCGGGCCGCAACCCAGGTCATCAATCGATTTTTTGACCTGGCTGACGGAACAATTGGCCGGCAACGAATTTTTCAGGAAACAAATCCCCTTTTTCGGCGCCCGTGAATTTGGCGGCGAACAGGACAATTATGCTTTGCAGGACTATATCAACGAATTCCAGAAGCGTTTGACAAGCGTGGTCAATGGTGATGAATTTGCCAGTATGCTGGCGGCATTTTGTTTTGCCAAACAGCCTATGAAAAGACTGAGGAACTATCCCGACCAGGCCATTAGGGATAGTGTAATTACGTCTTCAACGGAACTGAAGGTGCCGTTCGGACAAAAGTTTGTGATCATGGCAGGCGGCGAGTCCGACAGCATCTCTGTCGGCTACAGGGGCGGCGTGATTAGGGTGACTGGTTTACCTGAAGAAACAATTAATGCAATATTGCAGCCAGATACAACCATAAGCGGCGATAAGATTATCGCCGCTTACTCGAGTCTGGAATGGAGTTCAATCGAACCCACCCTGGTTAAAATGGTTGAATGCGGTGTCCTTGAACCTAGCTTGGTTGACTAAGCCTGGCTTAGCCGAAAAGTATCCGGTTAAGAACAACCAAAACCTGCATTATCAAAGCCAAGATTAATACTACAACCAGAGACTCCAGGGGTAGATAAATTGAAATTCAACCCGCATCCTAAATCGTTTGTTGTACCGGATTGTTCATTATGATTAAAGGGAATTGTTGCTACTCCCGCACCATTAGTCGGAAACGGGCCGGGGTCAAAAAAAAGGTTATCGTCTAGACCTCCGCCATTATTCGCCGCAAGAGTAACAGGGACACCTGTGTGTGGCGGGGATAGCGTTATCGTAGCACTACCAGCGAAATTATACGGCCCTCCTCCTGTTGTACCGGCGATATCTGTACTTGCGTTGTATGTTACACCGTTATACAAAACCTCACAGGTAACTGTAAAAGAGGTAGATGCATGGGCGGGTAATAGGGTACTGTTAATGATTGGACGCCCCCACTTATCCGGGATGCCATTTGCAATTACTGCTGCACCACTGCCGGCAGCAAGCACTTTCATAAGCTTTCTTCGCTTTTGAGCGTATTTTGAGCTATCGCAATTAACATCTTGATTTTTTTGTGATTTCACTTCAGCATTCCTCGGGTTTTAGAGAATTGTGAGTATACTCAATATTCTGTCAGTTTGATAGATGTGCCCTAAATTTTGATTTAGGGTTTAATTCTACGGAAAATCAGCTAAAACCGTGAAATCTATCGTTTTTTGGCTTATTCGATAGTTAACTCAACAGACAATAATGTGAACTTAAAATGATCGGCACAACTGAAGAATTCCGACCCTGGTGCGATTATCAAGCTGACCTGCCGATGCTTCGGGAAATAAATTCGGCAAAAGTGTTAGTTCGATCACCGACCTCATCGGTGGATCGATTAACGTTAAAAACCGGTGATTCCGTCATCGCCAAACTTGCAACCGACATTAATGGCAAAGAAATTCAGGCCTACCGCGACGTTGTTAATCATTTACCGTTTAGGACCCCAAATCTCATAGATTCCCTGGAAACAAAAGACGTGCAAATTCTGGTGATTGAGGATGTGGGAAAAACATGCATTAGAAAAATTCCGCTCCCTGTCCACTTCTATAGTGCCGTTTCCATCTTGGTCGAAATACACAAAACAGGGCCGGGTTCCGACAACAATCCGAAATTATCCTCCGACCTGATTCATCGATATAAAAATTCTGGCAGGGAATTGCTCGATATGTTGGAATACATTGACAAAAATCCGCTCGATAATGATCCCTGGGAAATTAATGATGAGATTGCTGTGCTGAAACCCTTGCTACTGGCATTAGATAATGAAAATCAGCGGCATATAATCCACAATGATTTCCATTCAAAAAACCTGATTCTTAACGAAGATATTCTTGTCCCCATCGACTGGGGCCACGTAAAAATAGGTTCCCACCTTGCCGATGTATTTTGTATTGTAATGGAAGGCGCGAGCTTTGGCGTTAATATAAAAAAAATGGTTCAACATTATATGGAAAACATGTCATTGGTCGACTATGACGAAGTTGATCAAAAAGTGAAAATAGGGGGAGCCTGTTTCTACATCTTTTGGATGTACAACGCTATGAGGTGTGGAGATATACAATCCAAACGCATTCGTGACACACTTAAAAGTTCTGTGTTGGATATTAAAAGAATATCTCGTGCCCTGGCCGCTGGAACTAACTTGGAGAGCCTGCTTCTATTACGATAGTGAGGAGATGTTTTGGCACGCAGTTAATAGATGGAAAGATGGCGGGTAAATTATTGATACTCCGGCCTTGGGTTCACGTAAAACCGCGAGACAACCTGGTCAGCCTGGGGAATCGCCGAATACTTTCCATGGCCCACAACATTAACGTAAACAAGGAACTGGAACAAAGAGGATTTACGGTGAATGCCATCGACTATGATATGTTCGCTCTTGGCGGCGGTGGGGTGCATTGCTCTTGTCATGAACTTCGGCGAGAAAAGGACTGATCTCTGTTTATTGTTGCGATTTCAACTGATCGGCGATCTGGATACGGATGTAGTTGATTCGCGGAATACCGGAATCCACTATCTACCGATAGGTAAAGGGTATGGATGTAATTGACACCAATCTCCGTCAGTTGCCAGACCTTCGATGGATAGTGAGAGGCTACCCTTATTTATTTGCAGGCTTATTTTTCAGTAGCCAGTTTCTGAGTCTATGCGCACCCTCGCTCAACTGTTTCCTCTGGGGGTAACTTACATAGTAACTCCTACCTGACAGGAGCGCTTCTTGTCCAATGGTGTACAGCAAGCCATTTAAAATTTCAGCATCGATCAACGCGGTACTGCCAAGCGCCAGGCCTTTTCCCTTGAGCGCTTCTCCGATAGCGTGTGCATAGCTTTGGCATTGTTTGAGCCGGCATGCCTTCAACCCATGGGCTCCCGTTTTTTCAATCCACACCCGCCAATTGATCCAGTCCGGTGCCATTCGGTCATACTCCAGCAGGGTGATGGCGGGAGCGATGTTTACCATGTCGTTCAATTCCAAGGGGGCTGGCAACTCCCTTTCCTCAAAGTAGCCAGGCGACGCTACGGGCAGGAGTCTTTCTTCAAAAAGAAAATCACTGTTCCACCCAGGTGTTTCGCTGAATCCGTAGGTGATCACCAGGTCATTTTCCAAATTGGTGTGATCGCTGACTCTATCCGAGGTAATCAAATTTACATGGCATGAATTATCGCTTAGGCCAAATTCCTTGAGCCTCGGGGAAAGCCAGAAAAGGGAAACTGCGCTGTTGGCGACTATCCTGACTGGTTCTTCGTAGTCGTCAGATACCTCCCGGCAGGCATCTTCGATGTACTCGAGGGCCATGGTAATGCGCTGCTGGAAACGCCTGCCGGGTTGGGTCAAGTGGATGGTTCTTCCTTGCCGTTGGAACAGTTGTATACCGAGCCTGGATTCGAGCTCGCGGATACGCTTACTGACTGCTGCCTGAGTCACGTAAAGTTCTCCTGCCGATCGGGTAAAGCTTTGGTGTCTAGCTGCTGCCTCAAAGAAAACGAGCGCATCAAAGGAAGGTAGGTATCGTCTGTATTTTTTCATAACTTTGAGTATTGATAAACATGAACTATTTGTCGATATCATTCACATACCTGTTGAATGTATTATAACTAAACCATAACTTTAAGTAACTTATAATGACTAATTTAGACTGGCATTACGACCGAAGTGAGTTAAGCCCTATAAAGCTCCTTGACCTGGCCCCTGAAAGCGACGGAATCGATCTACCCATTGTTCGGCGTTATCGCCAACAGAGGGTCCGTGGGGAGATGGCAAAGCGGAATATCTCAGCGATCATCCTTTGCGATCCTGTGAACATCAGATATGCAACGGGTACTCGGAATATGCAGGTGTTCTCCCAACGCAATGGCCCAGCCCGCTATCTTTTGTTGACCATGGACCGATCCATACTCTATGAATTTACCGGTTGTATGCATCTTGCAGAAGGCTATGAAACCGTAGACGAAGTACGACCCGCTACAACTGCCAGTTTCGTCGCCTCAGGGCCTGGCATTGGAAGTCGAGAAATTAAATGGTCGAGAGACATGGCTGCTACGATTACCGAATTGGTGGGCACTGATGCAGTTGTCGGCCTTGAAAGAATGAATGCCGGAGTGAGTATTGCTTTGGGACAATCCGGACTGCAGATAGTTGATGCTCAGGAACCAATTGAAATAGCACGTTGCATAAAATCGGATGAAGAAATCAAATGTATTAAGGCATCTCTACGTGCTTCAGAAAACAGTGTTCGGTCTTTACGAGAGGCGATAAAGCCCGGTCTTACCGAAAATGAATTATGGTCGGTTATGCATCAATCTGTAATCGCGCAGAATGGTGACTATTGTGAAACACGATTATTAAACTCCGGTACACGTACTAATCCCTGGTTCCAGGAAACATCGAGCAACGTCATTGGTGAAAATGAACTTGTCGCATTTGATACCGACGTTGTAGGTTGTCACGGTTACTACTCTGATTTTTCCCGTACGTTTCACTCTGGACCCGACGAGCCCACAAAAACCCAAAAGAAGTTGTATCGAACAGCCTACGAGCAGGTTTATCACAACATCGAACTCATAATACCAGGCATTTCATTTAAAGAATACGCGGATCGGGCCTGGGATATTCCAGATGAATACTTTGATAATCGCTACTATGTCTCAGCCCACGGCGTCGGCATGACAGGAGAATATCCGTATCTTTATCATCGAAAAGATTACGTTGAAGCCGGCTACAACGGCATTATAGAGCCAGGAATGACTATTTGTGTTGAAAGCTATATAGGAGAAAATGGCGGGGCAGAGGGCGTAAAGTTAGAGCAGCAAGTCCTTGTGACCAACACCGGAAATGAAATCCTGTCTCGGTTTCCCTTTGAAGAGAGCCTGTTAGGTTGAACTCGCAGCCTAAAGCAGTCATATGAAAAATGTGGTCTGTCCCCAAATATTCACAAGCAATAGAATGGCGATGAATTTGTTCCTAGGTTATGTGCAATACCCAGAATAAATGTACTCTCCCATTCTCGTGTAGGTGAACGGCTTTTGACTCCATTTACGATGGATTGCAATGTATAGGTAACCAACCGTTCTTATCGGACCATAAGATTTTGAAACGACATAGTATGAATTGTTTGTCGGCTCGTTAGTCACCGAAATGGTTTCGCTATGTTTATTGGTTATAAAGTAACCGCCTCGAATCGCCCCTGATTTTCGTTCCACATAGAAAGTGGAACCGATTTGATTCTTTAAGTAGTCAGCATCATCCACAATTGTCCCGTCCGCCACGACGTAATGCACATAGGTCACAACACAATCAAACCGATGCGTATCCGCAATAGCTGACCCTGAAAGGATCAGTAATATTATGGTGAGATATATTTTCATGCCTGTTCACAGGGTAATTTAACTAGGGGACAGTTTAAACCTCTCCCAGTTTAACGGATACATTAAATCAGGCACAATGATGTCTGGGGGAGTATCCCAATGAATCAGAAAGGAAAACCTTATAAAACGTATACAAGCGGGTTTAAGCTAGAAGCGGTTCGGTTGATGGAAACGGCCATACCTTTATGGGTACTGCTTGGATTCATATTACAATTGCAACACATTAATGGGACAATGTTGCCATGCAAACCTATGATCACTTAAGCCCAGAAGAGGTGGTCAAAATTTTGAGGTCTTAGTTTCAATATCTATGAAATTTAAAAAATGTTTGTTCAGCTTCTTAAAGGTAGTTCAGTGAATAGAAACCGTTTTGAAATGCGATCTACTGGGGTACCGTCGTCAAGAGGGATATTTTTGTTCACAGAATAAGTCTGAAAACCCATTCTCTCATAGTATATGAGACCGCTGTTGTTATCGGCTCTTATGGTAGCGTTAATAGCGCAGACACCAATTTGTTCAGCGTAAAGTTTGCTTTTCGAAAATAAAGCGGCTCCTACTCCAGCAATTTTGGGTTTGGCGCGCGCAAAAGTTGCTATATCGGCCCAATCATCGGGCAAATCGGGATGGCGCTCTAGAGCTTGAAAACCTGCGAGAGCGCCCGATTCATCAACAGCCACAAAACAACAAAGGTGATTCTCGCCTTCAAGAAAGTACGCCCTAAACCCATCGGCGGTTAACTGACTCTCCATTGCGGTTGTTCCACCCATACCAATGATTTGATTAACAAGAACGCATAATTCAGCAGCATCATTTGAAACTGCCACACGAATAAAAATTTCGGATTTAGTGAAATTCGTTGTTTGTTTTTTCTGTTTCATGATTAGGGATCGGTAAATTGATCTATGCAAAAGTATTGTCAGTTATAGAAGGAACGATTTTATATATATTAGTGGAGTTCACCGCCCGAAGCCGACATTTGTGAATTTAATATGGTCTGAATGGCCTTCTGCATAACCTTTCTCTGCCCCGATCCATACGCCTATGTACAGAAACTATCGGAGATGAAGATTGCCAATTATCGCAAGGGCTATCGGCCTTTGAATTTGGGTTTTCGCTTAGCGGCAAATGCTTTAATTGCTTCGCCATAATCTTCGGTGAAAATCAGATTGGAAATGGTCTGTTTTTCCAGATTCAATGCGGTTTCGAAATCGGCTTCAGTAGACTGCGCTAGCAGGCGTTTGTGCTGAGTGATGGCCAGGGGCGCCCGGGACATGACCATCTGAGCCATAGCCTTAGCAGCATTTTCCTCTTCTCCCAGTGGAACCATCTTGTTAACCAGTCCAATGCGATAACCTTCCTCGGCGTCAATAAATTCACCAGTGAGCATCAACTCTCGTGCTTTGTTCAGCCCCACAATCATGGGTAATAGCTTGCTTGCGCCGCCAGTTACCGTCATGCCCGCATTCATCTCTGGAAATCCAAATACCGCATTATCCGCGGCCACAATCAAGTCGGAATCGATGGCAATTTCAAACCCCGCGCCTACTGCGTAACCTCGCACTGCTGAAATAAACACCTTGGAAGATTTACGAATTATTCTGGGAATTTCCTGAAGATTTTCGGTAATGTCTTCGACAATATCCAGAATAGGGTGGATTTCACCGCTCAATATTTTTGGATACTCTTCCAGGGCGACTTTCAAATCATCGCCAACACAATAAGCGTCACCGATGCTCGAAATGATCACCGCTTTAATCTCTGGGTCATCGGATGCCTGCTTCAGCACATCAACCAGTCGCTGGGTTTCTTTGGGGTCGATGGCATTCAGGATTTCCGGTTTATTAAATCGGATCCAGCCGATGCCGTCTTTAACTTCGTAGAGTAATTTTGTCATAGTTTTGCCGCCAGGTTGAGTCAGCGGTTAAGATAGTCCAAATGACACGAAAATAAAAGTGCGGGAATTTGCGGGTAGAAAATTCAATTGTAAATCCTGGGGCAGAACCCCTATATTCTGGGGTTACCTGTACAACTAATTCGAGTCTATTTGAATGCTGAAAAATGCCTGATTCATTTGATGTAGTAGTCCTGGGTGGCGGCATTGTCGGAACCACCACGGCCTATTTTCTCGCCACAGCCGGGCAACGGGTTGCGCTGATTGAAAAGGGTCGCATTGCAGGGGAGCAATCGTCCCGCAACTGGGGTTCGGTGAAAGTCCAGGGGCGTCACCGCTCGGAAATTCCGATGATGCTCGACGCCATTGAGATTTGGCGTAATGCTGAATCGGAACTGGGGGAGGGGGTTGACTGGTTTCAAAATGGTCAGATGCTGGTTGCCTATGATGAAGCCCACCTGGCCCAGCTGGAAGCTAAAATTCCAGAGCAAAAAGAATTTGGTATTCCGTCGGTAATTTTAACCCCGCGACAAATTAAGCGAACCCTGCCGCATTTTAAGGGCAGTAATTGCCTCGGGGCGATGTTCAACCCTATGGATGGTTGTGCGGAACCCAAAAAAGCGGCCCCGGCTTTTGCCATAGCGGCAGAGCGGGCTGGTGCCAGTATACGCACTAATTGTGCAGCATTTGGGATTGAAACCAGCGCTGGTGCGGTGAGCGGTGTGCAAACCGAACAGGGGCTTATAAAAACACCCGCTGTGGTGGTGGCGACCGGTGCCTGGACCAGTAGATTACTAAAACCACTCGGAATCAAACATCCTTCATTGTGGATTCGTGGCTCGGTAGGACGTACGCAACCGCTTAAGATCAATCTGCGCAAGGCCGTGGTCTGGGGTCAGACCGCGTACCGCCAGCAAGCAGATGGTCGGGTCATTATCGCAGTTTCAGAGGACGGCTTTCACGATCTGATGCTTGACAGTTTTGTCCATGGTTTCCGATATTTACCCCTGGCCTTTAGAAATCGTCAATTACTCCGGTTTGCCATTGGCAATCCATTATTGCGAAGCCTGAAGGGGGAGTTCTCAAACTTTACCACCCATCGAACCCTGAATCCGGAGCCGGATACAAAAGGCCTTGATAGAGCTAAAGTACTATTTCTAGAAGAATATCCCGAGGCGCGACCGATAACTTATGATACAACCTGGGCTGGATACATAGACTATATGCCCGATGAGCTACCCGTAATCGATTCGTTGTCCAGCCCATCAGGGTTATTCATCACCGCAGGATTTTGCGGCAATGGCTTTGGTTTGGGCCCCGGTGTGGGCAAGGCGATATGCGATTTAATAATAACCGGGCAAAGCGAGTACGAGCTTAAGCCTTTTTCTTCGAGAAGATTTCAATAAAAACGACAATGAAGGCACACCAGCTAGAGTAGAGCTCGTCTGGATCAAATTCGATATAGACGTAGGCCATAACAAAGCAAAAAAATTAACTGAGCCGAAACCAAATGTAGGCTTCGACTCAGTTGATCCGTGCAGTTTAATTTTAGTCTACCAGGTTTTTACATTCGCCAATTGTATCGCCGTGTTCTTTGTGATCTTCTTTGTATTCCGGCTCGGTGACAAACAGGGTTTCCTGATCACCGGTTTCAGGCAGGTGACAAATCGGGAATTCGTGTTCTCCGAAGGGTTTGCATTCACCAATTATGTCGCCATGAACTTTGTGTTCTGCTATGTATTCCGGTTCGGTGACAAACAAGGTTTTCTGATCACCGGTTTCAGGCAGGTGACAAATCGGGAATTCGTGTTCTCCGAAGGGTTTGCATTCACCAATTATGTCGCCATGAACTTTGTGTTCTGCTATGTATTCCGGTTCGGTGACAAACAGGGTTTTCTGATCACCAGTTTCAGGCAAGTGACATATTGCAAACTCGGGTTCTTCTCCCACGGACCCGCATTCTCCTTTATGATCACCGTGTTCGAGATGACCGCCGAGTTGTTCCAGAGGAATCTCCAGGGTTTCCTGCCCAAGATCTGTTTTGTGACAGATCAATACATTTTGAACCGTGGGTTCTTCTACGGTGACATCAACTTTGATATTACTAACCCGTACCACGCCGTCAGCAGAAATTGTAATGCCCTGTAGTGTCACAATAGCATTTGCAATCACCTCTATATCTGATTTGTAAATTTTACCATCGTGGGAAAAACTGATGACATAAATGCCACTGGCAAATCCATCCAGATTTACCTGGAAGTTTCCCTGGGCGTCAGTAAGACCACAACGTTCAGCAATACAGACTTCTATGCCCTCAACAACGGTTTCAGCTTTTGCCAATGGAATAATGGTATTCCAAATTTTTTCGACAATTTGTTGTGCATCCGACAATGGTTCATTATTCGTTGCCTGCGCCCCTGCGAAAGTGCTGATATTGCCTTTTACAACAGTAGAACCGCCGCTAAAGTTACTGCCACCGCCGGTTGAAGAGGAGCTCCCACCACCGCCACATGCAGATAATAGCAGGACCGACGCGGTTAGTACGGACACAACTATAGATTTAAAAAATACAAATTTCATTTGCAGACCCCCATCTGTTTGATTTGAACTTGTCAGTATAGTCTGATTAATCATCACGTATGTTAATTCATCAGACCTGGAAACAATTTGTTACAAATTTATTGTGCTTAACAATGCCAATTTGCCCATGGTAAATCTCGATTCATCCTGGGCTACTGTATAAATCTGCCGCCAACGCAATCACCTCGAGGTTAAAGGTAAACCTTGTTGGCGGCGTTTTAGTTTTTACGCGCTAATATCTGATCTGGTGTTATAAACCGCCACCGCCACCGCCACCTTCGCCTTCACCTTCTCCTTCGCCTTCGCCTTCGCCTTCACCTTCGCCTTCACCTTCGCCTTCGCCTTCTCCTTCACCTTCGCCTTCTCCTTCTCCTTCTCCTTCACCTTCGCCTTCACCTTCGCCTTCGCCTTCACCTTCACCTTCTCCTTCTCCTTCTCCTTCACCTTCGCCTTCGCCTTCACCTTCGCCGTCACCTTCACCTTCACCTTCGCCTTCACCTTCTCCTTCACCACGGATCACGCCACCAATTTCGTCATTTTCAGCTTCGACAATCAGTTCACGTACGTCGCCATCCAGATCGATCTCAATCCGGGTACGTGTATTGGCGTCAACCTGAATCACTGGCGTGCTGCCGACATTCTCACCATTGATGCTCAGTTGAATGGTGTAGTTTCCCGGCAGCAGGTCATTGAATCCAAATTCTCCAGACTCACCGGTCACCATGGTGCGTACCACCACACCATTGACCATCAGATCAACGGTTACCCCGGCAACCCCGCTGGCATGAGCCTTGGAGATTCCGAATGCAGTTAGAAATTGTGCCAGCCTGAATTCTGTTGAATTGCTATTGTTGAAAGCGAGTCCATTATTGACATTGCCATTAATCGAAGCTTTACCCAATGATGCACCACCCCCAGTAGACGCGCCGCCCCCTGATCCACCACATGCGGTTAGCATGGTTATCGCGGCAAAAAATGTGAATAAAAATATGGAACGTCTGGTGTATTTAGTTAATTGCATTTGATTTTCCTCAAGTTATTATGTGGGATAAATTCCCACGTATTCTACGTGGTAAAAAATCCCACTTCAATAGATTTCAGAAAATAAATGATCGAAGAAACCAGGGGTATTTAAAGAATCAGGAGAAAAATCAGGGATGGTAAAAAACTGGGGGCTAATTCAGCCCAATCCAGGGGAATTAGCGATCTTCGTCCTCGTAGAAATAGATGCCAAAGTTCATGCGCTGACTGGATTTTTTGGCCTTTTTATCTTTGTTTTGCAGGAAGCGTGCTTTTTTATTCAAAACCTGAAGTATTTCCATGCCTTTTTCTTCGGATAAACGCGCCAGTTCGGCTACGGATTTATCCGACAGATTATCGTAGTAAACACTGCGTTCCAGGAAAGGGGGATTGTTGCTTTCGACGTTCCGGCGGGCAGCCGCCATATGATCGTGGATATTTTTCCCAAGATAATAGGCCTTTTCCTCAAACCCTCTGGCAGGAATAAACGCATTCACATTAATACACACTTCATCTTTCGAATTAACAACAACTGCGCCCAGGCGTAGCCATTCATCAAGTATGGCCCGGGGGCGGATATCCTTGCTCACCAGGGTTACCAGTTCCTCAAAGCTAGGAAAATTTTTTTCCGCCGTTGAGCTCTGTAATCTGGGTAGCGATGCAGGTTTGCCTTTCTTATCGAGAAATCGGGGTTCGGTTGTCCAGATTGCAACCAGTTGGGCACCAATAAATATACTCGATGGCGGTTCGAATTCTGGGTTGTCTTCAGCGCGTAAACGCCGAACGTCCTTGCGATGGACCCCGGTAAGTAAGCTGATTCGGCTGTCGGTCTGGGCTTTATTTGCCAGCCTAAATTCAGATACTGCGACGTCAACGTAGATGACTTTCAGGATTCGGGTTAACCAGTTATAAGTCAGGCCGTTATCCAGTAAAAGGCCAACCAAGGGGCGCAGCAGTTGTTTTACCGCGCTGGTCAGGGCAGGGGCAGGCCCAGCTGATTTACCGCTGTTATCTTTACTATTCATTAGATATGTACAAAATCACCTCTATAATGAATACCTTAACACTATAATTGACGTGGGATCAATTCCCACATATAGTAACATCCTGCAAAAAATAAAGGGTCGTTCGTTCATGCGATTTAAATGGGGGCAGATTTTAGTTTTCGCTGCGTGTTTGTTATTAACATCATGCGGCGGCGGCGGTGTGGCCAAGAGTGGTGGTGGGTCTGGTGTTGGCGGCACAGGTATCACCTTTGTGAAAGGCAATATCCTCAGTGTTAATGGGGAATTGATCGCCGATGCCAATTCAGTAACCGATCCAGGATTCGCCCGATATTTATCAAATCTGGTTATAAAACTGGCTATGGCCCAGTCCATAGATCCGACTAGCATTACTGTGTTTGGTGGTGGACTGTCTTCCAAAGTAAATGCCTTGGGTGAATTTGAATTACCCGGGGTACAGCCAAGCAACAATTTTGTCCTGATTTTCCGCTTCAACGATGGCAGCACTGCGTCCCTGTCCATCGGATCTGTTGAAATAGGATCAAAGGTAACCGTAAAAGATATTGTAATTGACACCAACAGCGGCAGCGCTGAACCAGGCCCTATCGAAGTCGAAGAGTCTGGCGAAGGCGAGGGCGGTGAAGAAGGCGAGGGTACCGAAGAAGGTGGCGCTGAAGGCGGTGGTGAGAGCGGTGGCGGAGGTGAAGAAGAACCCTGTGAGGGTGAAGAGTGTGAACCACCCTGCGAGGGTGAGGAATGTGAGCCACCTTGCGAAGGCGAAGAATGTGAAGAACCACAACCGCCCGAAGAACCAGAAGAACCCGTATAAACCTAGCGTCTTTTCAGGTGCGAAAAAGATATTTTCGATTCAGTTGGACATAAAATGGTGATATTGGAACTCGATCTGACAATTCAGATCACAAGGGTTAAATATGCAAAAGTTTAGATTTGATCATCGACTTTTAAAATAGACTTATATTTGAGCTTGCAATTTCGAGGAAAGACGTTCAAAAATTGTCATAAAGGTCCGAAATTTGCCTAAACCCGAAATTGGTGGGACGAATAATTCGGTTCCTGAATCTGGTTAAATTTCGATATACTTTCCCTTATGAAATGCCTGCTGGTCTCGGACCTTCACTACAAACTTCAACACTTCGACTGGCTGGTCAGTGTGGCAGCACATTTTGACTGTGTAATCATAGCAGGCGACCAGGTTGACGCCAGATCCCATGTGTATTTACGTATCCAGGTTCCAGTCATACTCAAGTACCTGGAGAAACTTCAGCAAATCACCCAGGTTATGGTTTGTTCGGGAAATCACGACCTAAATGTCCGAGGAGACCATGGAGACCGAATAGCAAAGTGGCTTGAGGAAGCCAGGGATTCAGGTATTGTTATTGATGGCGACAGTATCCTACTAGGAGACACTCTTTTTTCGGTTTGTCCGTGGTGGGATGGAGAAAAGGTCAAACAACAGATTGATCAGCAGTTATCCACCGACAGTGAAAAGGAAAAACGTACCTGGATCTGGGTCTACCACGGGCCTCCCGATAATTCTCCGACCAGCTGGACAGGTAAACGACATTATGGAGATGCAGAACTAGCACCCTGGATAAGACGCTTTAACCCAGATGTTGTATTAACGGGGCACATTCATGAAGCGCCATTTGTAGAAAATGGCTCCTGGGCTGATCGTATTGAATCCACATGGGTGCTGAATTCAGGCAGGCAGGATGGGCCGCATCCTCCACATATTGTTCTTGACCTTCACACACGCAAGGCGCAGTGGTATACCACTCAACGGATGGAATATTTAGAGATTGACAATCCATCGACCCTCCCACACCGAGCTATTACGAATTTACCTGATTGGCTTGGTCACTGACCCCGTTTGGCAAGCAAGATCTATATCTGTCTCAGTAGGGGTAGCCGTCGACTAAATCGCGATCTGATCCAGGCTGCTGCTCTTCATCTTGCTGATTGATTAACGTTTCGAGAATTTGATCCACCATACTCAGGTGATCCCCCCTGTCATTGTACTGTTCCCTGATATCTGCGAGATAATTGGTTATTGTATTTAGCCGCTTGGCCAGAAGAACCGCCAGTGGGTAGGTGAATTCAGTTTTTGTCTTTAAAAAGTCTGACTGATTTTCAATTTTGTAGAGACGACTGGACTTTTTAGCCACTACTGATGCCATGTGTGGAATATCCAGCAAAGCCGACATTTCCCCGAGCAATGAACCAGGTTCGTTTACTTTGGCTATGCGAAATTCCCTTTTTAGAACATCCACTTCACCTTCAATCAGGATAAATATTGATCCAGATTTAGCGCCCTCGGCGAGTAAAACCACTCCGGGTTCAACACTAACCTCGGGAAGAGAGTCACAATAATCCAGCAGTTCGCGCATAACCCTTAATAGATTAATCCGACAAAAATCATATTTTACGGCCTCAGCAGCATGGTATCATACAACTAATAGGTGTAACTGATTCTGTATTGACACAGATTCCGTATTCGAAGGCGAAGAATGTGAAGAACCTGAAGCCCCCAAAGAACCGGTTGAACCCGTTTAGGCCCAGCGACCTGTTAGCAACGAAATGGACAGTTTCGAATTAACTGTATGTAAATTCGAGATGCCGGAACCCGATCTATCACCCATGAGAAATTTATGGAATCAATATAGCAGCCATTTGCCTTAGAATTTTGTGGTGCTGTTTATATACTCAGATTGTGTGAAACTAAAAATTCTTAACGCCAATTAGCGCTTAATAAAAACTTTTACCTTGGTAAATTTCAATTTCATACTTCACAAGATACTTTCCTGATTTTTTCTTGACGCCGATGTGATAGGTGTCAACCTCGGGGTCTTGTAGTAATGACCAACACCTCCTTGGGTCAGATGGATCAAATACAAGCTCTAAGCAATTATTGTTATTTCTTGTTTTCCAACTTCCTATGTATTGAGAATTCATAGACCTACCGGTTAGCGAACCATTCGGATCAAAGTACGCAATTGATCTTCCACCCGCTAAAAACCGCCCTTTTATTGTATTTCCTACCACCAATTCGACGAAATCGTCGACGCCAATCTCGATCAAATCACCAATATCAACAGCTTGGGCGATGTTAAACATCATTAAAAATGTAACTGTTGTCAAACTGCAACGTTTGAGCAATCTAATAAGTTGAACTGATACGATTGATTTAATTTTCATTATTGTGTCCCACTAATCTATAAAATTGCGATAAGTTTGACGTTATAGTAATAGCCACAATAAGAGTGGTTCAGAATTGCTATATTAGAATATTTGGGTAATAGAGCACAGACCACATTTAACGGAGTTTCACATGTCCACTCAGGGCTGCGGACTTCTCAAACCAGCCACCTACCGGTTATTTTGTACAACATTCGGCGTGACTGATGCATACCAAAAACGGTAAAAACAATATAATAGGAATTTCGAGCCAATTTAAAACCATAAAATCGCTAGGGCATGAGAGCAAATAAATTATGACTGGACCACGACAAATCGTTAATCCCACAAAAATGGGCGGGGATCATTTACGCTTAATTGGTACCACTGACATCGACGGCAAGGGAACCGAGCACGAAATTGCTGAGGTTGATCCCATTGTGTTATTCGATTTTGCAAAATATAACACCCGTGAACCGTCATCGTTTCGCCCGCACCCTCATTTTGGGCTCACTGCCATGAGCTTTCTCCCAAAGCGCGGAACAATTATGGCCTGGGACAGTTTAGCAGGGGACAGCAAAATGAATCTCCGGCCTGGCGGATTGTATTATGTTCATGCGGGGTCTCCAGCTTTTCATCATGAATTTTCTTCACCAGAATCTGTGGCTGCAGAAATCGATGTAGAGTTTTTACAGCTGGTGTGGAATGCCACCGATGAAGATGACGTAAAGACTGTGATTATTCCTCCCGAGGAAGTCCCTGTTATCCAGTCCGATAACGCCACTATCCGTGTTTTGGCAGGCGAGTTTGGTGATAAAAAGTCTGTCCAGCCATTTACCCACAGAGAAATTATCTATTTGTATGTCGAGCTACAAAATGGCAAATCAATGGACATGGAAATTCCAGCATCATTTAAAGGAATGCTGTTTGTCATCGAAGGCCGTTTGAATGTGAATGATACGTCTATAGATCAAGAGCAAATGATGATCCTGGGTGATGAAGAAGTACCATTATTGATTGGCAATACCGATGATAATAATGTAGCTAGATTTGTTGTTGCGGCGGGTGAGCCAGTAAATAAACCATTTTACAAGTTGATTGGATTAGGTGGGTTTATTATTGGCGAGACTGAAGAGGGAGTGAGAGCGATAATGAGTAATTGTGCTGAAACGGCGGAGCAGTTAAAAACCGAGATTCCGCAGTACTTCCCGACTCAGTAATTCCCGGCTCGTTTGTTCTGGGGTCAATTGCCTTGTATCAGCAATTGTCAATTCAAAACTGAAAAATCAGATTGAGGTTTTAAGCATAAATTATTATCTTGTTACGAGCCAGCTTGCGGTAAGTCTTGCAAATAAATCAGACCCTGTTGTATTCAGATATGCCCAAACTAAAGATTGCGATTCTTTTTCATAAAAATTCTTATCGATTCAGGGTGGATAAGTACTCAATAAAATTTCTTAGCTCTGTATGGGAATCGGATGGCCACGAGGTAATATTCGTTTTTGGTACAGATAGGTTAGTAACAGCAGATATTTGTATTGTCCACGTGGATTTGTCAGTTGTACCCGATGAATATCTCGAGTTTGCAAACTGTTATCCAATTGTATTGAATGGCGCTATTAAAACAATCCAGAAAACTCATTTTAGTAAAAATTTGGTTACAGCTGAGGATGATTACCCAGGTAAGGTCATTGTAAAGTCAAATGATAATTATGCGGGTTGGCCTGAAATACTTCTCACCCGCAATCTTATTTCAATCATGCGCGCCAGAATTTTGTCTGCGTTCGGCTCTGAAAACAATACCTATTCATCCTCCCTTGATTACGTTATTTACGATTGCCTCGATGAGGTACCTCAGCAAGTTTTTGAGGATCCTTATTTTGCGGTGGAGAAATTTCAACCTGAAATTGTCGATGGGGTTTATTTTACAAACCTGTACGCTTTTTTAGGCAATAGTCATCAGTTTTTTCGGGAATCTTCACTCAATCCAATTGTAAAACACAGTCATGTTTTAACCAGTGAGGAGATTTCTCCCGATCCTGAGTTAATCAAAATCAGGCAATCCATGCACTTTGATTATGGCAAGTTTGACTATTGCTACCATGACGGCGAGCTGGTTCTGTTTGATATTAACAAGACAATAGGGATGGGTAGTATGAAGTACAAGTCACAATATACTGCAAGAGCCCGCGCCTTGTACGATTACTTTAATTAGGATGTCTCAGTTTATTCTGCCACTAAAAGCATTCGGTGCTTAACGCATGGATTTGCCGTGTAATTCATCAGCATCTGGGCGATTCCAGTAACGGTTTGGATTGTCCTTGTCGTCTAGTAGTTTTGATCGACATCCGAATGTTTCCACCACCCGGATTGTCGGTTCTTCATTAACGTGTACCGCAAAAATCACCTCAAATGCTTTACTTAACAATTCACTATCTTTAGGTATTGAGAATATGATCTGGCAGGCAGGGGTTTGCTGTACCGTACCTTCTGCGCCGGCATGGGAGCCTTCCAGTGCTCGGAATCGTTGATACCCATTTTCCCGAACATAGCTGCAGCAATCGTAGGGACCCTGAATAATAGACAATTCATTTTCTAGTGCGTTGAGTACCTGGTCCACACCACCTTTAGGGGTATCGATGGTTATGACCCATTCGCTTTCAAGAGTCGCTGGTGGCATGTCGAAGCCATCGAGCGGTATTTGTTTTTGCATAGTGAACCTCCAGTAGAATCGTTTCTTGTATTGTTAACCTAGGGAACCTCTGATTAAAACATGAACAGTCAATTTGAGATCAAAACAATCAATTTCTGCGTGGCAAAACTTCGCAATAGCCGTGCTATTGAGTGCGTTTCGCGCCTTGAACTTGACTATTTTGAATCACAACTTGATCTGCCCAGTTTTAATCAGAGGCTCCCTAGTTGAACGAGTAAATTACATTCATAGTTCGATACTAGTAGAATTATGAATGAATATCAATTAGAATGATGCAAATCTATTTGATGATCGATTTAATCATCCAGGATTTGGAATTCACATCAGTATGACAAAATATATGACTGCAAAATTAAATTTGGCTAGCCTGGCCGGTATGCTCAGTGATGATTCGAGAATAGCAATAGTTTCATCACTACAGGATGGTCGTGCGCTAACAGCAAAAGAATTGGCTTTAGCCGCTGACATCACACCTCAAACCGCGAGTTTTCATTTAAAGAAGCTCACTACAGTGGGCATTCTTGAAATTTTAAAAGATGGTCGCCACCGATATTTCAAAATTTCAGGGAATGAAGTTGCAAAAATGTTACGGACGATGTTGGAACTAGTCCCGACTAAAGCGGCAAAACCTGCTGCGAAGAAAAATAATGCAGTATGTTTTGCTCGTACTTGTTATGGCCATCTGGCTGGCCGTATTGGCGTCGCTATTGCCCAGTCCATGATCGATCAGCAGCAATTAATCCACCAGGGGAGCCGAGATTCTGGGTTAACCCAAAATGGAGAAAACTTCATCACAGATTTTGGGATTGACCTTGACAGTCTACGAAAAGGGCGAAGATTATTCGCACGGCAATGCCTTGACTGGAGCGAGCGTCACCCTCATTTGGGTGGTGCGTTAGGATTTGCATTAACCGAAGAATTTAAACGCAAAAAATGGATTACAGCTCGCAGGTCGGGTCGTGAAATTGACATAACACCTCTCGGTCAAAGGGGTTTCTTAAAGGAATTTAAGGTTGACACAAAAAGCCAGGCTAATTTATTTTTTGCGGGTCAATAGGTAACCATCATTTCTGTATTTAACGGATGGTACAAATTTTGGACCGATAGGCTTGCAGACATGAAATTCATGCTGTTGACATGCGCCAGATTCTATTATTTCTCGATATCGATCATCATTAGTATGGGATATGAATTATGGGATATGATTGGTCTTAGTTCGAGGAATAATTAAAAGCATTTGGCATTGAATAAAATTCGGTTTGACATATCAGCTACACCCCATGAGATCAGCGCGGCTATGGTCAGTGATGGATATGCGGTTATTACCGATGCCATAGACAGGGAAACCCTGAACCGGCTTAACAGCGAGCTCGATCCTTATTTTCATGAGTTGCATCAGGGACATGATGGATTTATGGGCCATAAGACCAAGCGATTTGGTGCGCTGTTAGTAAAATCTCCAACGGTACAAAAATTGTTAATGCATTCCCAGGTTCTGGGTGCAGTAGATAACATTTTGCTGAACCACTGCGCCAACTACCATGTGCACTATACCGGGGTGATGCAATTGCAATCTGGCGAAACCGCCCAGGTCTTGCACCGCGATACTGGAATTTACCCCTTTGCAAATCCCAGTCCGCCATTAACCATTGCAACCATGTGGGCATTGAATGATTTTAGTGAAGAAAATGGCGGCACCATATTGGTGCCGGGTAGTCATTTATGGGATGACGACCGTGTTCCAAAAACTAACGAACTCGCTGCCACCGAAATGTCTGCAGGATCTGTTTTAATTTATCTTGGTAATACCATCCACGGCGGTGGCGAAAATCAATCCAGTGACATTCGTTCGGGATTGGCCATTCACTATGGGCTCGGCTGGCTGCGCCAGGAAGAAAATCAATATCTTGCCGTTCCTCCCGAGGAGGCAAGAAGGCTGCCCGAAGAAATTCAGGAAATTCTAGGCTATAACCTGGCAGCGTCCAGTTTCGGATTTGTCGACCATATCCACCCCAAAGATTTTATCAAAGGAATAAGGGATGTTGCAATGAGCAATGTGTCATCTGATGATCTCGACAGCAAATGCGCAAAGCTAAAACGTTTCCATGTGGATAAAACTGAAGTGGGCAGAATCCGTTATTATCGCCCGGAGGATTAAAGGCTCCTAGGCTTTTGCGGTGGAAATATTCGCGGATAGTCGTTGCAGCGGTTTTTCGTTAATCCGCAGATGAATCAGTCCAGCCGAGCTCGCTGGTCATGGGCTCCAGAAACAGTCCAAATCCCGAACGTACGCCAAATCCAATTGTGGATATCAGACACCCGGCAACAATGACCAGGGCTATCGTGCGCGTGAATTTATTCGAAGTTATCACGGTAATTAAGTGTTGTTACTTATGCTTCCAGGTTGGTTTGCGTTTTTCTACAAATGCGGCCATACCTTCTTTCTGATCTTCGGTGGAAAATGCCGCCTGGAATTGCCGGCGTTCAAACAGCAGGCCGTCGTGAAGACTGGTTTCCAATGCCTGATTGACGCATTCCTTATTCATCATTAATGCACTTGCAGATTTTGATGCAATTTCTTTGGCTATGGCAATGGTTTCGTCCACTAGGTTATGAGTGTCAAAAATTCGCGATACCAACCCACAGCGCTCGGCTTCTCCGGCATCCATCATTCTGCCGGTGAGGCACATATCCATTGCTTTGGACTTTCCTATTAATCGGGTCAATCGTTGTGTGCCGCCCCAGCCTGGAAGAACGCCGATTTTGATTTCTGGCTGGCCAAATTTCGCACTATCCGAGGCGACAATAAAGTCACAGATCATCGCCAGTTCACAACCGCCACCCAGAGCATAACCACTTACCGCAGCAATAATCGGTTTTCTAATTTTGCCGATAATGTCATCCAGATTGCCGCTGGCGCTGGCGTGATACATATCCATATAGGTTTTGTCCTGCATTTCAGCAATATCTGCTCCGGCGGCAAAGGCTTTTTCATTTCCAGTAATGATAATAGCGCCAATATCCTGATTGTTTTCGAAGTCTCCCAGGGCTTTACCCAATTCCATACGAAGTTCATTTGATAATGCATTGAGCACTTCCGGCCGGTTCAGTCGGACGATTCCGACGTTTTCATGGATTTCACTGATTATGGTTTTATATGACATAAATATTTTCCAAGGTTGCGGTGTTAACTTGATTATTGATCGGAAGTTTAGCCCAAATCATTATTAGATTAATACAGTTGGATTTGATTCAATTAAATTGATAAATCTTTTACAATGCGTCCTGGAAATCGGCATGCTTGCAAGAAAGCTAAACCCGAGCTCGAACTACAGCAGATTAATAATTATTCCAGCCAAATACGAATATAGCTATGTCATTTGATGAAATTTACAACCGATCCTGCCAGGACCCTGAAGGATTCTGGGGAGAGATTGCAGAAGATATTCACTGGTATAAAAAATGGGACAAGGTCCTGGATGATTCTGATGCACCGTTTTATCGATGGTTCGTTGGAGGAGAGACCAATGTTTGTTATAACGCAGTAGATCTACACGTCGACCAGGGTAGGGGCGATCAGGTAGCAATAATTCACGATAGCCCGATTACCGACAGCCAGCAGAAAATTACCTTCAGTGAACTGCGAGCCCGAGTTGCCCGTTTCGCTGGCGTGTTGCGGGATCAGGGTGTGGAGAAAGGTGATCGGGTTATTCTTTATATGCCTATGATTCCCGAAGCCGCCATAGGTATGTTGGCCTGTGCACGAATCGGTGCAATCCATTCCGTGGTATTTGGTGGATTCGCTTCAAACGAGTTGGCAGTGCGAATTAATGACTGTCAGCCCAAAGTGATTGTTTCAGCATCCTGCGGCATTGAGCCAGGCCGTATTATCGAATACAAACCGTTACTGGACGCGGCCATCGACCTGGCAAAACATAAACCGGATAGTGTGGTGCTGTTGCAAAGGCCCCAGGCTGTTGGGAAGATGATTGAAGGGCGGGATGTAGACTGGCAAGCGGCGGTTGAAAACGCGTCCGATGTTGACTGCGTTGCGGTGGCGTCCACAGATCCACTTTATATACTCTATACCTCGGGAACCACCGGTGAACCCAAAGGCGTTGTTAGGGACACCGCAGGTGGAATTATTTCGCTCAAATGGACAATGAAGAATATTTACAATGTCGAGCCTGGTGATGTCTATTGGGCAGCTTCAGATGTGGGTTGGGTTGTAGGGCATTCTTATATTGTGTATGCGCCGCTGTTTAATGGTAATACCACCATTTTGTTCGAGGGCAAACCTGTTGGCACCCCAGACCCGGGTGTTTTCTGGCGAGTAATATCCGAGCACAACGTAAAAGTATTATTCACTGCGCCCACAGCTTTTCGTGCAATCAAGAAAGAAGACCCCAATGGGGACTATATAAAGAAGCATGATATTTCGTGTTTGCAAACGCTATTCCTGGCAGGTGAGCGTACCGATCCAGATACCCTGAACTGGGCCAAAGAAAAACTGGGTGTGCCGGTTATTGATCACTGGTGGCAGACGGAAACTGGCTGGTCGATTTGTTCAAATTGTCTGGGCATTGAACAATTACCCATAAAGGACGGTTCGCCCACACGCCCCGTACCCGGCTGGCAGTTAAAAGCACTGGATGACAATAGCAACGAAGTCGGTAGCGGTGACATTGGCGCGTTGGTGGTAAAACTGCCTTTGCCGCCAGGAACATTTCCTGCACTGTGGAATGCTCGGAAGCGTCATTTCGATTCCTATTTGAAAACTTTTCCAGGATATTACGAGACCGGAGATGCGGGTTACATCGATGAAGACGGCTATGTGTTTGTGATGTCGCGGACAGATGACGTAATTAATGTTGCAGGGCATCGATTATCTACTGGGGCAATTGAAGAGGTGCTGGCCTTTCATCCGGATGTCGCTGAATGCGCGGTGATGGGGGTGAATGATGCATTGAAAGGCGAATTACCTTTGGGTTGTCTGGTGATTAATTCCGGCGTTGAAAGGGACAATAGTGAAATCGTCGCTGAAGCTATTCAATTGGTTCGAGATAAAATTGGTCCTGTCGCCGCTTTTAAGCTGGCTGTGATCGTGAAAAGATTGCCTAAAACTCGATCAGGCAAAATTTTACGCGGAACTATGAAAAAAATCGCAGACAACAGTGAATGGAAAATGCCGGCCACTATTGACGATCCAGTCATTCTCGACGAGATCACTGAATCATTGCAGTCCTTAGGGTATGCGCAAGGATAACTCGAATTTATTTTTGTTAAATTATTCTAATTTCCTAAATCATCTGGTTATTGAGTAATTCATAAAATGAAACACGCTTTCATCATGAATCCCCTTGAAAACGTCAAGGCCTGGAAAGATACAACTTATTATTTGATGCGCGCCTGTGTTGAGCGAGGGCATCAGGTTTGTTATCTGGATCAAAGGTCACTATGGCTGGATCATAATCTGGTCAAAGCAGAAGTCACCTGGGTCGATGTTCACGATGATATGGATAAACCATTTAGTTTCTTGCAAAGCGCGCCCATCAACTTAGATGAAACCGATGCCGTGTGGATTCGAACGGATCCGCCATTCGATCGTCGATATTTTTATACAACATTGTTGTTGGATAATTTGACGGATCGTACCCGCGTATTGAATCGGCCATCGGGTATCCGAAACTGGAATGAAAAACTCGCGGCATTGCATTATCCAGAATTCACGCCGCAAACTGTGGTTTCCAACAGTGTAGACGAAATCAAAGCCATGGCTGAAAAACACCAGCGTATTACGATCAAGCCTATAGATGGTTTTGGTGGCAAAGGCATTGTGTTTTATAGCTTGGGAGATGATCAAAAAATTATTGAAGCGGCGACCCATCAAGGGAATCATTGGGTCATCGCTCAGGAATATTTACCCGCGGCCTCCGAAGGGGATAAGCGAATTTTGCTTTTAAATGGTGAACCCATGGGGGGTATTCTCAGACTACATGCTGATGGCGTAGAGCTGAATAATATGGATGCGGGAGGAACTGCTAATCCCACCGAGTTGACGAAACGAGATCTTGAGATTTGTGTTGCGATGAAGCAGGGATTAATTGACCAGGGTGTATTTTTTGCAGGCATTGATATTATTGGTGGTATGCTAATCGAGGTGAATGTAACCAGTCCAACAGGCTTGCAAGAAATGTGCCGATTTAGCAATTCCGATTATCATCATCAAATTATTGCTGCTCTGGAATAACCATGAAATCTCAAATTTTGTCATCGCTGAACGAATCCCAGGCCGCATTGGCAGAATTCATCGCTGATGATGCAAATATTGATGCTATAGAAAGTGCTGCCACTCTGCTCATCTCTGCGTTGCAAAATGGAAATGCCATTTATAGTTGCGGTAATGGCGGTTCCATGAGCGATGCCATGCATTTTGCTGAGGAGTTAACTGGTCGTTATAGAAAAGATCGAAGGGGACTTTCCGCTACAGCAATTAGTGATCCTGGGCACCTGACCTGTGTTGCAAACGACTTTGGTTATGAATACGTTTTTTCCCGTTACCTTGAAGCCAGATCTAAACCTGGAGATGTGTTAGTTGCGATAAGTACCAGCGGCAAAAGTCAAAATGTGATTAATGCCGCCCAGTACGCAGTTGATAACGAAATGTCAGTCATCAGCCTGACCGGCGCTGCCGGTTCTGCTCTTGGAAAAATTGCCAATGTCGAAATCCATACGGTGGATTACCAATACGCGGATAAAATTCAGGAATTGCATATCAAAATATTGCACATTTTAATTGAGCAAATTGAGCGATCTTTTTTCCCAGAAAACTATCCTATAGGATAAATCAGGGGTCAGTGCTAGGTTCTACTACTAAAAATTCATAACGTCACTGATTTTCCAAATAATCTAACATTACATCTGCAAGGACTGTATATCCAGGCTGGTTAAGATGCTGCCAGTCGTTTGGACCATGGATTAATTGAGTTTTCGATGCGTTGCGGAACTGTTTACGAGTATCGATAAAATCAACACCAACGGATACCACAGCCTCGGATATCAAAGTTGCGATTTTGTTGCTTTTCTCAGTGACTTTTTCCTTTTTAAAATTTCTTTCTCTATCGGTAGGCATTCCTCTGATTAATGTAATGCTCACCAGATCTGATGCTACTTCGTAAGAAGCCAGTGGTGAGGGAATATATACAACTACAATTTCGGATTTATCAAAATAAGATTTCAGGTAGTGTAAGGATTGTTTAAACACATAAACCCCCAATTCAAGCTCCTCACTGCTCAACTCGAGCGCGGGCCCCTCTAGATAACGTGGGATATTATATTTTGTATTCGAGATTAGAACGCTATTATTGTCGTTACTTTTATACTGGTTTTTGTCGCGTTTATTACGGGGCCCATCGATCCAGTTATCAATATAACTATCTGCTAAATCTATAAAAAGCCTTGTCAGAAAAAACTTGTTCTTAAGATCAAACCAAGAGGGGCTTATTGGGAGTTTGTAGATCCTGTTTTTGTCGACAATTTTTTCGGATATAAACCTCGAGAATTGCTCTGAATCAAAAATGTCTGTATCCCGAAGAACATTTCGAAATCGGATATTTATGTCATATACATTGTTGTGAATATCGTTGCCTTCATAGAAATAGGCGAAGATAATTTTTGGTTGCTCGATTTTGAATCTGGTTACATTGGCAAATTCGTAGCGTGAAATAGATCTCCTCAAGTATCCATCTAAACTACCGGAGCCACTGGACCCAAGAGAAATAACATCAATACCGCTTTTATTATGAATAAGATGCGCGCTGTGAAAATCCGGTCTGCCAATTTCTTCTCGACTTTTTTTAAACCAATCACCCTGTCCTTCGGAATACGAATCACCAACGAGAAGTATGTAGTCCCTTGGTATAGTGGTCTTTTTTGATGACTGAGCGAAAACTCGGATACTCTTATCCAGATGCCAATGAGTTTTTAGTGGCAGAATATTTATTATGCTTTCGACAAAAATAAATTCTAATACCAAGATAGTAATTCCGACGGACATTATCACCATAACAACTGGTGCAAATATTTTTTTGAAAATCGATCTTAAAGTCACAATGATGTAGGTTTGTTGTAATGCAACTTGTCAATAATTCTAAAAGGTACTACATCCAATACTAGAATTTAGATGATTGTAAATTACAGGAGATGGTGGGAATCATATTTTAGCTTGATTGTGATTCATATGTTGATAACATTGCGTGAATTTTACTAAGTTACATAATTACGAATATCAATTGAAACAATGGTTCAAAATTTAGATAAAGACCAGTGGGAATTTTGGATCGACCGTGGTGGTACATTCACCGATGTAGTTGCTCGACAACCCAGTGGCGAAGTCATAACCCATAAACTGTTGTCGGAAAATCCGGAACAATATAACGACGCTGCCATCCAGGGCATCAAGGACATCCTGGGGGTTAAAACCAGTGATGACCTGCCCACTGAAAATATTGCTGCGGTTAAAATGGGCACTACCGTTGCCACCAATGCGCTGCTTGAGCGACAGGGTGAACCCACATTACTGGTCACCACGACGGGATTCAGGGACCAGCTTCGGATTGGTTACCAGACTCGTCCGGACTTATTTGCCCTGCATATCCAGTTACCGGAAATGCTTTATTGTGATGTGGTGGAAATTGAGGAACGGATTGGACCCCACGGCGATGTTCTTGTAAGCCTGAACGAGGAGCGAGCACAAAAGGATTTACAACAAAAATTTGACCAAGGTATTCGATCTGTTGCCATTGCACTGATGCATGGTTATCGATATCACCAGCATGAATTGAAACTTGAATCAATTGCCAACCAAATTGGATTTACCCAGGTATCTGTAAGTCATAAGGTTAGCCCATTGATGAAGCTGGTCTCTCGGGGGGACACCACCGTAGTCGATGCCTATCTTTCACCCATACTGCGACGTTATGTCAATCAGGTGGCTTCCCAGCTCGATGGATTGGAAGACAATGGCGGCAAGCTGATGTTCATGCGTTCCAATGGCGGGTTGACCGACGCAGGATTTTTTCAAGGAAAGGATGCTATCTTGTCCGGCCCCGCTGGTGGGGTGGTGGGCATGGCGCGGGTTTGTGAAGCGGCCGGATTTAATGATGTTATTGGTTTCGATATGGGCGGAACCTCTACCGATGTCAGTCATTATAATGGTGAATTCGAAAAGGCATTCGAAACCAATGTTGCCGGGGTGCGTCTGCGTGCGCCAATGATGTTAATCCATACCGTTGCCGCCGGCGGCGGATCGATATTACATTTTGACGGCGCGCGATTTCGGGTCGGACCCGATTCAGCTGGCGCGAATCCAGGACCTTGTTGTTACCGAAACGGCGGTCCCCTGGCGATCACCGATTGCAATGTCATGGTGGGCAAACTCCAGCCCGAGCTATTCCCCAATGTTTTTGGGAAAATGGCTGACCAACCGCTAGACAAAGGGTTGGTAACAACAAAGTTCAAAACCCTGGCCACCCAGATAAAACGGGACACTGGTGATGATCGAACACCTGAGTCCGTAGCCGCCGGATTTTTATCCATAGCGGTTGAAAACATGGCTAATGCGATCAAGAAAATTTCTGTTCAAAGGGGATACGACGTTTCAGAATATGCATTGTGTTGTTTCGGCGGTGCAGGCGGGCAGCATGCCTGCTTGGTCGCGGATGCCTTGGCCATGAAAAAAATAATCGTTCATCCTTTTGCCGGGGTTTTGTCTGCCTATGGAATGGGTTTGGCTGACACCGTTGTTGATCGACAAAAGGCCATCGAAATGGTTTTGAATTCTGAGTTAATTATAGAACTCGAATCTGAACTGGATAGTTTGCAGGATGCAGGTCTGGAAGAATTGAAACAACAGGGCGATGATGGCACAGATATTTCTTTCAAACGCCTGTTACACATTCGATATCAAGGTTCGGATACCGCATTGATTGTGCCCTATGGCGAGCTAGAAACCGTTGCAACTCGTTTCGAAGAAGTGCACCAAATGCGATTTGGATTTATTTCACCGGAAAAAGAGTTGATCGTCGAATCCATTCAGGTCGAGGTTGTATCCGCGGCGAAGGCGTCGAAGATTGTCAATGATCTTGATTCACGATTGGCGCCAGAATCTGATGCGGCATCCCCAGACGCCGTTCATCCTTGTTTTGTCGACGATCAATGGATTGATACACCGTTTTATTATCGAAACTCTCTTTTGATCGAACAGGCTGTGAATGGTCCTGGCATCATTCTAGATCCTACCGGGACCGTTGTGATTGAGCCGGGCTGGCGGGCCACTTTAAGCGAAGATAATAATTTAATTCTCGAGCGCTATATTGAGAAAAAACAATCCAAAGCTATTGGCACCGAGGTCGATCCGGTGATGCTGGAAATTTTTAATAATCTCTTCATGTCCATTGCTGAACAAATG
This sequence comes from Candidatus Spongiihabitans sp., assembly GCA_965237725.1. Classification (GTDB taxonomy): domain Bacteria; phylum Pseudomonadota; class Gammaproteobacteria; order Arenicellales; family Poriferihabitantaceae. The sequence goes on from OZ250151.1 coordinate 3,673,310, forward strand.
GGTTCGGTGCTGGAAAACACAGCAGCTTCGGTGAATATCAAAGAGCGGCTGGATTTTTCCTGCGCAATTTTCGATCCCACTGGGGCATTGGTTGCCAATGCACCCCATATGCCGGTACATCTGGGATCTATGGGAGAAAGTATTAAGACCGTTATTCGGGAATGTGGTGATGATATCTCTCCAGGAGATGCTTATATTCTGAATGCGCCATACAACGGCGGAACCCATCTTCCCGATGTGACTATTATAAAACCGGTCTTTACCCCTCAAGGTGAATTACTTTTTTACGTCGCTTCCCGTGGACACCACGCCGACATCGGCGGCAAAACCCCTGGTTCAGCACCGGCAGATTCCACCAGTATAGAAGAAGAAGGTGTGGTCATCGACAACTTTAAACTGGTTGAAAATGATCAATTCAAGGAAAAAGAAATTCGCCAGCTGATTACCAGCGGCAGATGGCCTGCGCGAAATCCGGATATGAATATCGCCGATTTTAAAGCCCAAATGGCCGCCTGTGAAAAAGGAGCAAGAGAATTGCAGAATATGGCAGATCATTATGGCGTGGATACGGTGCATGCCTATATGACTCATGTGCAGGATAATGCTGAGGAATCGGTACGCAGGGTGTTGGGCGTACTGGAAGATGGCGAGTTTACTTATAAGATGGATGACGGCCACCAGATCTCCGTGTCAATTAAAGTGGATCAGACAAACCGCAAGGCGGTTGTGGATTTCACCGGCACCAGCGCCCAGCACCCGGGAAATTTTAATGCGCCAACTGCAGTTGTACGTGCCGCGGTGCTCTATGTATTTCGGTGCCTGGTTGATGACAATATTCCATTGAATGAAGGTTGTCTTAAACCCATGGAAATCATTATTCCAGAAAACTCCATGATCAGCCCAAAGTACCCAGCTGCGGTAATCGCTGGCAATGTTGAGACCTCACAATATCTTGTGGATACGCTATTCGGTGCGGTAAAAGCCGTGGCAGCGTCCCAGGGAACCATGAATAATTTTATCTGGGGTAATGATGAGCATCAGTATTATGAAACCATTTGTGGTGGAACCGGTGCGACTCATAATCAACGAGGAACAGATGCGGTGCATTCCCATATGACCAATTCACGGTTGACCGATCCCGAGGTGCTGGAGTGGCGATTCCCGGTTATTTTAAATTCATTTGAAATAAGAACGGGTTCGGGAGGACAGGGAAAACAGGTCGGTGGAAATGGCGTGATTCGAAAAGTGAAATTTCTCGAGCCGATGATTGCCAACATCATATCAGGCCACCGCAAAGTCCCGCCCTATGGCATCAATGGCGGTGGCTCCGGGGCGGTTGGTGATAATTCGGTGGAGCACCCCGACGGTTCCATCACCCACCTTTCGGGGACCGATCAAATCGGGTTGCAACAAGGGGATGTGGTGGTGATTAAAACCCCGGGTGGCGGCGGGTATGGGGGTTAATTTTTCGTGCCAGAGTTGTAATGGTTAATTAGTAAACCTCTGCTGCCAGTTCACAAATCCAGTTACGCGCGGTTTTAAGATGAGTTACATCAATATCCTGGGGGTGGAATAACATCCACATCGGGCATTCCAGTACAACCTCACCTACCTTACGCAATCGATCGTCCTGGTCTGCGATGAATCTGGGTAACATCGCCCGAACGACACCCACTGCGGTCATTTCCTGTAAAGCATCATATTGGTATGCAGTGACTTGAAAACCATCCACCCCTGCAAGTTCGGTTATTGCCAGACCTTCTGGTGATTCAACATATCCCTCAATTAGCCCGCCCCAGGGCAAAACCCTCGGATCGCTGTCTACCGAGCAATACACCGCATAACTAAGTACAGCAATCTGTTCAATTTCCGCTTTAACGTCGGGTAATGTCTTAGACATTCGGATAACGATATCCGCTTCGCGCCGAGACGGATTTAAGCGATCGGGGGTACCCATCAATTCCACTCGAATTCTCTGTTCTGAGGTTAATCTGGCCATTCCCGGCGCAAATAAATTAATACATAAATAAGGTGTGGCATTTAATCTCAAGTCGCGTACGACTGGACCATCTTGTGTTGCACTGGACTGTTGCTCCGCAACACGGAGTGCTTCAGACGCCGCTTCGATATGGGTCAATAAATTTTCGCATTGGGCGGTAGGGGCGAGCCGCCCGTCCTGCCGAAAGAATAGTTTGCAATCGAAATGTTGTTCTAACTGTTTTAAACGTCGGCCTACGGTGGTCGGGTCCAGATTAAGTGAACGGGCAGCGTCTGAAAATGTGCCATTACGAAATATGGCTAACATGGTTTGCCATTTATCCCAGTCGAGCATAATAATTGAGCATAATAATTATTGGGTTTTCCGATGAGAAAACCATTGGTAAGTCGATAAAAAAATTACGTTAACATATTAAATTATAACCTGCAACAACGCAGTAGTAGTTTGCATTAATCGAATTGACATGCATGAATGCAAGTGCGAGGATACCTGCTCTTTTAGATTACGAACATATGAATATACAGGCAAACACACCCAAATTTGTTTCTTGTGGAGAATATGAAAATTATGTTCCCGCGAAGGTGTCGTTTACCACCAAATCTAAAAATTGGGATGGGCTGTTACTCACAAAATATGATCATCCGCGGCAATCTCTTGGTAGCCCGAGGCCAGGAACAAAGGACCACATTCTGGGATATCTTAGTTCTGGTGGGCAGAAGGGTGAATATTGTTACGGTAACAAATCATGGAAAAAGTTTACCTCTACCGAAGGTGATTGGATTATCCAACAAGCCTACGAAAATCATGATGTGGATTTTCGCTGGGAAGCAAATTTTAATGATGACAGGCAGTTATCGAGTTATTTAGTCCATATTTCACCAAAGTTACTCGAAGATTCAGCGACTCAGGTGTGCGAGAATGGGGGCAAGGTGGAGTTGCCTCATAAAATCAATTTTCAAGATCCAACCCTGGTAAAGTTAGTTTCAGCACTAAAAATTGAATCAGACTCTGGACATCCTTTTGGGCAGATGTATGTTGAAACCGTTGCAAATTTCCTTTCAGTTCATCTGTTACAAAATTTTTGCACACAACCATATCAACCCGTCAAATATAAAAATAGATTTTCAATGGCACGCTTGCATCGGGTTATAGATTACATACATGCATACTTGCACGAAAATATTTCACTCAACGATCTAGCGAAAGTTGCAAACATGAGCACATACCATTTTGCTCGGGTGTTTAAGAGAAATACTGGACGGTCCCCGCACCATTATTTAATGCAATGCCGAATGGAAAGGGCAAAAGAATTACTTAAAAATACAGATTGGCCGGTAACTCGAATTGCAGATGCGACTGGTTATAACAACCCAGGGGCGTTTGCAACGATGTTTAAGCAACTTAACGATATCGGACCAACGCGCTATAGAAAACAAATCTAGTCCCCGATCTTTAGTTAACCCATATTGGTTCTTTTCGGATATTCTATTGCTGCAAATTTTGCTGGCATAGTTATAATTCTGCGCAATTTTAACGATACTCGTATATCTAAATTTTTTGTGAAATTCTTGTTACCAACACTATTTGGGTTGATAGCCATGCTTGGGCAATCCAGCCTGGTTTCAGCAGATGACAACAACCTGATCTTGATAGCCACCACTACCAGCACAGAAAACTCTGGATTACTGGATTACATGCTACCCGTTGCGGAACAGGATACGGGTTTGTCATTTCGCACAGTTTCTGCAGGCACCGGCAAGGCATTGAAAATGGGTGAAGCCGGTGACGTTGATGTTTTGCTGGTTCACGCCAAAGAAAGTGAATTGAAATTTATTGAAGCAGGGTACGGAATCCATCGTAAAGAAATTATGTTCAACGATTTCATCGTTGTAGGACCCGACGATGATCCAGCATCCATAGCTACCGAATCCAGCGCAGCCGATGTTTTTGAAAAAATCAGTTCGAATTCCGCATTTTTTATTTCCAGAGGAGATGATTCTGGCACACATAAAAAAGAATTGAATCTCTGGCAATCTATTGATATCGATCCTCGTCAGGAATCTGCCAGACAATGGTATCGAGAGGTTGGTCAGGGTATGGGTAAAACATTGCAAATTGCCAATGAATTACGCGGCTATACCCTAACCGATCGCGCGACCTGGATATTTTCCAGGGACAAATTATCTATGGCGGTTGTTTTTGAAGGAGACAAACAACTACAAAATCAATACAGCGTTATTGTGGTCAATCCACAACGCCACAATGTCAATTATCAGGGCGCATCGAAATTCAGCGACTGGTTGATTTCAGATAAAGGTCAGGAAACGATCAATCAATATAAAATAGAGGATCAGCAGCTATTTTATGCCAACGCCCAATAACGGCTAACCACATCCGCTCAATGTGACCTAAATGTGGGTTAAACCGATTTCACCATTGTCCCACATCCAGGTGGATTTCCAATTATCCGGATTCTTCAGCATTCTTTTGCTCTTCAAGCTGATCAGCCTCCAAGGTCCGCTCTAACTGCTCTCGAGCATTCTTTGAAATAGAAATTATTGCCTTCTCATCATGCCTGTTGTCGACTTGTTGAATTATGGTTTCGATGTCGTGCTCGATATAGGTGCGAGCAATCTTTTCGATTTGTTGTTCCCCGAAGCCGAGGACTGCCAAAGATTTCTTTCCCATTTCCACAGCGGAATAGAATGTTTCCCGCGTCACCCCTTCAACCTGGTTATGAATTAAATGTAAAGCATGGCTTCTATCTCTGGCTCTGGCGATGATCGTCAAATTTGGGAAATCTTTTTGAATCATTTCCACAGCCTGGTTAATGGATTCTGTCCCGTCGCCGGTCAGAATAATCAACTTAGCCTTGTGGGCACCAATTGAGTGTAGTACATCATGCCGTAACATATCCCCATAATAGGTCTTGTAACCAAAGCGTCTGACCCGTTCTATGTGATCTGGGTCGTGATCGATGATTGTTGGGGTAATTTTATTGGCATGTAACATCCGCCCAATAACCTGACCGAACCGACCAAAGCCGACTAGTATGACCTGGTTTTCTTCTTCGATAGCGTCCATGGGACGGTCGGAGGACAAAATGTATCGGGGCTCAATTAATTTGTCATTAACGATCATCAGTATGGGCGTGATCACCATGGACATCGCCACAACCAGGATTAACTGATCAGCCAGAGTTTGATCCATGGCCCCTGCAACCACCGCAAATCCAAACAATACAAAGGCGAATTCACCACTTTGAGACAACAGGAATGAGAAAATTCCACGTTGACTCGCTGGGATCTCGGTGAACAGGGATACGACATAAAGTACAAGGGCTTTAATTGACACCAGGCCCAGAGTCAGTGCCAATATGGTTAGCGGTTGGCTGAGTAACAAACCGAAATCTACGGACATGCCCACGGAAATAAAAAACAATCCAAGCAATAATCCCTTGAACGGCTGAATATCCGATTCCAGTACATGGCGGTACTCTGAATCTGCCAGAATCACGCCGGCAAGAAAGGCACCCAATGCCATGGAAACCCCAATCATATTCATGATTACTGCAATTCCACACACGAGCAATAGTGAAAGGGCGGTGAACAATTCGGGTAAATGAGTGGCAGCAACAATTCTGAAAATATGTCTCAGGGCATAGCGACCAACCACAAAAATTCCGACGACTACGCCAATAATAATCAGCGCTGATACTTGGGTGTGCTCGGAATCCTGGTCTGGGCTACCAGAGAGTAGGGGTATCAGGGCAATGATGGGTATGACTGAAATGTCCTGAAAAAGCAGTATGGAGAAGCCTGTTTTTCCAGTGGTTGTGGGCAGCAAATGTTTTTCATTTAGAATTTGTAACGCGATTGCTGTGGAAGATAGCGATAAACCCAAACCAATGATAATTGCTGTAGACCAGTCAAGGCCTGAAAGTATTGCAATGGAATATATTGCCAATGCGGTAAGTGTCATCTGGATTCCGCCGGCGCCGAGAATGGGTTTTCGCATGCCCCATAACTTATTGGGTTCCAGCTCCAGGCCAATCAGGAACAGTAATAGCACAACACCAATTTCTGAAAAATGGAGTATATCGTTTACATTTTCGATAATCCCCAGGCCCCATGGACCAATACAACTACCCGCGACCAGATAACCCAATACTGAGCCCAGGCCCAGGCGGGCAAAAATGGGTACGGCGATGACTGCGGCTGATAAATATACAATCAGATTAAACATAAATCCGTGACTATCCATAAATTTCTCCGGGAATTTTCGATGATCTAACTAATGGGCTATTGTCTTAAGTTTATCATCCACTGAATAGCTGTTTTAAAATTAAAAATACTGGTGTAGTCTGGGGTTGTCTGGCAATTAAAAATATTAAGGTGCGTTATGTCCAACAGATTTGATTTGAGATTAACCTATATGGATGGCTGGTATGAAATGGATGGCGACAAATTACTCGCAAGCACAACCCGGACATTTATTTTTGATGATCCTGCTGAACCCACGGTGGTTACGCGGGATGGGTTGGTGGATTACATGGTTCGATGGGACAAGCGAACCCGCGCCCAGGGCGCAACCAATGAATGGAATCTGGATCATCAGGTGCGAGAAGACAAAGATGGCATTATCACCGACTGGGAGTGGTGGGAACTGGTAGGGACAAATTTATGTGGAATGGCTTTTATTAAAACCACTGACGTTGGCGTACTCGTTGAAAAAATTACCTATTTTGATCGTAAGTTACGCAACAATTAAATCATGAAGCTAAAAAATAAAGTTGCAATTATTACCGGGGCATCTTCTGGTATCGGTAGAGCCATTGCATTGAGCTTTGCAAGGGAGGGTGCAACCGTAGTGCTGAGTGACATTCGCAAAGATCCTATTGAAGGCGGCGAACAAACCCTTGAGCTGATTAAACAAGCCGGTGGTAACGCAGTGTATGAAAATCTCGACGTGTCTTGCTGGGAAAACCATGACCGAGTGGTTTCAGCAACCGTAAAATTATATGGAAAATTGGATGTGATGGTGAATAATGCGGCGATCTATACGGGTACAAAACTAACCGAAACAGATGAAGCCCACTGGGACACCGTCATGGCTGTAAATCTGAAAGGGGTTTTTCTCGGTTGTAAGCGGGCTGTACAGCAAATGCTCCAACAGGAGATTATCAATGAAGCTCGGGGACGGATTATTAATATCTCGTCCCAGCATGGCATGATTTCCTGCCCAGGCGATATCGCTTATGGGGTGAGTAAGTCCGGCGTGGTTTACATGACTCGTCAGATTGCATCGGATTATGGTGTGGATAATATTATTTGTAATGCCGTAGCGCCAGGAAAAATACTAACCGGAAGGACTGATGCCATATCCAGCGAAGCCATTACCTATTCAACCAATCGCACACCACTACCGCGACTCGGCGCGCCAAATGATGTTGCCAATGCCGCGGTGTTTCTCGCCAGCGACCAGTGTACCTATATGACCGGCGTTAATTTAATGGTCGATGGTGGTTGGAGTGCAGCTTAATATTAAATTGGTTTGCTATGGAATCAATAAATAGTTCTTATCAAAATGGCAACTACAGATAATAAATGGTCGCAATTGTGTACATACTATGGTATTTCTGGGGTATTCGTTAATTATTGCTGGCAAACTAGCAATTATGGTACTACGATTGTCCAATGAGTGTGCTATATTTATTTCATCAAAACCTCGGAGCGGTTGCGAAAGGGGCAAATATAGCTTTTAAGATAGCAACCAATTTGCAGCGTTTATCTAAATGATATGTCGTAATAGTATTGTTGTGAAACGCGACGAAATTATCTCCAAAAGCAGCTTGTCGCTTGCGGAGGTATATAATAATTTAACATTAAACCACTGGAGATATACATGAAAGAAAACAAACCAATACCAGGTGAGGTCGGATTCTCTGATCTCTCAGCCTACGACCAGGACCTGGTAAAGAAAACAGTTCGTAAAGGCTGTTCTCGACGCGATGTGCTCAAACTGATGGCGGTGACTGGCGTATCTATGGCCACTGCTCAAAACTTGATGAGCAAAGGTAGCGAAGTTATCGCACAGACCCCTGTTAAAGGTGGCTCGGTTCGATTTGCTTCAAACCTGCACGGGCCCGATGATCAACTCGACCCACCATTATTCACGTCTACAATCGATTACACCCGTGGTCGTGCAACTTATAATAGTTTGATCCAGCACTCTGACGAGTTGGTTCCACAGCCAGAACTGGCGACTTCATTTGAACCTAACTCTAATGCAACCGAATGGACCTTCAAATTGCGCGAAGGGGTTACCTTCCACGATGGCACGCCTTTTACTGCTGACGACGTGGTTTATTCTATGAATCGACATAAAGGTGAGGATTCAACTTCTGTAATCAAATCTGTGCTCGCGTCTGTTGATGAATGGAAAAAAGTCGGTACCCATGAAGTTAAGGCTGTACTAAATAGTCCAAATGCTGATTTACCAACCCTGTGCGGTATGTTCCAGACCAAGATCGTCAAAAACGGTACAACCGGTGACGGTATTGGAACAGGTCCTTTTACACTGGAAGCTTTCGAGCCTGGTGTGAAATCTGTGCACAAGCGCAATGAAAACTACTGGCGTGAAGGTGCTAATTTCGATGCTCTCGAAATTACTGCAATTACCGATCCAGTGGCTCGAACCAATGCATTGATTGCTGGCGATGTTCAACTATTTTCTACGGTAGAGCCAAAAGCATTCCGTCAGATTGAAGAAGCTGAAGGCGTTACATTATTGTCTACACCTGCTGCATTGCAAGTTGGCCTTTGTATTCTGAAAAATACCGAGCCAGGTAACAATGATGATTTCGTCAAAGGCATGCAATACATCCAGGACCGTGAGCGCATTGTAAAGAAAGTGCTCAAAGGCAAAGGCTCTGTTGGTAATGACACGCCAATCATGGGTGCACACGGACCTGACTGGTGTTCTGAATTACCTCAACGTGAGTTTGATCCAGACAAGGCGAAATTTCACTTTGAAAAATCAGGCTACTCATCAGCTGAACTGTTTGCAGCTCCCGTTGCACCAGGAATCGAAGACGCCATGCTTTTGGCCCAGGCCAACTGCGCGAAAATTGGCTTCGATCTCCAGGTCAAACGTGTACCTACTGATGGTTACTGGGGTGCAGTCTGGATGGTTGAGCCATTGAATGTGGTTACCTGGAATATGCGTCCTACTGCAAATTCACAGATGGCAATTCAATTTGGTCCTGGCGCAGCCTGGAATGACACTTACTGGAACAATGACCGCATGGGCGAGTTGCTAACGCTGTCTCTAGCGGAAACTGATCCAGACAAACGTCATACCTTATACTGTGAAATGCAAACCTTGATTCACGAAGGTAGCGGTATGGTTATACCTGCATTCTCTAATATCAATGATGGTATTGCGAATAATGTTAAAGGTGTACCAAAAGTGCCTCTTGGACAGCTGGGTGCATGCGAATGGCCAGAATTTGCGTGGCTTGATGCATAACAGTAGCTGTAGTTAAAGACTGAAAGCCCTGCATTTGTTTTTTGATGCAGGGCTTTTTTAACACTCGATAAATGATTTCGGTTATTTTTTAATAGTTAGAGGGTTTCTCTTATGATGACTCAAATGGTAATAAATCGATTGGGAATTGGTATCGCCACGCTGGTTGTAGTGTCGATAATCGTTTTCATTGGTACCAGTATACTTCCCGGTGACGTGGCTCAAATTATTCTGGGCCAAAGCGCAACTCCTGAAACCCTGGCGGCGCTGCGCGCCCAACTTGGAATGGATCAGCCCGGATATGTCCGTTATTTTTTATGGCTGGGTAATATGGCCAGCGGTGATTTAGGAATTTCCAAAGCCGGCGGTGCAACCATCGCCAGTTTGATAGGTGGTCGTATGGGTAATACCATGATGATGGCGGGCATTGTTTCGGCGATAGCTATTCCGTTGTCCATTGTGCTTGGACTATGGGCAGCCATGCATCCAGGCACATCGCTGGATCGAATTATCACATTTGGTACTTTAAGCACCATTTCCGTCCCTGAATTTTTTATTGCAACCATTTTGGTTTTAGTACTGGCAGTTGAATTACACTGGCTGCCTTCAACGGCTTATCTTACTGGAAACGAAACGTTCTGGCAGTTGATGCGGTCCCTGGCCATGCCGTTGATAACTCTGGTCATCGTGGTATCTGCTCAAATGATACGGATGACACGAGCGGGGATTCTAAACGTTATGAGTTCGCCCTATATCGAAATGGCTATTTTGAAAGGTGTTCCTCGAAGTCGAATTATTCTTCGTCATGCTTTTTTTAATGCCATTGGACCCATTGTAAATGTTATCGCTTTGAATCTGGCCTATCTTGTTAGTGGGGTAGTAATCGTAGAAACCATATTTGCTTACCCGGGATTGGCGAAATTAATGATCGATGGTGTTCAAACCAGGGATCTTCCCCTGGTACAGGCCTGTGCAATGATATTCTGTGCGACCTATGTGTTACTCATATTGGTCGCTGACGTTGCTTCGATCCTCTCCAACCCTCGACTCAGACAACCTAAATAGGGGTGAATCATGACTGAAACATCAAAAACCAAAGAAGAAGAAGTAATTGCCAAGCTCGATGCGTTTGCTGAACTGCCCGACGCGCCACCAAAACGAAAATTATCACTTTCCTGGATTGGAAAATCATCCGTTGCGGTGGTTGTCTTCTGGCTGATATTGGTGGTAATCGGCCCATCCATTGCTCCATTCCACGAAATGGATATGGATGGCGATGACGGCTTTATGGATGCGCATACTAATGACTACGGGACGTTCTATCTCGGTACCGATCATCTCGGACGGGATACATTTTCCCGCATTATATATGGCGCCCGAAACACCATTGGTATTTCGGTTCTCGCCACACTGCTCGCTTATTGTATAGGAATCACCTTAGGGATTGCCGCTGCGGTAAAAGGAGGGTGGACAGATATGATCATAAGCAGAATAAACGACTCGATACTGGCCTTGCCGGCGATCATGTTAGGTCTGATTGCCATTGCGGCATTGGGCTCATCAATACCAATATTGATTACCATTGCGTCGGTTATATATGCAACCAGTGTGTTTCGAATAGCCAGGGCTCTTGGACAGGACATAATGGTTCAGGATTTCGTAGAAGCGGCCCAGGCCCGGGGAGAAGGGCTCTGGTGGGTTATAAAGTCTGAAGTGCTGCCTAACGCGGCGATGCCACTGGCAACTGATTTTGGATTGCGTCTGGTATTCGTAGTATTGTTTATTTCCAGCCTGAGTTTTCTGGGGTTGGGTATACAGCCACCTGCTTCGGACTGGGGCAGTATGGTGCGTGAAAATTTGCAAGGTCTGACCTATGGATCTTATGCGGCGATCTGGCCAGCAGTCGCCATTGCAACGTTTACAATCTCGATTAATCTGATCGTCGATGACATTTCTGCCAAATCTGGCGGAAGTCTGGCGAAGAAAATGGTATAGAACTATGAGTGAAATATTATTTGAAGTAAAAGATCTCAGAATCAGTGCTCGCAACGACGAAGGTGTTGAGATTCCTATCGTAAAAGGTGTCAGCTTTAATGTTAACAAGGGTGAGGTTGTTGCCCTGATCGGTGAATCCGGTTCTGGTAAAACTACAATTTCCCTGGCATCGTTAGCTTACACCAAGCCCGGGCTTGAATTTTCCGGGGGAGAAGCACTTCTGAATGGTGAAGATGTTTTGACTATGGCGCCACTTCGGCAACGGGAAATTCGTGGTGCTAATGTGGCTTATCTGGCACAAAGTGCTGCGGCTACGTTCAACCCGGCTATTACAATTAACGAACAGGTTACGGAATCTGCGGTTTTACACGGTGTACTGGACCAGGAAGAAGCAACCAAGCGTGCAGAAGTTTTATATCATGCACTAGAATTGCCAGACCCGAATCGCATCGGCTTTCGCTACCCCCATCAGGTGTCCGGTGGGCAGTTGCAAAGATTGATGGCAGCCATGGCGTTATGTGGAAAACCAGACTTAATGGTATTAGATGAGCCCACAACTGCTCTGGACGTTACCACCCAGATTGAAGTTTTGAAGGCCTTTAAAAAGGTTATCAAAGAAGAAAATGCGGCAGCTATTTATGTAACTCACGATTTAGCGGTGGTTGCACAAATTGCTGATCACATTGTGGTTTTATACAGTGGAGAGGTGATGGAACAGGGTTCAGTTGATGAGATCATCAATAATCCAAAACATGCTTATACCAAACGACTAATGGCTGCGGTTAGACCAACACCTGAGGCGGGTATGGGTGAAGTGGTGAGCAGTAAACACGATCGAGAGCATTCCGCCATTGAGGTCGATAATATGACTGCCGGTTATGGTGGTATTGTCGATGGCGAGCCGGTTTCGACCATACTGCGAAATGTTTCAGTGAAAGTTGAAAACGGCCATGTTGTTGGTGTTATTGGTGAGTCGGGTTGCGGCAAATCTACCCTTGCCCGGGTAATGGCAGGCCTCCTGCCCCAGGCAAAAGGTCAGGTCCGTCTCGAAGGAAAAGAACTCGAAGGCAGCCTGCATGACCGTAAGCTCGAAGAATTACAAAAAGTACAATTTGTCTATCAGATGGCGGATACAGCGCTTAATCCGAAACAGCTTATCGGAAATATACTCGGCAGACCCCTTGAGTTCTATCATGGCATTAAGGGTGCAGAAAAGCACAAGAAAGTCGCAGAAATTCTCGAAATGGTTGAGTTACCACCTGAATTTGCCAGCCGATATCCAATGGAGTTATCCGGCGGACAGAAGCAGCGCATTAATTTGGCCCGATCTCTTGCGGCTAGTCCGGAAGTCATGTTGTGTGACGAGGTGACATCCGCGCTTGACTCCATAGTTGGCGCAAATGTTATTCAGTTGTTGACAAACTTGCGTGATAAAACCGGTGTTTCGTTTGTATTTATCAGTCACGATCTTTCTACTGTAGGATCATTTGCAGATGAAATCGTGGTGCTTTATGCAGGTCGAGTCGTAGAACAGGGCCCGACAGACGAAGTGTTATCGCCTCCGTATCATCCTTACACCCGATTACTGATTAGTTCCGTTCCTGAACTTAGAATCGGTTGGTTGGAAGATACTATGAACAAGCGAGAGATGGCGGTAGGTATTGCTCGGGGCGTTGAAATAACCCGGGTTGGTTGTCCTTTCTTTAATCGTTGTCCGATGGCTATTGAGGGCACCTGTGATTTAGAAGATGCACCAGACCGTGAACTCAATGATGGACATATCATTGCCTGCCATTTGACCGTTGATGAACTCAATGCTGCGGAATCCGATACTCAGAAAATCCTCAAAGGTTTCGAGAAAGTTGGTATCGACAAGCCCCTGGCACCACCTGCTTCCTAAATAAGGATACTGAGAATATTATAGAGAATATTATTATGACAAAGAAATCAGCTTTAGCCGCTATGGGCGTTCAAAATCCGGAACAAATTGCACGTTATGCAATTTATACCACTGATGATGCCGATACGTTACGGATCGTTTATGACCGTAAAAAAGGATCAATACTCCCGGTAAGTAAAAAATTCAAGTTTACCAGGATAAAAAAATCTACCGTGGTAGATAGTGGAAGTGGGCGAACAGAATTGTTGTATGAGAGTTCTCCAGATTTCCGCAATGCATTGTCTGAGTTGAGCGAGTTAATGCAAACCAGGGAAAGCTCTGATGAAATGCGTAAACTTGTGTTGGAGGAAATTCAGGCACTCGAAGAAGACGTAGCCGCGCGGGGTGATTACATCAAGTCTCTGGTGGAGAAAATTTAGCCAAAATTTTCGTTCATCAGGACAGTTTTTTGACTGGATTATAGATCGCCCCTGAAGAACCCTTGGTTAACTGTCAGGGTCTTCTTCCGGGGCAGATTCTTTGGCGTATTGCTGAATAGATTCGATTACCGCGCTGGAAGGATGTAATCCTGCTGGGGTATTGGATCCCTGCTTGTTCAGAGGCATGGCTGATCGACGGGTCATTCGATATAGCGCAAACAATCCCGTAATTAAATGTGCCGCGCCCATGGCCCAGAAAAAACTGTAAATTCCGAAAAAATCCATTGATGCTGCCACCGCTACTGGGCCAATGATGGCGCCAATGCCACCGACCAGAACAAGGGTTCCACTGGCGGCGATCATTTGATTGGGGTGTAGATGATCATTGGTATAGGCCATACAGATCGAATACAAAGGCAGCGCCAGACCCGCAAACAATCCTGCGCTTAGCAAAACAATAATTACTGATTCGGTTGCGAGTTGAACGCATAGCGCGCCGGCAGCGGCAGTTAAAAACGAAGCGATGGTCAATACCAACCTGCGGTCAAAGCGATCCGACAATGCGCCGATGGGCCACTGCAAAATCACGGCGCCAGCCACCCCCGCAGTCATGAAGTATGAAATGTTTTCAAGGTCAAACCCAAGTCTTTGTCCATACACCGGGCCGAGCGCAAAGAATGTTGCGGTCACCATACCAATCACAAACATCCCAACTACACCCAGAGGGGAGATGGCATAAAGTTCTCTTAATTTGATCCCCACAGATTTTTCAAATTTTGGTGTCGGCGTCGCTGATAACAGCAGCGGAACAACAGCGATGGAGATTAATACTGAGGTGAGAATGAACAGGGGAAAGTCCCTGGGATCACCCAAATTCAGGAACAACTGTCCCAGGCCTACGCCGAGGTAGGATACAACCATATACATCGAAAGTAGTTTGCCTCGAGTCTGATTGGTTGCTCTTTCGTTTAACCAGCTTTCGGCGACAACGTACAATCCTGCAAAACAAAATCCACTGACCAGTCGCAATCCAATCCATACCGGAATTTGAACAAACACCGCGTGAACCAGAACTGCTGCGGATGCCATGGCAGCGAGCGCAGCAAATACACGAATATGACCGACCTGCACCATAATTCTCGGGGTAACAATGGAGCCAGATAAAAATCCCAGGTAAAACGATGACATGATAAAGCCAGTGATGGTGGTGCTAAAACCTTCCTGATCTGCACGTACTGCCAGCAAGGTGCCACCCAGACCGTCACCCAGCATTAAAATTCCAAATCCAAGCAATAATGCCCAGGAAGATTTGAGTGCGGGTTTTAAGGTTGATGGCTTAGAGTTGGGATGGGGTGTTGACATATTTATCGCGAAAACAAAAATTTTACTCTAGAATCGTCGATGCAGTATATCTCAACCAAATTAAACTACGAACAATTTTCTATTACTCATCTATTTGAGGGTTTACAGGTAAATGTCGAATAAAATTTTCTGGTCGGCAATAAAAATTGCCAGCGAGATTCGCAAGGGTAGTTTGACGTCTTCGGAAATGGTCGATGCCTGTCTAGCGCAAATCGATAAAGTCAATCCGAAGTTGAATGCGGTAGTGCAGATCGTGTCGGATCGTGCTCGTCAGGAAGCCGAGGAGCTGGACAAGTTAGGCAAAGCGAATCAATTTAAGGGTCCGTTGCACGGCATTCCCATAACCATCAAGGATTCTCTGGATACAGAAGGGATAGTCAGTACTGGTGGAACCATGGGCCGCAAGAACTATATCCCGAAATTGGATGCGCCAGTGGTAAAGCGATTACGGGATGCCGGTGCGGTTCTGATCGCCAAAACCAATACACCGGAATTAACTTTGAGCGGTGAAACCAATAATCTAATTTATGGACGGACCAACAATCCATTTGATTTAACCAAGAGCCCGGGAGGAAGCAGTGGTGGATCTGCTGCAATTATTGCATCCGGCGGCTCCGCCCTGGAACTGGGTTCAGATACCGGAGGGAGTATCCGCGAACCCGCGCATTTATGTGGTATCACCGGGATTAAGCCGACCTCGGGGCGCACACCCCGGACCGGTCATATCGTACCCTATGGTGGTGGTGTGCTTGATTCGTTAACCCAGATTGGCCCGATGGCACGTTATGTAGAGGATTTAAAACTGGCGTTGCCGATCATCTGTGGGCCCGATGGAGAAGATCCAAGTGTTGTTCCCGTAGCCATGGGTGACCCGGACAAAATAGATATAAGCGGCCTGCGAATTGCCTACTATACCGATAACGGTGTTGTTTCTCCCTGTGATGACATCGTAAACCTGATAATTCAAGTATCAGTGGAATTGAAAGAAAATAAGTTTAATATCATCGAGAAGCCATTTCCAGATATGGCAGAATTGGTATCGCTAATCTCCCGACTACGCGAGTGTGTCAATGCCGGATTAATTCAACGATTGTTGAAGCGCTATGGTACAAAGGAACCAGGGCCGGATCTGAGCGGATATCTTGTCAATGCGGAACTTGCGATTAAAGAAAAGGTTGATCCGGTGTTGATGGAGTCAATCGATAATGCCAAAGCCAAAGCATTAAAGTTTATGGCAAATTACGACGCCATCATTTGCCCACCATCCACCAGCCTGGCGCGACCTCACGGCGCTTCTTATAACGACTCATTTGATTACTGGGGCTACACTACCGTACACAACCTGCTTGGCTGGCCAGGGGTAACCGTTCGTGCGGGTATCAGTGAAGAAGAAAAATTACCCGTGAGTGTCCAAATAATTACCGCACCCTGGCGTGAAGATATTGCTCTGGCGTTGGCGGCAAAAATAGAGACACTGTTTGGGGGTTATCAGCCACCACCTATGTTGACCTAGAAATTTAATATCGCCGTCAATATGACCCATTAATATGAAAAGACCTAATGTGATTTTTATTTGTACTGATCAGCAGCGATCAGATAGCCTGGGTTGTTATGGTAATCCCATTGCGCGCACCCCGAATATCGATTCCATTGCGGCCTCCGGGGTAAAATTTACCCGTCATATTACCCCTATGCAAATTTGCTCTCCCAGCAGGGGCACCATGATTACCGGGCTGTATCCGCGAAATCATCAGCTGATCATGAATGGGATGGCGCTTCCCGAATCCGTCCCAACCCTGCCGGGAATTCTATCTGGTGCTGGTTATCGTACCCACGGTGTAGGCAAACAACATTTGCAACCCATACTGGCGCCGGACGAGCACAAGATGCCGGATTCCCGAGCCTTCTGGAATAGCGAGGAATCATCGAACTGGAATGGTCCGTTTTACGGCTATCAAACTCTGGATCTGCTGCTCGGAGAATCGGATACGGCAAATGTAGCTGGTCATTATGCGCAGTGGCTAAAACAAAATTATCCGGAATCTTTTAATCTGCTCGATCCATCCTCGGCTGAAAGCCAGCCTCCAGCGGATCTAGATGAAATCTGGCGCTCTGCCATACCCGCTGAACACCATTACAATAGCTGGATTACCGATCAAGCGGTAAATTTTCTCCAGGGTAATCAGGGGGAAAACAACCCTTACTTTTTGTTCGTTTCCTATCCCGACCCTCACCATCCCTTTGACCCGCCGGCGGAATATGCGGACCGATACGACCCTGATGAAATGCCCTTGCCCCAGGTCGCTTCAGATGAGCTTTCTAAAATGCCATCTTATTACGGTGAACTGTATCCTAAAGGCCAGGGATTTCGGGAGTTGTACTGGGCAGGCAGAATGGATATGGAAGCGGGATCCATGATTACCACAGAAGATATCAGTGATAAGTCCATGGGTACAGCCATCGCCTATACTTATGGCATGATTGAGATGATCGATGATGGGGTAGGGAAAATTTTAGCCGCCCTGGAACAACGCGGTGATGCCGATAACACCATAATTGTTTTTACTTCCGACCACGGTGAATTATTGGGTGATCATGGCTTGTTGCATAAAGGACCACCGCCTTATCGTCAGCTTACCGAGGTTTCATTGCTGATCAAGGGCCCGGAAATTCCCGAGGGGCAAACCATCAACAACCTGACCAATCATATTGATTTAACTCCAACAATACTCGATCTGACTAATGTCGAACCAGTCAGCGCCGACAATGGAAAAGTGAATTTTGATGGTTTGAGTCTGAAGCCGTTGCTAAGGGGTTTCAGTGAAGAATTACGCAACACCAATTTTGGTGAATACCATCCATCAGCTAAACCCGAATTGTATAATCAAACGGTCAGCACCAGTGATTGGCGACTGACCCTGTACCCGGAAAAACCCGAGTGGGGGGAGTTGTTTAACCTTAACCATGATCCATGTGAGCGACTGAACCTGTTTCACGATGGCGAACACAACCCGATAATAACGGAACTTAGCGAAGTGCTCGCTCGGGACTTCCCCCCTCAACCAAGTGTAGACAATCCGTGGTTATGTAAGTGGTAATAGGAAAATCGCGAACGCGATTTTCCTATTACCATCCTGATGAGCGAAGTGAAGAAGGATCCAGCCTAATGGCAATACGAACGCGATTTTCCTATTACCATCCTGATGAGCGAAGTGAAGAAGGATCCACAAAATTTAGAGGCCAGTTTACAATTTCCAGATCGTCATCCTGAACTCGCGAAGCGAAGAAGGATCCAGTATTTAAGTATTAAACGCCAACTCCCGCGATCGAACGACTTCACTCAATACTTCATTGTAAGGCGCTGTTAGGCCAACCTCGGCGGCTATAATTGGAACTATGCCGTTAATCGCATCGATTTCAGATTTTCGATTGTTGAGATGATCCTGCAACATGGATGGTTTGGCTTTTGGCATTTTCTCCCCAAAATTTTTGACATACTCCACCGCATCACGAAAAGAAAATCCAACGTTTTTAGCCCGCCCGACCTGATATGCTTCCAGGGCGCAGGTTGATGCAATTTGCCATCTATGGGGATCGTTCTGTAATTCTTCGACGTTGCAGTTAAAAACAGTGCATGGCGCACTATAGGTCACATTGCAGACAAATTTTTCCCAGATTAACTGATTAATATCTTCAAAGGCTTTGACATTGAATCCCGCGTCACCCCAAACTTGTGCAACGGTTCCAAGACGAGGGGATAATCCACCCTGCATTTCCCCAAGTCGAATCAATTCCATTCCACTATGATGCACATGTCCAGGACCTTTCATGGAAGCACCAAACCCGCCGGCAACACCGAGTAAAATATTGTCATTATCAATCGCCGCCTGAATTCTTTCTCCAGCGCCCAAACCATTCTGAATTGTAAGCAGCAGGGTGTCATCACCGATGACCTCCAGCGCAGTACGGGCTGCAGCACCCACCCCTGAAGCTTTGGTGGCAATAATCACAAGATCACAAATACCAACGCCCCTGGTCGACGTATGCGCCTGAATATTTTTGACAACCCGGTCTCCGCTGGCACCTTCGATTCGCAAGCCGTGATTGGCTATGGCATCGATATGCTCCTGCCACAAGTCAACAACATGAATTTCATTATCAGACTGTGCGAGTAAACCCGCATACACAGAGCCCATGGCTCCCGCGCCAATAATTGTGATTTTCAAAACAGGTTCTCCATATCTTATATTTAGTTCTATGGGTTAACCCATCCGCCGCAAGCGTCAATGGTTGCGCCGGTTACATAGGATGACTTTTCTGATAACAAAAACATGCCTGCATTGGCAATTTCTGATACTTCTGCCGGACGACTTAAAGGCACCTGATCAATAACCCACGGCAGCCATTCAGGATTTTCTTTAGCCCAGTCGACGCTGAGTTCGGTCATGGTTGCACCGGGTCGTAGAGTATTCACCCGAATCCCCTGATTCGCCTGTTCTTTGGATAGTCCCACGGTAAACGTATCGATAGCCGCTTTGGATGCCGCATAATCCACATAGGTGAATGGGCCGCCATGCTTTGACGCCGCAGACGAAACATTGACGATCACACCGCCGGTTCCACCATGACGTTTGGCCATGCGTTTAATAGCATGTTTGGCACAAATAAATGCGCCGAGAATATTGACCTTGAACAGGTTCATTGAAATTTCCGGGTCAATTTCATCGACCCGACAACCACTGCCATTTATACCGGCATTATTAACAAGGCCAGTTACCGGCCCAAGTTGTGCATCCACTTCTAAGAACATATTTGCAACTTCAGACTCAATACTGACATTTGCCTGGCTCGCAATTGCAGTTCCCCCAGCTGACTTGATTTGATCCACAACGGCCAGCGCTTCATCTCTCGAACTTGCATAATTAACACACACCGCCCAGCCATCTTTTGCAGCCATGCGCGCAATCTCCGCGCCTATGCCACGACTTGCACCGGTAACAACTAAAATTTTTTCAGACATAAAATGAATTCGAATTATCCATATGCGCCCCGGAGCAAAGGCAATGCATCGCGGGGTATATTTAATTGATCAGAAAGAATCCGTAACCGACTGTGAAAATCGCCTCTTTCGAGTTGCACCCATTGTAACCATCTTCGGGCATTCATAGTCAGTCGAGTACGGCCGTGTAAAATCCGATGGTTGTCAAATATGACTATATCACCAGGATTCAATTTTTTATTCAGAATTCTCTGATTATCCTCAACCAGTTCAAGAAATCGTTTCATGCCCCGATAATAAACCGGGACCTGGTCGGGGTGGATACAGGCTGGTGCTGCAACCCGATCATTTACCCGTACGCCACAAATATTCTTGAATTCATCTGTGGAAATAACCGGGAACTCCGCAATCAAATCTACATCACCATCGAAGTGACGTCGAAATAATTGTCTATTATTCGTCAGTGCGGCGAAACCATCGGGATCTTCGTTGCGTAGTGCGTCCGCAGCTTCGAATCCATCGAGAAAGGTGGAGGAACCCGCGCCGGCGGTATCGGTTTCGATACAATGAAACAAAATGATTCCCGGCGGTGATGCTCGATAGGGTTCATCGGTATGGGGTTTTAGTGGTTCAACATCGTTGGCAATGCTGCGTTGATTATCGTCCACTACCAGATCCTGAACCCGGCCAAAATTATTTTCCTGTATCCAGCCGATTTTACTCGCCAAACTTTCCAGGGTTCCTGGAATTTCAGAGGCGTTATTGATAAAACACAATCCGTGGTTGCGAAGCGCTAACAGCAAGTCGAAAAAATTCTTATCGTTAGTGGCAATTTCGTCATATTCGAAATTGGGTGGGTTAACTCGAAACTCATCGCTCCATAAAATTGGAGAAAAACTTCTCGTGCTGCGGGAAGGCGTGTCGTAACAATATTGCCGTAGCCAGCTTGTGGAGAATGTGCCATTGTGCCCATCGGACCAGGTCAGGTTTATAGACGCCTGATCCCCTGTCTCAGTCAGATCAGCATTTAAAATTTTCAAATCAATATCCAATTCACTGAGTTTCAGGGTTCGCCGACCAATGGCGGGTTCCCCACATTGATCACACCGACAGTTATCTCGTAACCAGATGGCATGAAAACTTGAGCGGAAGTTATCATTCCATTGCAGATCGAGCTTATGGCCGTGATTATCTATTAACTTTACTGACATCGGATATGGGTTAAAAGTTGGAATTGCAATATTACTGAATTTACAATTGAATTCAACTCAATGACGGATTTTATCCGGAATAGATTTTGGTCTACTACAACCTTCGAGGCAGGTAGGTAGAAACCAGGGCGGCAATCAGTAATAGAATCCCCAGGAACAAATAAAATACCTGGAATGGTGCGAACATCAAAATAATTGCTACGGCAAGAGGGGTGATCAGTTCCGAGCCTTCTCGCCAGGTAGAAAATATCATGGTCATTTCTGTTCGCTCTCTTGGCTTGACCATGCGCATAAATGGAATGTTTCCAAGGACATCGAGCATGGCGCCACCAATCGATGCGGAGATCCAGAATGCCAGGCCAAGGGGTTTGGGATCACCAATGAAAAATAGACAAAATAGGCTAATACTGGTTATGAGTTGACCCAAAATGACAATCGCCCGGGTGCTATATTTTTCAGACAGCCATCTGTAGAAAGGGCTGAAAAACATCAGTCCACTTACGAATGAAAGTAATCCGCCGGCGACCCAGTAAGGCATCCCGGATTCCACCGCATAGATAGGGCCGTATACAAACAGCGATACCCAAAAAATTGAACGGCTTAAGGTGATCAGATAGGCGATTCGTAACGCCGGCTGGGAGAAATAACGCGGTATCACCTTGAGGGGGTTCACCGATGGGCGTTTGGCTTTACGAATAATTTTGTTGGGGCCGAGTCGTAGATGCCAGAAAAATGCCAGCATGGCGCAGGCGCCCAGCGCCGCGGCAAGAAAAGGTGCCCAGGGCTCGCTGTTATTCCACAACCAGATACCCAGGGAAGGGCCGATGAACCAAGATGCGCCGTTGAATACCATGCGTTTTGATTCGGTTCGGGTCAATTCCTTTTTACCGATAAAGTCCATGATATACAACGACAGACAAACTGAAAAAAGAGAAGCCGCTGCAGATCGCAATCCAATACCAATAGCAAATTCAAGGCCATTACCAAAATATAAAATCGCCGCTGCCACAATCAGAAAGCAGCCACCCAGGGTGACCACCCAACGACGTTGGAGTAAACGTTCCAGTGTGGCGAAGTTGAGTGTGATCATCAGGGTCATGACCGAACCTATCAGGTAGGCCCGAGTAACCGCTTCCTTGGATCCCAGAGCTTCGAGGGCAAGCAGGGGTACGACGCCAACCAGCAGTGCTCTGGAAAATCCATCCAACGCATTTAATTTGGCAAGTGAATTGCTGGCGTCGTTAACAACAGTATTCAGGCCGGGCGGCCGTCTATGGAACATGTTTTTTCACCACTGATAAATGGGTTGTCAAACAAATGCCGGCGGCGCATCCTGGGCAATTCAGAATTTATCTACCGCTTCATCGCGGATAGTATGCCAATCTGTTAATAGATGATAGCGATTGGTGAAACTAATTGGTATTCTGGACCATTAAGCTGCTCAGTTGAGTCAGGGTTCTAAGCCCCCGACTTAGGGAGTTGGAATTGGCGGCTTCGGGCATTTGATCTTCCGGAGTGTGGAATAATGGATTGTCGCCGGCGACAGAAATAATCGGGCAGCCAAATTTTGCCCAGCATTCGGCCTCGCCAACCCAGTTTGTGGATTTCAAAGGATCAGATACCCCACTGAGACCGATATCCGTATTTACGAGAATTGAAGAGAGGGCGTCAAAGCTGTTGCCCTGAAAATTGGTGTATACATTCAAACTAGCATATAGGGCGCCAACACAGGAGCCAATATGAATCACTCCCGACGGACCCTGTTCGAGGGTTTTGGTATATTCAAATCCACCGAAATAACCCAATTCGTGTCCACTGGTCAGCACCAGTCTTATCGATTGACATTTGCTAAGATTCTTAGCCAAGTTAATCGCTATCGCAATTCCAACACCGCGTTCAGCGGCGCAGTTAAACCAGCCTGATATGGGCGTGGTGATGACCAGAGTTTTGTCCATGGCGGATTTTCCAAAATCAGCAATGATATTGTCGCTTGTCTGATTGCTGATGCTTGATCTGAAATCCAGTGAAACAGGTTCAGATTTAAGTTGGTTGTAAGCGTTGCCCGGGACCAGTATCGTAGGCAAGTTGTTTTTGAGAACAGGGGTAACATTGAACGCATGGAGTGAATTGTTTTCACACCGCGTTGCAATCAGCACTGCGCTACGACCATCTAGTTTTGCCTGATTGGATATCGCAACTATCTCGGTATATTTGTCTAATTCAGCTTGCTTAATGTCGATAACACCAAAACCCAAATTGCCGCAATCCTGTAGCTCGCCCACCGCTTCATAGTACAACGCGGTGGAAGGAATGACCTGGTCATTTATTTTAACCGTAGTCTCTTCCAGATATCTATCATATGCAAATTCGTGGCGCTCGACATCAGCGCCAACATCGGTCAGGATTTTTTCAAGCCAGATATTTGTAGCGGACTCAGCTTCCCACCCCGTTCGGTGAACACCAAAATTGCTATAGCTGGATACCAGTTCAACTAAGTTCATTCCATGGGGTTGTTCTGATTTAAGATTTTCCAAGTATCAAATCTGAAGCTTTTTCTGCCAGCATCATGGTCGGCGCATTGGTGTTACCAGAAATAACCGTGGGGAACACCGACGCATCAACAATACGTAAATTTTCAACGCCATGAACTCGCAACTGATTATCTACCACGGATGAATGTGGATCGCGACCCATGGTGCAGGTGCTGGTTGGATGGAAAACCGTATCGCTTCGGCTTTTTATATCTTCGATAATACCCTGTTCTCCCTCGATGCTTTTTCCGGGTTTTATTTCTTCTATTGTGATTTCACTGAGCGCTTTGGTTTTCGACATATCTCGTAGCCAATGAAACCCCTCGATCATTACCTGCATGTCTTCCTCGGTAGACAGGTAGTTTGGCTGAATACTGGGGTATTCCAGTGGGTCCGAGGATTTAATTTCAATAAACCCACGACTGGTTGGCCGACATTGGCAAAAGGAATTGAGAAATGCAGGGTAGGGGTCGGGCTGCATCAACGGGCGCTCTCCGGTTGGGGCGGTAGTATAGGTAATCGCCGCAAAATAAATCTGCAGGTTTGGATGCGCTCGATTCGGATTACTTTTAAAAAATCCCCCGGCCTGATTTACGCTTAATGACAACGGCCCCCGGCGCAACAATACATATTGCATCCCCGAATAAAGTTTTCCCCACCACGGATACAAAACATTGTTTAATGTCGGAACCTTAGATGAATAATAATGGGTTAGACCAATATGATCCTGTAAATTTCGCCCAACCGCTTCGTTGCCGTGCATTAAATTTATGCCATGTTCGGTTAACAGTTTTTCAGGACCTATGCCCGACAACTGCAAAAGCTGTGGAGAATTTATCGAACCACCGGATATGATCACTTCGCGATTGGCATAGGCATGGCAAATCTGGTCGTTTTGTAAATACTCCACACCGATTGCTTTTTTGCCTTCAAATAATATTCTCGTGACCGTTGCCCTGGATTCGATATTACAGTTTTTTCTTTTTAGTGCAGGGCGTAAATAGGCTTTGGCCGCGGACATTCGAAATCCGTTTTTGGTGGTTATTTGATATAACCCCGCACCTTCCTGAGTTTCACCGTTAAAATCTGGATTGAAGTCCAGGCCAATTTCTTTAGCGGCCTGGATAAAGCGCTGACACAGCGGGTGATAATCCTTGCTCGCATCGGTAACATATAAAGGACCACTGTTGCCGCGGAAGGCATCGCCTCCCCGGGAATTGGTTTCAGATTTCTTGAAGTAGGGTAATACATCATCCCAGCCCCAGCCGGGATTGCCCATTTCCTCCCAGTTATTGTAATCATTTTGCTGCCCTCGGATATAGACCAGCGCATTGATAGAGCTGGACCCACCAATCACCTTTCCCCTTGGCCAGTAGCTGATCCGGTCGTTCATATTTGGGCCGGGTTCGGTGAGATATCCCCAGTTTACCGACTTATCATAGAAAGATTTTCCATAACCGATGGGAGTTTGTATCCAGAATTTTCTGTCGCTGCCACCCGCTTCCAGGATCATGACGCTGTTTTCACCGCTGGCTGATAATCGGTTGGCCAGCACGCATCCAGCAGAGCCAGCACCGACGATAATATAGTCAAATTTTGGTGTCATGGAATAAATACAGTTGAGCGTAGTTATTGCACTTATAGAATATCTGATCCATGATTGAAAGCTAAAATTCCGTCTTATCTACTCTATACTATTATCTATAATCGCCAAATGACTAAAATTCTCGCTTTTGCCGGAAGCTCCCGAATCGAATCTTACAATAAAAAGCTGGTGGCCATAGCCGCTGATGGTGCTGGCGCCGCAGGTGCCACGGTTACCCGTATCGATTTAAGGGATTACCCAATGCCTATTTTTGATCAGGATTTCGAAGCGGAACACGGCATGCCCGACAATGCCCGTAAATTTAAATCTCTGTTGGCGGATCACCATGGCATATTATTATCATCACCAGAATACAATAGCAGTATTAGCGGGCTGTTGAAAAATTCCCTGGACTGGGCTTCACGATCAGATCCCAACGAAGAAAAACCGGTGAATGCGTTTAGTGGCAAGTACGCATCCATTATGTCTGCTTCACCGGGCAGGCTAGGTGGGCTGCGCGGCCTGGTAACCCTACGTATGTTACTGGGTAATCTGGGTGTGGTGGTATTGCCAACCCAGATTGCAGTGTCCGGTGCTTCTACTGCATTTGATCAAGACGGGCAACTGGTTGATGAAAAGCAACAAAATTCAATTCTCGATCTTGGGGAAAATCTGGTTAGTATCCTGAACAAGGTCAGAATGTAGTTGAGTGCAAGACAATGATCGATAAGCTGCTCAGAAAAATTCTCGGGGAGTTCCATGGCATTTTGACTAAATCAGGTCATCCCCACCTCACTGAGTTGATGGGCCGTTTCCCCGCTCTGGATCGGCCTCTTCGCCAAACGGATAGCACTCAGTTTCCGGTACTTGAAAAATTGGAACGTTATTTAGTCGACGTTGATTCCGATTATCGGCACATTGTCAATTGCGTGATTAAACTGAAATCGGACTTACCCTGGTATCAAAGTTACAATGAATCGGATTTTGGAAAAAGCTTTATACAAAACTATGCGTATTGCGAACTAGTTGGTACCAGAGGACCGTTGAACAGTGATGTTGTGGCGGGGGGCCTTTTTGTCCTGGGGCCTGGTCAGCTTTACCCGGCGCACAGTCACGAAGCGGAAGAATTTTATATACCTTTGATCCCAGACACTTTATTTCAGCACTGTAGCGGCGAAGATGATCCATGGATAAATGTTTGCCCTGGGGAGGTTTTCCACAATAGATCATGGCAACCCCATGCTATAAAAACACAGAAAAAGCCCATGATCGTGTTGTATCTCTGGCACGGTGGCAAACTGGTACAAAAATCCAGAATTCACTGAATCTGAATGTTTTGCCACACCCAATCCTATCTATTGTCGGATACCTTCACCCACCAGATAAACTTCGACTTCGCCGACCCAATCGAATCCAAATTCAGCTGAGTCGAAGATAAACGACCCCTCGAATCCACGTCGGTACCCACCCCAGGGATCATCACCGTGGCCAATATGCCGGGCGTTTATGATAACGGATTTGGTCACACCTCGGAGAGACAGATCACCGATAATGGTTACCTCGCCTTCATCGCCGCCCTCGAAACCCGTGCTGTCAAATGTAATTTCTGGAAAATTATCGACATCAAAATAGTCATCACCACGTAAATGCCGGTCGCGCTCAGCATGATCAGAATCCAGGCTGGCGGCTTCGATGGTGATATTAAATTTCGTTTCTGATGGATTGCTTTCATCGTAATTAAACCGGCCTTCAAACCTTTTAAATCGGCCGAGGATATAAGAATACCCAAGATGAGATGCCTTGAACTGAATAAAAGCATGTTGTCCACCGATGTCGATAATGTACACTTCCGCTGAAACGACTACGCTATACAGCAGCAGACCTGATATTGCTGTCAGGTATCGAAATAATTTCATATGGTTACCCCTTCAATTGCGTTCAATTGCCGGATACAGTTCAGGCAAAGCTTGTTTGCGTTTATGCCTCGATTTGTTTGCGCCTTTACTCAGTAGTTGCCCCAGAAGTTTCTGCAATGCAGAGCCGGACCATGGCTCAACATTTGTATTTTTAGCAGTTGAATTGTCAGCGTACAAATGCTGATCGAGTTTGTACAATTCAGCTTTCAACTGATCTGATTTCAGTTTCTCTGCAATCTTGTCAAAAGTTTGGATGTGGTTATCGGGCCAGTAGGATCGCGCCCAAAGTCTTAGAAAACTGGCCGCGCCCTGCGCATCGCCCTGTTTGCATGCCCGTTTGAATTCGGTCAGCAATTTTCCGGATTTCTGGTCAGCTGGAGTTTTCTCAACTTTATCCAAATTGCCTTTATTGACGTCCAGCCGTTTCCAGAAAAACAAAATGGTTAAAACCCATCCGATTAATAGTGCCATACTGATCCATCGCCAGCCGGGCTGATCTGTAGAAACGTTGTTGAGCAGGGCCTGATTCGAAATCTGGTTGGAAGCCTGAGTAGAAGACTGAGCTTGCTCAACTACGGATTCAGTTCCCGATTCATCCACGGGTTGATTGCTGACTGCATTGGGATCGGCAACAATGTTCACTACTTTTTCTGGAAGTACCGCAGTTTCCATCAGGCTGGTTTCTACATTCCACCAGTTCAGTTTAATTTCCGGCAATTTAACCACGCCTTCCCGGGTAGCGATCACCGCGATATTGCGATTCACCATGCCGGTATAGTTTTTGCCATCCTCTATGGATTCCCGATTGGTCTTGTCGGGATACTGTTTAAAATCCTGGGAATCGGGAAAATCAATTTCAGGCAGTTGCTCTGCGGTCAAACCCACTGCACGAATTTGAATCTGCCGGGTGATGGGCTGACCGACCTGGGCCTCGGTGCGGTCCTGTGATCTATCCAGTATTTCAACATGGGATGCCGGCAACCAGCTCCGGCCGGTAAACCCAGGATCGGGTGGGTTAATTTGCAGGGAAACCGAATTAGATTTTGCGCGTACCCGAATGCCCTGATTAAACAGTCTGCTGGAGAATTGCCCATTTGATTCGCTGTCCTCAGCCAGGCCCTGAAATTGAATACCCGGAATAATCAGCTCACCGCTTTTGTCCGGAAACAGGGCATATTTCCGTTCCACAACCCTGAAAACGCGGCCGTTAAGAGTGGTTTCATATTGCACATCATTGCCCAGCCTCCGTACATTAGTGTTGACGGGCTTGGGTTCTGAAAGTGTTCCATCTAGCAGTTGCACGCTCAGATACAAACGAATGGTGATGATGGTTTGTTGTTGAACATAAGACTCTGGTGTCTCTGCTTCCATTTCAATAAACAGGTCTTCGACCCGCCCGGAATTTCGATTGGCCAGGGGCAGCACAGTCAGTCGAAGGGTCTTGGTTATTTGATTACCAAGATGAATTGCAGGAATGGTAAACGAGCCTTCAGCTTTGGGTTCAATTTCACTAATCCATTTTTTGACTGAAGTTTGTTTTCCATTGATTACTGAAATATTCTGGCTGGTTGAGGTTCCAAGAACAGTAAAAGTTTCATTCAATACTGAAAGGTCGGGTTGATCATTGAAGCTTGAATCGCTGGATTCAATGATTAACCGAACTGTCTGTCCCAGGTTTATAGTCTCACGGTCGAGTTTTGCACTGATTTCTGCATGCACTGTCAACGGACAAAAGCCAGCACTAACTGCGAGCATAAAAATCAAGCTCAATAACCGTGATCTCCAGTTAGAGTGGAAAAAACTAATATGTCTTGCAGTTACCATTGTTGTTGTCGGGTCTGTTGAGGTCTTAACGAATATTGATAGGCAAATTTACGTCGCAATAATCCGCCCGGGTCGTCGGGAATACGCTGCAACCATTGTTCCATAGCCTGTTGTTGCTCATTCAGCTGTTCCTGCTCATTTTCACTGATCTGTTCACTTTCATCAGAAACATCCTGGGCTGCCTGGCTTTTTTGGTTTTGCTTTCGAGCTGCGGTTTCATCGGGGTCGCTTTGGTCTGCTGTGGGTTCTGATTCACTGCTTTCGGAATCATCGTTGTTGTTTTTTATTCGACCCTGATTGGCTTCTTCGAGTTCACGGGATTGTTGCTGGTTTTGCTGATTACTCTCTTGCCCGCCTTCCTGGCCAGTTTTTTCCTGGCTCTGATCATTGTTAGATTGATCATCATTTTGACTGTTTTCTCCCTGCTGTTGTTGCTGTTGCTGTTGTTTCAGCATTTCTTCAACCAGCGCCCTGTTAAACCGGGCGTCTTCATGATCCGGATCAATTTCCAGAGCGCGGTCATAGGCCGCAATGGATTCCTGAAATGACTGGATCTGGGCAAGGGCATTACCGCGATTGTAGTGGGCCACGGAGTTATTTGCGTCATCTATGGACCAGGTGTCCGCTGCGCCCTTGAAGTCGCTGCTCATGTATTGGGCCGCACCTTGCCAGTCGGTTGGGGCGTGTTCGGGCAATTGCTCAAACTTTTCCTCACTGAATAATTGCTCAGCCTGTTGATCCGCCCGCCACCACAGGTCATCCCAGCCAAAGGCGTGTACTGGTTGGGGGCTGAGGGGTAACATCAAAATCGTAAGCGACAAAATCCAACCCCGGCGAAACCCCAGTGCAACAATCATTAACAGCGGCAATACAAGCCACGGCCCAGCATCGGACCATTGATCACTCGAATACTGTTTGTCGACGGTACTTTCGGATAGCCCCTGGATCAGTGACAATTCCAGATCTTCCACATCGGCTTGCATTAAACGTTCGATATCATCATTGGACGACGACATTTCAACATAGCGACCGCCACCCGCGCCGGATATTTTCTTGAGCAATCTATGATCGACCCCGGGAATAACAATATCCCCCGAGGCGTCTTTCAGTAGTTCACCATTGGCCATTTGAACTGGACCCCCTGTAGCAGTGCCAATAGCCATAACCGAAATTTTAAAACCCTGGGCTTTTATTGTGGCGGCGATTTTTGTGCTGCCCGAACTGGCACCATCGGTCATTAATACGATATCACCACTGGTCAATCCTGCATTAGTGAAAAGGCTCGCCCCTAGCTCGAGTCCCAGGTCTGTGCGGCTGCCCTGGACCGGCACGGTATTTGTGGTCAATGAAGCGGTGAGATTGATTAAGGTCCCGCTGTCCTCGGTTAGTGGTGCGACTACAAATGCATCTCCGGCAAAAACAACCAGACCCTGTTGCAGGCCTCGACCTGCGGTAATCAGGTCACTGAGCTTGTAGCGTGCGCGGATCAGGCGGGTAGGTTCTACATCGGTGCTGTCCATGGAACGAGACAGGTCGAATACAATCACCCGGCCCTCGAGTACATTGTGTACGGGCTGAGGCAGGCGCTCCCAGGTAGGTCCGGCCAGTGCCAATGCGGCGATGATCCAGGCGACGATCATGATTAAATAAGGCAGGCTGCTGTTTTTCAGTTTTTTACCCACCAGCAAATGGTCTATCAAATGTGAATCACAAATTTGACGCCAGTTGGAAATCGTTGAAATATGATTCCACAAAAAATAGCTGAGCAGCAAACCAGCGGGAATGAATAACAGAAACAACGGTCGGATAAAATGAAAATCTGCCATGATGTTGTTATAGATTACCTGCAGCGACTTGTCGTTGGGTTAACCAGCCAGGACGGAATTGAATGGTAAAAAACTTTCCAAAAATGATGCCGAATAGGGCGCTTAAAAACGCAGCCAGTCCCAGGGGTAAATAAAAAAGTTCGATAGTCGGCCGTAGTAGTTTTGAATCTTCTTCGATGGGTTCGAGTTTATCAATCAGATCATAAATCTGATTCAAAGAATCCACATCCTGGGCGCGAAAATACTGGCCGCCGGTCAAATCAGCCATGGTGGTCAGGGTATCTTCGTCAAGGTCCGCGGAGGGTCTTACTACCCGTTGTCCGAAAATGTCGTTAATCAGCAATTCATCAGCACCAACCCCAATGGTATAAATTTTGAGCTTGGCCGCACGAGCCAATTCCGCAGCCTTGATGGGTTCGATGGAGCCGGCGGTGTTGGCGCCGTCGGTGAGCAGGATTAATACTTTTTCAATTTCTTTATCCTCTTTGAGGCCTTCGCGATCAGCATAATGTTCCTGCAATCGCTTGATCGCAATCCCGACGGCATCGCCGATTGCGGTTTTTTCGCCCGCTATACCAATGGCGGATTCCTGTAACAGGGTATTGACCGTTTTTCGGTCGAAACTCAATGGTGCCTGGAGATAAGCCCGAGTTCCAAACAGTATGAGCCCGATTCGATCGCCGACCCGATTTTGAATAAACGATTTTGCTACCCGTTTAACCGCAGTCAGCCGGTCTTCGGTTTTTCCTTTTTGTACCATATCCTCAGCCTTCATGCTTCCGGACACATCCACTGCCAACATCAGATCCCGCCCGTTCACCGGTATAAAAGTGGCTTCACCAACCCATTGGGGGCGGGCGGCAGCAAAAACCAGCAAACACCAGACAAGGGTCATACAAATCATTTTCAGGATACTTGTTGACTGAAACAGCTCCTGGCCCATTCCCGAAATAGAATCATAAAAGGGTACCCGCAGTGCCGCCTGGTTAGATTTCGCCGGCGGTATTAACATGTAGATCGCTATGGGTATTGGCAATACCACCAGTAACCAGGGCCAGGCTAAACTAAACATGCTTTACCGACTTACTCCAATGCATCAATAGCGCACGCAGCTGATTAAGATTGGTATCACATTGTTTCTGAAAGGGAGCATTCCCGAGGGCCTGACCAATCCCTGCCTTAAATTCAATATCCCTTTTTGCACCTGCTGTAGAAGCGGTACTTTCCAGAAACTCCAGCCAGTCATCGCCGTTTAATGCTGCTACTTTCTCCCGGCCGTACTGGCTTATGGCATATTGCCTCACCAGCCTGGACATGTTTTGCAAAACCGCGGGCTTCTGATCTTGCGGACAATTAATATCAAGGCTCATCAACTGTTGCCGAATTTCCTTTCCTGGTTTTCGATTTCGTTGATAGCGCAAGATAAATCGGGCCAAAAGCCAGATTAGGGTCAGGGCAATAACCGTCACAATCCACCAGCCCGGCGCCGGTGGCCACCAACCCGAGTTTTCAGGCAAATGTATATCTTTGAGTTGTGATAGCAGATTTACAGCGTTTTCCATGGATCCTGTGATTCAGATTCTGGGTAAAATCATAATAATATCAAACTTCAGAATTTCAACCACTGTGGTCTTGCTCCATTAGGTGATTATTTGGATTTTGGTCTTCCACGTTTATTTTCGCCGGATGCCGATAACCTTACTGACGTACTCCGGAATCGGGTCATTTCGGGTGGAATCATGAATTTGTTGTATTTTCTGATAAATCGGTTCGGGGAAGGGCTCGGACCGTCTGTTGGCAAGGTTCACGTTCATGGTCAGAAATTCGCTGGTGGCGCAGAGGGAGCCATCATCACTGCGATTCATTTCGGTATAGAAATGAATAAATTTTGGTGCGCAATCCAGAATCCGAACAGACACGTTAAATTCTTCTCCCAGTTTAAGCTCAGCCAGATAGCTGTAGCTGCTTTGCAGGGCAAAGGGGCCGCGTTTGTTTTTCTCGATATAAGCTACGTCCATGCCAAAGTTTGTAGTCATGTATTCATCCAGAGCATGATCGATGGCCAGGGTGTAGTAGGCCACATTCATATGTCCGTTATAGTCGATCCATTCGGGGACTACTTTTTGTTTGGATAACTTAATCATCTGGATTTTATTTTTCTATACTTGAACTTCGGATCGTGTAACTGCCTGGTTTCCAAAGACTTTCAGATAGCGGTCAATTTCAGACTGGGGTCCCGAGGCTTTTTCCAGGTTGTCGGATAACTTCACTGTGGGCCGGCCATTGGCTTGAGTAACTTTACAAACCAGGGAAAAGGCATTGAGCTGCTCGCATGGGCCCGGCGCGCAATCCCTGAAGTCATTGGTCAGATTGGTGCCCCAGCCAAAACCAACTTTGACTTTGCCATTAAAATGGCCGTGGGCTCTTTCGATTTCATCGATATCCAGGCCGTCTGAAAATATAACCAGTTTTTGTTGTGAATCCTGACCCATATCTTTCCACCACTGGATTAATTCCTCTCCCGCCGCAATGGGGTCTTTAGAATCAACACGAAAACCACTCCAGTTAGAAATCCACTCCGGTGCGCGTTTTAAAAATCCCGAGGTGCCATAAGTATCGGGCAAGACAATGAGTAAATTATCATCATAGATTCGTTGCCAGCTTTCGAGAACACGATACGGTGAATACAACAGCGCTTCATCGTCTTCAGCCAATGCCGCCATTACCATGGGCAATTCATGGGCATTGGTTCCGATGGCTTCAAGATCATGCTCCATGGCGAGCAAGACATTACTCGTACCGGTAAATTTTTCCCTCAGCCCATCTTTCAATGCTTCCACGCACCAGTCATGCCATAGAAAACTATGTCGTCGCCGACTACCAAAATCTGCCAGACGTAAATCGTTCAATAAATTTAATCGTACCACTTTTTCCCAAAGTTTTGCTTTTGCTCGGGCATAAATCACATCCAGCTCAAAGCGGCCGAACTGTTTCAGGGCTGCCCGGGAACGCAGTTCGCTGATAATAGCCAGCAATGGAATTTCCCATAACGTAACTTCGGACCATGAACCGTGAAAATTGATTATGAATTGTCCGTCCTGTTGCTTGAGTTCATATTCGGGCAGGCGGTAATCCGTCAACCATTCAATAAATTCTGTGGTAAATAATCGCTCACGACCATAAAAAGTATTGCCCGCCAGCCAGATTCTTTCCTTTTTGGTCAGGCTGATGCTGCGTGCATGATCGAGTTGCTCACGTAGCTCCTCGATATTTATTTCATCTGCAAGGCGAATAGATTTATTTCGATTGATCAGGGAAAAAGTAACTGGAACCTGGGCAAATTCCTTCCAGATGGTTTGCAGCATTAGTAGCTTGTAAACATCGGTATCCAGCAGGCTCCGAATTATCGGATCGAGTTTGAAGGTGTGATCGTATACACGCTGGGCGAGATTAGGAGTGGCCATGCTGGTCGGTGAAAAAAGTTTTATGAATGTTTAGCGATGACGCCCTGGGCCTCAAGTTGATCAATTGTATTTTCATTATATCCCAACTCGCCCAATACCTCATGGGTGTGCTGGCCAAATACCGGCGGATTGCTACGCAGGCTAGGACCGTTATCACTGTACTTAAATGCTGCTACAGGAATTCGACTGTTTTCATCATCAACAAGGTTCTGAAAAACTGTCCGCCATTGCATCTGTTCATCGTCCATGGCCTCGTCCAGAGATCGAACCCGAGCAGCAGGAACCCGATTCTGGTTAAACTCCGTCTCCCACCGGGCCGCGGTTTTTTCTAATAATTCCTTTTCAATAATTTTTGTATCCGCTTCAATATACTTTGCCATCCCTGCGGGCTGCATATCACGCACTTTTTCACCCCGTTCAGGATAGCCCAGAACCGTCCACATATTTGAAACCTGTTTGCCAGTGTATGCACCGAGCATGATCAAACCATCTTTAGTTTGATAACAACCATAGCCGGCATTAAAAGCGCTCATGTTTCCAGTTAATGGCATTAGAGAATTATTCTTATCGTAATAGGTCGTATTGGTGCTCATTAACATCATCGCTGAATCGAGCATGGCAATATCGATGTATTGTCCTTGCCCTTTTTCTTGGCCTTTGCTGGTAGTTTCTCTTTGAAACAATGCAGCAGCGATGGCATAGGCCGCCTGAATACCCGTACCATAATCCAATATTGGCGGGCCGATTTTGGTCGGAGATGTTTGTGCATCACCATTGGCGCTCATCAATCCAGAATAGGCCTGGATAACATTATCATAGGCGGTTCGATTTCCTAGTGGGCCGTCCTGGCCAAATCCAGTCATGGAACAATAAATAATATCGGGTTTAACTTTTTTTGCATCGTCATAACTTAAACCCAGTTTTTTCATTGCCCCGGCGCGATAGTTTTCTACCATGACATCGGCAGTCGCAATTAACGCCAACAAAATATTTTTACCCGACTCGGTTTTCAGGTCAATACAGACGCTACGCTTGTTGGCATTCTGTGCCTGAAAGGCAGTGCTTAATCCTTTTTCGCCATGAGGAAATTCTGCAGATTTTGCCCTCACCATATCCGGCATCTGAGGTGGTTCGATTTTAATCACATCAGCGCCCATGACGCCGAGCTGATAAGTGCAGAAAGGTCCGGCGATGACGTGGGTCAGATCCACCACCCGAATATTAGAAAATGGCTGCATTAATTTATATTCGCTTTACACTGCTCAAGAATGGGAATGACCCAGCTTTTGTTTTTGCGAATTTCTTCTTCACTAAGCCCAGTGAGTTCATAAGGCAATACCAGCCAGTTATCCGTCTCGTGTAAGGTGTAGTCCGGGATACGTCCTGTCTTATTTTGTTTGGGTTTATAAAATGGCGCCGCAATTCTTAAATCCCCAGGCATGTTTCGTTTTGCTTTGGATTGCATGCGGGTGATTACCGCTTCAACATTTCGTCCTGTACTGAATACATCGTCAACTATTAACATGGAATGA
This sequence comes from Candidatus Spongiihabitans sp., assembly GCA_965237725.1. Taxonomy (GTDB): domain Bacteria; phylum Pseudomonadota; class Gammaproteobacteria; order Arenicellales; family Poriferihabitantaceae. The sequence goes on from OZ250151.1 coordinate 3,709,400, forward strand.
TCATGATTGACGTTCTCCAAAAGGTATTGCAATCCATGCACCCGAATATCCTCGGGAGAGTCATAGCGTTTGAGATAATCATCCATGCCGCGATAAGAAGTTCGTATGGCGATATGATCGGTCTCCACCCCAAGATATTGCAGGCATTCCTGAACATAAATTCCCACCGTTGATCCGCCGCGCCAGACACCGACAATAAAATTCGGGCGAAACCCGCTTTCATAAATTTTTACCGCCAAACGATAAGAATCGTTCAACAGGGTTTCTTCATCGATAAACTGTTTTTCCATTTTTCGAAATGTTTTACTAATGGTTATAAATGACGAATGTGGGTTTATTTAATGGCAAAATTATCGGAGCCCTCGCACCCGATCCCGGCAAGCGCTATTATACGTAGGATTATGTCTACAAAAACCTATATTTCTGCCCAACAATTGCTGGAAGATTCCTTCTTGCTCGGAGCTAAAATTGTCGCCAGCGGCTTCAGGCCTTCTATCATCATCGCGATCTGGCGCGGCGGCACCCCCATGGGAATCGCCGTGCAGGAATTGCTGGCTTATCACAACATTGAAACCGATCATATCGCTATACGAACCTCGTCTTATTCCGGTATCGATGGCCGCTCCAGTGAGATCCGAGTCCATGGCATGAACTATCTGATTAAAACCGTACGGCATGATGACCGCTTACTGATCGTGGACGACGTATTCGATACTGGCCATACCATCTCAGCGGTAATCAAAAACCTACAAGACCGGGCGCGGCTAAATACCCCGGTCGATATTCGAGTTGCAGTGCCATATTACAAACCCACCCGTAACCAGACAACCCGGGAGCCGGAATATTTTTTACATGAAACCGAAGACTGGCTGAAATATCCCCACTCCCTGGAAGGACTGACCAAAGAAGAAGTGGCCCAGAATCGACCGGAGTTATTCAATATAATCAAAGACTTTCTTTAAGTTTATTAATCCGATACATCATTCGTATATAGTGGCCAGATATGAATAATAATACCCCGTGCCCAGTGATCGCCATAACCCTGGGTTCCAATGGCTTCCATCTGCTTTGCTTTGCACCAGAAAACGGCCAATACAAAGAAGTTGCCCACCTCCATGAAAACGTCAAGGGCGAATCTTTTCTCGATGACGGCGGCGGACTTACTCCCGACGGCGTGGAGCGGGTGTTGGGGGCATTGAAACAATTTACTGGTTATCTGCTTACCAAACCAGACAGCACAATTGCTGCCATTGCCACAGGGACCTTTCGCAAAGCTACCAATGCCAGTGAAATTATAGAGAAGGGCAGTGAGATTTTGGGTTGCCCGATAAAGGTTTTGTCTGGCCAGGAAGAAAGCCTCTTATGCTACCAGGGCATTGCCAGTAGTTATGGCCTGAGTAGCGACCATCGCCTGGTGCTGGATATCGGCGGAGGCAGCACGGAGTTAATGATTGCCAAAAATAATAGCCTGATCGCCTATTGCAGTCTCGATCTGGGCTGTGTTTCCCTGAACCAGAAGTATTTTGCTGGCTCCAGAGTTAGTGAAGAAAATCTGGATGCTGCCATCAGCTATGCCGAAGAAATTATCAAACCGAACCTCGAAGCCTTTAATCGACATGGCTGGGTCGAGGCCATGGGCTGCGGTGGCACGGTTTCAGGACTGTTTGCCGTGCTCCAGGCCAATCGTATGGTTGCCCGAGCACTAACCCCGGCCAGCCTGGAACGATTTAAAGCGGCCATACTTGAAACCGGCTCTGCAGAGGTCATTGGCAAGACCTCATCTACAGTAGATCGAATTGAATTATTACCCGCCGGAGTTTCCATTCTATGGGCGGTTTTCAATCTGTTTGAAGTTGAAAAAATCATGCCCACATTCACTTCCGTGGGGCAGGGACTGCTGATTCAGATGATCCAGCAGCAAACCCTGGGTGCCGAGGCCTAATCTGATCATACTAACCTAATGCCACAGCCCATTTGTTATACCTTCCGACGCTGCCCCTATGCCATGCGGGCTCGGATGGCCATTGATGCGGCCCAATTAGACCTCGAATACCGCGAAATCAATTTCAGCAACAAACCGCCCCATATGCTCGCCGCTTCGCCCAAGGGAACCGTACCCACACTGATTCTCGAAGACGGCGCGGTTATTGATGAGAGCTGGGACATTATCCAGTGGGCATTAAAGGAAAATGACCCGGAAAACTGGTATCTCCATGATTCTAATCAGTTTAAAGAAGCCCAGCATCTCATTGATATGACAGACAATAATTTCAAGGACGCCCTGGATCGCTACAAATACGCCGATCGCCACCCCGAACAGCCCGCGGAAACCTATCGTGCTCAGGGGGAAGTCTTTCTCCAGCAACTAGAAGAACGTTTGAATAAAACCGGACATCTCATGGGCGACCAGCAATCTATGGCCGATATTGGCGTTTTTCCCTTCATCCGCCAGTTTGCTATGGTGGATATCAACTGGTTTAACCAGGGACCTTACCCAAAACTCAAAATCTGGCTAAATAACATCCTCGAATCCCCAAGATTCAAAACCATCATGGAAAAACGCCCGCTTTGGGAGATTTGAGCCATCAAAACAGGCCGCGGAATTCCGCTAAAAATATTAACCTTAATATGTTAATATCTATTATAACTTATTGAAAAAAAGGAATTAAAAGTTTCGACTTGTGGCAAATTTCAAACGTATATGCAAGTATTTGTTTTAGGTTTGTGTAGATAATTCGACATAGCAATATTCTGACTGTCGCATGGTCATCCTATCTAAAACTATAGATAACAATTTTAACTATCTGATAAATAATGTGAAAATCTGAATTTGGGAATTAAATTATCAATTATTCCGACATCAAGATATAGCGGCACTATGCCGCCCTAATTCGCACCGTAAATTGATAAACTAGCGATAACTCTATGATTAAAAAAAGAAACATTGATGACGCTTTTGTCACAATAAATCGATTAACCCAACACGGGTTTTTACGACATTTTGTCGTAGAACTATACTGTTAGGCATCATGAAAATTACCTCAGCAGAATACGAAAAACTTGGTCAAGCCAACAGTAATTGGAAAGATGTCTTCAACGCTCGTTGTGCGTTTTGGCCTGAATTAGTTGTTGAAACCTCTGGAACTCACAAAAAGTGGTTTGTTGCTAGTCCCGACACCTACGAGGCCATGTGTCAACGAAACTTTTGGGTTTTAAGTAGGCAATACTATGCTTTGGCTTGGTCCCTCTTTACCTTAGGGCATCCGAACCAAATTTTGATGCCCTATCGGGATAATGGTTAGCGTTAAATTTGAGGAGGCTTCGGAAGAAGCGGTAAAAAATGAAAAACTAAGAGAAGTATTCGAAATTATGGGTGGAGGAGTTAAGCTGAGTGATTTTAAGACGATAGAAGCGCCAAAAGTTCGACCATTCGTTCCATCATTAGTCTGGGCTTATTATTCGGCGTATTCTTCGATAGTTTTCAATGCTGTAATTCAGTTAGACATGTTACAGAAGGGGATTGATAGTAAGTATTTTAACGCTGAAGCTACGGCTGATCTCGTCAAAGCAGCGCTACCACATCAACAAGATTACATTAAAAAATATGGTTCAAGTGCTTTTTATTATTTGTTAGATGAACTCGAAGTAAAATTGCTGAAAGAAATTGATGCCATGTTTATAGGAGAATCTACAGATAGGGAAAGCCTCGAGAAAGCTGCAAACATCCTTAGAGAATCAGAAAGATTGGCTGAGATAAACGAAAAGCAAACTGAATAAGTACGTTGTCTAGTCAGAATAATCATTGCACCCCGATGCCTGACTAACTGATTGGCATAAAGTAAGAAGATAGAAATATGGAAAAAAGCGACTCTGAAAACTCAGTGAGGGAAGTGCTAATGAATTCCATGCAAGAGGTGAAAAGGAAATCCGCCGAGCATGAAAAGATGAGGAGCTCTAATAAATATAAAGCTGAACTAGAATTCTTAAGAAGCACGGTTCGAGATTTTATTCATACGCTTAGACTGTGTGAAATTGCCGCCTCAAGGTGGCAAGAGTTTGGAGAAAAATACCTCCTCCCGCGACATTTTGATGACATAGTCGAGGCCGCATTAACCGCACAATTGGCGATTGAAAACGGTGCGCTAAATCCAGCCCATAGAGAACTTCGCTATATGTTGGAAGTCGCTGTAAATGTTACCTATGTTGATGAAGTGAGGGCTAAAGACGCGTTCGATGAAAGAATTGCTTACTATAGAGGAAAGAAAGTAAAGAAGGCCAACGTCGACCACGTTTTTGAGCTTCCTCTTCGATTGCTTGGGGATTATAAAAACCCATTTGCAACCAGTGTTCGTTCAGCATGGACTAGAGCTTCGAACTACGTTCATCTCACTAAGAGAAGAATAGATGAAAAATTACGTTTGAGAGAAGAAGGCGTCACTCTTGGTATGGAAACAGTTGAAATGCTCCAAGATATTATTGCTGACGTACATGAGGCTTGTAGTATCGTCATTGTTTTAACTTTTGAAACTATTGGGCCGTCTTTTACAGGTGATTTACTAGTGGGTTCATTAGCGGAGCAAGATCAGTGGGCTTTTCATGCCAATGAATATATTGCAAAAATTGACTCCTATTTTGACTACAAACATGAACGCCAAAACATGTTAGAAGAAACAAATCTAAGAAGAGAAGGTAGAATTAAGTACCGTGTTTAAGTTCGCATCGCCTAACAAGGCAATGAACTTCGTTTTTTCTCTTCGAGAAAAAACCGCACCAGCTAAAGCTCGGCGGTTATTGCGACGTTATAAGCAATGAAAGTTTCATGACTACTGTATATCTGTTTGATTGGGGTGATACGTTGATGGTCGATTTCCCAGAAACTAGTGGAAAAATGAAAGATTGGGAGTTTGTTGAAGCCGTGGATGGTGCGGTTGAGTTGCTTGAAGTACTTTCGAAAAATTCGAAACTTTACGTTGCAACTGGAGCAGCTGACTCGGATCAAAATGATATCGAATCAGCCTTTTGCCGCGTAGGACTAAGTAAATATATTTCGGGATACTATTGCCTTGGGAATGTAGGTTTTGTGAAAGGTAGTATTGATTATTTAAAATCTATACTGATGAAATTAGAGGTTGGCCCGAAAGAAGTAACCGTTGTGGGTGATAATTACGAGAAGGATATTGTTCCTGCATTAGAAGCTGGTACGTATGCGATTTGGTTAAATGGGAGTAAATCTGATGAAACAATTGAAAATCTTAGAATTGTGCCTTCTCTACGACAAGTTTGCTTATAACAAGGCAATGAACTCCGCTCCGTTTCTACGAAACTCCGCCGCACCCGCTAAAGCGGGCGTTGAACGCGACGTCAGGCTTCAAGAGGGTGGATAGTTTTATGAAAGAAGGTGGTTGTCTATGTGGTGCAGTTCGCTATCAAATAGCTGGCCCAGTTCGAGATGTCATTGCTTGCCATTGTCGGGAGTGTCGTCGAATGAGCGGGCACTATTTTGCTGCGACAGCAGCGGCATGAGACCATGTTGAAATTATCGATACTAGCAATTTGTCATGGTTTCAGTCATCAGATACGTCCCGAAGGGGATTCTGTCGGACTTGTGGGTCGAGTTTGTTTTTCGATCATGGAACAGAGTCTCCGCTGGGAATATCCGCAGGTTCTTTAGATGACAGTAGCAAACTTGCTATTGCCGTACACATATACGTCGACGAACAAGGCGCCTATTACCAAATTTCTGATGATAAAAAACAGCTGTCGAAAAACGAATGGCGAAAAGAGGGTTGGGACTCTATTCCATGGCATGAACAAACTGAAGCCTAACAAGAAACTGCAACCCACGTCGAAAGGCTGCGCTTGTTCTAGGGTGCTGAGTTAGACGTTAGGCGACAAATATAGAAAATGGACTTATATGAAAACCACCAGATACTTCGATCACGTCCGTATTAGGACTGATAGGAAATCAATTACTGATAATTGGATACTTGGAGTTGTTAAAAATCCTGTTAAAACCGAAATTCAATCTGATGGACGCATTAAAAAATGGGGTAAAATTACGGAATTGGACGACCGATACTTGAGAGTAATACTTCTAGAAGATGGTGAGACAGTTCATAACGCATTCTTTGATAGAGGATTTAAACGATGAAACTAAGTTATTTCGAAGATACTGATACATTGTATATCGAGTTTAATACCTCGAATGTCGTTGAAAGTAAGGAATTAGATAAAAATACAATTTTGGACAGGGATAAAAATGGAAATGTGGTTTCAATTACCTTCGAACACGCCAGCGAACGTACAGATATCAATCATCTTGCTGTATCAGGAATCGCCGCCTAACACGGCGATGAAGCGGCACCCTGAAAGTCACGCGATGGTCGCTATCGCTCCTCAACTGTGTCGCGCTTTGTTTCTCGGGCGATTATCGCCATATTATCTGCAATCATGATTAAAGTAAGGAGATATCGAAAAGGAGAAGAAGAAATTCTTCGTATACTTTGCCGAGAAACAACGTTGAAGGTAAATATTAAAGAGTATGGTCATGAACTTGTGAGAAAGTGGGTTACAAAACTTGATGATAGTAGATCTTGGGAAACCCATGTTAAGAATAAAAACCCTTTTGTAGCGGAAGTTGAAGGGGAAATTGTCGGATTCGCTGAGATTGCCGAAAGTGGAAAGATTGGTGGCTTTTATAGTCATTTCCAATGGCAGAGTAGGGGTGTTGGTAGCGACCTATTAAAATCGATTGAATCGGAAGCCGTGAAACTAGAGATAGAGAAAATCTGGGTAGAATCCAGTTTGAGTGCGGGAAAATTTTTTAAAGGTAGAGGATTTTGTCTACTGAAGAAAAAGCAAGTGTTTACTGATGGAGTGTCTTCAGAAAATGAAGTGCTAGTTAAGCATCTTACAAATAGCAAGGAATTGCAGCGCACCGACGAAAGCAATCGCTGAGTTAGACGTTAAGCGATATGGTAAAACCAACTCTATTTGTATTTTCCGGGCTACCTGGAGTAGGTAAATCTACACTTGCTCAAGAATTGTCCAGAATTACTGCATTCGTCTACCTAAGAATTGATACCATTGAGCAAGGATTAAGAGATTTCTATGATTTGAATGTAGAAGGCGAAGGTTATCAACTTTCTTTTAAAGTGGCACGAGACAATCTATGTTTGGGAACTAGTGTTATTGCGGATTCTTGTAACCCAATTTCGATTACTCGTTCAGAATGGAATTCAGTAGCAAAAAATTCCGCTTCTGATTGTATAAACATTGAGGTGATATGTTCAGATATAGTTGAGCATAAACGACGAGTTGAAATTCGTGAATCTACAGTGGAAGGACTTGAATTGCCTTCTTGGGATTGTATCCTCGAAAAAGAATATGAGTCGATGAACGACGAAAAAATTGTTATAGATACTGCTGGGAAGACAATAGATAAAGCGGTAAAGGAATTACTGCTGGAATTGAACATTGATGAAAACCGCTTAATAAGTAACTGCAGCGCACGCGCGAACGCGGCACTGAGTTAGATGTCATGTTTCTGTGAGATCTGAAAAGTATGGAAATTAAATACGACATTGCTTCACCAGATGACATTCCGTGTATCGTCAAAATGAAAATCGAAATGTTTCGTGAATTTGATCATTCCCAATATCTTGATAAAAACGCGCACGAAATTATTGTTGAAGATTACAGTCGAATGTATGAGGCAAAACTGGCAATTCATTTTTTGGCTAAATTAGATAACCGTATTGTAGGAATAGTGGGCGCTTTTATTAAATCCGATATCCCTTTTCGATACTTTTCTAAAAGTCAATACGGGTTTATTGGTGATGTATATACAATCCCAACCCATAGAAATCTCGGAATATCGATGGAACTGAATAAAGAAGCGCTAAATTGGTTAAGAGATTATGGCGTACATTTTGTTCGACTACTTGCTTCGGACGCGGGTCGCCCTATTTATGAACGGCTAGGGTTTTCTCCTGATGTTGCTATGGTATTAAACTTTAAAACATAACAAGCAAATGAACTTCGCTCGCAAGCTTGCCGCACCTTCGCTCCGAGTCGGGCGGTTATTCGGACGTTATGCAACAAGAAATATCGCTATTGTTTGGAAGGAGATAAGCACATGTTTTCGATAGAGCCGTGTCCGCTTCCTGATAAAGCCTTGCTGAGAAAATATGCTCGTAGTGGAGCCTACACAGATTGCTATCGAACCGAAGCCTCTGGGACTGTGACTCACGCGGAATATGTGAGAGCCTTCTATACCACATTGATATTTAAACTAGAGCGGATAGTTCTGAAATGGGCCGTATCAAAACCTTCCTCTGATGCACAGGTAAATCGGTTGGCTGATGGGAGCACCGACACATTTGCTGCATGGCATGTGGAGGAGAGAAGTGAGGACCAATTGTTATTGTCCGATTATCAAGGCCGTACAAAGTCCTGGCTCATGGTTTTATCAGTGGGAACAGAAGACAGCAAAAAAACGCGATTGTATTTTGGATCTGCAGTCATTCCAGTTCGGAATGTCACAACGGGAAAGACATCGCTTGGGATTGTATATCAGGCACTACTCGGGTTTCACAAATTTTACTCTGAAATACTTTTGTATTCGGCCAGGTCACGACTGAGGGCGCGACATTCCTAAAATACATACTGATACTGGCTTTGACTATAAGAAATGTTGCATAACAAACGAATGAACTTCGCTCCGGGCGGTTATTCGAACGTTAGGTCGCATACTAAAATTTTGTCGGTGTGAGTGGACGGCTATCAACGACTAGAAACAGATGGTGTAGGTTACGCCACGAATAAGTAATAGTCAGAAAACAGGTTGCGATACCTGTTGGCAATTAGATCACTGTTTTGTGGTCAGTACTTGAAAAACATCTTCAGTCATTGAAAACCCATCTGGCCGGGTTATCATATTTCGGGAAATTTGTATATTCAGGGTTCGCTCATCAACGAATTGGGCAATCATCCTTATTCGTTGTTTCTCTATTGACCCTACAAAGATAACTATATCCAGGTGCATAGGGTCTTGGTTCATGTTTCTAGACCACTCTACCTTGCCGTTTGTCATTGTTTTCGTGCTTAAGGTTGGAACACCCTCGAATTTCACTTCGGCACTTTTATCTTCGCTGAATACGAATGTCACTGAGTCCCCATCGGAATCTATACCCGACCACTTTCCGACAAGCCTCATTTCGGCATGAGAGAAACCGGACCAGAAGACCGCACTTAGAATGAGTAAAACAACCGTAAAAATTTTGTTCATACCACCGTACTTTGGAGAATTTTGATTTTAAAAATTTATACTTGGGAAAAGCTATGGAGTGGCCTGAGACTTTACTCACCTAGTAAACGAATGAGTATTAACACATTTTACCAAAAAAAGAGAGCGCTAATTATATTTCTCCACACAGTATAAATCCGTAAACCCGCTAGTGTCCGCACAATGGCATAGCATAAAACAACAGAAAGATGGGGTCAGGTCTTTGATCTTGGGTCCAGGTAGCGAATTTCATTAGTTTTTCCTGTTTGAAGATTTCAAATTCAGACCCTAAACCGAACGCAGATCGTCCAACCCTGCCCAATTCAATTATTTTAGCTTGACGTTCAATTTACTGTTATCTATTTTAACGACATCAATATCCGGTTGTTATTTATAAATTTTTATAACTGCATAACGAGGCGTGCTTTATGGTTAAAAAGTTACTTTTACATTTCTTTAGGGGCGCTTAATCAATAGAAAACAACTTACTAAAGTCTTGGCAGTAAAAAATGCTGCCATGTGGTTTTTATTTATCGGAATATTAACTAGAAGGAGTAAAACATGGGTATGACAACACATTATGATGACGAGCTATATCCGGTTGGGGGAGATGGAGTAGATGATAAATCTACAATGCCAACTCACTTTGGCATTGTAGTGTGTAATTCTCATGGGAAAGATCAAATTTATTTGAGAATTTATAATTGGGTAGATGGAGAAACAATGTTCCCGTTAACCAAAGGTCAGGCAAAGATGCTTTCCATTGGCGCTCGTTCAGCTGAGAGTAAAATTGCCTACCGCAACAATTAACCTGAGAAATTTCCAGGCGCAATACGCAATTATCTGATTCAACCTTAAAGAGCTGCCCATTGTATCTCCAGAAATAGCAACAAGCGCCTAGCGCTCCAAAGCAACGGTTCAGCGCGTCTAAGTGTTACATAGCATCCAAATAACGGTATATTTTTAATTTACCCGTATCTTTTTACCATGCACAAACATCTTCTAGATAAGCAATATTATTATTATCAGGGGGGTTAAACATGAAAAAAAACTTATTTAAGAAAACTCATTTCCCCGATGGTAGCGAAGGTTTTAGTATTAGTTATTTCCATTCGAGACTATCGCTATGCCCGCTATGTTATGGGTGATGCAGATACAGTAGTTGCTTGAGCTATTTTCGATTTAACGATTGCGACTAAAAGAAAACGTAAAAGGGAATATTTGTGTAGACTCCAATTGAACAATTGGAACGAAGTGAACGTCCCCAATTTGACGGATAACATAAATCGGGTATATTGAAACTTTGATTTATACTTAGATGATCTAAATCTACTTTGGCGGTCCATCTGCGGTTTCTAAGCTAATATAGCTGCCAACAATTCGGGAGCCTCGGCCTGCACCCAATCGATGACAAAATAATGCAAAATTATGAATATAGCCATTCTAACTTTTGAAGGATTTAACGAGCTTGATTCGTTTATCGCCGCAGGCATATTGAACCGAATGAAAAGTGCTGGGTGGAATGTTCAGATTACCTGCCCATCTGATTTTGTAACCTCCATGAATGGTGTTAGGGTTGAAGCCCAACAACCGCTGGAATTTGCCAATAGCGCTGACGTTGTGTTGATTGGCAGTGGTATCTATACGCGGGAGATTGCTAAAGATAGAAAAATTTTAAACAGGATAAATTTGAATCCGGCCAGTCAGCTGATCTGTGCCCAGTGTTCCGGAACATTGCTTCTTTCGGTATTGGGGCACTTGAACGGCATGCCGGCGTGCACCGATCTAACCACCAAGCCATGGGTGGTTGAAGCAGGGATTGAGGTTTTGAACCAGCCATTTTTTGCAAAAGATAACATCGCAACTGCTGGAGGCTGTTTGTCATCACAGTATTTGGCGGCATGGATAATTGCCAGGTTGGCTGGCAGAGATTTTGCAGAATCTTCAATTCATTATGTGGCACCAGTTGGTGAAAAGGAAGTTTCGGTGGCGCACAGCATGTCGGTGGTTTTGCCTTACATTCAACAATCTAAAGTCGCCTGACAGGCGTATTCAGATTTTCAATTTGTTCGTAATGGCCTTTTCCTGGGCGGGATAACAATTCAGAGGTAATAATTATGACTGAAATAGAACTATTCAAAGGAGGATGTCGATGTGGTGGGATACGATACCAGGTATCCGGACCACCGGTGATGGTTGAGTATTGTCATTGCGTAAGTTGCAGGAAAAGCGGTGGAAGTGCGGTAACGGTATTTGCAGGCTTTCAGCGAACAGGTTTTGAAATCACAAACGGTAATCCAACGGGCTTCAATGCTGCCACGGCAGTGAATCGTAGTTTCTGTGGCCATTGTGGCACGCCTCTGTTTTATGAAAATCAGAATTACCCTGAAGATTTATATATTCATCTTGGGAGTTTTGATCAGCAAGAGGAACTTCCACCCGACCGACACGTTTGGGTATCCGAACGCATATCCTGGTATGAAATCAACGACGACCTGCCGCAATACGATGAATTTAGTGGTAGCGGCCGGCCCGAAGGCGCGCCGCCCTATAAAAAACCAGTCAGGCCTTAACCACATTTCACTCGACAAAGCATCGTCGCCAACACCCGTGATTCGAAATCAAGCTAACCCCAATTTAAATTCGATTTGATGGCGGCCGAAAAACAGACACAGTCTTATATTATTTGTGCGACCCCAAGAAGTGGAAGCACTTTATTGTGCGATCTTCTCACTGAAACCGGGGTGGCTGGATGCCCTGACTCATTCTTCAGACGGGAATCAATTTCCTGGTGGGCAGATCACTCTAATGTGTCAACCTCCGACTGGGATGACGATCATGAATTTGGCCTGGCTTACCTGGTCGCAATGCAAAAATTGGGATTGGGTGAAACTGAAGTTTTTGGCATGCGCTTGATGTGGGAAAGCGTTGATGATTTGAATAAAAGACTCAAGTCGCTGTATCCTGATCTTGACGATGATCGAGCGAGGTTTCAAAATGTTTTTGGGCCAGCGCGCTACATATACCTGTCACGTGAAGACATAGTCGCTCAGGCTGTTTCTTATCTCAGAGCGGAGCAGACCGGTTTGTGGCATGTCCATACCGATGGTAGCGAACGCGAGCGACTGAAAAAGGCAAGTGCACCGGTTTATGATGCACCAGCAATTTTGGCGCTAGTTGTAGAGATTGAGGATCACAATGCTGCATGGCTAAACTGGTTTACTCGATGGGAAATCGAGCCGCTATGGCTTACCTATGAAGCGCTATCCAGTGAACCTCAGATTACGTTAGCCAGTGTGTTGTCAGCCCTGGACTTAGACACTACAATTGCAAGTACTGTTGCTCCTAAATCCGCGAAGCTTGCGGATAGCGAAAGCGTGAATTGGGCAACTCGTTTTCGGGCGGAGCAACAAGATTTTTCGACGTGATTCTGTTGTTATTATAAATTTGTCTGGTGGTAAACACTCTAGGAGAATCCAGAATGACAAGAAATCAGTTGCCTGTTGTAGGAGGATGTCTATGTGGGGCAGTGCGTTATGAATCAACCAAACCGCCTATTGCTGCAGGGTATTGTCATTGCAGTTTGTGTAGAAAAGCTTATGGTAACTTTAATGCTGCCATGATTCGATTGGGTTGGGAGGATTTTCACTACACCGAGGGCGAGCCTGGACATTACAGATCTTCAGATTTGGCGACACGTAGTTTTTGCCGTGACTGTGGATCTCCAGTTTTATTTTCCTATGATGAACAAGATACTTTATTTCTGTTAGCTGGAACAATGGATTACCCAGAGGACTGGCCGTTTGATACTGAGTATAGTTGGGGACATGCCTTTGTCGATGATAAAGTGTCATGGGTTGAAATCCGAGACGGATTACCTCAGCACAAACATTCCGTTGGTTTTATGGGTGAGGCGAAAAACAATAGTGTGGAAGAGGGTCGTAAAAATTGAATCAATTCAGAAAAGGTTTTGCAATTCTTGCAATGATAATTGGGGGATTGATGGTTATTTATGGTTTCAACAGTATGGGGAATCAAACGGCTGACCTGTTAGGTAGCGACGGCATTGTAAATAATAAGGGGGAGTCTGGGTATCTGATTTTGCTCGGCGCTGTTACTGCGATTTATGGATTTTTTAATCTTAGAAGACTGAATAAATAGTCATGGGCGCATTAGCCATGGGTTAAACCACTCACTAAAATCCAAATAATCACCATGCCATCAACTGAAATTCTTCTTACATTTATCCTGGCGGCGATGATATTGAATATATCTCCTGGCCCGTCCAATTTCTATATCATGGCGAGGGCTATCGCCCAGGGCACCAAAGCCGGCATAGTGGCATCACTAGGATTGGCATTAGGGAGCATGGTTCATGTTATAGCGACGGTACTCGGGGTTTCTGCATTATTTAAACATTCTCCAGCACTGTACACTGGTTTTAAACTCGCAGGTGCAGCCTATCTTATTTACCTGGGCATTCGTTACTGGAATTCAAAACCATCAGATGACGATGCCACTATTCAAGAAGCGAAACCAAAACCCCTTGCAAAGGTATTCACTGAAAGTATCATTGTAGAAGTTACAAACCCAAAGACCGCATTGTTTTTTCTGGCGTTGTTACCGCAGTTCGTTGTACCAGAGTCTGGATCGGTGACTCAACAATTACTGATACTCGGAATGATAGTCACCATATCTGCGTTACCTTGTGACATCCTGGTTGCTGTATCTACAAGCAAAGTTTCCAATTGGCTTGCACGTAACAAAAGAGCGCAACAAATTCAGGAACGTGTATCAGGTTCAATCCTGTTTGGCATGGGAGCCTTTATTGCCGCTGATGAAATCGGTGGGCGTTTAAAATAAATTCACATTATTCAGGCCGGAATTTATCAATGGGATTGGTATGGATTTAAACTTCCGCAGTGCAATGCAAAGTGACATTCCAAATCTCGTCAATTTACTTGCCGATGATGATTTAGGGGCTAGGAGGGAAGAAGCTTCTTTACCGCTAAACCAGAATTATATCACTGCGTTTGAATTCATCGAAAAGGACCCTAACAACGAATTAATCGTTGTTGAATGTAACAATGAACTGGTTGGAATGTTGCAATTGACTTTCATTCCCTATTTAACCCATATTGGTTCATGGCGTTGTTTGATTGAGGGTGTGAGAATCGCTAAAAATTATCGAGGACAAGGGCTGGGAACCGAATTTATAAGATGGTCGATTAAACGTGCAACGGAAAAGAATTGCAGAATTGTCCAGCTAACATCTGATAAACAACGCCCGGATGCAATCAAGTTTTATGAGTCCCTTGGCTTCCAGGCATCCCATGAGGGTTTTAAACTTAAAATATAGTACCCAAATTGAAGGTGTGCTGATACTGGGGACATTTCGCTGAGTATTTAAAGAATAATGGAATACCTAGTTAAGGAACCTCTGCAAAAGGCATGACCGATCAATTTGAGTCCAAACTTTCCAATATTTTCGTTGGAAAACGTTGCAATAGAATAACTATTACATGCGTTTCCCGCCTCAATCTTGAAAAGTTTGTTTATAAACGTTAATCGCCCAGACTTTTTAAGAGATTCCCTAATTATAAAATGAAATGTTATTCAGAAACTCCAGGTCAAACAATAAAAATAAATCCTATCAAGTTTTTTTATTTGATATTTACATTGCTGGTGATGAGGTGACGAAAAGACTGAGAAGTTAATCTCTTTGTCACCATTTGATGTCACCTTTTTATGTCACAACTTAACGCCAATTTTTTATCTGCCCTTAGCCTTCCGCGGTAATAGGATCAATCACCTTTCTAACCTGGGTGACTATGGTTGCTGGAAAACCGCTGGCTTCTGCGTGTTCGAGAATTAGTGCTTCAGAATCAGCCTGATAAATACAAAATATTTTGTTATCGGTAACATAGGAATGTTCCCATTGTATATTTTTTGAATTCATTTTCATTTCCGCTAGCACGCCATTGGATTTTTGCGCCGCACCTTGCAATGCTTCTCTTTCTGCACTACCGATTTCTGGTATTTCTCGCTCTATTACGAATCTTGGCATATCGAATTCCTCTTTAAGATGGTTTGTTTAATTTCGTTTGACAGATTGTTTCCCCTTCCTCTTATTCTTTACATATAATTGTTTTGATTTAGTAGATCCTATTTGCCTCTCCTCAATTTCAAACAGTTTCGTGGCTACAAAAAGTTCCCCCAATTTTTGATACCCGTAATTCCTTGGATCAAAATCTGGAGAGTGTTTAGCGATATTACTACCTACCGTCGCCAGGTTTGCCCACCCACTGTCGTCCGAGGAGACATCAACGGCATTTCTAAACAGGTTCATCATTTTAGAACCCTGCTTCAAGTCACCAATAGCAATTTTTGCAACTGGTTGTTCCTCATCGGTTTTAGCAACCAATACATCCAGGTAAACGAACTTATCGCACGCCGTTACAAATGGCGACGGCGTTTTACGTTCACCGAAACCAAAAACGGTCAAGCCCGCTTCCCTAATACGCGAGGCCAGCTTGGTGAAATCACTGTCACTGGAAACAATACAGAAACCACTAAATGTGCCGGTATATAGCAAGTCCATTGCATCAATAATCATCGCACTGTCAGTTGCATTTTTCCCAGTGGTATAGGCGAATTGCTGAATAGGCTGTATAGAATGTTCCAAAAGGGATTCTTTCCAACCATTGAGTTGAGGTTTAGTCCAGTCGCCATAAATCCGTTTAACACTTGCCGTACCATAATCCGCAATCTCGCTCAGTAGTCCCTCAACTATACCCGGTCTGGTGTTATCGGCATCAATCAGAACTGCAAGTTTATTCATTATAAATTTCAAATAAAATTAGTTTTATGTCTGCTTCGAGTATAACTTGCACATTTGTTTTATTACAATGGATGCTTACATGAGAATAGCAACAAAACAATTATGCGTAGAAGAATATGCAATGTTATAGTCTGAAATCTTGCTTGAGGAAACTAGTATGTTAAATATAGAAAGCGTTAATCACATCGGAATAAGAATAGGAGAAAAGCGCAGGTCAATCCAGTTTTACGAATTGCTGGGATTTGAGTTCACCACAGACACTGGATTCGAACAGGGTCACCCCATTGTTATGCGAAATCCCAATGGCGTTGTTTTAAATCTGCTTGGTCCTGCTGATATGCCGGATGGCCAAAACATCTTAATGGATGTCACCGAAAAATATACTGGAATTACACATATGGCATTAACTGTTTCATCGCTCGAAGAAGCCAAAAAGTTTATGGCTGAAAATAATATTGAAATCACCGGTTCATTTAGTTTTGGAAACATGTCTGCAATATTTATACGTGACCCGGACAGGAATGTAATTGAACTGGACAGTTTTAATGAAGCTAAAGGGGAGAGTGATTATTCGAAGCATATTTAGTTGGGAGTTTGAGCGAATTTTAAATAACGTGTCTGACGTCAAAATTATTTATCGTCGTCACAGTTAATAGGCGTAGGTATCAATATGACATTTCTGGGCCACTGCACATGTGCTAGTGTTCAATATGAAATTCAGGGAGAATTGAGTGATGTTGCGTTTTGTCACTGCTCTGCCTGCCGCCGAACTCTCGGAGCGGCATTCGGTAGTTATGCGCGGGTTGATCCCGAGTCTTTCAAATGGATTTTTGGAGAGAAAGTGGTTAGTCGTTATGAATCTTCTCCAGGGGTTGATCGTTGTTTTTGTAGCAAATGTGGATCGCCTTTGGGTGCTGCAGTTGGCGGTAAGAAGTTAAACTGGGTTTCTCTGGGTACGGTCAACGGTGATCCCGAGGTTCGGCCCATTGCGCATATTTTTGTCGGTTCCAAAGCGCCATGGTACGAAATTACAGACGATCTTCCTCAGTTTAATGAATGGCCGCCTGCCTCGTCAGAATTCTCACAACTATTTGATTGATGTCACTGATTGCAGAAACTGACAGGCTTAAAATTAGAATTTTTGAAATGGATGATGTTGAGCCCATGCTAAGGATTTTTGGCGATGTTGAGGTGATGCATTTTGGAGATGGTATTCAAACCAGGGATTGGGTGCAAAATTTCTTGCGCGAGAGCATTAATGGTATTGAGCAGTTTCCAGGTGCAGCACCCTGGGCGGTTGATTTAAAAAATCAATTCGAGACAATAGGTTATTGTGGTTTGTTTTATTTTTCCGACATTAATGGTCGAGCCGAACTTGAAATTGGATATCGGATCGCACGTGATTACTGGGGCCAGGGTTATGCAACGGAAGCTGCAGCTGCGGTAAGAGACTATGTGTTCAAAACGCTAAAACACCCCAGATTAATTGCGCTGATTGATCCGGAAAATATCAGTTCAATCAATGTCGCCAAAAAAATAGGTTTTCGTTTTGAAGCGGATGTGACTTCAGGGATTTACCCATACTCTGATCATATTTACGTTAATAGCTTGTCTGAATAAAATTTAAGTTAGTTTAATAAAACAAATTCGGATAATTGTTATTCCACTTTCCTGAGGTTTGTAAAGACGGCGGCGAGAGTGAATTTTTTCTGCAGGTAGATTTTGACGATGATAAGGTCATAGCAGTTTATCGAGCTGCCAAAAACATGGAAAAGCTGGTTATTCATTTTTCACATTAAACAATATCTATCATTTGACATATAATAAATTTCGATAAAACTCATAAACTGTTAAATACAAATAGTTAAATTGAAGCTAGTAAGTTTAAATTATTGACTTTCCTAATCTGGTTTCTCATATAATTTTCAGATTCGCAGACGTTAAAATTGGCAGCGACAATGCCGATTTACCCTGTTTAATCATGGTATTATTTACTCTAGGTGTTAATAGTTACATACCTGGGGGGAAGACAAATGAACAGTCGCCATGCGTCTTAAGTCGTTAGTTGGTGATTTGGTAATGATCGCAATTCTTGCCGGAGGCGGTTATGGCGTGTATCGGTATTTCTTCGAACCGGTCCAGGGCCCAAAAGCTGTTGTGAGATATAAGGATAACGATCAAGATTCTAATTTATATAATACTGATGCAGAGCCAGAGAAATTGGACGATTGTGAACGTCATCTGGACCGAGATATTTACGAGATGTGCCTCGAAAAATTAAAGGCAAAGCGCGAGGCGGATAACTAAAGAATGATCAATCGGCCAGATTCGCGATATTAATAATAACCTGATTGTGTATATTTGGCTGAGCTCGCCATATTAGATGAAAGGGGGGAATCAATAACTTTTCGGACTCATGGTCCAACTCAAATATCATATTAATCGTTCAAAAAATCTAATCAATGTTCTTGAAAAAGAAGGTTGGGTAGCGGCGGAGTCGAATGAAATTGCAGATTTTGGAATGTGGGCTTCTCATGGCGCTGATTCCAGGCAAGCTCGTGTGGAAGTTTTTAAGAGTGAGGTTTCGGTTTTAATTGATAATAAATTGAGTATGTATGAGCTGTTGTGTGAGTATGGCGAGCACGATATAACCCCACAAGTATTTTCTGCGCTACCAAAATATCTGGAATTTGTTAAATCAACGGATTCTCCAATATTTGGATTTTTGAAGTTCACCCATACTTCGGGAGGTGCAGATGTTTTTTGTTTTAACAAACTAAAAAGTTTGTTGGAGAAAGTCATAGATATCAGAGAGGTGGAAGCCACTGCGATTATTCAACAGGGTGTGCGAGATGTGCTTCTGATTGACAACAGAAAATTTAAAGTCAGAACTTATGTGTTGGTAACCAAAGATTGGGCCACTTACATTTATGATGATTCTCTTGTGGTATTGCACCCTGAACCCTATTCTCCGGATTCTGTGGATCCCCAGATACAGCTTTCACCAAATGATAATGGCGCTGTAAAGCTCTTAAATGATCTTCCAGAATTGAGTCATATTAATGGGGAAATTCGCGACATCGTTACAAAGACAATTGAGTGTCTAAAGAACAAATCTATAGATCTTGAAAATCAGGGTTGTTATCATTTATTCGGATATGACTTTGTGTGCGATGCTGGCGGAAAAACCTGGCTCATTGAAATCAACGGATTTCCCAGCCTCGGCCGAAACGATTCTGTAGGCAAAGACGTATCAAGTCGAATGATGAACGACTTTAAAAATTTAATAATTAATCCCATGGTTCTGGACAAAGAACCACAACAAGGTGGGTTCTCACTAATTAGCGAATCAAATCCCAGTGATTAGTTTGGGTTTGGCTCTTCCATCGGTTGGGGGTCCGAAAACCATCCTGATAATGCAGGTAGCATAACAATGTTAACCATTGGTTTTTTTCATTGATCAGGAAAGTTGCTGGCAGAAACTTTCTCGCCGCTGACCAGTAGTAACTGTTTGATTGGCTTTTTTCGGTCCAGTCCAGATTGGTTTGGTATTGTCATAGGATTGTCCTTCAAGTTAGTAGTAATGAAGATAGTATGAGTTTTTGATGTCGACAATTCTAACTATGGTTGTCGGGGGCTTTCTTAAAACTGCACAATGCCAATCCCAGGTAGTCGTAATTGCAGTTGTTGTGGATTAAGTCCAAAGTTCAGTCCCAAAAAATTAAATTCTAAGCCCTCATGTTCACTAACCAGCACACCCAACCAACCAGATAAGGAAATTTGAAAACCACTTCCACTTGGCGTCACCCCAACAACCCCATTTGAATAATAATCTTTACCAATGGCCGTTGGCGGTAAATTGAGTTTTAACTCTGGAACCGTACGCCCAATATGTGCTGTAAAGGTATTGCTGTTCGGCCCCGGCCATACTCTATATTTTTTGGCAAAAGGGTAGTTTTTGGCTGCTTCCAAAATTTTGGGTATAGCGTTTTCAGCGTCGTCACCTTCGATAGTGGACAGAACTTCTGGAATATTCCCTACCCACATTCGATCTGGAATACCGTTATAGATTTTCAAAATGGATTTTCCACGTTTTTGACGCCATACCTGGACATCGAGCAGGGTATACTTTTTTGCGTTTTTCTGTTTTACGGCAACCCAGGTATGCACCGCAAATGCACCACGCCAATCATAGGCCCGGGCGGCATAAACTTGCACAAGGGCGCTTTTGTGAATTTCTGGGTCAGGGGCCAACCCAGTCGACTCCCAGCTTTTGTTACGCCAGTCAACGCCAATGGGAGAAGCCCCACTCACTATGTTGTAAAACGGCCCGATTAACAGGATAAATGTAAATACACTGATTTTTAAAACAATTTGCAATAACGTCTTAAAGTTGCTGTTCAATTTGATTTTGTCCGTAAGAAACTTGGCTCGGTGCGTAACCGTGGGCCTGAGCAAACATCCACTCTCGAACGGCCATAATATCCGGTAGTTTTGCTTTTGTAGGCGTGGTTACAAAATAATATGAAAACTCCAGCTCAAATGTAAGGTCAAATGGTTTGATCAGGCGTCCCGAAGACAGGTCGTCATCAACAGACACGCTCCCCACTAGCGCAATTCCCTGGCTATTCAGCGCCGCCTCGATCAATAATTGTTGCTGGTTAAAAATCATGCCGTGGCGCGTATCGATATCACTAATCCCCGCAGCCATTAACCACATATTCCAGTCTGGCCATCCAGCGCCGAGATCCACATCATTAGTGGCAAAATGCATCAAATGATGACCCTTTAAATCCGCTGGTTGCTTCAGCGGCCGTTCTTTAGTGATGATATTCGGCGAACATACCGGAAAGACTTTCTCACACAATAAAAGATCAACCTGCATGCCTGGATACTTTCCAGCACCAAATCGGATTCCGATATCCACATCACTTCGATTTAAATCCACCACTTCCATCGAGGTGTCAATTCGGATATCAATCTCTGGATGTTGCTCTCGCAACTGGGTCAGGCGTGGGACAAGCCATTTACTTGCGAAGGAGGGCGCAGAGCTTATGGTGACGGGTTGATTCTGATCCATGGATTTTACTTCGCTCAGTGCGTCGGCCATGCGATCGAATCCATCCTGCAAACCGGGCAGCAAGGATTGCCCTGCATCGGTCAATAGTATGCGTCGGTGCATGCGTTTGAACAGCGCCATGCCGAGAAATGATTCCAGCAATTTTATTTGCTGGCTAATCGCCCCAGGGGTGACAAACAATTCTTCCGCAGCTTTGGAAAAACTTAAGTGTCGTGCTGCAGATTCAAATGCCCGCAGTGCTTTCAACGGTGGAAATCGATTGATTTTCACATTAGATTATCTATAGTAAAACATGAATTTATATCGTTTGAAACAATGAATTATAAGTAATAACATCACTAAACCTTAAATTGATACGGAGACTAGCAACAATGAAACTATCACAAACACAATACATCAACCCATTAATTAAGTCCAATGAATTCGATTCATTCAAGGTTCGTTTACAGCGACAAAGCGATGGTTTCGGAATGTTGGCTGAGTCTATTTATTCAGTTGATCAAACAAAAGCTGATCATAATACCGCTGCGAGAGGCAGGCCTGCAGCAGGGAATTTTAAGAAATCACTGAGTTCCTTGATTGCGATCTCTGCCGAGGTTGTCCATGGGTTTAGCGCGCGTATTCGATCGCGCTATGAGGAAAGAAAAGCAATACAACGGCTTTTAACCTTGTCCGACCACCATTTGCGTGATATCGGAATAGATCGTGCTGATGTAGAAGCACTACGATATACAAATGGATCAGTGAATGATCTTTTGGCTAAAACGCGCAAAACGGTGTCAAACATTGCTCCGAAACTAGAGTTGATTCATTGCGACAAGCTGAATTTGACGAATTTGAATAATCCCGAACCCAATGTTGAAGTGGATCGGGCAGCCTAACACTCATTTCTCTACCACACCGACTCAGGTCGCAGTAAGCTTAAGCTGACTGCGGCCTGTGGGTTTTATGCTGACCTCAATCCGAGTCTTATCCTAGTTTGATATTTCTATATCCAGTTCGGGGTATTGCCTGAAGATGCCTGATTGATTGAATGTCTGTCGGCGATCGCTCTTTAGATAGGTGGCCATATTTGGCAGTTCAGCGACCCGGTTTTGATGATTTGCCAAAGCCCTAGGCTGTGATTTCGCCATGGCATTAGGAAAAGCATATTCCAGGCCGGTAGTAAGTTGAAACAATGCAAGATCTGCAATGCAGACATTCTCACTAACCAACCAATCTCGCTCGGCTAATGCCTGTTCAAAAAATCTCAGCCAGCTCTGCAGACGGCCATTTACAAAACCCGAAGCACGCAAGACGGCCTGAGGTTTTTGTTCTTCATAAGTCAGGGCGACATCAATGGGGTGGTGGGTATCGTGAACTTCGTCAACGACGTCCATTACCGTCAAAAAAAGCTGGTTGACCCGAGATGCTTCAAGTTCATTTTCTGGGACAAGGCCGTGTTTTCTGCCCAGATAAAAACATACTGCAGGAACCTGAGCGAGAATGTGATGACCGTCTTTTAAATAGGGTGGCGCAAAACCCACCGCCGATCCTCGTAGTGCCAATACCGGCTCAACACCCTGTTCCGGACCGATGTCCAGATACTCCACCCCGGCCAGTTCCAGTACAAGTCGAATAAATTCACCACGACCGGGCAATCCTGGCCAGTAATAGAGTTCATACATAAATAACTACCCGTTATCCGATCAGTTCTATTGGCTCCGTTTCGCGCCATGTTGTTCGATGCATGAGCCTGCGACTGTTTACTACATCGTAGGCGGTCCCGGCGTGCAACACTCTACGGTTGTCCCACAACACCGCATCTCCGGCGGACCACTTGTGTCGATACTGAAATGAATCCTGGCAGGCGTGGCTGGTGAGCTCAGCAATAAACTGTCGTGCTTTGGACGCTTCCCACCCGACCACATCGATTGTGATCTGATTGCCAAAATATAAAGCCCGTCGACCTGTATCCGGATGAGCCCGGACCAGAGGACGAACGATCTCTTTATATTTTCGTAAACCCTGGGCGCTGTTGGTATTGCCCAAATTTTGTTTCGCCAGATAATATTCCAACCCCGATGCGGAATTTATGGTTTCTATTTTGCAGTAGTCCTGTTTCTGCTCTTCGCTAAGGGCGTCATAGGCATGATACATGCAGGCGAAAAGGGTGTCACCGCCGCTATCAGGTACTTCCAGCGCATAGAGCAGGGAAGCCCTGGCTGCGACTTCATGATGAATATGGTCGGTGTGCCATTCAAGTTCATGGTCGGGTTTTTCCGGTGCGAATGAAACCAGACCTTTGCCGACATTACCCACCACAAAAATTTCATCGTTTCCTTCCAGTCGGGCTTTTTCGAGTTCGGTTAGTTCAAGAGGCGCAAATGCAGCGCTAAAATCAACCTGTTGTTTGGGGCTTATTTTCTGATCCGGAAAGATCAGCACACCATATTTTTCCAGGGCCTGATTAACTTTGCCTATGGTGTCAGCGTCGGGTACCACTGATATTGAAATCCCACGCACTGTGGCACCGATAACTGCATTCGTTGGTTCGATTGAAATCATTTATAGTTTTGATTTTGTCATTATTTGAAGATAATTAATATATCCAAAAGTGGGTTGTGGAAATACGATTTGACCGGTAATGTTATCTATAATCGCTTAAGTTTTAAATATCAATTGAGTTTTCCAAGTAAACCATGAAATCAAAATCTGCAAATCCCGACCATGACCGCCAGCAGGTGGCAGAATATATTTTGTCTGAAGAATCTGTGCCCAATGGAGCTGTGGAATCATACAAACGGGATGGCGTGGTGTGCCTGCGAAATGCGATTTCTCAAAACTGGCTGGATGTAATTGAGCAGGGAATTGATCTGGCGACCAATGGTGCTAGCGCCGATCTGGATATAGTAAAGCGCGAGGGCGATAAGGGGAAATTTTCAGTGAGCTCCCAGTCCTGGCAAAAAGTTGAGCCCTTCAGGCGGTTCATTTTCAAAAGTCAAATTGCAGATATTGCGTTCCCATTTCTCGAATCCAGATACATGTCGCTTTATTATGATTTTCTTTTAATCAAGGAAGCACATAGTAGTCATGCTAAAACGCCCTGGCATCAGGATCACGCCTATTATCCGGCAAACGGTAACAAGGCAATAAATAGCTGGGTTGCACTCGACCCAATTCCCAATTCTACCGCGCTTAGATTTTATCGAGGCTCTCACAAACCCGGCATTTTATATCGTGCGGTAAATTTCGATGAACACGACAAAGATTACAAATACGTTCGAAAAGAAAGGCCAAAATTACCAGATATCGATAATCACCGTGACCCCAACGTAGTAAGCTCATCTATGCAGCCGGGGGATATGCTTATTTGGAATTCTTACACTTTTCACTGCGCTCCGGGTAATACCCTCGATCGACGTCGGGCCGCATTTTCAGTTAACTGGCTCGGAGATGATATTACCTACAATGAGATTCCTTCCCTGGACACTTATATTGATTCAAGCTTACGAACCGGGGACAGGTTGGTTAGTCCGCTGTTTCCACTGGTAAGGGGCGCAATTGACTAAAGTTTCAGGTGAATTATTAGGGTTAAAAATAAACGCCAGAATAATTTATCGTTAATCGAGTTGCTCAATTAAAGCAGTCATCAGCTTTCTCGTTCTGAAAGGCTTTTCCGTAAATACATCGGTTTTATTTTGATCGGCCTGGTCCACCATTCCAGATATCGCAGTATCGAGAATATCGCTGCCAGGTAGCATATAAAGGACCGCTGATCCATCAACAACCTTGCTCTGGATAAACATATCATCGACAGTGCCAGATTTTGGCCAGCGTATTTCAATTTTTTCGATTATATTTCCATCGGGTAAACGCGCATGGAATTGCCGTTTTGAATCCAGGGGATTAATTTTTACTATCCAGTCATCATCTTGTGATTCGATTTTTCCGGCCTCATAGCTTAGTCCGGTTAATGTCCCCGGGCTATCGAGTACCATCCGTCCGGATACGGGATAGGATTCAATTTTTCCGGAATTAACATAAAAATCTCCGAAGAAATGATGGGTTTTGGAAAATACCCCGGCAGCGAGATCACAATTTACAGACAGCTCCCCTGATTGCCCGGGATAATTATCCAGGTCCCACCCACTATTGATAAATTTCAACCGGCATTGACCGGTGTATTCAGATCGTGGTGAGTTGCTGCTGATCGCAAGTTGATATATTTTGCTGTCTATTCGTTTTAAGTTACTCAAAGAAATAAATTTTCCCAGCCCTTCCAGTACCCGAAGCAGGTTATCAGGATTCCATTTGATCAGTAATGTCCGTGGATAAAGCAACTCGTTAGCTTTCGCAAGATGTAGGTGTTCGCCGTTGGATTCCGGGTCTTGGTTTTTTATATCAGAACTCAGAATAGATATACCATGGGGCCATTGTTGATTAATATCTCGGGCTAAAGTTGGATTCAGGTAGTTGTTAACTCGATCAGAAACAACCAGATTACGGTTGTTTTCCTGTAAACGATGTAACAATGCCATTTCAAAAATACCTGCGCGACATCGTGTTATGTCGTGGGAGTTATCTCCTTGACAAATCCCTCGCCAGAATTCCTGGTAGAGAGAAAACAGGTTGGCGCGATTAGATGCGCCATCGAGGTGTGATGCGCCACTACCGCTGAATGGTGGAATTTCAGATTTGTTTGAATAAACTTCGCGGGCGAGTTTCTGATATATCTTCTGGTTATTATTGGTTTCATCCCAGGGTGGCACTGAAAAAATGGGTCCGTTGTTTTGATGGCAACCAGTGCACAAAGAGCGGTCAACATATTCAACAACGGGTGTTTGGCCTGGTTTGTAGTTGGTTACAACCTGAAATTCAAATCGCCCAGCATCTTCGTTATAGCTAATCACCTCCATGGCATTTATGGCTTCCTGATAGCCGATAAAAAGTCTATCTTTTAGATTTGGAAATCTTTCCTCGCCGTCTCCATGGTGCTCCGAATCTACACCCACTACAACCCGCGGATGTTTGAAGTAATCGGGCCCGCCGGCATATCGGTTTATACAACGCCCTAATGGAATTAACACCGACCGGACCTGGTTACCGTCATTGTTAATCGAAATCCCCATAGAGTCTTCGAGGGAGGAGACCAAATTCTGAAACGGATAGGGGATTTCGTATTGACTTGTCCCGGTCTGATTTTCAGCCTGATTTTGGACCAGGTCTTGGGTATGGTTTATTAAAAATAAATCATCAAACAAGGATTGCCCGGCAAAGGATTGCCGGACGGCATCATTATTTAACACGGATCTGTGAGAATTCACAATCGGGGTATAGCCAATTGCTATTAAACTTGCCAGACCTATGATGATTCCTGGAATAAGTTCAATTGCTTTGATTGCCAATTTAGTCATAAAGCTCCCGGGCGTTACCCAAGTTGATTTATGGCACTATTTTAACGCTAATTCAGCGTGGCCAATGGGGTTAATTTTCGGCTTTTACTGCGAGAAATGCCTGAGTGCCAGAGGAGGTTCCGGCTTCTATATAAATTAAATCTTGGTTATTGTGGTGAATAAATGAATTAAATGAAATTACCTTTCCGATACTTCGACTTTTTAATATGGGTTGTTCATAAAGTCGTTTCCAGGTGATGCCATCTTGGCTTATGGCCACGCCGAAGTTACCCGATTCATTAAAACTGGCACCGCCATAGACCATTTTCCAGCGATCATCAATTTTACTGACTCTGGTATTGCGCACATGCCAGCTGTCCCAGGCGTCTTTTGTTTCAGATGGACTGAGCACTGGATCACTCAATGCCAATGCCGGGTTTGTGGTTTCAGGATTGTCATATTTTGTCCATTGTGCCCCATCCGTGGAAGTTGCCATGCCTATCTGACTATGTTCTTCAGCAAAGCCACCAACTTCTTTGTCACCCGTCCCGCTGTAATACATTACATAGCCGTCGTCATTTTTGATCACATGGGCATGACCAACCTTGTTGCCATCCCAGGCCGATTTGGGGCCAGGACCTATTACTGCTTCATTATCCACCGTCCATGGCCCACGAGGGGATGGTGCCGTGGCTCGAGCAATTTTTCCAATGAAGCCGCGATCTCTCGCAACAACTGAGAAGAACAGCATCCATTGTCCCTGATCAGATACAACGATGCTATCCGAATTAATCGATACGCTGTCTGTCAGGCCGGTTTGATCAGCGGTTAGTATAGGCTCAGCACTTTGTTTTTGCCATTGAAGGCCATCTTTAGAAGTGGCATAACCGATTGCCAATGGATGCGGCCATCGCGGTAGCCCGGAGTAAAACATATGAAATTCACCGTTATGGTAAATAATTGCGCCTGGATCAAGATAGGCGCCGTCAAAGTTGCCCTTTGGGCCACTATTTAGTACGGGATTGGATTCGTGGAGTTTGAAAGTAACCTGGGGTTCAAAGCTGTGGGCAACAGCAATGAATTGGAAGATACCCACCAGTGCGAGTAAAACAGGGAACAGCTTTAGGGAATTTTTCATGGCTAAAATTTAGCCCAGTGGTGTAAAAATACTTCTCCCAGATTGCTAAAAGTTTCAGTGTTGATGACCACCTGTACCGTGGGCGTGTCCATGATCGAGCTCTTCGGGGGTAGCATCGCGAATATTTCCCACTTCGATTTCGAAACGTAGTGTCTTGCCCGCCAGTGGGTGATTGAAATCCACATCAACATTAAACTTGCCGACTTTTGTAATCGTCACATTTTGTTGTCCTTTGTCCGTGCTCACCTGAAATACTTCACCCACTTTTGGTTTGCGCTTGGGGATCAGGTGTTTAATCGGGATGCGTTGGCTGGACCTATCTTTGCGTATACCGTAAGCCTGGTGTGGTTCAAGGGTAACGCTGACATCGTCTCCGCTGGATTTGCCTTCCAGAGCATTTTCCAGGGCAGGCAGGATATTACCCTGTCCATGTAAATACATAACCGGATCGTTGTTTTTTGAGTCTTCGAGTTTTTCATCAGCTTCATACATGGCGTAGTGGAACCAAATCACTTTGTCTTTTTCTACTTGCATTTCGTTCTATCCGGTTTCTGTATAAGAAAATTGTGTAAGGATTGTATCCTCAATTTGCCATAACAGGGTTGAACAAAGTTGCTAAAATATAAAGACTTAAATTCGAAATTAATGCACCCCTTACAACCTCGATAAGCCAATGAATATTGCGTTTCTATATGAGCATCCTGACTGGTCGGAAAGTTTAATCCAGGCGTTTTCCAAAAGGAATCTTCAGCTGCTTTTGTTAAATGCCGCGGATCTGGCATTCGATACATCAAGGATGCCCGGTGACTATGATGGCGTGATAAACCGGGTAAATATCATGCCATCCGCTGATCGGAATCCTAAAATTGTATTTCATACCTTACATTATTTGAACTGGCTGGAAATTGCCGGGGTGCGGGTAATCAATGGCTTTAAGGCCCATAACATAGGCTCATCCAAGGTGATGCAAAACGCGGTTTTTTCAAAGCTGGGTTTGAATCACCCTGCCGGGATTGCCATTTATAAT
Organism: Candidatus Spongiihabitans sp.; assembly: GCA_965237725.1. Lineage (GTDB taxonomy): Bacteria > Pseudomonadota > Gammaproteobacteria > Arenicellales > Poriferihabitantaceae. The sequence goes on from OZ250151.1 coordinate 3,738,147, forward strand.
GATTCTGATGTATTGCAGGCAGCAAAAGATATCGGTTATCCGGTTATCGTAAAACCGAATATTGGTGGTTCGGGTAGCGGCATTGCGCAATTCGAAAATGCTGCTGAAGTCGAACTGGCCTTGAAAAATAAAATGCTGGATCTGGGGATTGATGGTAGCGGTATAGTTCAACAGTATATTCATTCTGATGGTTATGTGTACCGGGTTGAGATTCTCGGTGACCAGTTGTTCTACAGCATTAGACAGACTATTCAGGAAGGGGTTTTTAACTATTGCGCGGCGGATGGCTGCTCTACTGATTCCGTCGCAGAAAGGGCCTCAGAGGAATTTGATTTTTGTGTGGTTGAGAGCGGGTCGGGTATTGAGGTGTTTGATGCGCCCGAGCAGGTACTAAGCGACATCGTCAGAATTATTCAATGCTGCGGTGCTGATGTTGGCGGCGTTGAATATTTCATTGAATCTGGGACCAACAAACCCTGCTATTATGACTACAATCCTTATTCAAATTTTGTCACCGATGGCGAAAGCTTGTTGGGTTTTTCACCAGAAGAGCAATATGTCGAATTTGTGATTAGTAAATTGGGCTTATCGTAAAGTTCATGTGAGCAATTTTGGAAGTTAATACGCGCAATAAAAGAGATTAAACAATGAAAGTGAGTGGAAAATGCTTTTGTGGGCACATTACTTACAACGCGGTGGTGAATCCGGATGGTGTATTAATCTGTCATTGCATTGATTGCCAGGTCAACTCCGGAACCGCCTATGGTGTTATCGTTGGCGTGGTCGACGAGCAATTTGAGCTTTTGACAGGTGAACTCAGTATTTGCGAGAAAATTGCCGAGAGCGGATTCCCCCGTTCTTTGGCATTCTGTAGAAAATGTGGCACCCGAATTTACGCCAGACCGGCACAAAACCTCCCGGGATTTATTGGATTGCGCGTCGGTACCGTAGATCAGCGGGACCAGCTGGTGCCGAAAATCCAAATTTGGTGTCGATCGGCCCAGGAATGGGCATTAGTCGCTGACTTGCCGCAGGTTGAAACACAACCCTCTCTTGAATAAGTTTCTGCTGATGCGAAAAGCCCGGAGTAGACTCGAGTGGATTCTGCTAAAATAATTTCCAATTATAATTATCCAATTGTTATTTCCCGATTAAAGCCTGGTTACATAATATGAGCCTGTCTGCAGTTCCATTCCCCGATCATCTACCCAAAGGATACAAGCTGGTTAACCATCTGGAATTTAATTCTGATCGTAACGCGGTTGCCGCGGCACTGGAGGCGGTGGTTAAAGATGTTGCCCAGGCAGTAGAAGATATGCGCGATGACGGTGGGCATCACATGCATCATTACGAAACCAGGCAGCTGTAACCATTATCTTATTGTATTGGTTCGCTGACGGTCAAATTCCATTTAACATATTTAACCCGCGTAATTCAATTAGCTCGAAATTATTTCCACATGATTCCTCAGGAACTAACCCTGCCTAACAAAATTGTCTCCTGGGTTCTGGCCATGCTCAGTGGCTGGAATATTGCAGTAGTGGTGTGGATATTACTGTCGACGTTAACCGCCGCTGTGATGTCAAATTTCGATTACGCCGGAAATGTTAACAAGCTGCTGTTTTTGTGTGTCATTGTAATTTCATTATATGCAGGTTACAAAGTTGGGGTAAAGTTGAATTTTAAATTCCTGCAAATGGAGATGATCTGGAAAATGATATTGTTTTTTCCTTTGCTGGCGGTAACGCTTTTATTGTTGCCGGCACTTTTTACGTACACTTAAGCTGATCATTACGATAATAAATCGGGTAAATTAAAATTGAATATAACTAATAAATTATTTGGACAGCTAGTATTATCGGCCGCTTTTGTGATTACGGTTATTTACGGAATCCTAGCGCTGAACATAGATGTTATTGGGGAGCATGGCCAATATTCTGCATTATCAACGATCGCGGGATTTATTTTATTTCAGTTTATTGTGTTGCTGTTGTTGTATCTCGTTTTGCTACGAGGAACCAATATTACAGAAAAAACAAAATGGGTTGTCATTCTAGGGTTTGGTTTGTTTTTTAGTTTATTGCCTGTTGCGTTAATCTTTTTTTATTACTTTAAATTACGTGACTAAGAATTCAGAGTAGCCAAAATGCAAAAACAAGCATAAATATACAAGCATGAAATTACAAACATGAAAAAACAGGCAAGAGTTGTAGTTGTTGGTGGCGGTTGTGTTGGAGTGAATATTTTACATAGCCTGACCGAGCGCGGGGTAACCGATGTGGTGCTGGTAGAGCGAACCGAGTTAACAGCAGGATCGACCTGGCATGCCGCTGGATTAATTCCGCTGTATAGTTTCAGTTATAACTTTGGTCGACTGATTGCCAAAACTATCGAAATTTACGAAGACGTGGAAAAGAAAACTGGCCAAAGCATCGGCTGGCATAAATGTGGGCAGTTACGCCTGGCTAATACCTCCGATCGCATGGATGAATACCTCAATTACATGAGCATTGCAGAGACCCAGGGTATTCGTGCGGAGCTATTGACACCGCAGCAGGTGCATGAACTTTGGCCGTTGATGGCAAAAAACCCAAAGCTTTTGGGCGGGATTTACAATCCCGATGACGGACATATTGCACCGGCAGACATTACCCAGGCCCTGGCTAAAGCGGCTCGTAACAATGGCGCTGAAATTTATCGAGACACCGAAGTTCAGAGTTATGAAATTTTACCCGGCGGCGAATGGCAGGTAAAAACCAGTCAAGGGGATATTCAATGCGAACATGTTGTGGTGGCTACGGGAAACTATGTACAACAGACTGCCCAAATGTTGGGCATCTCTATTCCTGCATTCCCTGTTCTCCATCAATATTGGGTGACTGAGTCGGTGCCCGAAGTCGAGCAAAGAAAAGCCGAAGGATTGCCCGAGATGCCAGTGCTGCGCGACGAAACCATAAATGGTTATGTCCGTGAAGAGCGGTCAGGCCTGATGTTCGGGCCTTATGAGAGACCTGAAAAACTGGAGCATTTTGCGAGGAATGGCGTGCCCGAGGGGTTTGGGGCAGATCTGCTGCCAGAGGATTTTGAATCCGTGGAAGTGAACTGGGAGGAAGCGATAAAGCTGGTGCCCCAGTTAGGGCAAGTGGGTATAAAGAATAATGTGCGTGGACCGATCTGCACCACCGCAGACAATTTGCCACTTGTTGGGCCCGTAGCCGGGCGCAGAAATTTGTGGATGGTGGAAGGGGTATCCGGTGGAATATTAATGGGTGGTGGCATTGGTCATCAGCTCGCCCACTGGATAACCGAAGGTGAGCCTGAAATGGATATTTCAGAAATTGACTCCAGGCGTTTTGGCGATTATGCCAACAAGGAATGGACCGGTGATCGTAACCGAGAATCATTTGGGCATAATTTTGGGGTGCACTATCCCGATTTCGAATGGCAGGCTGCTAGGCCGGCGAAAACCATGCCCTGTTACGACAGATTAACCGCGGAGGGTGCGGTGTGGGGTGCGGTTTATGGATGGGAAACCCCATTATGGTTTGCCCCCGAAGGGGTCGAACCAAAAGATGAATACAGTTATCGAAAATTTAAATACATGCCCTATGTGGCTAAAGAAGTTGAAGCCATTCGTACCGGTGTCGGACTGATCGAAATGACTTCTATGGCAAAGTTTGAAGTTTCGGGTTCTGCAGCGGAAAACTGGCTTAATTATGTGCTGGCCAATCGTTGCCCAAAACGTATTGGGCAAATTGCACTCTGCCATTTACTTACCGAGTTTGGTGGCGTACGCAGTGAATTCACAGTAACAAAACTGGATGAAGAATTATTTTATCTGATAGGCACACCTCGCGGAGAGAAACATGATCTGGATGTGCTTGAAAAACACCACCCCCAGGATCAGTCTGTGAGCATCCGCAATGTCACCTATGATCGCGGTTGCTTTACCGTACTGGGCCCTAAAGCTCGAGGTTTATTACAACCGCTGACCGAGGTGAATTTATCCAATGAGTCATTTCCATGGCTCACCGCTCAGACCACGTCCATTGGTTGGGCCGCGGATGTGAGAATGATACGGGTCAACTATGAAGGCGAGCTTGGTTGGGAGTGCTACCATCCCATTTGCCACCAGTTGCACTTGTACGACATTATTACTCGAGCCGGTAAATCATTTGATTTAAAAATGGTTGGCAATCGGGCTATTGAATCCACGCGCCTGGATAAATCCTATCGGGCGATGTATCGTGATCTTAATATCGAGCATTCTGCCCTGGAATCTGGCCTCGACCGTTTCATTCGACTCGATAAAGATTGTGATTTTATTGGCAGAAAAGCCATTGAGAAATTGCAATCCTCAGGCTTGAGTAAAAAATTGGTGACCTTAAAAGTGGACACAACGGATGCCAATGCCTATTCCAATGAAGGGGTTTATCGAGGCGGTAAACTGGTTGGAAGAGTCACCTCGGGCGCTCATTCTTATCACTTTGATCACGCCATTGCCATGGCCTATCTGGATATCGACCATTGCAGTTTAGATACTGAACTTGAGATTCCAATTTTAGGGGTTCGATGCGCTGCGCGAGTCATCGCAGATTCGCCCTATGATTCGAAAAACCTTCGCTCTAAAATGTAACAGGTTCGTTTAAGTATTTTGTTTAGCTTGCTTTGACAAACCCAATCTGATTTGTACGACGGGGAGCCGGTCCGGCTTTACTGTTTCAGCGCGTGGCGGGGGTTGAATGCTATTAAAAACAGTAGGCTCACAATAATGCCGGGATGCGCCCACAATGCCCATCTGGAGAATCCCGAATTATTTAATTTTTCGCTGGAAAGTTTTTTGAAAACCTAAAGCCATTGCCTGATATCGTACCTATTGGAATTGATTAACCGGGTTAAACTCAGTATAAGGGTAAATTAAATTACCAGCCCATAGCTATGCAAAAAGTCCTGACCTACGCTTATATTATTCTCGCAATCGCTGCTTTTTGTTACTGGATTTCCTGTTTGCTTGGATACTGGGAAATGCTGAAACATCGAAAGCAGGGGCGTTCACTTTTTAGTGTGGCTGCATTCGGGTTTTTGAATGCTGAGAACTTTACCGAACAAGGCAATATCGAGCGCCGGGACATTATGCGGTCCATTGCAAAGTTCTTTGGTTGCGTGTTTGGTTTGGTCATTGTCGTATTTATCGGCATACAAACCCAGGCTTGACCGGTTTATGAAACGGCGTGGTTTAAATCTCTGACTATGACAAAGGAATTTACTAAACATATCGGTGCCCAATTGGCTGAGGTCAAAGACAAGGGGCTGTATAAATCGGAACGGATTATCGAATCAACCCAGTCGTCACATATTACGGTTAAAGGTGGCGGCACTGTGCTTAATTTTTGTGCCAACAATTATCTTGGCCTGTCAGATAACCCTGAATTAGTTAAATCGGCGCAGTCCGCACTTGAACGCTACGGCTACGGTATGGCGTCGGTGCGATTTATTTGTGGCACCCAGGAAGAGCACGTTCAGCTCGAGGAAAAAATTTCATCATTTCTGGGTTTTGAGAGCACCATATTGTACTCGTCCTGCTTTGATGCAAACGCCGGTTTGTTTGAACCTCTTTTGGGCGAAGAAGACGCTATCATTTCTGATTCCCTTAATCATGCTTCCATAATCGATGGGGTCCGATTGTGCAAGGCAAAACGCTTTCGCTATAAGAATAATGATATGGCAGACCTCGAGTCTCAATTGCGTAACGCTCAGGATGCACGATTTCGACTCATTGCAACGGATGGCGTATTCTCCATGGACGGTATCATCGCCAATCTTGCTGATATTTGTGATCTGGCGGAAAAATATGATGCCATGGTTATGGTTGATGATAGCCATGCCCTTGGATTTGTTGGCGAAAATGGTCGTGGTACACCAGAATATTGTGGTGTCGAAGGACGAATTAATATCCTGACCGGAACTCTGGGCAAGGCACTAGGCGGCGCGTCCGGCGGATTCACCAGCGCAAATGGCTCAGTGGTAGATTGGCTTCGACAACGATCCAGACCTTATTTATTTTCGAATACCCTGGCACCGGTGATTGCAGCGACATCACTGAAAGTACTGGAGTTGATTGAAAATGGCGATGATTTGCGGCAAAAGCTAAATTCCAATGCAAAGCAATTTCGGCATGGTATGTCGAAATTGGGATTTAATTTAGTGCCAGGGGAACATCCAATTATTCCTGTGATGCTGGGTGATGCAAAACTGGCCAAAGAAATGTCCAGCCAAATGATTGAGCGGGGAGTTTATGTTATTGGATTTTCATTTCCAGTGGTGCCCGAAGGAAAAGCGCGCATTCGAACCCAAATGTCCGCAGCCCATAGTTCTGCGGATATTGAAAAAGCCATTGGGTGTTTTGAGGATGTGGGTAAACAATTTGGCATAATTTCCTGAATAGAATAATCATTGATGAAAGCATTAGTAAAAGCAAAATCTGAGCCAGGTATCTGGATGGAAAACGTACCCGAGCCCGTAGTTGGACCCAACGACGTATTAATCAGAGTTAAGAAAACCGCCATATGTGGTACAGATTTACATATCTACAACTGGGACGACTGGGCCAAAAACACGGTGCCTGTGCCCATGGTAACCGGTCATGAATTCAGCGGGGAAATCTGTGAAATTGGTGACGCAGTTACAAAATATGAAATAGGGCAAAGAGTATCGGGCGAAGGGCATATCGTCTGTGGTGCCTGCAGAAATTGCCGAGCAGGGAGAGGGCAGCTTTGTCGTAATACCATTGGCGTCGGTGTAAATCGGCCAGGGGCATTTGCTGAGTATTTGAGCATCCCGGAACACAACGTTTTTGCATTGCCCGATGATGTGTCGGATGAGATTGCGGCATTGTTTGACCCGTTCGGAAATGCCGTGCACACCGCATTGAGTTTTGATCTCGTTGGAGAAGATGTCTTGGTTACTGGCGCGGGTACCATTGGTATCATGGCCGCCATTGTTGCTCAGGAAGTGGGTGCGCGTAAAGTTGTGATTACCGATATAAACCCTGCAAAGCTGGCCCTGGCCAAATCCATGGGTGTGGAGTATGTTGTGGATGCGGCCAAACAATCACTAAATGATGTGATGCAGGAAATAGGTATGAAGGAAGGATTTGATGTGGGGCTGGAGATGTCGGGTGCTGCCCCGGCATTCAGGGACATGATTGATGTGATGAACAATGGAGGCAAAATCGCGATTCTGGGAATTTCGCCAAATGCATTTGAGGTGGACTGGAACAAGATTGTATTTAAGATGTTAAATCTTAAAGGCATTTACGGCCGCGAGATGTTTGAAACCTGGTATAAGATGACAACCCTGGTTCAGAGACGAATCGACCTCAACCCTATAATCACCCACCGATTTTCAGCGGATGATTTTCAGCTTGGTTTCGATGCAATGTGTTCAGGGGATAGTGGTAAAGTGATCCTTGATTGGTCTGGGAATAATTAAGGTTCCCTAAATTTTGTCCGGTGAAATTTGAGCGCATAACCAATTAAGACGACTAGTTAAGACGCCTATTTAAGGCGTTTATATTTTATTCTCTGTGGTTTGATGGTATCGCCGAATCGACGTTTGTAGTCTTCTTCATAATCGCTGTAATTGCCATCGAACCAGGTCACCTGGGAATTACCTTCAAATGCAAGCATGTGGGTGGCAATACGATCGAGGAACCAGCGGTCGTGAGAAATGACCACGACGCAACCAGGAAAGTTTAATATGGCTTCTTCCAGTGCGCGAAGGGTTTCAACGTCGAGATCATTGGTTGGTTCGTCGAGCAAAAGTAAATTACCACCGCTGGCCAATACTTTGGCTAAATGAACCCGGTTTCTTTCTCCACCCGATAATGTATCAATATTTTTCTGCTGATCGGTGCTTTTGAAATTGAAACGACCCACATATCGTCGCGACTGAACTTCATAACCGTTAACCAGCATAACATCAGCGCCGCCAGAGATTTCTTCAAACACGGTTTTGCTGTCATCCAGTGAATCCCTGGACTGATCCACATAGGCAATTTTTACCGTTTCTCCCATGCGAAAATCCCCAGACGTCGGTTCTTCCTGTCCAGTCATCATCCTGAAAAGTGTCGTCTTGCCCGCGCCATTGGGCCCAATGATGCCAACTATGCCGCCTTTGGGCAGATTGAAACTTAAATCTTCATACAGCACATTGTCGCCGTATGCCTTGGAAATAGTGTTGGCTTCAATGACAAGATCACCCAGCCTCGGCCCCGGGGGAATATAAATCTCATTGGTTTCTGCACGCTTTTGATAATCCGTTGAGCTCAATTCTTCAAATCGTTTAATCCTCGCTTTACTTTTGGCATGCCGGCCTTTGGGGTTTGATCGTACCCATTCGAGCTCATTTCTCATGCTTTTAATTCTGGCCTGATCGGACTTTTGTTCCTGAGCCAGACGATTTTCCTTTTGTTCCAACCAGGAAGAGTAATTGCCTTCCCAGGGTATACCTTCGCCACGGTCAAGTTCCAGGATCCAGCCGGCGACGTTGTCGAGGAAATAACGATCGTGAGTCACGGCTATCACCGTGCCTTCAAATTCAAGTAAATACCTTTCCAGCCAGGCAATGGACTCTGCATCCAGGTGGTTGGTCGGTTCATCCAGAATTAGCATGTCTGGACTGGACAGAAGCAATCGACAAAGCGCAACTCGGCGTTTTTCACCACCTGAAAGATTTTTAATCTCAGATTCCCAGGGTGGCAGGCGTAGGGCGTCAGCGGCAATTTCAAATTTGTGTTCGAGATTGTGTCCATCGGAGGCCTGGATAATATTTTCCAGTCTCGCCTGTTCGGATGCCAGCGCGTCGAAATCTGCATCGGGTTCTGCATAAGCGGCATAAACAGCATCCAGCTTCTCCTTGGCTTCATTAATGTCGCCCATAGCGTCTTCAACATTTCCGCGAACGTCTTTGGACTCATCCAGCTCGGGTTCCTGGGAGAGAAAACCAATTTTCAGGTCGGGCTGGGGCCGTGCTTCGCCAATAATATCGGTATCGATGCCAGCCATAATGCGTAGCAGGGTGGATTTGCCTGCGCCGTTATAACCGAGTACGCCAATTTTTGCCCCCGGGAAAAAGCTGAGATAAATATCTTTTAGAATTTGCTTGTTCGGTGGAACAACTTTGCCCACTCCATTCATTGTAAAAACGTATTGCGCCACTTGAGTTAGCCTCTGTAGGTTTGATTTCTTAAAAATGACTGTATTAAAAAAGAACGGGATTATATATTGCTTTAATGCAGTCGAGGGTCCAGGTGAATTATTTTAGTCCATTTTCCAACTAAAGATTTACTATCAAAAATAATCTGGTTTATAATAATAAAAAATCGGAGTACGCCTATGTATTTGACATTACTAAACCTGGTTAAAAAACTCAGCAAAAAACTCATGGCACCATTTGTTCTCGTGATGCTAGGATTGTTTATATCCGGATGTACTACTTACTACGGCGCAGCTGTAATTAAGACCATCCCCGATGGTGCCCAGGTATATGATATGGATGACGGTTCGTATATCGGTGTTTCTACAACCCGGCACGTGTGGTTGAGCCGAAATACCCAACGTAAATTTATGAATGTCAGGTTGCATAAGGAAGGCTACGAAGATTCAATTAGTTCATTTTGGTTAAATCTGGACTATGCTACCTCAAAAGGTGCAGCTGGAAGTCCCCAGTTTGTTCAATTTGACCTTAAACCCTCTGCAGATTAATTATGAAATTACTCGTTATGTTTAAATCCGGCGTGATCGCCATTTCACTGGTTTTGATTACCGGTTGTGCCGCATCAATTAGAACTGTTCCTTTTACCGTACAGTCCGATCCATTGGGCGCCTACGTTATGTTTCAGGTTCAGGCCGATCTAAAAGACCAACGCAGCTATGACTGGATTTTTCTAGGGTTTACTCCTTTGGATACCCGACGCAGCGTCTTAAATGATGATCTGAAAAATGCGGATGCTTTTATCATAAGGGTATTAAAGGAAGGTTACCTGGAACAACAAAAATCCTGGACCGGACAACAGATGGTGACTGAAGCCAGAACCAAAGGTGCAGTTTTCTGGAGTCCTAAACTGGTGCCAGCAGAATAAACGAGGGTTAAGTACAGCGGTAACTGCTTCTAATTACCGTTTAGTTTAGAAATCCCCAGTTGATGTAGTGTCGGGTTTGCAGAGGCCAGAACTTCGCCATTTGATTGCATATTCAATGGATTGCCTTGCCAGTCAGTCATCACCCCGCCCGCGCCGGTGACCACGGGTATAAGGGCAAAAAAATCATAAGGTTTGAGATCCGCTTCACATACCATGTCGTTATGCCCCGAAGCGATCAGGCCATATCCATAACAATCTCCACCAAAAACCCGAAACTGACATTTTTTGGTCAATTGCTCGGCTTGGCTATAACTTTGGTCATCAAACATATCCATGGTGGTTGTATATACCGATGCCTGATCCAGGGATGATGTCGATCGGGTTTGACAGGGCTCGCCATTGTAGGTGGTTGTGCGACCGCTAATACCAATCCAGCGATCATCCAGGATGGACTGGTCGATTATTCCCATGACCGGTTCCTGGTAATGGAGTAAAGAAATAAGCGTTCCGAATGTTGGCATTCCCGTTGCAAAGCATTTGGTACCGTCTATGGGGTCAATTACCCATTGCCATTCTTCGCTGTTAATCTGTTGCCCCGACTCTTCACCAAAAAAGCTGTGGTCGGGATGACGGTCGAGAATGATATTTTTGATGGCTTCCTCGGTTTGCTGGTCTGCGATGGTGACTGGCGAGCTGTCCTGTTTGCTCACTCTATCGAGGTCGGCTCGGAACCATTTTTGGGTGATTGTTCTTGCCTGGTCCGCTGCGGTAATTGCAGTATCCAGATAATGGTCCAGGTCATGGGGTTGGTTTGCAGGCATGGAATACAACAACGAAAATAAAAGGTGTTGGTATTCTAACCGATTCGTTACAAAGTGCTTGAATTGGTCTATTTGAGATTCAGGTTGATGTTTATGGCTGGATTTTATAATTAGTCGTCGCTCAGTAGCATTTTTCGACTATAGAAATAAACTCTAATACCGCGAATTTAACGCTGCTGACCTCTATTCTGGCTATTGGGATTAGGGTAGAATCCGCGTCCAATTTTCACTATCCATAACCCTTTCGAGGAGAGTCCACGAAATGAAAATACTGGTACCCGTAAAACGTGTTATCGATGCCAACATCCGGGTCAGAGTAAAAGCTGATCACACAGGAGTTGAAACTGCAAACGTCAAAATGGCGATGAATCCGTTTTGTGAAATTGCAGTGGAAGAAGCATTGCGTATGAAAGAAGCAGGCCATGGGGAAGAAGTCATCGTCGTGTCTGCAGGCCCAGAAAAATGCGCTGAAACCATCCGTACCGGACTGGCCATGGGCGCTGATCGTGGTGTTCACATCAACACTGATGCAACTCTCGAACCCCTGGCCATTGCAAAGATGATCAAGGCGGTGGCCGATAAAGAAGGCACAGATCTGATTATCCTGGGCAAACAGTCTATTGATGATGATAATAATCAAACCGGCCAAATGCTGGCTGCATTAATGCAGCGACCGTTGGGCAGCTATATCTCAAAAATCGAAAAAAATGATGGCGGATTTGCCATTACTCGGGAAATTGACGCCGGACTGGAAAAATTACAAATCACATCGCCAGCGGTTGTAACGACCGATCTGCGACTAAACGAGCCCCGATATGCATCCTTACCTAATATTATGAAGGCGAAGAAGAAGCCTATCGATGTAACTACCCCCGAAGAGCTGGGAGTGGATATTGCAAACAGGATCGAGGTTGTGGAAGTGACCGAACCGCCAGCACGCGATGCCGGGGTTATGGTTGCGAATGCCGCGGAACTCGTGGATAAACTGAAAAATGAAGCAAAGGTGATTTAAATGAGCATATTAGTAGTTGCAGAACACTATAATTCTGAATTATCTCCAGCAACATTAAATACGGTAACTGCTGCGTCCCAGATTGGTGGAGACGTCCACGTTCTGGTTGCCGGGCAAGACTGCAGTGCAATTGGTGAAGCTGCGGCAAAAATATCCGGTGTTGCTAAGGTCCTGGTCTGCGATTCTGCTACCCATGCAAATGAAATTACCGAAAATACCGCAGCGTTGATTCAATCCCAGATTGAAAGCTATAGCCATGTGTTGGCTCCAGCGTCTACATTTGGCAAAGCATTAATTCCTTATACCGCTGCGCTTTGCGATGTACAGGCCATATCAGATATCAGTGAAGTTGTGGACGCTGATACATTTATCCGGCCGATTTATGCGGGTAACGCATTGGTGAAAGTGAAATCTTCTGATTCGGTTAAATTGATAACCGTTCGAACAACGGCGTTTGAACTGGCAGATGCAGAAGGTGGCAGTGCCACGGTGGAAAATATCGATGATACCGGTGCCACAGACTGGGTGCAGTTTATCGAGCAATCCCTGAGCTCTAGCGAACGCCCGGAATTGACCTCAGCCCGGGTTGTGGTGTCTGGTGGTCGTGGCATGCAAAGTGGTGATAACTTTCCCATGCTCGAGAAACTGGCTGACCAGCTCAACGGTGCCGTGGGTGCATCCCGCGCCGCAGTGGACGCTGGATTTGTTCCCAATGATTATCAGGTTGGGCAAACTGGTAAAGTGGTTGCGCCAGATTTGTACATGGCAGTCGGTATTTCCGGGGCGATTCAGCATCTTGCGGGCATGAAAGATTCAAAGGTCATTGTTGCAATCAATAACGACGAAGAAGCGCCCATATTCCAGGTTGCTGATTATGGATGGAACGAAGACCTGTTTACCGCGGTTCCGGCTTTACAAGCTGAACTTGAGAAGTAGTTAAAATTAATCTGCTTCCCGGATTTATTTCCCGGGAAGCAGGTTACTCGCCTATGGTTTTGCATCGCAATGGTTCTCTGCATTGCATTTATCCCATCATCTGTGGCATGTTCAGTCTAGTAGATCGAGACTGAAACCATGACAGAATTTATTGACCAACCCATCGCCGAGTTGCGGGATTTTCCCAGCATTCAACTCAGCCATACGCCGACGCCTCTGGAATTCATGCCGCGTTTATCTGCGGAATTTGCAGGTAAAACACTTTATGTCAAGCGCGATGACTGTACCGGTCTCGGATTTGGCGGCAACAAAGTTCGTCAACTGGAGTTTTATCTCGGTGATGCCTTATCCAAAGGCTGTGATACGGTATTAAGTACTGGAGCAATTCAGTCAAATTACATGCGAACCCTGGCAGCAGCAGCGGGAAAACTGGGACTGGAATGCCACATTCAACTAGAAAATCGAGTTGATAACCATTCTGTGGAATACAAGACCTCGGGGAATAGATTATTAACCGGCATGTTCGGCGCCAAAATTCATTACTACGATAAAGGGGAAGATGAATTAGGGGCAGACCAGGAAATTCGCAGAATTGCAGATGAATTGGAAAAATCCGGTAAAAATCCTTATGTGGTGCCGTTGGCTCCAGTAAAAAAACCCAAAGGTGCATTGGGGTACATTGTCGCCGCAAAAGAACTATTAACCCAGTTTGATCAGCAGAATATCCAGCCGGACCTTATCGTCGTGGGTTCGGGAAGTGGTCTGACTCATGCGGGTTTGTTATTCGGAATGCGTCTGTGTGGCTCGAATCTACCGGTTTTAGGCGCCTGCGTGAGAAGAGACCAAGCATCCCAATTCGAGAGAATAAATTTTCACTGTGAAAACCTGACCGCAATGCTGCAAACCGGGAACATAGTAGCTGATGATGATATCTGGACCGATGATCGTGCGCTGGCACCGGGTTATGGTCTGTTTTCAGATTTGTTGGAAAGAGCTATTCATATGGCAGCCAATCTGGAAGGACTTTTGGTCGACCCGGTTTATTCGGGTAAAACCCTGGCCTGCCTGATTAAGATGATCGAAGATCAGGCACTTGAGCAGTATGCCAATATTGTTTTTGTTCACACCGGCGGTACCCCGGCCTTGTTCGCCTATAAAAACGAACTCGAAGTCAGGTAATTGATAATCAGATATTAATATGTCAAATATTGTCGAATCTCTTCCCGCTAATTGGTATCACGACGAAGATATTTTCTTGCAAGAGCAGAAGAAAATATTTAAAACAAACTGGATATATATTACCCATAGTGGTGAGCTCGAAAATCCAGGGCAATTTATAACGTCTACTATTTCAGGTCAATCCATTGTTATCGTTCATACCCAGTCGGGAGAGCTCAAAGGCTATTTGAATTTATGCCGGCACAGAGCATCCATGCTTTGTTGGGAATCCCATGGGACAGTCCCCCAATTTACCTGTCCCTATCATTCCTGGAGTTACGATTTAACTGGCCATTTGAAAAATGCCCCGGGTTTTGATCTTGATAATGATCTGGACGCCAAGGATTACGGTTTAATTGAAATTCGGGTTGATACATGGAATGGACTGGTGTTTGCCTGCCTGGATGAAAATATAATTGGTCTGAACGACTGGTTAGGGGAAGTTGTGACCATAGCCGATCGGTTTCCCAGCACTTCGGAAATGACATTTGAAACTGTTCGCACTAATAACTGCGATGCTAACTGGAAAAATTATAGTGATAATGCAGCGGAGGGCTATCACCTTCCTAGTATTCATCCCAGGCTAAATATTGCTATGGATAGCAAAAAGACAGAGATCAAGGCTTATGAAAATGGAAATTTTGTTGGATTTGATGTGCGCTATAAAGATGACAAAGGAGGTTCACCTGGGTTCTGGATTTATAAATTTCCAGGGTTATTGATTCATTTCTCTGATACTGATTTCAATATCGAACGTATTATTCCGCTGAGCACAGGACAATGCACAATCCAGCGTTGGTTCTGGTTTTTGCCATCTGTAGACGCTAATGAACGAGCAGAGATTCTCGATTTTTCGACTCAGGTCATGGAAGAAGATATGGGTGTATGCGCCAGGGTGCAAAAAAATCTTGAAGGCGGTGTGTATAAGACCGGTGTGTTATCAAAACAACGTGAGCCGGGTACCATTTTTTTTCAGTCCCTGGTTAAACAAGCGCTGGTAACCAATTATTCAGATTAAGATATGACTAATGCAATCACCCCTGATGGTCCGCTAAAGGATTTGATTGTGGTGGATTTGACCCGGGTGCTTGCAGGACCTTATCTGACCATGTTGCTTAGCGATATGGGTGCACGAGTTATCAAGGTTGAGATTCCCGATGGCGGAGATGACGCTCGTCATTTTGGCCCATTTGTGGAAGATGAATCTGCCTATTTTGCTTCGGTGAATCGAGGAAAACAAAGTATTGCCCTGGATTTAAAAAATTCTGATGACCGTGTGATATTCGAAAAGCTGCTGACTAAGGCAGACATGTTAGTAGAAAACTTTCGCGCAACGGCGTTGGAAAAACTGGGTTTTGGCTGGAACGTATTGCAAAAACTGAACCCCCGTTTGATTTATGCCGCGGTGTCTGGATTTGGACACACTGGACCCTACAAAGATCGACCAGCTTATGACATGGTGGTTCAGGGGATGGGGGGCATCATGAGTCTGACCGGAAGCGATTCATCCCAACCGGTCAGGGTGGGGACTTCCGTAGGGGATATAACCGCGGGATTATTTGGACTGTCTGGGGTACTTGCTGCATTGTACGACAGGGAGAAGAGTGGTAAGGGAATTAAAGTTGACATCGCCATGCTGGATTGCCAGGTGGGTATTCTTGAGAATGCCATTAGTCGGTATTTTGCCGAAGATGTTGTGCCTGGTCCCATGGGTTTGCGCCATCCTTCCATAACCCCGTTTTCCGGGCTGAAAGCCAAGGGCGGAGAATATCTAATAATAGCCGCAGGCAATAACGGATTGTTTGCCAGATTATGCGATGTGCTGGATCTAAGAGAATTAGTTGACGACGAGCGGTTCAATAACAATAGTGCTCGAACCCTGAATAATGAACAGTTGTATCCTTTGCTTGAACAGGCGCTTCAAATACAGTCGGCGAGTGAATGGCTGGAACTGCTTCAGGCCGCGGGGGTTCCCTGTGGACCCATAAACCACGTCGGCCAGGTGGTTGCTGATCCCCAGGTCGCGGATCGTAATATGATTGTAACCGCGGTGTCTGAAACGGGGGTTGAGTTCAAAATGGCGGGTAATCCGATCAAGTTTTCCAACTATGAAGATCCGTCGACACGCCCCGCAGTCCCGGCGCTGGATCAGCACAGAGCAGATATCCTTGAATTTCTCGACCAGGAATAGCGACCTGGCACAGCGACCAGCTTGGTGCTAAATTGAAATTGAGTGGAATAAATAAGATCTACTGATAGGGCGAATTATCCAAAAACCCCGTAACCGCCATACTTATTCTAGTTAACTATCCGCGCCATAACTGCGATCCAATCCTGTTTAACGGCAATTAATTTCACTTTATCGGGAAAAAAACCCCGTCTGTCGAATAAATTTGTAATTGGATTTCATTCTGTGTCCAATAGCTTACTAGTTACATTAAATTAGAAATAACTCATAATTAAGCATGAGCAAATTAGCATGAGCGAAAGTCAGCCTATAGCCAATGTAATGGCAATAAATTTGCCTGATCGGGAAATGCAGGGCATCCTTGGAATTTTGTTTCAAAGTCAAAGCAGGGATCAGGGATATCGCTTGGTTTGGCACGCAAAACTGGATACTGTAAGTGTGTTGCTAATTGATGCCGAAAACAAAAAACTAGTTAAAAAATGGCAAAACTATGCGGCGCAAAAAGATTGCCCACCGCTGGTGTATATCTGTAACGAAGATGCCACTGCATTGACGCCGGATATGCTAAAAAGGGCTTGTACCAGACCCATTAAAAATCACAAGTTACTAGATGTTCTCGATAGTGTGCTAGGCAAGGTGAGTCGAAAGGTGGCCCCTCCCGTAGTATACGATATTTACGATGAACTCGATGAGCTCGATGATCAATTTGTTATGGTTAAATCCTCCTCCTCCTCCGCTGCTGCATAAAGAGCCCATAGTCCCCAGGCAACAATTTTTCAACCCACGGCAATGGGCAAAAATGCCAGAAAAAAATCCAGTGTAGCCGCTCGAATCGGTCAAAATTTAGTTTGCCGTTGGCTACACTGAATTTCATAAAGTTTGATGTTGTTGTGTTATTTGAGCATGAGAGTGCGCTAAAATCTACGCCAGCTCACTAGATCACAAGATCAAGAGATCAAAAGATCCAATGATTTCCGCTGATCCTCTGGAGAATTATCAATTATGCCAACAAATTCACAAACCAACGGCAAACTAACTTTTGACGAATTTAGTGGTCCTTTGGAGCAGCTTACCGGCTTACCCAATGTCGCCTATAACTCATCAGAATTTGCCGAGTTTGAGCGTGACAAGTTGTTGGCCCGCACCTGGTTCTGTGTCGCCAGCCAGATACAATTACCCAGCGATGGCTGGGTCCACCCTGTAGATATTTACGGGTTGCCTTTGCTGGTGGTACGGGATCGAAAATCAGTGGTTCGGGTATTTCATAATGTCTGCTCCCACCGCGGGATGAAACTAGTGGAGCAACCAAAATCAACCAACGGAATAATCACCTGTCGTTACCACGGCTGGTGCTACCGCGCGGAAGGTGACCTCCACGCCACCCCTCATATCCACGGTGAGGGCAGTCATGAAGACGATCGATTCGATAAATCATTGAACGGGTTAAAGGAAGTCCGTAGCCATATTTTTGCTGGCATGATTTTTGTCAATCTCGATGGTAATGCACCGGATTTCGATGAATTCATTAAACCGGTCACAGATCAATGGCATGAATTTGATTTTACGAAATACGGACATGGCGGATCAGATTCGATCTGGGAAATCACTTTGCAGGGTAACTGGAAATTCGCCCAGGAAAACCATGTAGATGGTTATCATTTGCCCTTTGTTCATCCCGGACTCAACAGCTACTCACCACTCCGAAATCATGAACCCATGGTCATCGAAGGTTCTGCTGCGGGGCAGCGCAGTATAGGACAAGACCATGCTGGCGCAATTGGTGATGAACAATTACCCCTTTATCCCGGACTAAGCAAACCCTGGTATAAAGGCCAGGCCGAGTTTCTCAGTATTTATCCCAATATTATGATTGGGGTTCAGGCGGATCATGTCTGGACGGTGTACCTGATTCCAATATCTGCGGATCAGACATTCGAGCGAATGGATTTGTATTATTTTGGAGAAGGTGCAACGGAATCTAAATACACCACACTGCGTAGTAACAACCGCGATCGTATGCTCGAAATCTATGAAGAAGATCGTGAAATGGTTGAAGGCATGCAAAAGGGTCGGCAGTCACCGGCGTTTAAAGGTGGCGCGCTATCACCCCATATGGACAGACCAGCCCATTGTTTTAACCGCATTATCGCCCAAGCTGTGATGGATGCCCTGGGCTAATAGTTTTACCCAATCGAAAATTTTAGTGGTTCGCTGACAACTGATTTCCCTAGATGTTCCATCGATAATCCTTACCATTTTGTATTGAAATCTTTTTGCGGTTCCAGGGTCTCAACGACAATTAGAACTTCCAGGTGCCACAAATTGTTTATCAACCAACTAGTCGATCACAACATATCAATTCTGCTTCACGCCGATGAATTGCTGAGAGATCTGGGTAACGATGGGTTTACTTATGAAAATAATCCTGCAAATTCATCGTCAATAGGCATGCACGTTCGGCATGTGATTGACCACTATTTAAGTTTCATGCGAGGTATTCGAACCGGGACCATCGACTATGATGATCGTGAGCGAAATCCGAGATACGAGAAACATTTACTTATTGCGCGTAACAAATTGCACAAAATTTGCCAGTCCCTTGAGAAATGTAAAGTTGCTAAGAATCATCCTGCTAGATTTAGTGATAGTGAGTTGTCAGTTTCATGTGATTTGCTGGCCCAGAGAACCAAAGCAAAAACATCTATTGAGCGCGAACTGGTGTTTTTACACAGTCATGCGATTCATCACTTTGCGCTCATACGCATGCTCCTTAATCAACAGAGCAAGATCACAGACCAACACTTTGGTGTTGCACCATCAACAATAGCCCACCGTGCTGCGGCGGGCTAATAAACTGAAAACCATTTATACGATATGAAATCGACAGTCATAACGATATTAGCAATCCTTGTATTTCAGTTCTCGGTCGTTCCTCAGATTTACGGACAAGACGAACAGGATCAATCTCAGGCAGACGCCCAACAAATTTCACGGGATGTGGCGTCAACACATTTCATTGGTTTGTTCTTTACCGATGGGCAGAAGCTTCAGGATCATTTAACATTTATTACTGAAAACTGGCAGCCTGGATTTGAGCCCATGGCTCTGGAAATTATTCGAATGGCCAGGCGGATGGATGTGATTCAACCGCTAGTTGACCTTCTACGAAAAAATACTAATCAGGGTTATGGCTATTCTCCACGAGCCTGGAACAAGTGGCTTTGGAATAATCCTGAAACCAGGTATGAACACTATGCTGAATTTAAATCACTGCTATACCAGCTTATAGATAAGAAGTTTGCTGGATATTTTGATGATCAACGAGAAACCACTATAAGATTGGACGAAGTCGTATGGGGCGGGGTTAGTCAGGATGGAATTCCACCGCTTCGTCAGCCGAAAATGATTTCTGCCGGTGCTGCGGATTATCTGGATGACGACAATATTGTATTTGGTATTGAGATTAATGGTGATGCCCGAGCCTATCCCAATCGAATTCTTGCCTGGCATGAGATGTTTATAGATGAAATTGGTGGTACAGAATTTGCGGGGGTTTACTGCACGCTGTGTGGCGCTGTGATTTTGTATGAGACCCATCACAATGGCATTAGACATGAACTGGGCACCAGCGGATTTTTGTATCGTTCGAATAAATTGATGTACGACAAGACAACTCAGTCGTTGTGGAATACCACTTGGGGTGAGCCCGTAGTGGGGCCATTGGTCGGAAAAGGTATTCGATTGAAACGAAGTTATGTGGTTACCACAACCTGGGGTGAATGGCGGCGGCGGCATCCACAAACTACTGTGTTGTCATTGGATACAGGTCATGATCGCGACTATGGAGAAGGGGTCGCTTATCAACAATATTTTGCCACGGATGAATTAATGTTTGATGTGCCAAAATCAGATAACCGCCTGAAAAACAAAGATCAAGTCCTGGCTTTGGTGTATCCGGAATATAGCCAGGATACATTGGCGATTCACGCAGATTATTTATCTAAGAATCCCGTGTATCACGATTCATTGGGTGAGTTGAATTTTGTGGTACTGACAGATAGTTCGGGAGCGAATCGGGTTTACGATCCAGAGGATATTGAAATTGTAAAATTTGATGGCGACAGTACTGCAATGGATAGCGATGGGAATCATTGGCGCATGGAAGAGCATGGTTTGATCAACAATGAAGGTCGCACGTTAATCCGATTGGCGGCACATCGTGCATTCTGGTTTGGCTGGTATGCGGCAAATAACCAGACTCGATTGGTGTTTTAGCGTCAAATAGAAAAGCTGGGGTATTCTTAGCGCATCCCGTAGTCCTGGCAATTTATATTCTATAGAATAGGGTTCGATTATGAGTGAACATTTATTTAGCCCACCTTTAACGTTTTTGAACCTAAGGTTTTCCACTGACTTCGCTGATGCCGATGTGGCCATTCTTGGTGTTCCCTATGACTGCGCTCGGGATATGATACGGTTCGGGCCGCGACTGGGGCCCAATGCGGTACGCCATAGCTCGGTGCTCACCGCAAAGTTAATGCGAGATGCCAACCCCTCACCATTCGATCGTTTTAACGTGATTGATGCAGGCAACGTCAACCTGTCTCTCGAAGATATTAAGCAGGCTTTCGATCAGATTGAGAAAGCGATGAATGAAATTCTCAAGAATAATTGCATTCCGATAGCAGTGGGTGGCGATGGTGCGGTGAGTCTTCCGCAGATGCGTGCGCTTAACAAACATCATGGACAATTTGCAGTACTACACTTCGATGCCCATACCGATGCCTGGCCGGTTGATCCTGATCACGAGTTCACCAATGCCAACCAGTTCACCCATGCGGTAACAGAAAAGCTGATTGATATGGATGCGGCTATCCATCTCGGTACTCGTGGGCCAATCAATGCCAATAATGCAATCGAGCATGCCCGGGGCATGGGATATGAAGTCATTCCATTTGACGAGTATCGGCAATGGGGCGAGGAAAAGGCCATTGAACACCTGAGAAAACGAGTAGAGGGTAAACCCGTTTTTATTTGTTATGACATGGATTTCTTTGATCCATCCGTTGCGCCGGGTGTGGCGACGCCAACACCCGGTGGTGCAATGCCTGCTGAAGGCATTGCACTACTTCGGGGTATGAAAGGATTAAATATTATTGCAGTGGATATCAACACAACCACACCCATACATGACCCATCTGGTGCCACAGGCCACCTGGCTGCATCTCTTGTGGCCGAAAGCCTGGGAATTCTTGGCGGATGAACCACCAAATTCTGGTGTGATTCCAGATTTATTTACTCAATTTCAGATCACCATGAACTTAAGTGTTGTTCGATCAGTTGAGGCGGAAGCGAGTACGATACTCTTGAGGCGTGATTCCAACTTGATTAACAAATGCTCGGCGAAATCGACCTTCATTCCCAAAACCGCAGGTTTTTGCAATTATCTGTGTAGATAAAACAGAATTTTCCAACTTTCCTTTTGTTGACTCGATTCTGATTTTTTCGATACTCTTGGCCGGCGTAATTCCAATTGTTCTTTTGTACAAACGGTAAAATGTTCGTTGACTCATGTTCATCTGATCGGCCAATCGATCAATTGACAAATCCGAATTAAGATTTTTTTGGATCCAATGGTGTAATTCGGTAAATAGACCCAATTTATCTCGCGTTTGATTATACAACGGCGTACTAAATTGAGATTGCCCTCCAGACCGCTTCAAATAGACGACTAATTCTCGGGCTGTTTCTAGCGAGGCTTGATGCCCCAAGTCTTCTGCGACTATAGCAAGCGCTAGATCAATCCCCGCTGAAATTCCGGCTGATGTCCAAACACCTTTGTCATTTATATAGATTGGATCACATTCTACAGTAACAGCGGGATATTCTCTCTGAAACTGCTCAACAGCTCTCCAGTGAGTAACTGCTCTTTTTCCATTGAGAATTCCAGTCTCTGCAAGAATGAATGAACCTGTACAGACTGAACCAATACGATGGCTACCTGGGAAAACGGTTTCCGTAAACCATGTAATAAATTCGAAATCCTTTATGACCTTGTGCACACCGGATCCACCGGCGACTAACAGGGTATTTTCACCAACAGGTAACTGAGATAGTTTGGCGGTATTTAGACAAACGCCGCTATTGGATTCCACTAACCCGCCAACTTTTGAAACAACAGAAACCTTATATTCGATGGTTGAATTCGATTGAATATCATTAGCTTCTGTGAATACTTGGACAGGGCCAGCAACATCTAAAATATTAAAGCCGTCATAAGTAATCATAAAAACATTAATTTGTTTTTTTATTATTTTGGCAGGAATTGAACGCATATTGTCATTTATGCCACAATAGTGTTTATTAATCTACTTACTCCATAAATTTCGAGAAAATAAAATGTTAGAACTTAGACCTAATTGTGAGTGCTGTGACAAAGACCTACCACCTGATTCAATGGAAGCAATGATTTGTTCATTTGAATGCACATTTTGTACTTCGTGCATTACCAATATTTTCTATAACATGTGTCCAAACTGTGGCGGCAATTCGTTACCTAGACCAACGCGCGTAGGTGGGGCGTTGGAACGCAACCCGGTATCTTCAGATAAGCGAATTCTCAGTAATTACGAAATAAAAATCGTGAATGGCGAAAAAACCGTAGTGCGGAATAGAATTTCCTAATCACCAAAAATTCTCAGCTATGAAACTAAGTGTTGGTGTTGTCTTATTTGAAGGTTTTGAACTATTAGATGTATTTGGTCCGCTCGAAATGTTTGGTTTGTTGCCGAAACAATTTTCCATTTCTCTCGTTGGGGAGCAAGAAGGATGTATTACGAGTGCACAAGGGCCTCGATCTGTAGTTGATCATAAATTTAGTGAAAAAATCTCCTACGACGTATTGCTTGTTCCTGGTGGTCAAGGGACTAGATCGGAAATTAATAACCCTATTTTACTAGAATGGTTAAGAGATCAGGCCCGCAGTGCAAAATTTGTCACTTCTGTTTGTACCGGCAGTGCATTACTAGCTAAAAGTGGAATTCTGGATGGTAGAAATGCAACAACCAATAAGCGCGCCTTCCATTGGGTAAGATCCCAGGGGGAAAACGTGAATTGGATATCTCAAGCAAGATGGGTAGAAGATGATAAGTTTTTTACAGCATCGGGTGTTTCAGCAGGAATCGATATGACATTAGGGTTAATTCAGAACATTCTTGGCAGAGAAATAAGTGAGGAAGTTGCTGATTGGGCAGAATACGAATGGCACTCTGACCCGACCTGGGATCCATTTGCAAAGAAAAACAACTTAGTTTGACTTAGAAGAACTTAGTTTGACTTAGAAGAGTATTTATATCCTACGGCATTATTCACGGGCACCTTTTTATCTAGCTAAAACCAAATCTAATTATTGTCCGTTAAATTTCGGGCTTGTAATCGATCCCATGGCTATTCTATACTTGAATTATGTTTTTCCCTCATCCTCACCAGCCTGATTTTAGTCTCTCAGCGCTCAAAGGCCTGAATCTCAATATTGAAGATTCCCGGGTTATCTCGTCCAGGGTTCGAGTCGGAAGAAATCTCCAGGATTTTTCGGTGCCCGCCCTTATTTCCAGAGATGAGAGGCAAGAAGCATTGTCGACCATCACTAAAGCCCTGAATCCTGTCATTGCAGAGTCGGGTGGCCAAATCTATTCCGTAGCAGACCTAAGCGACGAAGAGAATGATGCCTGGATAGCGAGTCATATTTCATTTAGAGAGACCGATCGCTTCCCAAAGGTTACGGGGATCAATCGTCATTGGCCCCAGGGTAGAGGATTTTACTGCTCAGAAGATCGAGAACTTGTGGTGTGGGCCAACGAAGAAGACCATCTCAGGATTTTTTCTCTATTATCAGGGGGAAACCTCGGAAAAGCCTTTGAGCGATGTGTCAGCGGATTGAAAATTCTCGAGAAAAATCTAAGTTTCACCCATCATGAAAAATGGGGATACCTGGCGAGTTGCCCAACAAATATCGGTACCGGGATGCGTATCAGCGTTCATATGAATCTGCAACATCTGGCATCTGCGAATAAATTAGAACCACTTTGCAAGGAATTGAATCTGAGCATCCGCGGAGATCAAGGCGAGAGCAGTATAAGTGCAGGAGGTATTTTTGATATTTCTAACCAACAAAGGTCAGGGGTAACCGAAGTTAAGTTACTGGAAACCGTGGTCAGAGGCGTTAGCGTACTGGTTGAGGAAGAAAGGAATCTCTCATGATAAATACTTTAACCTGCAATCTGCTGGCGGATCTGGAAATATGAATATATCCAATAAAGCTA
Source organism: Candidatus Spongiihabitans sp. (assembly GCA_965237725.1). Lineage (GTDB taxonomy): Bacteria > Pseudomonadota > Gammaproteobacteria > Arenicellales > Poriferihabitantaceae. Next base: position 3,762,784 of record OZ250151.1, read on the forward strand.
GACGCAGGCTACTGAAATCTATTGCTGCAAGCGGCACTGCAATAGCCACAACAAAGAACCTGCCAGAATCATGGCGAACCCCAATTGTAAATTCTATGGTATTGCCTGGGCATGCTATGACTTCCTGTTGTATCACAGCCGGCAATTACTGCACCCAACTAGAAAATAACGTCATCCTCATAATAGAACTTGGATCGGAAGGTTCAATATCTGTTCTCTATGGGCTGCGAATTATTGGAACGGGAACCATCGATTGCACTGGGGACACATTTTCCTTCTCCGTTGGAATATCGGTGTCGGGCGAGGTGAATTGTGAATCCAATACTATTAGCGGGACCGTGGGTAGTGAAGGATATACAGCAATCCTTGATGGGCCTGCTTGCCCTAGTAACTAATCAGGTTCTCCCTGGCCCCATAAAAGCGCAATCACCCACGATCTCAGTTGAATGCCAAGGGCTGCAGGCGATAGGCGTCGAAAGAATTAAAAAACTTACAATACTTTCCCCGGATTCATAATCCCTTTAGGATCAAATAGATTTTTGATTCCTGCCATTAGCATCTGTTTTTCATCCGAGCTGTATTTTTTCAAGGAACTGCGCTTGTCCGTACCAATACCGTGCTCTGCTGAAAACGAACCACCCCATTCATTTAGGCCTTCATAAACCGCTTTATTTATATCTTCTTCAAGATCTGCAATGGGATAACCCGTTGCGATAGTGGCGTGAAAATTGCCATCGCCGAGGTGAGCGAACAGGAACACTTTCAGGTCCTTTGAAATATTTCCGATGCGTTTAAACAATTGTTCAGAATATTGCGCCATATTCCCTAAGGGAACGGACATGTCGAACCAGAAACCATGGGGGTAAACATCATCGACTACAAAACTGTCTTCACGAATTCGCCAAATCTCATTTCGCTGTTTCAGGTTTCCGGCGATTATCGCATTGTTAATTTCACCCAGTTCAATTCGGGACATTAATAATTCTTCTACAATTTGGTCGTCTCCAATGGATTCGGTTTCAAAAATTACATAGATATTATTTTCGTCCAATTCATCACTGTCAAATTTTAATACCGATTCGAGCGCAATGGCTTCGGCTACAACATGAGCATATTCCGCCCACATTACCTCTGCGGTTAACAGTGAAATCTTAGGATGATTATGTAGTGAACGAAAAAGCTGAACCGCTGCAGAAATATCCTTACAGGCGACCAGGGAGGTGGTTTTTTCCTGCGACATGGGCAACAAGGAAAGCGCAACTTTGGTAATCACACCCAGGGTGCCTTCTGAACCGATAAATAGTTGTTTAACATCGTAGCCTTCATTGGCCTTGTTAACACGTTTGAGTTCACTGTATAACCGACCATCCCCGAGAACCGCTTCGATGCCAAAAACCCGGTTACGCATCACACCATTGCGAAAGGCTTCAATGCCGCCGGCATTGGTTGCTACCATGCCGCCGATGGTGGCGGTTCCTCTCGCGGCAAGATCGATTCCACAGGTCAAACCATGTTTGTTAACCTCGTTTTCTAACACTTCCAAAGGGATGCCAGATTCTACAATTGCGGTTCCACCCAGGGCATCGATATCGATAACTTGATTTAGTTTGACGGTGTCCAGAATGAGTTGCGTTGAATTTGTACTTGCGGCTCCAGAAAGCCCTGTCCGGCCCCCCTGACAAACAAGGCCAATTTCAAGCTCATTACACAACGTAACCAGCACGCAAATCTGTTCAGTCGATTCCGGTATTGCCATTCCGCCAGCAATCAGATTGTCTGAATGAAATCCACTATCACGATGTTTAAATTCTTCAGGTGATTTAAATATTATCCCGGGTAGTTGGGATTTCAATTTAGCAAGGTTGTCAGTCATGAACGTTATGGGTGGTTTTAACCTAAATTTTACACGTGAAAGAATCAAATTGTTTGAATTGCGCCAAATTCAAGTAACGTTACTAGAAATTCAAAGTCGCACATCTTCAAATAGCTTTCAGGGCGAGTGCTGTGTGGGAAAACCTGGAAGCTATTATCATGAATCTACGGATATTTTATTTCTTTATGCTAATTTTAACCCTGTGTTTTGTACTATCAGCATGCGGGGGACAATCAACTTCAAACAGTGGTGGAGGGGTGTCTAAAACACCCCAAAAAATGGCAATAGCCAAAGAGCTACTTTCAAGCCGGGCGCCGGAATGGAATTTTTACGTCGATCGCTACATTATATCTGTTGGGGTTGGGCCTTTTAATGGTGTAAGCGAAAATAGAATTTTCTTGACTGAGGACTTTATCGCCAGCAGTTCAATAGAATTTCTGGCGTCGGTGTGGGTCCACGAAGCAAAACATGTTGAAATGGGGCACTATGGTTGTGTTCATGCCCAGGAGCAAATAATTTTGCCGATTCAACAGCGGGTTTTTGAACAGGTGGGAGGAAAGGGGAAAATTGTGGCGGATCATTGTATGTAATTAATCGTCTTATCAACCTATTCGGTTATGCTGTACCTCGGTCAGAAAAATCGACTGCTGTAACAATTTTTCTGTTGTTTTCAAATTTTTGTGGCTAGAATCTGTCTATGAAAATCAAACAGCTTACCCCGGCCATTGGTGCGCAAATTACTGGAATTAACCTCAGTGAGGTCACAGATGAGAAGCAACTCAATGAAATTTATCAGGCACTGGTTGACTATAAAGTATTGTTCTTTCCGGATCAGGACCTGTCGGCCGAAGCACAATTAAAATTCGCCGAATCCTTCGGTACCATTGATAAACCCCATAAAATTTATCCGCATGTCGACGGTTTTCAGCAGGTTACCATGCTGGAAAACGATGGCGATCGCCCGCCGGATACCAATGCCTGGCATACCGATTTAACCTATTATCCCAACCCGCCCTTTGCTTCGGTGCTTCATGCCCGAGTGATTCCTAAGACCGGTGGCGATACCTTGTGGGCCAGTATGGTGGCTGCTTATGTGGCATTGCCCAATCATATTAAGCAGGAGCTTGAAACCCTGGAAGCCATCCACGATCCGGGTACTTTTCGAAATCAGTTTCTCGGAGATAAGAAAGATATTTCGGCATTGAATGAATCACTGAAAAATGTCGGCTCAGCGTTGCATCCGGTAGTTAAGACCCATCCTGTTTCCGGTGAAAAGTTTTTGTACGTTAATCAATCTTTTACAACCCAGATTTATGGCTATTCGTCAGGGGAAAATGACAGGCTGTTGCAATACTTGTATAGCCATATCGATCAACCCGAATTTCAGATTCGACATCGATGGTCAGCGGGAGACCTGGTCATGTGGGATAACCGGGTTACGCAGCACTATGCAGTAGCTGACTACGCGCCGAATTATCGCAAGATGCACCGGGTTACGGTTATTGATGACAGGCGGGTTGGTTCTCAGGCGTAATTGCCAGAATTATCCGTAGCGACTCAGGTTATCACGCTTTTTCCACTCTCATCCATTTGGCCCACTTTGCTGCGTGCAAGACGATTGGCCACCGCTTCTCTATGGGTCAAATAGGTTATAGCGGCGACAATAATAAATCCGCCAACGCATACCCAAATGTCAGGCACTTCGCCAAAAATCAGCAGTCCAAAAATTATTGCCCAGACCAACTGCAGAAATGAAAACGGCTGGGTTACGGTCAAAGGTGCATTGGCAAATGCCCGAGTCAATGCATAGTGACCCGCGGTGGCAAAAACCGCCACCAACGCCAACCATAACAATTCTTCAATCTGGGGATTTCGCCATTGCATCAATGCTCCAGGGAGTAGTGTCAGGGTGCAGAAAATAGTTAACATCACCAGGATATCTGTGGACTGATGGGTACGGGTCAGGTTCTTTGCGAACAAAAATGAAATTGCGAAGCAGGGCGCTGCCGCCAGTTGTGCCCATGAACCCAGGGATACTTCCTGAAACCCTGGACGTAAAATTATTAATGTGCCTAAAAAGCCAATGACAATGGCCATTATTCTGCGAAAACGTATCCGCTCTTTAAAAATCAGGATGGCGCCAACCGCGGTGAATATGGGTGTGGTGTACCCGATGGCAGTAACTTCAGCGATTGGAATCCTGGCCATGGCATAAAACCACAGCATAACCGCCAGTCCATGGGCTAGTCCCCGCAGCACAAACAGACCGTAGTCGGACCCACAGATTGATCGAAATCGCATCCTGAGGATGGCAGGGATCACCAGTAGTAACCCGAAACCATAGCGAATAAACGCAGCCTGGACTGCAGGCAGGTCGGATCCAAGATGACGTACCAGAACTGTGACCACCACAAATAACAATCCCGCGGTAATCATCCATAATATGCCGCTCAAATGATTTTTATTTTCCATTTCCCCGGGCTCGATGGTTATCTATAAGTGTGGATTATTGTTGCGCTTTAGCATAACTTAGAAAACTAACTGCGGGCAAATATACTTCAGGACTTTGAAAATAAATTCCAAAAAAAATGAAAATAAGAATAGCTACCTATAACTGCGAGAACTACTTTCTTTCACGGGATCCTGAGATTGACAAGTCAGCCAAAGCAAAGACGGCATTGATTAAAACCATCGATTTGGTGGATGCGGACATCTTGTGCCTTCAGGAAGTTGAAAATCAGGATGTGCTGGAAGAAATCAATCAGGGCCTGGAGAAGCCTTATGATTATTATCTGCTCGAGCAGGGAAACTCCAGCCGCGGTATCAATGTGGGCATGATGAGTCGACTGATATTCGAAGGTGAGTCTCACAAAAATACTGAGCTGAAAACTGAAAGTGGTAAGCCCTTATTCGAATATAGAGACAAAGCCGCAAGTGTAGACAATCAACTTTCAAATGCAAATTTTCAACGGGACTTGTATTTATGTGAATTTAATGTGGGCGGTAAAAGCTTGCTGGTGTTCAATACCCATTTCAAATCGAGAAAAAATTATCCGTGGTTGAAGAACGACGCTGACGTGATCCGGTTAGCTGAAGCGTCAATGACCAAAGAAATTGTTAGTCAATACATTGGAAATCAGGCTAGCTATGTTGTGTTGGCGGGTGATCTGAATCAACGTTACAAACATAAATCGATACAGCCGCTGACTCGCTGGGCAGAATTATATGATCCGGTTGTGAATGAAATAATATCCGCCGCGCCGAAAACAACAACCTATCACTCGAAACCTAAAGAACGTATTGACTACCTATTGTTAGGCCAGAACCTTAGACCATACTACGTCGAACCCAGCGCAAAAATTCATCGATCGAATAGGACTAAAACGGCCTCGGATCATCTACCGGTGAGCATCGATCTGGAGTTTGACTGACTTAGCTTTGGTTGACGTGATCGTCGGTATTCCACAAAACCGGAAACCAGTCTTCACGCATTCGATCTCCGGGTTTCATGCCATGATTAGAATAGGGTGGTGAGGTCTCACCTGGACGCTCACAATAGCGGACATCCTCACCCATCCATCGGGATGAAAATGCGCGGCGCATGGTCTTAATCTCGGCATCCCCAGTACCATGAAGGGTTCGGTAATCAAATACGATGGCATCACCAGGTTGAAGTGACCAGGCGGCGATATCATAGTCATCTGGATTTGCGTCGATATCCGGGACGGGTTTCATATCGGGATTTATCGAACTGCCTTCGAAATCTGCACCGTCCATAAATACCCGGGGATAAAAAAGTTGGTTCCAGCGATGAGAGCCTTTGACGAATCTCACTGCAACATCCGCTGGCGCATGATCCAGGGACACATAAACGCTGGCGGTTTGGCTGCCATCCACACAATAGTAAGGCATGTCCTGATGCCACGGCGTGGCGTGTTGGGTTCCGGGTGCTTTTAAGAACGCATGTTCATGAAAGAACTGGGCGGTTTTGCCCCCCATGAATTGCCCCGCCAATGACGCGACACAAGAATGGGAAATAAATTCGAGATATTCCGGAATTAATCGCCAGTTGCAGTAACTATCAAAGAATCGACCCGGCGCACCATCCGGATTGCTTTCGCATGGAAATGCATACTGTTGGGGGTTGTCGAGATTCCGCTGCAGGCCTTTCGCTAGTGTTTCCACCCAATCTGAGAAAACCCCACGCAGTAATACCACGCCTTGATTCTGAAATAATTTAATATCCTCAGCCGCTGCTGAATAGCTGGGTATGGCCGAGATGTCTATGGGCCCGGCATCGCCTTGCCAGTCAACTGTGTTCTGATTAAATCCAGCCGTATTTTTCATAACCTATTAGAGATAAATGAAATTATGGGGTCTCACTGTAAGTACCAAAGCATTTCATAGCAAGGGGTCCCTGGTAACTAATCCCAAATAAACCGTGGTATTAAAATTCACAAGCCTTGTCTAAAACTGTGAAATTCACCGTTTCCCGCTTAATACCATCAAATGCCATAGCCTCCGCGGTTTCGGGAAGTTCCAGACCTTTTAAATACACATCGAGATCATCCACCTCAAATAAAATGGTGATCCGGTTGCCATCTTCATTGGTGGAGTAGCAAATCGGACTGTTGACGGTTTGTGTGGTGAATAGGTCAGTATGAGTTTTAAAACCCGATTCCCATTTGGCGATATCTTCTACTTCTGCTGTAGCGACAATTTTTGGCATTGTTATTCTCCTGAGCTAAATGTTGTACATCATTAAGGAACGGTTAACTTTAGAATTCTAACCTAATAACAGTCAAGTACTTTAAGCAGCATACTTAAAATAGCGAAAATCGTTTATCAGAGTTGGGGAGCCGTTAAGGCGGCAAGATTGGTGAAAGCTGATGGCATTTCGATAGCTTGTCCAAATGTCGTTTTCTATAAAAACGACAAAGCTCTCGTCGTGGGATGCCGTCATCGATAGGACCCGCGTATCGGTATTCCAGCTGGGTGCAATAGCGGGCTGCATAATTATTGGCAGTCTGATATCTGTCGAGCTCATTTGTGTCCAGAGACTGGTCGAACTTGCAATTAGTGAATAGCCGCTTATAGATATCTTTCAAGTTGAATGATTTATCCTGTTTCCTGGCGAGTAGAACAATAGAAACAAATTTGTCTATCTCCGCCTGGAGTTCGAGTTCCAATTGACTGATTGGTCGATTATGGGAAGCATTCCAGGTTAAATAGGTAAAATGGCTTACCCCTTCCAGTGCAATGCAAAATGCATTGAGATTGTCATCGTCGAGATGGATGAAGGGATTGTTCGCATCAAGGAATGCGATCAGTTCTTCAGCCAGGAACAGCGAGACGCCCAGACCATCTTGATTAGCTTGTATGAGCAGTTTCTCTTCGACACTTCGGCTGGATGGATTACTTTCTAGTTGATTCGCAAGTCCGCGATCGGTTATGAGAAAGTCGTTAATATTGTAGTTCAATTCCAGGTCATAAAATGACTGGAGTTGATTCTGCATCAACCGGGGAATCATTAGTGGGTGATTTGATTGGTTACACTGCTAACCGGCACACCCAGTTGTTCTATTTTTTCGGCAATTCGTGGGTCATTGGTTCTTAACCACATTTCATAAAGGGCAATTAGATCTTTATCACCGCGTAAACTTGAACTGTCTGCCAATTCATCGAGTATGGTTACAAAATTAGCGAAACGCGCGGATAGTTCTCGAAACACTTCGCTATCCAGGGATGAACCATTCCCATTCTCCAGGTCATCGGACAACCAGCCATAGGCGCCACCCCCCATGTTGATATAGTAGTCTAGTCCTACGGGCTTTCTAGAGAGGCTGGGATTGAACATGCCTGAAATAAATAAAGCGACATCACCCAGTCGCCGCAGGGCGGAGACTCTCTGGCCAGAATTTTTTGCCTGGACGGCATCACCATAAAGTAATGCAAGGGGTCGCAGGTCATAACCCGTGTTCTGATCCCAGTTAAAGAACTGATCGGAACGGGCGTATTGACATAACAGGTTTACGATGTATGCGATGGAAGACTGACTGGAATCGACCTTACGGCGTTCGCAAATATCGGAAAGGGCTTGATAAAAATAGGATTTTATACTGCCTGTTTCGATACTCGCTGCTGCTGCATTAGTCATAAATTCCTCCAGAAAATAGCCAGGTTATTATTTTCGACTCGCCTACCGGATTTAAGTTTAATAGCAATTGCAGAATTAGCAAGCTAGCAGACTCGGAGGAGTGCTGCTAATTATTTCAGATATGGACTTTTGTCATATCAACTAACTTTAGTTCGATATAGATTGGGTTCTTTTGACCAACCAGCGAGGGTTAAGTATGAAACTCATGTGTCGGTTAAATATCAACATGATGTAAAGGGATTAAACAATGAAAGCTGGAAAAATAAAAATCGACTTAGAAGTCGTAGTATTGATTGCATTAGGACTATTGCCAGGCTGTGCCACTATTACACGAGGTATAGATGACACGTTACAAGTGAATTCAAAACCGTCAGGAGCTATGGTAGAAATAACCAGAGTGGGGGAACCATTTCATAGCGATGAAATCAAAGCTAATTTCAATGATCAGGAGTCTGAAGCGATCCTCCAAAATATAACACCTGACAAGAATGAATTTTTTGGCCCAATATTGGGGAAAACACCAGCAATTTTTACACTTAAAAGAAATGGAAATTATTCAATACGAATTACAACGGTAGGTTACGTAAGCAAAGTTGTTGAAGTAAAAAATATTGTATTTGGAAAAGGCTCTGTTGGAGTGGTCGGAAATATTCCATTCGGGGGGCTTATTGGTCTACGCGTGGATTCGAGTTCCGGTGCAATGAAGGATTTAATTCCAAATCCTGTTGAGGTTGAACTGGAAGAAGAATAAAATTGATTACCTGTAATAAATTTTGAAAACAAAATTCCTGGCCAGAGTGCCGTATCAATATTACCTTGTAAATCATCCTTAGTATTACGATATCGCACGATCCAATTTGCTCAACGCGTCCCTAACCATTTTCTGAAAAAAGTGAACATGATGTTCTGAAAATTCGACATGATCTCGATCCACAACAAACTTGCCCTGTTGATAGCCTTTTGAATGCAGGCCTTTTTGTACATTCTCGCAAAGCGAAACATCTTCCACGCTGAGTACATTGACGACCCATTCAATAAATTGTTTTTCCTGCTCGTTGGGTTGCTTGCTGGTCAGAAAAAAGTCATGACGCACCGTGGTGGTTTCAGGCCCGGTAGGCAATATCTGGAACATCACCATATTGGGTGAGCCCGGATAAAACAACGGAATATGAACCGGCCAGATATAGCCAAATAGTGAATCCTGTTCTATTTTATCGTCGTTTAATTTGTAGGCGTTATTATCCAGTTGATTGCGTTCGACGGTGTGACTAAACGTAATGCCGTCATCGGTCCAGATTGCCTTGTTGTCGTAATCTACCAATTCCATCAAGGATGGGTGATTAACTTTGCAGTGATAACATTCGTGGTTGTTGTCCACCAGGGTTTTCCAGTTTGCTGCTATTTGTCGCTCATTCCGTTTTACTCTTACAAACTCATCCATTCGTGGACAGCAGGTATACATATCTTTTAGAAACTGGGGCGCTTGTTTTGCCAAGGGGATTGCATCGGGATCAAGATTTACAAACAAAAAGCCGCCATAATTTTCCAGCTGGACTGGTTTCAAATCAGCGTTGTCGGGAATCCAGTCTTTGAGTGCGTCCCGCCCCCGGGCACCACGAAAACAGCCATCCGACTGGTAACACCATTGATGGTAAGGGCAGACGATGAGACTGGCATTTCCCTGGCCTTCCAGTAACGGGTGTGCGCGATGACTGCATACATTATAAAAAGCATGCAGTTCATTTTTGTGGTCGCGGATTATAAATACCCCCTGATCGGCCACCGAACCCACGATGTAATCACCGGGATTAGCGGCATCGGTTACATGGCATTGATACCACCATGATTTGTGGAAAATGGCCTCTTGCTCGAGTTGATAAATTTCCGGTAGGTGATACCACTGGGCGGGCAGGGTTGAAGAAAGTTCCGCCTGGTCACGAAACAACGATGTATCCAGAATGTCTTCTGGATTAGTCAGTTTTTTCGAATTAACTTTTGTCTTCATAGCAGGAATCGATTCCAAATTATGTGGGCAATCATAGCGATTAACATGACTATTGTGGGATAAAATGTTAATGCAAATCCCAGGGATCGCGCCGGGGCACCCAATGCATAGTTTCTGAAAAACAGCATTCGACCAATCACAAACAGGGTTGCAGCGAGTGGGACCACAGATAACCAGTGAGAAGGCATTACAAAGGCCCAGGCCAGATAAACCACCAACGCAATGAGAAATTGTTCAAGGGTATTTTGCAACAGGGATTGCAATATTTTCGCTTGCTCCGATCCCGCGGTCAGTCCGCTGCCATCTATATCTTCCGCATGAAAGAAACGGTGTCGCGCCACTTGGCCTATTGATAACACCAGATAAAGGGCCGGTAATAATGCCGATTTAATGGCAACTCCCAGGCGCTCCGAATCGAATAGGGCGCTATCGAAGTTAAACGGATTCTGCCAAATGCCATATAAAATAACGGCGATGGTAATCGCCATACCTGCGATACTTCCTTTTAACACGCCAGTTTGTTTTACAGTTAGAGACATAAAGTTGGTATGGGCAACAATTTTACTTTGGTCATCATATTGTAACCATAACAAGCCCCGCTCTAATTGGTTGTTTCAATCAGGCACAATAATGCTCAATAGCAATAGTATCAATATTTTGTTCGTTGAAAGTAAATATACTGGTTCTGTTTCATGTAATTTCCACCCGGTTCAGTATCGGCACCTCATTATTCCACATATAATTGAACCGGATTTTACACTCAAAGATTAAATGATATCCGCGCTCATTTCACCCTCCAAATTTATCGGTTTGAATGATAAAACACATTTGGCAGCCGGTGGCGAAACCCCAATGCTGGCATCCCACCAGGATGCAGTGGACCAGTTTATGCAAGACAAAGCACAGGGAGAACGGGCCAGAGAGTTGCTTGCGCAAATGCAGGAACAAACCCGGGACAAGTGTGCTCAGTTATTATCTGTAAATGCTGAAGACATTACATTCTTGTCTAATGCGTCTGAAGGTATTAACAATGTAGCCTATGGGCTGGATTGGCAGAACGGGGATAATGTAGTGGTATGCGACGTCGAATTTCCTTCAGATATTTTGCCCTGGACGCGATTGCAATCCCGAGGAGTGGAAGTGCGGATCGTAAAACATCAAAACTGGTTTATCGAGCTGTCAGAGATCGAAAAATGTATTGATGAGCGTACGCGGGTGGTCGCCCTCAGTCACGTCAGCATGTATACCGGCCAGCGAATTTGTTTGAAGTCGGTGTCGAATCTAGTCAGATCTTCCAATGCCTTGTTTCTGGTGGACGCTACTCACGCAGCCGGGGTGATTCCGGTGGATGGCGGATACGCGGATATCCTGGTTTCCAGCTGTTACAAGTTTTTACTTGGGACCCATGGTGCTGCAATCTTTTATGTTAACCGCCAACGCTTACCTGACTTTGAGCCCCCTTTCATCGGCTGGAATAGTCCAAAAAAACACGGCGGATGGGAAGCACCAACCGAATTTTCATTGCAGGATTCGGCCCATCGGTTTCAGCCGGGAAATGCGGGGTTCATCAGTGTATATATTCTTAACAATGCTCTGGTCCATTTGTTGGAAGTTGGAATCGAGCGTATCGAAAATCATGTCATAACTCTGAACGGCCAAATTCTTGAAGCTGTAAAAGATCTAGGATTTGAGGTAATGACCCCACTCGCTGATGCCCAACGCGCAGGAAACGCCTGTTTCATGGCAGATAATCTTCAGCCGGTTATTAATTCTTTGAATCAACAGGGAATTTTGATTTGGGGTGCCTATGCCGGATTCGGGCGTTTGCGAATATCTACTCATGTTTACAATGACTCTAATGACGTGGATCGATGTATTGCAGCGTTACGTGGTGCCGTTAGATAATATATTTCGACGGAAAATAAAACAGGTTTTTGGTTTCAATCTGGGGGATTTTAGCTTTATAATTTTGTTACCTGTTTTTATGAAGATTACAGACAATGAATGAACTTTGGACCAAGGTTGATCCGCCCGAGAATTTACCGTCACCTGCGAAAATTAGAGGTATTCCAAATCTGGCTGCGTCAGATTACCCTGATTTCCCTGAAACCATTCCATTCGCAGGCGATTCTATTCTTCGGGTCAAGCCGCGAACGCATTGTGAATCACCTGAACAAGGTGGTGCCTTGGCAAGGCAAATTATTGATAGTAGCCTGAATGAAAATCCCGCGATCCTGTTTAAAGAATTTGGAATCGAAAATCGCCAAGACTTTAGCGTATTTATCCAGTCAACCGAATTGCCCCTCCATGATTATAAAGGTGGTAATGCCTTACGAGACAAGTCAGACGACAAGGTTAGTGTGACCAGCACCGAATCGGCGGACGTGGTTGTGACGCCCCACAATGAAAACGCTTATATGCCTGAGCCTCCCGACATGGTATTTTTCTGTTGTATTGAAGCCGCGGAAGTGGGTGGAGAAGTGCCGATTAATGACGCTCGAAAGACAGCGGCATTGTTATCACCACAATTTGTTGAAGAAATGCGGCGACGTGATTTGCGTTACATACGTCGACTAAGCCAGGAAGATAGTTGGCACGAAATTGGTTGGGAAACCTCTTTTAATACAAATGATGAGTCTGTTGTAGAAAACTATCTTGAACAACAGGGCATCGAATATTTCTGGAATCAAAATGGCTCGCTGGAGTTCTGGTTTAACACTGAGGTGTTCAGGGAATATCGTGGTGAGGAAGTCTGGTTTAATCAGTTATCAGAATGCAATGCTGATTACTGGTTGTATCACCCCGATGGTGAGGCTATGGACATCACCCGGGAGACCTGTCAGTCGGATACTGCCTATGGAGATGGCGAGCCGTTTGACTATGACACCAGGGCTAAAGTCAGGGCCGCAATCTGGCAGACTACAGAGTTGATTAAGCTGGAGCCTGGCGACGTCATTTTGCTCGACAATAATTTAATCCAGCACGGAAGAATGGCATTTAAGGGTGTACGAAAGCATCTTGCCGCCTTGGCGTTGCGACCTTAGCGGCAACGAATACATCGTTGAATGCTGAGGCGCTTGAATAATTTTGAGTTAAACAGAAGATTCGTCGAGCTTTAAAAGCACCGGACCGGATTGCTCAAACGCATTTTTCAAGTCCGCTCCCAGGGTAGCAAGGCCTTCAGTCTGAGATGCTTGCCAGCCACAGGCATTTGCCAGAGCGATAAAGTCAGGATTTTTTTGAATCACACCAACGGGTTTAATGTTTGCATTATTCATGTCGTCGTAGATCTGTAGTAGTGCGTCATTATTCCACAACAATATAACGATATTAAGCCCGAGTTCTGATGCCAGGGTCATCTCCTGCATGGTGTATTGCAAGCCACCATCACCAACAAGTACCAATGCTGATTTAGATTCATCTGCGAGTACCGCGCCAATTGCGGCGGGCAGGGCATAGCCCAGGGTGCCGTAACCTGTAGGATGGAGCCACTGGTTAGGTCGGTTCATGGGTAAATAATCCACTGAGGTGTAAGCGATCTGGGTCATGTCACTGACAATGGTTGTGTGGTCTGGGATATGGCTCATCACCTCACTCATGACCTTCCAGTGTTTGTGTTCTTTGGGGGTGAAGTCTGATTTATGCTGGGATCGAATTTTTTCGCAACGTTCATACATGGCCTCAATAACATTCGAATCCGGTTCGGGTAATTCGCCGGCGAGTCGGTGGGCGAAATCGTTGCAATCAGCGAGAATGGTCACAGCGGATTCATCCCGGTCCAGTGCGTGGGGACATAGATTTACCCAGATCTGTGCGGATGGAATTTTTAAATTATCATTCCAGTGGTCGGTCTGACCCATTTCAGTGCCCAGAAAAATGGCCAAATCGGCACTTTCAAGTACATCCTGCACGTAGGGTGCTCTCAACTGTGCGCCAACCGATAGCGGATGGTCTCCAGGGATGACACCCCGGCCAGCCACCGTGGTTATCACCGGGCAGTTAATTTTGTATGCAAGATTCTGTATTTCAGATGCACCAGATGTTGTGCCGCCGCCAACCAACAAAACAGGTGATTCGGATTTGCCAATCAATTTGCAAACCGTTGTAACCTGATCAGAACTTGCGGTTTTGGCCTGCGCCGGTGTTGCCGCTTGCCAGGGCTGGTCGACTTTCTGGGGGATAATGGACAAGGGTATGCTGATATGAACGGGTCTCGGTCGTTCGCTGGAAAAAATATCGAATGCCTGGGCAATGTATTTGGGTAATTCACTGGCATCACTGATAGTCACGCTAAAAGCGGTCAGGGGTGCTGTGACCGCTGACTGAGAGGTTATTTCATGAAGCCTGCCACGGTTAATATTGTCGGGGTCAGGGTCATTGACCGGCGAAATAATGAGCAGGGGGACGGAATCCATGTAGGCTTCGCCCATGGGTGTGGTCAGGTTGGTGACCCCAGCGCCGGTAATAACAAAGCATACACCGGGCCTACCACTGACCCGCGCATAACCATCAGCCATGAATCCACCGCCCTGCTCGTGTCGGGGAGAAATGTGTCGAATTTTTCCTGTGCCCAGTCCGCGATATAGCTCGATGCTGTGGGTGCCGGGTATACCAAATACCAGTTCTACCCCGTAGTCTGCCAGTAGCTCGACCAGCGATTCCCCTACAGATAATTGATTACTCATAATTAATTACTCTTAATTGTTTGCTTACAAATGATGGTTCATAGTTACTTTCGTAACGTGATTTTACAGACGTTCAATCGAATCTAATTAAATATGGGAAGCTATCACAGATTAAATGGAAAGGGGAGTGGAGGCTGATTCATTGAAACCAAAACAGTCTAATTTTGTCTGAACTACTGTTCAGTTCCGGGTTATGCACTTCGGACTATTATTAGCACAATATTGTATATAAGATCACGTAATTAAGGATAGTGAAAATAATCATTAAATATTTGGGCGATATAACAAAGAATATACTGTTTGGTATTGTCTTGTTTTCCTGGATTCCGGGCGCCATGGCCCAGTCCTTCGATGAATTGCGTATTCGCTTTGACGCATACCAGGGTTCTTTGGACGAACAGTCTTTGCCATTCTCTATGTTATCTAACGAAGATCGAGCAGTGCTTGGTGCGAGTGCGCGCACCCATTTTCCTGAATTTCCCTTCCAGCAGTTTGCTGATCAGTTATCCCAACCTGCAGGCTGGTGCGAATTTGTGCCGTTGCACCTGAATGTTAAAGCCTGCATGTACGATGCAATAAATGGGGTCGACCGTCTCGGATTCTATATTGGTACCAAGGGCTACATGACGCCGGATAAAGCAGAGCTGTTGCTGCTCGATTTTAATGCTGATGTTTCGAATAACATTTTGCTGGTGAATTTGACCGCCAAAAGAGGGCCCTTCGGTAGTTCGAACTACGATTTTCAGATTCGAGCAATTTCTGCAGATGGTGGGGTCTATCTTGAATTTGATTTATACAGTGAACCGGGACTGGTGGCGAATCTGGCAAAACTTTATCTCGCTACGGTGGGCAGGAATAAAATTGGTTTCTCCAAAGATGGTAAGAACTGGAAAGGAGAGGATAAATTCGTCAGAGGTCAACGAGGCGGTGCCGAGCGAAATATTGTTCGCTACCTTTTGTCTATCCAGGCTTATTTCGAAACCTTTGAAACCGGACCGGATGATCAGCACTATGACAGAAGCCTGGAGCGCTGGTTTGACTTAACCACTATTCATTCAAAACAACTCTATGAGATGAGTAAAAGTGACTATTTGTCCATAAAAAAGCGTGAGCGAAAGAACCAGTTCATATTATTGGAGTCTATAGAATCCAATGTCACACCGTTTTACGAAATCGAAAAACAAAATCCATAACAGATCAATTATTTTAGATCACGATTTAACACCACACTTTAAATTTACATTAATTATTATTAATCAGTCGGTAATTCTGCCTTAATGTAATCAACCTATAGTCTCGGTTATTCTACAACCAAGATAAAGTTTAAATCAGTACGCCCCATAAGTGAGATAAAAACATAAACATGACCATACGCTGTTCGGATAAGAATATCCTTATTGTTGGATGTAACAATGATTTTGGTGAGCAAATAGTCCACAGCCTTGCTGTTGAAGGAAACGCGCTGTTATTGTGTGGAAATTCGGAAGGCCAACAAAGAAAACTAATCGAAGCCTATCCAAGGCATATAAAAGCAGTTTCGTCTTTAAATAGGCGACAGAATTTAAAGAATTTGCAGGCTATGATAGAAATTCAGGGTAGCCTGGATGCAGTGATCTATATGGTTAGCGCTCAATCTGCCACGCCATTTTTTGAACAACCCTGGGAGCAAATTGACGAAATATTTGAATCGAACCTGATAGAGCCCATTTATTTGTTTAAGGCAATTTTCCCTTATTTGAGAAAAGCTGGAGATTGTAAGGTTATGTTTGTACAAACCAGCGCAGTCTCTCAGGACTCAAATCAGTCGGCGACCCATCTAGCCAGTCAATATGGGTTATGGGGATTTTGCATGGCAGTACAAAGGGAACTACAGTTAAAAGGCATAGATGTAAAAAACATTTCCACCCCTGCGATAGTGCATGGGCAGTCCCCAGCTACAACCTCTCCCCAATCTTTATCCTACCAACAGTGTAAAAAATTGGCGACAAAAATTTCTGAAGTAATTAAAACTACTGGCGAAGTTACATTGCCCGATCCAGTTACTGATCCTCGATTGGCAATAATGCTATAGTTTTATTTTCATAACGTCATTGCTGACGTAGATCTGCGCCGCCCCAAAGATGACTATATGCTTCGCAGTGTATTACCAGGGACTTAAAGTCATCTAGGTTCACAGATTCTGGAATCAGATATTCCTGGGCGCCTTTATGAGACTCAAGTGGACTGATTTTCACCGAACTGCTGTTGACCCGATCACCGTCCAAACCCTGGATGCCTACTTTGGATAAATAAACTTTTAAATCCGGGCCCTTTTTGGTTTTAAAGTCCTCATTAAATACAATGAATTTTTGATTGTCGCGCTGAACAATTTGCCACTCTCCTTTAATCGAATAACCTTTTTCCTGCCAAGCTCCTTGGTCAATTAAATCGTCTGCGGCAAAGTTTGGTTCTACGAGTATTGAAGTTAATATTAAAGAAAAGAAAAAGCCTGAAATAAGAGACTTGAGTAAAGATTTCATGATTGGTTTCAGATATGTTTGGATTGATTGCTAGAAATGATATAGACCACAGAAGTGCTAAATAATTTTATATTTACCTAATTAAATTGGTTTTTTTTAAACCGAAGCCAAAACTGGCATCCATACTGGGCTTCGCCTGTAGCTATGCTTGCTCATAATGCTCAAATTGATGTATGCTTTTATTCGATTAATAAATGTTTTGATTAACAAATGGTTTAACTACAGCCATAACTTCATTATTTGATTTTCCGTATGCCTGATTCACCTTCCCGAGCGCTGGCGGAGTTTGCGTCATCTTTAAAATTTGAGCAAATTCCGCAAGATGTGATTATTCGAGCCCAATGGTTGTTTTTTGACTGGTATGGCTCAGCAATTGCCGGTTCAAATTCCCATAGTGCAAAAGTGTTTAGGGATCTTGCTGCCCAGATGGGGCCCCAATCGGGGCCATGCCAGGTATTTGGCAGCAAATTAACTACCAGTCCGCTATTCGCGGCCATGATAAATGGCGCGGCATCCCATGTTGTTGAGCAGGATGATTTGCATAACAGTTCGATATTGCATCCAGCAACGGTGGTCTTCCCGCCAATTTTTGCCGTGGCCCAGGCTCATCCCGAGGTTAGCGGCAAAGATTTTTTGACCGCAGCGGTAGTTGGCTATGAATGCGGAATCAGGGTGGGTGAATTTTTGGGTCCATCACATTACAAGGTTTTTCACATGACTGGGACCGCCGGGACGGTCGCTGCAGCTATGGCGGTCGGGAAGCTGCTAAATCTCGATGTGGAAAAAACGCTTCATGCCTTGGGCTCAGCAGGCACCCAGGCCAGTGGTTTGTGGGAGTTTCTCCGGGATGCGGCGGATTCAAAACAATTACATACCGCCAGCGCTTCTGCAAATGGAATCATTTCTGCATTCACTGCGCAATCGGGATTGACCGCTGCAAGCCAGATACTTGAAGGAGAACAGGGAATGGCAGCAGGCATGCTGGGTCAGGGCGATACAACTAAACTCGTCGATCGACTGGGATCACGTTGGGGATTGATGGAAACATCGTTTAAATTTCATGCCTCTTGTCGACATACTCACCCGGCAGCGGACGCATTACTTGAGATACGCAATCAGCATAATTTAGACTGTGATGAGATTGATTCGATTAATGCCTATGTTTACCAAACCGCAAAGGATGTGCTCGGTGCGGTGGACGTTCCGACTAGCATACATCAGTCAAAATTTTCTATGGGTTTTGTGCTGGCTCTGATTGCGCGCTATGGGGTCGCGGGCGTTAATGATTTTTCCGAAGCGGCATTGCAGAATCCAGTGAATGCTGAGTTGCGGTCTAAGGTAAAAATGATCGTTGACGATGATATTGATCAACAATACCCAAATAACTGGTGTGCCCGGGTAGAAGTGAAAATGACCTCGGGCGAAATTTTCTCGGCTTATGTAGATACGCCGAAGGGTGATCCTGGGAACATGTTAGGGGAAGAAGAACTAATTGCAAAAGTTGAATATCTCGCTGAATATAGTGGCGTCGTTGAAAAATCCGAAATTCAAAACATAAAGCAACAAATCTGGACTCTTACGGACGTTCGATCGTTTGCCCATGAGTTTAACTAGAGTTTAAATAGAGAGTAACCATGATTTTAACTCCTTAGATTTTGACTCTGACTGAACTCGATTGATTCTCAAATCCAGGCCAGGTTCATTAAAATTATGAAAACTTTAGGTGTTTGATATGCGTTCTAAGTTGTTTGATTTCTTTGATGTTTTCGCCTTTGCTTAAACTCTGATTTCGACCATAGCGCAATGAAGTATAGAGTTGGGTGATGATAAAAAGTCGGGAAGTTTGATCGGGAAATTTGTGTTTGCATCTAATATAAAAATCCATCGGTCCTTCGTTTTCACTTCTGGTTATACCCTGTGCTGCCAGTTTTTTACAATAATCGGCATAAAGCCTGGCAATCAAATCGGGTTTAGATTTTTCTTTGAGGAAAAACAGAAATGCACTACAAACCAGGATCAGCAATGCGGTCAGGAATGCCAGTATAGCAATGGACTGTAGGGTGAGATTTTCCAGGCCAAGATTTTTTAGCAATATTTGTTGTCGCTTGGAATCAAATCCAACAAACCACCGATCCCATTTTTGTTTAACCAGGGCGGATACCCATTTCGACTCCCTTATCAAGCTGCCAAACAGTCCCATATCGGGAAGCTGGTAGCGAACATTACCATTTGCATTGAGACTCAATCCGTAGCTAATGGTGTTTTCGATCCTCTCTGGCGCCACCGCTGCAGTAGGGTCCAAACGTAGCCAACCCTGCTCTGCAGTCCAAACTTCAGCCCATGCATGGGCATCATGTTGACGCACAATTATCTGATTGGTTAAGGGATTATGTTCTCCTCCCAGATAGCCAATGGCCACACGGGCTGGAACATTAGCGGCGCGCATTAGGGTAACAAAGCTCGTGGCATAGTGCTCGCAAAATCCCTTGCGCGATGAAAACAGAAATTCATCAACGGGATAGTTGCCAAGCAACAGTGGTGGTCGCAAAGTATAGTAAAAAGGCTGCTGATTAAAATACTCGAGAATGTTGTTAATGTAGTGCTCTGGATCAAAATTTCTATCTACTGATGCCAGCTCAATTTGTTGATTTACAAACTCGCTTAATCTTGGCGTGAAGGTGTTTTCTCCGATGGCGGTGCCTCGGCGGCGTTGTTCTGCGGTAATGGTTCTGTTGACATATTGGCTACTGGAAACCAGGTCAAATTTCTGAGTTGTGCTTGAAATTTTGTTTAAATGTAAATACAAATCTGGCGTGAGGGTGGTATTAGCAGGCTGATTAACTGGCGTGTCCAGGGCAAACAACCAGTTCTTTCGCATTGGTGGCAGCTCGAGTTCGTATTCATAGTAATTTCCTGTGGAAACCTCGGAAAGCGGGGATTGCTTTAGATAGTCGCCACGGGTCCATTCGCGGCCATCGGTATCCCACAAAATGGCGCCTTTCCAGTATCTTTGAGACGGCGGCGGGATGAATTGATTTGGAAACGTTGCAGTGAATGAAATTTCGTCAGATTCAACCAGGTCTGCGATGGAGCCCATGGACAACGAATCGCTCATTCCCGTTGTTGCCTGGTCAATGCTGGACTGAAATAGCCAGAGAGAACCTGCAAATCGCGGAAACATAAAAAACAATATCAGCGCAAAGGGTATGGCCTGAATTATGATTTTCGCGGTAAGTCGAAAATCACGGGTAAGCTGTCGTGTTGGATTTACATGGCCAAGTAAAACCATTAACCAGGTAATTATAAATACAATAATAAAAAGTAAGCCGACTACCCATATATGATTGGCATACAAAAAATGGGTTATCACCAGAAAGTAGCCAATGAAAAGTACAATTCGAAGATCGCGGCGGGTTTGTGTTTCCAGCAGTTTGAGACCGAGCAAAACGATCAAAAAACTAACCCCGGGATCACGCCCAATGGGTGGACCGTAATACCAGGCGGATATGGAAAAACCGATGATGGCAAAAAGAATGATTAACCATCGGTTAGTCGGAACCCATGGTATCGCCAGTGCTGATATTTTCCAGACCAGTATTACCGTGAATACCAGCATCACGTTCGAGTGAATATGGGTCACGTGTAGTAGTACGACCAGCGCCAGAATAATCACTGACCATAGCATTAGCCCAGGACTGACTCGACCATTATCCAGCGTGTTTTTCATTGTTCAAACAGAGCCAGGGCGGTAAGGCATTCACCACGATGAATGTCGTTATTACCAGGTTCGATTCGTGTGCCTGGTATGGATAATCCAAATGGGGTGTTTAATTTTGATAGCTCAATAATCCCACGGCATAGTATTGAGAGAATTTCCTCTTTATCTTCACTATTCACATCTTCCCAGTTTAGCCAGATATCATCGCCTTCAGTTTTAAGAAATTTTTTGATCAGATAGCCGCGCCCCCTGGCAAGAGCTTTCCAGTCCAGGCGATTTAGATTATCGCCGGGGACATATTTACGATGGCCGAAAAAATCAATATTGTCTTCGGTTTCTATGCCATTACTAATATTGGATTTAAACAGTTGATTCAGGGGAATGTCTGATTCAATGGGTTTTGGATACACCATGCATTTTTGCTGGGTGTGAAAGTACGCCCATGAGTAAAACAGTTCAACTGGAAAGTAAGTAAATACAGTCCATCGTTGGGGTGCAAAATTGCCCCTTCGTTCGGGGCGTAGCGGGCAGTTGACCAGGATGTTCTGATTATTCGGTAAATCGGTTGCTACGGATTGTTCTATTGACGATTTGATGGGAAGTTTGTCCGGCTTTAGCTGAACACCGGGCCGCGTTGTCACTCTATTGTTGTGTAACAGAATCGGGAAGTTTGCAATCTCGCCGCAGAATACGGGTTCAACCATTCCTGGGGATATTTCAAGACCAACAAGGTTTCGCCAGGTCTGGAGCAGGGCCGAGACGCCAATACCGGCTAACAAAAAAGTTAGTATGAAGCCCAGATTAATACCATAGTTGTGGGATCCAATGAGCATGGCAAATACCATGACCGCGAAGGTCAGCCCATAACGCGTTGGAATAATATAAATCTGTTTAGGGGTTATGGTTATTTTGCCCGAAGCATCAACTTTTGATGTTCGATTAAATGCTTTGGTAAAGTAGTTTTCCTGGGAACTACTTTTGAAAATTGAAAGTCGGTTTTGTTGATTAAGGGATAGCAACGTGATTAAGTATGTCTTCTTCTGCTTTGACCTTGCCAGTGCTTGCGTTGAGATGGTGCAATGTCGCTGGAATAATCATTTGAATATCTTCAGGAAGCACCGCATCTCGTCCTTCAATTAAGCTCCAGGCCTTAGCTGCGCGCAAAATGCCCATTGCAGCCCGCGGTGAATAACCGTTTAAAAATCGCTGGTGGGTCCGACTGAATTCTATGATTGCCTGGAGGTAATCGAGTAGCGGTTCGGAGCAATGTATCTGGTTAACGGATTGCTGTATCTCCAGCAGAATTTCTCTAGAAATACAGGGTTTAATCTTGTTGAGTAATAATCTGGGGTCACGGTGCTGCAACATTTCCCGTTCGGACTTTTGATCAGGATATCCCAGGTCGATAGAAAGTAAAAATCGATCAAGTTGGGATTCAGGCAGTGGAAATGTGCCAACCTGTTCGGATGGGTTTTGAGTTGCGATTACGAAAAAAGGCGTAGGTAGCTTATGAGTAACCCCTTCAACAGTAACCTGCCGATCTTCCATGGACTCGAGTAATGCACTCTGGGTTTTTGGCGTGGCACGATTAATTTCATCAGCCAATACCAGCTGGGCAAAAATCGGGCCATGG
Organism: Candidatus Spongiihabitans sp.; assembly: GCA_965237725.1. Lineage (GTDB taxonomy): Bacteria > Pseudomonadota > Gammaproteobacteria > Arenicellales > Poriferihabitantaceae. The sequence goes on from OZ250151.1 coordinate 3,785,374, forward strand.
TGAAATTCAAATTTCGAATTAGCCTTGCTATAGATGGATACGCCGGTGATATCCGCAGGCAACAGATCGCTGGTGAACTGGATACGCTGAAACTTTAAGCCCATCAAACCTGCAATCAGGTTTGCCAGTGTGGTTTTGCCCACACCAGGGATGTCATTTATCAGTAGATGGCCGTCAGCAAATATCGCCGTCAGTGCCAGTTTGATCTTAGTTTCTTTCCCCAGCAAAACGGTGTTGGCATTTTTTATCAATAGATCGATGTGTTGTTGAAACTTGGTTGACATTGATGAAATTATTGATTGTTATAATTAATAAAACGAAGGTGCAATTTTAAATCCAACCCCTATGGTTCTGCGGGAAAATTGATTTTGAAAGTGACACCCCAAATAATTGATCGAATAGGTCTAGTTTAGTTCAAATTCGCCGTGATACTATCCAGCTTTTACTCACTGTTATAACACCCACAATGAAATTTTCAAGTTTAGTTCAACGCATATCCGGAGAGAGCGTTGATTCCTGGGATGTACATTATGACGGTCTAGCTCGACTCGAAGCGGGTGAAGACATCATAGTTCTGAGCGTTGGCCAGGAAACCGATGAGTATACTGATGACGTTATTGTTGACTCTGCCATTAATAGCCTGCGGAAAGGCCGGCATCACTATACCCAGGTTCAGGGCTCCATGGACTTAAGGTTGGCTATTGCCAAGCGCCACAACGAGCTCACGAACCAGGGTGTAGATGTAAATAATTGTGCGGTTTTTGCGGGTGCTCAAAATGCTCTGTTCTCTGCAGCCCAATGCGTGCTTGAACATGGTGATGAGGTTATTCTGATTGAACCTTATTACACCACCTACCCGGCAACTTTTACAGCGTCCGGGGCAACTCTGGTTAGTGTCTCAGTAAAGGCGGAAAATAACTTCGAGCTTGATCCCGATGATATCATCGCTGCGATTACCCCTAAAACCAAGGCAATTGTGCTGAACTCTCCGAATAACCCGATGGGTGCGATATACACCATCGAGCAATTTAAACCCCTGGTTGCTGCCTGTGTGAAGAACAATATCTGGTTAATCAACGATGAGGTGTATCAGGAAATTTTGTCGCCCAAAGATCGGGCGAGTCCGGCAAGTTTGCCCGGTGCGGATCAGGTTTGTATCACCGTATCGAGTCTGTCAAAATCTCATCGAATGACTGGATGGCGATTGGGTTGGATAGTCGGGCCGATTAATTTAATGGGCAATTTGTACAATCTGGCCATGTGCATGGCGTATGGGTTGCCAGAATTTATTCTCGACGCTGCGGTTACTGCATTGCAATCGGGAACAGCGACTGCGGACAAAGTGCGCAACAATATGGATTCGCGCCGAAAACTATTTAATCAGGCATTGGCTGATGTTGATGGCCTTGGCGTCTTTAGCGCCGCTGGTGGTATGTATGTTGTGCTCGATGTATCGGCGTTGCCGGTTACAAGCCGACAATTCGCTCGAGAATTGCTCGATCACTATGATGTTGGGGTTTTACCCTGTGACGGTTTTGGAAAAAGTGTTACCGATCTTGTCCGGGTTAGTCTGTGTGTGCCTAACGACAAGTTAGCGGTAGCCTGTGAGCGAATTATCACTTATGTCTCGAGCCTGACAAATAAAGACGTAAAAACGGGATAACTATTTATTATCCGGGTATAGATTTCCCAAAACCCTTAACAGTAAATTTTTTAAATGAAATCCCATGCTCAAGTAGTTGTCATTGGTGGCGGCCTTGTTGGTTGCAGTATTCTTTATCATTTAACCAAACTCGGGCATACCGATGTTGTTTTACTCGAGCGAGATGAATTGACCTCGGGATCCACCTGGCATGCTGCTGCGGGCATTCATGGACTCCACGACAATAATAATATTTCTCGCCTACAGTATTACACCATGAATCTCTACAAGGAACTGGAAGCAGAAACCGGCCAGTCCTGCGGCATTCACCAGCCAGGTTCAATTTACCTGGCGTGCACCCAGGAGCGGGTTCACCAGCTTCAACTCCAGGCATCTAAGGCTTTCGCGTTTAACGCCGAGTTTTATGAAATTTCCCCCAAAGAAATTCTCGATCTTCATCCGCTGCTCAATATCGATAATGTCAAATGCGCGATGTATGAACCACTGGGTGGGCATGTTGATCCATCTGGGGTTACGCATGCCTACGCCCAGGGTGCAAGAAAGAATGGTGGCGAAATTAACCGATTCACGCCGGTTATCGAAACCAATCCCAGAAGTGATGGTAGTTGGGATGTAATAACACCCCAGGGTAATATTCATGCCGAGGCGGTGGTCAACGCTGCGGGTTTATGGGGTAGAGAAGTGGCAAAACTCGCAGGGGTTGAATTGCCTTTGATCCCTATGGAGCATCAGTATTTTGTTACCGAAGAGATTCCGGAAATTGCCGCTCTCGATCGAGAGTTGCCTTTGGTTGCGGATAGGGACAAAGAATATTATCTGCGTCAGGAAGGCAAGGGTTTACTGGTTGGCGCTTATGAGCAGGATGGTCGGTTCTGGGCAGAAGATGGAACGCCCCTGGATTTCGGTCATGATTTATTGCAGGAAGATCTCAATCGCATTGTGGATAATGTGATGCGTGCCTGTGATCGCGTACCGGTGTTAACCGATGCCGGAGTCAAGAAAGTGATTAATGGGCCCATGATCTGGTCGCCGGATTCTTCTGCTCTGCTTGGGCCGGTTAGGGGTTTGAGAAATTATTATGTGTGTACAGGAATTATTCCAGGCTTTAGCCAAAGCGCCGGGCTGGGTAAAACCCTGGCTGAATGGATTGTCTATGGTGAACCCGAACTCGATATGTTTGCCTGGGACGTGTGTCGCTTTGGTGCCTGGGCAAACAAGAAGTATACCAGAGCCAGAGCGCTGGACAGCTATAGCTCGCGATTTCGAATCCATTTCCCTAATGAAGAGCGCGATGCTGGCAGGCCGATAAAACGCCGGCCGGTTTATGATTTGCAGAAATCTCTTGGTGGTGTGTTCGGACTGTCATATGGCTGGGAGCATCCACACTGGTATGCCACCGATGGTGTGGTCCAGGAAGACGAATTCAGTTTTGAACGTCCTTGCTGGTTTGGCATCATGGCTCAGGAAGTCAATGCCTTAAGATCTTCTGTGGGGGTAGTGGATACGTCAAACTTTGCGAAATACGAAATTACCGGAGTCAATGCGGTGGAATGGCTGGACAAGATTATTGCAAATCACGTACCCAAAGAAATTGGTAGAACCTGTCTGGCCCCATTACTGAGTCTGCGTGGCGGGCTCGCTGGAGACTTTACCGTAGCCAGGCTTGGCGAGGAGCGTTTGTTTATGATCGGCTCGGGTATCGCAGAAGATTATCACCTGCGATTGTTTGAGCAATTTTTGCCAGCACAGGGCGTTAACTTTTCCTGTGTGACGGATGATATGGCGGGTTTTAATCTTGCGGGCCCCAATGCGCGAAAGGTTTTCGAAAAATTAACCGGCCAGGATTTTTCCAATGAAAACCTGCGTTTTATGCGCAACAGCGTAATTACCATCGATGATTATGAAGCCATCGTGTTGCGGGTATCATTTACAGGAGACCTTGGATTTGAAATTTATGTGGCAGAGGAGAATCAGTTGGCGCTATATCAGGCCATCTTAAAATTGGGGGAGGAGTACGGTATTCGACCCGTGGGCTCCCGGGCACTGGGATCCATGCGCATCGAAAAAGGATATGGTAGCTGGAGTCGGGAATATTCTCCGGAATGGTATCCAACGGAATCAGGCCTGGCTCCATTGGTAAAGACCGACAAGCCACAATTCCACGGCAAAGAAGCCTATATGAAAGTCAAAGATTTACCAACTCGACAAATGTTATGTAATTTTTCCATTGAATCAGAACCCGGTGACAAAGGTGCAGATGCCTGGGGTGGAGAAGCCATTTTTAAAGATGGTGAATATGCGGGTCGAATTACCTCGGGTTCCTATAGCTTTGCATTTAATACCTCCGTTGCATTGGGTTATGTCAATACACCCCAGCTTGATCCAGGTGGTGAGTATGACGTAGCAATATTGGGCAAGCCGCACAAGGCGAAACTACTAACCGAACCATTATTTGATCCTAAAGGTGAAAAACTAAGGTCATAAAAACAAATTTTTCGATTCGATTTACCAGCCCTAAGAGAAGCAGGCATCAAATAAAACCGAAAAAAGTCTGAGAATTGCCAGAGGCAGACATATGAAATTCTGCTAAATGCGGTCTGTCCGAGATCGCCCATTTCTTCGTGACTTATTTTATAATCATCCTGTTTCTATAATCTATCTGCCCTCGTAATCTAGCAGTTCACTTTAATCAGCAAGAATAAATAAAAGCCATGTTTGACTTAGCCTATGTACTGGGAACCCTTTCCACTGATCAGTTTTTAAAAGAATACAAAGGGAAGAAAGCCATTTACATTCCGGGGTCGGCGGATCGATATCCGGATTTGTTTGGTTGGGACGAAATCAACGATATACTTAATCTCGGTCGGCCAAGCCTGGAAGCAATACGACTGGTTTATGAAAAAAAGCCCCTGGAAAATGTCGAACTCGGTCGATTGTTTCACTGGCTTACCGAGGGCGCAACCCTGATCATCAATTCTGCCCAACAAATTGATCCCATGGTCGAGCAGCTCTCAAATGGGTTGGGAAAGGACATGAATTCATTTGTAAATATCAATTGTTACACTTCATTTCCTTCCAAGCAGGGGTTTGATTGTCATTATGATGGTCACGATGTATTTATTATGCAGACGACGGGGGATAAATTGTGGAAAGTGTTCGAGCCCACCCGAATGTTCCCTTTGGACATCGAAAGAAAACCCAAGCAGGAGCCGCCGGAGGATTTAAAATGTTATGTTGAATGCACCCTGACCCCAGGGGATGTTTTGTATATTCCCCGCGGCCATTGGCATTACGCCTTGAGCCAGACCCCTTCCGTACACTTGACCGTCAGTCAGGGACCTCGATCAGGTATTGAATTCCTGCACTGGATCAATCAGCAATTATTGGAGAGTGATGAATTCCTGCGCCAGGACTTTCCTATAGTTGATATTGCGTCACTGGGTGGTAACAGAGAAGACGATGTATTTCATCAACATATGGAGAAATTTCGTCAGCATATGCAAAATGTTATCGATGATCCCGGGATGCAGGAAAGTTTTAACCGATTTTGTATGACTAGAAATCCTGTCAGGCAACATTTTCAATTGCCGGAGATCGGAATTTTGTCCGATGAACTATCCAAAGATACTGCGTTTAAATTGGCAACAAGCCAGAAAGCGTTGATCCGATATGACGAAGAAAAGCATTCCGCAATGGTAACGGTGCGGGGCAAGGTGCTGGACCTGAATAATGTATCAAAGCCTTTGCTGGAGGCGATATTTTTTAGTGCCAATCCCGTTATCAGTGGCAATACTCTGATGAAAGTTCATTCCGACTGGGAAGGAATCAAGTTCTTGCTACAAAAACTGTTTGAAGAGGGAATGTTGATTCTGGATACAGAATAAAAAAAGCCATCCAGTATTTCTGCTGAATGGCTTTTTAGAAAACTGCAGATTATTGCTAGGATGGGGGTACAAACACTGGCACAACAATGGTAATTGCCTGAGGGCTACCACAACCTGGATTATCCGGGGTCAGGGTAAACTGTACCCCGGTATCACCATCGTTATCACCATGACTATTAGTGGATATTGTACTGAACGACAATACTCCATTGATGCTGGGTTGAACATTTTGATTTACGCTATTCAAATCAGCATTGGCAGATTGAGTTTCATTGGCGAATAAATTATAGTTATAAGGGCCACCCACATTCATATTAACATTGGCAGTTATATTAAATTCTATGTCATTAGTAGCTGTTGGAACATCATCAGTCGTTGCTGAACTATTGAATGTCCCCTGGTCATCGCCACCAGCATCTACATTAACCGAAAAACTGCTAATGGCACAGGTCGTTGCGGCATGGGCCGGCAGCAATGTGGAATTGATGGCAGGCTTAATCCAGTCCCCGGGAACTTCCTTAACTGCAGCAACAGCGCCACCGCCAACAGCCAGAGACTTTAACAACGCTCTCCGGTTTTTCTTATTTCGAACAGATAGATTTTTATCTGTATTAGTATTCTTTTTCATATTCAACCTCACGTGATTCTAATTAGTTTAGTACATTGTGAATGTAGCATGTTTAAACACGACGAACTGCCGAATTCTACCAAAAAAAACTGTAAAAGTTCAACTAATTTGACCCATATTCAGCGAAATGGCGGGTTTTGGTGCTATTGAGCGAAATTTCAGTGGAATGAGGATTCTAATAAAATATTCCAGAATTCCAGGGGCGCTATACAAAATTAACCAGGATATACACTATTCATAGAATCAAATAAAATTCTTGTGTCCCCAAAATTTCTATTTCTGTTGCATCGACCAATTGAGATCGCAACCCAAAGCGGGCAATTCAAGATTCAAGTTCTGAGCCTAATTTTCTTCGGTAGCAATGGCCGTTAAATTATTCGCACCCTGGATAGATTCCAGAAATTGCGGTACTCCCAAATGACCCCTCAAAACCACAACAATCCGCATTGCCAGATACTGTCACACAACAGCCCCCGATATCAGTGAATACTTCAAAACTGAAATCGCCACTGCCCGAAACTTGTCCTGATCCTATCCAGGCTCCTGGACCAGCACCGCCTCCACTTATTAAAAATGAGCCACTGCATAGGAGGGCAGAACTTACCACCACATTTCCCGAGTTTGGTAATAAATTAATGTAAGTGACGCAACAGGTGGTGACTGAGGCATGGGCTGGGAGAATTACGCTTTTGACAACTGGTTTTGTCCACGCCATAGGCGCGCCTACGGCCAGTAACTTTAACGCCTTACGGCGATTTCGTTCACTCATTGGTTTGCCTCTCGGAAGAGTCTACTATTGTTGATGGTGGTGTATTCTAATATAAATCGATCCCTGTTTTCTATTGAGTTTCTAGCGGCGAAAAACATTAGAATTTGAAACACCTGCAGAGCGCTTTAACGCATGTGTTGCATCGATCAGTTGAAATCGGAGTATAAGGCAGACATCGACGATTTCTCAATGTGCATCGACTTAAAGCTTGTTGATATCAATTGAAATAGGATCACTTAATTTGGTTGGGCTCGTACATCGATTCCATTTGTTCGATTAATTTTGTTGGATCGCTGTGCATGGAGAAAAGTGATCGAAATTTTGGCTTAATGAATTCCTGGTCGACTGCGTGATCGATAAATTCCGATAACTTATCGTAGTAACCATTTATGTTGAGCAAGCCAATGGGTTTGACATGAATTTTCAACTGTGACCAGGTAATCGCTTCCAGGACTTCTTCCAGGGTGCCATAACCCCCGGGTAGGGCAATAAAGCCATCGGACAATATGGCCATACGTTCTTTGCGCTGGTGCATATTGTCTACAGTAATCAACTCTGTGAGTCCGCTATGGGCGATTTCATTTTTAAATAGTACCCGTGGAATGACTCCGACAGCCTCGCCGCCGCCGGCCAGGATGGTGTCAGCAACTTTCCCCATGAGTCCTACGGTGGCACCACCGTAGACCAGTCCGACGTTGAGCGCCAACATAGCGTTACCCAGGTTCTCCGCTGCTGCCAGGTATTCGGGTTGGCTCCCGGGTTTTGAACCGCAATAAACACAAATTCTTTTCATAAAAAATTAACGAGTTGTTAAAGGTCTTGTTGGATGATCAAGAATACACCGACTGCGCCAAATAATATAATTGATTCATCTGACAAATTGATAAATAATTCGCCAGTCAATTTTTTTCGATCCCTGTAATCTTTATTACATTTCTGGAGATATCATGATTAGAGTCGGTTTTATTGGATTGGGTAATGTGGGTGGAAAACTCGCCGGCAGCCTGTTACGCAATGGTGTCGATCTCACTGTTCGGGATCTCCATAAAAAAGTTGCTCAGCCTTTTCTTGATGGTGGCGCCAAATGGGGAGAGAGTCCCAAACAAATGGCTCAGGAGGTTGACCTTCTAATTACCTGCTTACCCAGTCCCGCTGCAAGCGCAGCAGTTCTCGAAGCTGATGATGGTGTTCTAAAAGGACTAAGTGAGGGAAAAATCTGGGCGGAAATGAGTACGACGGACGAAGCTGAGGTTCACCGGCTCGGTGCGCTGGTTAAAGCGGTTGGCGCTGAACCCGTAGATTGTCCTGTATCCGGCGGTTGTCATCGCGCAGCAACGGGGAATATTGCTATTTTTGCAGGATGTGAAAGAGAAACATTTGAGAGGATGCTTCCTATCCTGACCACCATGGGAAGACGAATTCTCCATACGGGTCCATTGGGATCGGCATCCATCCTTAAAGTGGTTACCAATTATCTGGCTACCGCAAATTTACTGACAGTATGCGAAGCGTTGGTTACTTCAAAGGCTGCCGGAATGGATTTGAGTACCGCTTATGAAGCTATCCGAATTTCATCTGGAAATTCATTTGTTCACGAAACCGAAAGCCAGGTTATTTTAAATGGTAGCAGAGATATCAGTTTCACCATGGATCTGGTTTGCAAGGACATTGGATTGTTCAGCGAAGTTGCCAGTCGTGCAAATGTGCCCCTTGAACTTGCGCCGGTAATGGTGGATATATTTGCGGACGGGCAGGAGCGGTATGGTCCAAGAGAATTGTCACCCAATATTATTCGACGGCTCGAAGAAGCCACCGGACTGGATATCAGCGCACCTGGCTTCCCGCCAGAGATGCTGGATGATGAGCCGGAAGAGCCGGGATATGAGGTAAATGTCAAAGGGCGTTAGAAAATACTCTGCCTTTTGTCCTGACCCACTGACCCAGAACTATCGGGTTCCGTAAATCCGATCTCCTGCATCTCCAAGACCTGGAAGAATATAACCATGATCATTTAGCTCACGATCGATGGCAGCGGTATACACGGGAACATCGGGGTGGGCGGCGTTAAAGGCTTCAATACCTTCCGGCGATGCAAGTAGGCAGACAAATTTTAGTTTTTTGGCGCCCCCCTGTTTTAAACGATCGAGGGCAGCGATAGCGGAATTTGCCGTGGCCAACATGGGATCCACAACAATAGCCAGTCGATCGCCAATATCCTGGGGAACCTTGTAATAATACTCCACGGCAACCAGAGTTGTTGGATCTCGATACAAACCGACGTGGCCAACCCGGGCGGATGGCATTAGGGTCAACATACCGTCAAGCAAGCCATTGCCAGCCCGTAGAATTGAAACGAAACACAGTTTTTTACCCGCCAGCACTGGAGACGCCATGACTTCCAGTGGGGTTTCGATCTCTCTATTGGTAAGAGCCAGATCCCGGGTGACTTCATAACCAAGCAACATGGCAATTTCATTGACCAATTGCCGAAATAAACTGGTTGGCGTTTCTTTTCTACGCATCAATGTCAGTTTGTGTTGAATCAGTGGGTGATCGACTACAGTAGCGTTCATATGGCGTTTCCTAAATTTAAACTTATGGTTTTCAGGTTTCTGGACACACACAGTATAAATGATATGCTCAGATTAATTATATCTATATCTGAACTAGAGGCACATAAGATTGAATCAATCCGATATCGATCATACCAATAATTTGAAATTGGCAATTCAGCAAGCGTTGGAGAGTGAGTCGGATGGCCAACCCAGGGTAGGCGCGGTGCTTGTAAAAGGCGAAGAGATTGTCGGTGCCAGCAACGATAAAAGTCGTATATCAAATAATCCAATGGCCATTGCAGAAATGGAATGTATTCGCCAGGCGGGTCGGCGGACTGATCAGCGCGAGCTCACCCTGTATTCGACGCGATACCCGAATATGCTGGTTGCCGGAACGATACTTCAGTTTTCAATTGGCGGGTTGGTAATCGGCTTGCCCGAATCCTCGAACCAGGCCATAGATTTATTGATTTCAAAAGATATTCCGGTCAGGTTCATTTCGACGAATGAATGCATTCAATTAAATGGAGGTTAAGTGATGAAAGAGTTAGATCATAAATTTTTAGACATGGCCTACCAGGAGGCGTTGTCTGGTTATAACGAAGGTGGTGCGCCCATTGGCGCAGTGATGGTCAAGGACGGTGAAATTATCGCCCGGGGTAGAAACAAACGGGTACAGGAGGGAGATCCTGTTATGCATGGGGAAACGGATTGCCTGCGCAGTGCCGGCTTGATTGACGACTACCGTGACATTGATCTTTACACAACGTTAAGCCCATGCATGATGTGCACCGGCGCAATTATTCATTTCGGAGTGGGTCGGCTGGTGGTAGGAGAGGATGTCAATTTTCCAGGCAATATTCAGTATCTACAGGGAAACGGGGTAGAAGTGGTTTTGGCAGATGACGAAAAATGTAAAGCACTGATGTCAAAATTTATTGAAGAGCGCCCGGATATCTGGTTCGAAGATATCGCTGGGAACGAGAATGTTTAGATTACTTTGATATTTATGCTGCTGTGAATATTGTTTTTTATGCCATTTGTGCCATTGCTTTTGTTGTAGCAGCGGTTCGGCAGGTACTGTGGCAGGGGACCATGGAAGAAGCGCCGATGACCGTCTTAAGCAGCGCCATGATCGACTCGGCCACCGGAGCGGTGCAATTGGCTATTGGACTGGTTGGGGTGATGGCATTATTTCTTGGTTTGATGAAGGTGGCGGAAAAGGGCGGACTACTGGTTATCATCGCCAAACTGGTCCGACCGCTGATGATTCGGCTGTTTCCTGAAATTCCGGGAGATCATCCTGCCATGGGGGCGATGATTATGAATATCTCAGCCAATGTCATGGGTCTTGGCAATGCCGCGACACCTTTTGGGATTCGCGCCATGGAGCAGCTGGATGAATTGAATAAAAACAAAGGCACCGCAACAAACTCAATGGCGTTGTTTCTGGCGATAAATACTTCTTCGGTCACGCTTTTGCCAACCGGGGTAATCGCATTAAGGGCATCAGCTGGATCTATGGATCCTGCGGGAATTTTACCGACGACATTGTTCGCCACGATTTGCTCCACCACTGTGGCCATAATTGCCTGCAAAATTTGTCAGCGCTATTGGCGTGATTCACAATCCGTATCAGTAGACACGGTTGCAGTAACGGAACCTGCAATACCCAACACAGCTGAACAAAAAAGTGAGGGGTGTCAGTCTTACTCACCCCTGGCTACCTGGATTGTCCTCGGATGCCTAGCCGCCATTGTGCCGCTGACCGTTTTTTATGGTCGGGTAATTTCGCCATGGATCATCCCTGGTATTATGCTTGGACTTTTGACTTTTGGTGCGGTGAAGAAGGTCCGCATCTATGAAGCTTTTGTTGAAGGGGCCAAAGAGGGCTTCAATGTCGCATTGCGCATAATTCCCTATCTTGTGGCCATTCTGGTTGCAGTTGCCATGTTCCGATCCAGTGGTGCAATGGATATGCTGATTATTCCGTTAAGTGCAATTACCGAATCTTTTGGTCTGCCAGCTGACGCCTTGCCCATGGCATTATTACGCCCCCTCTCCGGGTCCGGCGCCTATGGCATCATGGCCTCGATTATCAATGATCCGAGCATTGGCCCGGATAGTTACACAGGTTACTTGGTCAGCACCCTACAGGGCTCAACTGAAACTACATTTTATGTTCTGGCGGTATATTTCGGTGCGGTTAGCATTCGACGAATCCGATACGCCTTGATTCCAGCGCTGTTAGCGGATACCGCGGGGGTTATAGGTGCAGTAATAGGTTGCTGGTATTTGTTTGGATAATGAATCGAAAATCTTTTAGAGCCGTTTTTGACGCAACCAGTACTGTAGTACTGCCGGTAATTCATGTACTTGATCATGATCAAACCAGCCGAAATATCGATTTCGCCGTAGAACACGGCGTCCAGGGCATTTTCCTGATCAATCATGATTTTGATGTAGCACAATTTTTACCTATTATTCGTACTATTCGTCAGGCTTACCCTGAATTGTGGATCGGGATTAACTTTCTCGCGGTCACCGGTAAATATGCTTTTCCAATTCTCGCCGAACTGGAAAAAGAGGGCATACGGATTGATGGTTATTGGGCAGATGATGGGCGGATTGATGAGAAACGCGCCATCGACGATCAACCCGAGGCCAAGGAAATTCTCGAGATCAAGGCGGATAGTGGCTGGGATGGGCTCTATTTCGGAGGCACGGCGTTTAAAAAGCAACGGGCGGTCGATGAAAAGGACTTTTTGCCGTCTGCTATTATTGCCGCCAGATGGATGGACGTGGTCACTACCTCTGGGATTGCGACGGGTGAAGAAGCGGGTATCGACAAGGTTGCCGTTTTTCGCCAGGGTCTAAACGATTCAGCCCTTGCTTTGGCCTCGGGGATTACCCCAGAAAATGTCATGGGCTATAGCCAGTTTCTGGATGGTATTCTAGTGGCCACTGGTATTAATCATGACGACGATTTTTATAATATTGATCCGCTGCGGTTAGAAATGCTGATGAGCAAAATTCGGAGGAAAAGCTGATATGTCTGAAAACGAAAATGATAGAAATGCGCGCTGGTATCTGAGCCTGATGGCGCCGCGCTCGCGAGGGGATAAATATGCCTGGCTCGACCCATCGGCGGCCTATGTCAATGCAAAATCATTCCACGCAATACTGGATGATTTGCTGGCGCCGTTTGATGAAGATGAGATCGACCTAGTTACTGGATTTGATGCTGCAGGATTTGTGTTGGGCGCAGGCATGGCCACCCGGCTGAGGAAAGGGTTCCTGACCATACGTAAGGGTGGGAAAATCCCAGTGGATTTTGATGTGGTACCCATGAGTAATTATTCTGGGCAAACTCAGGAAATGGAAATGCGCAAACCTGCATTTGCACCGGGCACTCGGGTATTGCTGGTTGATCAGTGGATTGAAACCGGCGGTACCATGACCGCCGGAATACAGCTTGTGGAGCGCCAACAGGGTGTTGTTGCTGGTATTGCGGCGGTGTGTATCGAAGACAATGGGGTGACAAAAGACATGTATCAGCGATATAAATTGTCATCCTGTGTTGTACCTGGATCAGAAATTCAGGCACAATGTAATGGTCAGACTTTAGACAGTTTTGACCAATTTAAACCCGAGCATACGTTCCCGGATATCAAAACCAGCTAGTGCGATTTCCGAGGTAATGCCGATTTTTTAACTTGTACCAGTAAGACTAAAACAGAATTAATTTAAATTTCATCGACGGAGACACATTACATGACAAAGAAAACCAATTTATCCAGAAGAAAATTTATCAAATCTTCTACCGTGGCCACAGGCGCGTTGGC